>DASRFB010000115.1:0-35197 GCA_035651815.1 Burkholderiales bacterium | reverse complement strand
TTCCTCGAGCGCGTCGGCGCCGACCTCGGCGCGAAGTACGTCGGCTTCAACTGCGCCGACAACTACTCGACCAGCATCGACATGGCGACCGCGCTGCACCCGCAGACGCTGCTCGCGTTCCGCTACGCCGACCAGATCCTGCCGCCGAAGTACGGCTTCCCGATGAAGCTGCGCATCCCGACCAAGCTCGGGTTCAAGAACCCGAAGCACATCGTCGAGATCATGGTGAGCAACGCCTATCTCGGCGGGTATTGGGAAGACCAGGGATACAACTGGTACAGCGGCAGCTAGACCCACGGCTCCCTCCCCCTGACAGGGGGAGGGCCGGGGCGGGGGTCACACGAGGTTCTGCTTCCTCAGCGGCAGCGAGCGCACCGGCTTCCCGGTCGCCGCGTGGATCGCGTTCATCACCGCGGGCGACACGACGCAGATGGTCGGCTCGCCCACGCCGCCCCAGAATCCGCCCGAGGGCATGACCACGGTCTCGATCTTCGGCATCTGCGCGAGGCGCAGGATCGGGTAGGTGTGGAAGTTGAGCTCCGACATGCGCCCGTTCTGCACGCTCATCTCGCCGTAGAAGGCGGCCGACAGGCCGTACGCGACCGAGCCCTGGACCTGCGCCTCGATCTGCGACGGGTTCACCGCGTGGCCGCAGTCGATCGCCATCACCATGCGCTGCACCTTCACCTTGCCCTCGGGCGTCATCGACACTTCCGCGACCGCCGCCGAGTAGCTGCCGTAGCCCATGAACTGCGCGATGCCGCGGTGCACGCCCTCGGGCAGCGGCTTGCCCCAGCCGGCGCGCTCGGCGACCGCGTTCAGCACGCGCAGGTGCAGCGGGTGCTTCGCCATCAGCGCGCGCCGGAGCTCGAGCGGGTCCTTGCCGGCCGCCTTGGCCACCTCGTCCATGAAGCACTCGAGGTAGACGCCGTTCTGGTTGGTGTTGACGCCGCGCCACGGGCCGACGGGCACGTGCGTGTTGCGCATCGCGTACTCGAGCAGGAGGTTGGGCACGGTGTAGCCGAACTGCGCGTCGCCCGGCTCCTGGTACATGCCCTGGAGCTGGCGCATGTCCTTGCCGCCCTTGATCGCGCCGGGGTTGAGCCAGGCGTTGATCGACTGGCCCGAGAGGCGGATGTGCATGCCGGTCAGATTGCCGTTCTCGTCGAGACCGGCGCTGAGCCTGCACTGCGAGATCGGGCGGTAGAAGTCGTGCGCCTGGTCCTCCTCGCGGCTCCAGATCAGCTTCACCGGAACGCCCGGGAACTGCTTCGCGATGGCGACCGCCTGGCGCGTGTAGTCCTGGGTGCCGCCGCGCCGCCCGAAGCCGCCGCCGAGGTCGAGCTTGTGCACCACGCCCTTCTCGAGCGGCAGGCCCGCCTGCTCGCACGCCGCGGCGAGCGTGCCTTCGGCGCTCTGCGTCGGGGTCCAGATCTCGACCTTGTCGGCGGTGACGAGCGCGGTGCAGTTCATCGGCTCCATGGTGGCGTGCGCGAGGAAGGGCGTGGCGTAGACCGCCTCGACCTTCTTCGGCGCGGCGGCGATCGTCTTCAACGCGTCGCCCGCGCCCCACGAGGCCATCGGCTCGCTGCCCGAGGCGGCATCGAGGCCGTCCTTCAGGCGCGCGGCGATGGTCGCGTCCGACTGCTTCTCGCCCGGGCCCTCGTCCCAGACGATCGGCAGCGCCTCGAGCGCGGTTTTGGCGCGCCACCAGGTGTCGGCGACCACGGCGACCGCCGAGTCGTTCACGCGCGCGACGCGCTTCACGCCGCGGCGCTTCTTCACCGCGGACTCGTCGTACGACACCAGCTTGCCGCCGAACACGGGACACTGCTTCACCGCGGCGTTCAGCATCTTCGGCAGCTTGAGGTCGATCGCGTAGACCTTGCTGCCGTTCAGCTTGTCGGCGGTGTCGAGCCGCTTGAGCGGCTTGCCCGCGATGGTCCAGTCCTTCGGGTCCTTGAGCTTGATCGTCTTGGGATCGGGCGGCGCGAGCTTCGCCGCGGCCTCGGCGAGCTTGCCGTAGGTGGTCGAGCGGCCGGACGCGGCGTGCGCGATCACGCCGTTCTGCGCCGTCACTTCGCCGACCGGCACCTGCCATTCGTTCGCCGCGGCCTGCACCAGCATCATGCGCGCGGCCGCGCCGCCCTTGCGCACGTAGTCCTGGGAAGTGCGGATGCCGCGGCTGCCCCCGGTGGCCATCTCGCCCCAGACCCGCTTGCGCGCGAGGTTCTGGTCGGGATTGACGTGCTCGGTGCGCACCTGCTTCCAGTCGCAGCCGAGCTCCTCGGCGACGAGCTGCGCGAGGCCGGTGAGCGTGCCCTGGCCCATCTCGGAGCGCGCGATCCGGACGACGCAGGTGTCGTCCGGACGCACCACCACCCAGGCGTTGATCTCGGTGCCGGCATCGGCCGCGGTCGCGGCGGTCTTCTGCGCGCGCGCTTTGGTCGCGGCGCCGGCGAAAGGAACGTTGAAGCCGAGCGCGAGCCCGCCCGCGGCGGCCGAGCCGACGATGAATTTGCGGCGCGAAAGATTCGTGGTCTTCACGGGGGCCTCCTTACACGTCCGACTTGCCGTTGCGCGCGAGGTCGGCCGCGGTGTGGACGGCCTCGCGGATGCGCTGGTAGGTGCCGCATCGGCAGATGTTCGTCATGGCCTCGTCGATGTCCTTGTCGCTGGGATTGGCGTGCTTCTTCAGCAGCGCCGCCGCGGCCATGATCTGGCCCGACTGGCAGTAGCCGCACTGCGGCACGTCGACCGAGGCCCAGGCGCGCTGCACCGGGTGCGAGCTGTCCGCGGAGAGGCCTTCGATGGTGACGATGCGGTCCGAGGGTTTGAGCGTCTTCACCGGGATCGAGCACGAGCGGCGCACCTCGCCGTTGATGTGCACCGAGCAGGCGCCGCATTGTGCGATGCCGCACCCGTACTTCGTGCCGGTGAGCCCGACGTGCTCGCGGATCACCCAGAGGAGGGGAGTGTCGCCCTCCACCGGAACGTCGCGCGTCTTGCCGTTGATGTGGAGCCTGGCCATGGCGGTCCTCCTCGAAGGGGTCGGGCGATTCTAATCCGGAGTCTGCGGTTTGGGGTTTACCTGATCATCCCGCCGTCATACCGGCGCTGTGGCCGCGTCGTACGTGAACAGCCATCCGTAGCGCTCCTTCACGCGCTCCTCGCTCCACTCGCGGTCGACGTATTCCTGCGCGCCCGCGGCGTCGGCGAGCTTCGGATTGTGGAAGCGCGCGGCGTTCTGCGCGGAGCCGAGGACGGCTCGGGCCGTGCGCTCCTTTCTCGCCGTCTCGTAGCGCGTCAACGCCTCGCGCGGCTCGAACCGCTCGAGACAGCGCGCGAGGACGAGGCCGTCCTCGATCGCCATCACCGCGCCCTGCGCGAGCATCGGCACCATGGGATGGCAGGCGTCGCCGAGAAGGGTGATGCCGCCGTCGGTCCAGCGCGGCATCGGGTCGCGCCCGAGCAGCGCCCACTTGTACAGGGAGGGGGCGCTCGCGATCATGGCGTGGACGTCGGCGTGCCACCCCGCGAAATCGGCGGCGCATTCGTCCGTCGTTCCGCGTGCGGTCCACGATTCGATGCGCCAGTCGCCGCGCTCGACGATGCCGACGAAATTCATCCGCTCGCCGCCGTGCACGGGGTAGTGGACGACGTGGCGTCCCGGGCCGACCCAGTTCGTCCCGACGGGGCGGTCCATGTGGGCGGGGAGGCGGTCCATCGGCACGGTGGCGCGCCACGCCATGAGGCCGGTGAACGTCGCGTCGTGCTCCCCGAAGAGCGCCTCGCGGATCTTCGAGTGGACGCCGTCGGCGCCGACGAGGACGTCGCCTTCGGCTTCGGCGCCGCCTTCGAGCTTCAGCACGACGCGGTCGCCGCGCTCCTCGACGCCGACCGCCCGCGCACCGAGGCGGATCGCGTCGGACTTCCTCGCGCGCACGCCGTCGGCGAGCGCTCCGAGCAGGTCGGGGCGATAGACCGTGAGATACGGGAAGCCGTAGCGCTCGACGGAGACCGCCCCGAGGTCGAAGAGCTTCCACGTGCGCCCGGTGTTCCAGAGCCGGATCTCTTTCCCGGCCGCCTCGCACGCCTGCTCGCGCAAAGGCGCGAGCACCCCGAGCGCGTCGAGCACGCGCGTGCCGTTCGCGCTGATCTGCACGCCGGCGCCGACTTCCTTCAGCTCCTTCGCCTGCTCGAAGACGGCGACGTCGAAGCCGCGCCGGAGCAGGGCGAGCGCGGCGGCGAGGCCGCCGATGCCGGCGCCCGCGATCAGGACGCGCGGGCGCTCGGGCATCGCGCCGTCTCTCAGGTCTCGCTCTTCTTCGCGGGACGCTTCACCGCCTCGCGGTAGTACGTCTCGTCGATGTACTTCCTCGGGTCCTTCAGGTCCTTCTGCGGCTTGGCGTACTCGGAGCGCAGCTTCAGCACGGTGCGCGCGCCGCGCAGGCTGATCTTCGCCTTCTTCTGGAAGCCTTCGCTGCCCGACAGCATGATCTTGTACGACTGCTCGGCCGCCTGCTTCGGCGCGTCCTTCAGGTGCTTCATGTAGATTGCGAGCGCCTCGGCCTTGTGCCTCGGGTCGTAGAGCCAGTCGATCGCCTCGACGTAGGCGCCGATGAAGCCGACCAGGCGCGCCTTGTTCTCCTTCGCCCACGCGCGCCGCGTCGTGCCGACGCTGGTCTGGTAAGCGCCGAAGGTCTTGGTCGTGTCGGCGATGCGGTGGAAGCCCTTGGACTCGGGCAGCACTTCCGAGGGCGAGCTCACCATGGTCGCGGCGATCTTGCCTTCCATCAGCGCCTTCACGCGGTTCGGCGTGCCGCCGAGCTTTTCGATCTTGTAGTCGTCCATCCTGACGCCCTTCATCGCGAGCATCTTGTACAGGATGAAGGCGAAGCCCGTGGTCGCGGCGTCGACGCCGACCGACTTGCCCTTCAGGTCGGCGATCGTCTTGATGTCGGGCGCGGCGTCGAGCCTCAGGCCCCCCGCGTAGCCGCCCATGAACGCGAACAGGTCGGGCTGGGTCTTCAGCTCGACCTCGCCCTGGCCCTCCATGTAGGCGACGACGTTGTCGAGCGCCGTCGTGGCGATGTCGAACTTGCCGGCGACCAGGTTCTCCATCTGGAACACCGAATTCGGCGTGAACGTCTGCTTCACCGCGACGCCGTGCTTCGCGAACAGGCCCTTGTCCATCGCCGTCCACACCGGCCAGTTGGCCCCGCCGCCGAACGAGATCAGCTCGATCGGCTGCTGCGCGTGGGCAGCGCCCGCGGCCGAAAGGGCAAAACAGAAAACGACCATCTTCTTCTGAAGCATCGCTCCTCCTCCGTTTGAATCAAACGTGCGCCTCGGCGCACAGCTCCTCTTTGAGGCGCTCGAGAAAGCGCTCGCAGTGCGCGAGCTGCTCGAGCGCGACGAACTCGTTCGGCTTGTGCGCCTGGTCGATCGACCCCGGGCCGACGACGATGGTCGGCACGCCCGCGCGGTGGAAATGCCCGCCGTCGGTCGCGAACGGGACGCGTCCCGGCGCGCCGCCGCCCGCGAGGCGCGCGCCGAGCCGCACGAGCGCGGCATCGGGCGCGGTGTTCAGGTCGGGCGCCTCCTCGGCGAGCTCGAGCGCGATGCGCGCCTCGGGCGACGCGAGGCGCATGTCGGCGAGCACCTCGTCGGCGCAGCGCCGCACGCGGGCGAAGGTCGCGTCGGCGTCGGTGCCGGGAAGGTAGCGCAGGTCGAACTGGAACTCGCACTCGCGCGGCACGATGTTGGTCGCCGTGCCGCCGCGGATCGTGCCCGTGCTCATCGTCACGAACGGCACCGAGAAGCTCTCGTCGCGCGGGCCCTCGCGCGCGAGCTCGAGCGCGATGTCGCGGATGCGCGAGACGAGCCGCGCCGCGTGCTCGATCGCGTTGACGCCCGAGGGCGCGAGCGAGGAGTGCGCCTCGAGCCCGTGCACGCGGCAGCGGTATACGCGCATGCCCTTGTGGCCGATCATCACCTGCATCGCGGTCGGCTCGCCGACGATGCAGCCCGCGGGCGCGAGGCCCGCGGCGCGCAGGTCGCGGATCAGCACCGGGGCGCCGAGGCAGCCGACCTCCTCGTCGTAGGTCCAGGCGAGGTGCACCGGGCGCCTGAGCGGCGCCTCGAGCAGCGCGGGCACGGCCGCGAGCACGCAGGCGATGAAGCCCTTCATGTCCGCGGCGCCGCGCCCGTAGATCCGCCCGTCGCGGCGCACGGCGCGGAACGGGTCGCCGTCCCAGGGCTGGCCGTCGACCGGCACCACGTCGGTGTGGCCGCAGAGCACCAGGCCGCCTTCGGCGCCGTCGCCCAGCGTGGCGAGGAGGTTCGCCTTCGCGCGCGAGGCGTCGTACGACAGGCGCGAGGCGACGCCGAGCCGCTTCAGCCAGTCGCGCACCCATTCGATCAGCCCGAGGTTGGAGTTGCGGCTGACCGTGTCGAAGCCGATCAGCGCCTCCAGGATCTCGAGCGTGCTCGCGCTCGGGGAGCGGTCCGCGGGGTTCATGTTCCCGGTCAGTATAAGCCGCGCGAGCGCGGGTCGAGCACCTCGCGCAGGCGGTCGGTCGACAGATTGATCGCCACCACGAGGACGACCAGCGCCGCGCCCGGGAAAACGCTGATCCAGTACTGCCCCGAGAGGATGTAGGCGAACCCGTTCGCAACCAGCAGCCCGAGCGAGGGCTCGGTGATCGGCAGTCCCAGCCCGAGGAAGGAGAGCGTCGCCTCGAGCGTGATCGCGGCGGCGGTCTGCACGCCGGCCACCACGACCACCGGCGGCAGGCAGTTCGGGACCAGATGGCGCAGCACGATCGTGCGGCCCGGGAGCGCGAGCGCGGTGGCCGCCTCGATGTAGTCCTTCCTGCGCTCGACCAGCGCCGCGGCGCGCGCGGTGCGCGCGTAGTAGGCCCACTGCACCGCGACCAGCGCGGCGACGATCTTGTCCAGGCCCTGGCCGAGCAGCGCGAGCAGCACCAGCGCGATCAGGATCGACGGGAACGAGAGCTGCAGGTCGGCGATGCGCATCACGAGCGCCTCGAACCAGCCGCCCGCCCAGGCGCTGGTCACGCCGAGCGCGACGCCGAGCGCGAGCGCGCACGCCGTCGTCACCGCGCCGACGGTCAGGCTGGTGCGCAGCCCGTAGAGGATGGCCGAGAGCATGTCGCGGCCCTGGTCGTCGGTCCCGAGCCAGAACGTCGCGCCCGAGGCGGCGTGCGCGCCCGGAGGAAGCCGCGAGTTCGCGAGGTCGAGCTGCGCGAGATCGTAGGGATTCTGCGGCGCGATCCAGGGCGCGAGCAGCGACGCGGCCGCGAGCAGCACGAGCAGCGCCGCGGCGGCGAGCGCGACCCGGCTCGCGGCGAAATCCAGGGCGAGGCTCCTCACGCGAGCGCTCCGCGCACGCGCGGGTCGAGCCACGCGTACGCGAGGTCGATCGCGAGGTTGATCGCGACGAACAGCACGACCACGATGCACAGGTAGCCGACGATCACCGGCCGGTCGAGCACGTTGATCGAGTCGACCAGGAGCTTGCCCATCCCGGGCCAGGCGAAGATCGACTCGGTGACGACCGCGAAGGCGATCAGCGAGCCGAACTCCAGCCCCGCGACCGTGACGATGGGGATGAGCACGTTCTTCGCGACGTGGGTGGCGACGATGTGCGCCTCGCCGAGGCCCTTCGCGCGCGCGAACACGACGTACTCCTGGCGCATCGCGTCGGCCGTGCCCGCGCGCGCGAGCCGCGTCACCAGCGCGAGGTTGAAGAGCGCCAGGTTGCACGCGGGCAGCACCAGGTGGCGCCAGCCCTCGAGCGAGAGGAAGCTGACCGGCACCCCGAGCAGGCTCGTGGTCGGCCCGCGCCCGGCCGAAGGCAGCCAGCCGAGCTGCACCGAGAACACGAGGATCAGCATCAGCCCGACCCAGAACGTCGGCAGCGAGAAGCCGAGGATCGACAGCCCCGCGATCGAGCGTCCCGCGGCGGAGCGCGGCCTCAAGCCGGCCCACAGCCCGAGCGGCGCGCCGAGCGCGAGCGCGATCAGCATGGCGCAGGTCGCGAGCTCGAGCGTCGCCGGCATGCGCTCGACGATCAGACCGATCGCGGGCACGTCGAACGCGAACGAGCGCCCGAGGTCTCCGGCCGCGGCGCGCGCGAGGAAGCGAAGGTACTGCTCGGGGAGCGGCCGGTCGAGGCCGAGCGCGGCGACCGCGCGCGCGATCTCCTCCTGGTCGGCCTGCGGGCTCACCAGGATCTCGACCGGGTTGCCGATCGCGTAGACCGCGACGAACACGATCGCCGACATCACGAGCAGCGCGGCGAGCGCCTGCAGCAGCCGCAGCGCGAGATAGCGCAGCACGGCTCATTCCCTCCGCACGAAGTTGGCCAGCGTGAACTCGTCGACGCGTCCGGGGTACGAGAGCCCGCGCCGCAGGGCCCAGCTCGTGATCTGGTGGTGCAGCGGGATCACCGCGTAGTCGCGCATCGCGGCGCGCATCGCGTCGCGCGCGATCTCCTCGCGGCGGCGCTCGTCGAGCGTTCCGAAGCCGCGCTCGAGCAGCTCGTCGACGCGCGCGTTCGCGTAGTGCGCCCAGTTGAAGGCGCCGAAGCCGCGCTCGGGCGCGGGCGTCGCGACCAGCGCGCGCAGCGCGAGGTCGGCCGAGAACGATCCCCAGCCGAGCAGCGCGAAGCAGAACCGGCCCTCGCGTCCGCGCGTGAGGTAGGCGTTGATCGGCAGGGTCTCGACGCGCGCGCGCACGCCGACGCGCGCGAGCATCGCCGCCACCGCCTGCGCGATCTGGTCGTCGTCGACGTAGCGGTTGTTCGGGGCCGACACGGTCATGCCGAAGCCGCGCGGGTAGCCGGCCTCGGCGAGCAGGCGGCGCGCGCCGGCGGGATCGTGGACGTCCGGCTTCAGGTCGCGCGCGTATCCGAACACGGGCGGCGAGACGAGGTTCGACGCGGGCAGGGCGGCGCCGTCCATCAGGCGCTCGGCGATCGCGCGCCGGTCGATCGCCTTCGACAGCGCCTCGCGCACGCGCCGGTCGCGCAGCGGGTTGCGCGCGAGCGGCGCGCCCGAGGCGTCCGTGAGCCCGGGCGCGCGCTCGCGCTGGTCGGCGAAGAAGAAGATCGTGCGCCACGATACCTTCTGCTCGACGCGCAGCGCCGGGTCGCGGCGCACGCGCGCGAGGTCGGGCGGCGGCACCTGCTCGATCGCGTCGAGGTCGCCCGAGAGCAGCGCCGCCATGCGCGCGGGGTCGGTCGGCACGATCCGGAACACGACGCGCTCGAACTGCGAGCGCCGGCCCCAGTAGGCGTCGTTGCGCTCGAGCTCGACGCGGTCGCCGCGCGCGAAGCGCACGAAGCGGAACGGGCCCGTGCCGATCATCGCCTTGCCCGAATCGAAGTCGGCGCTCGACGCGCCCGCGGCCGCCTTGCGCGACACGATCATCACCGAGTTCATGTCGTAGGGCACCATCGCGTAGGGCGCCGCCGTCTTCATCCGGATCGTATGCGGGTCGACCACCCGCGTCGCGACGATGCGCCGCGTGAACGCGCGGAACTGGCCGTTCGGCACCTTCTGCGTGCGCTCGATCGAGAACACGACGTCCTCCGCCGTCAGCTCGCTGCCGTCGTGGAAGCGCACGCCGCGGCGCAGCCTGAACTCCCACGTCGTCGCGTCCACCGGGCGCCACGACTCGGCGAGGCCGGGAATCAGCCGCGCCTCCGGGTCGAGCAGCGTGAGCGAGTCGAACACGTGCATCGAGATGGCGACGTTCGGCTGCAGGTTCAGGAAATGCGGGTCCATCGAGGTCACGTCGGCGGCCATGCCGATGCGCAGCTCCGCGCCCCGCGCGGCAAGGACGCTGAGCAGCAGCACCGCGAGCAGCACGCGGAGCGGCCGCATGCGTCAGGCTTTCGCGTGGGGCGAGATCGACTGCAGCAGCTGCACGAAGATCTTGGGATTGCCGCAGGCGATGCGGCCCGACTCGAGCCATCCGGAATCGCCGCGGAAATCGCCGACCAGGCCGCCCGCCTCGAGCACGAGCAGCGCGCCCGCGGCCATGTCCCAGGGCGACAAGCCGATCTCCCAGAAGCCGTCGAGGCGCCCGGCCGCGACGTAGGCGAGGTCGAGCGCGGCCGCGCCCGCGCGGCGGATGCCGGCCGCGCGCTGCGTCACCTCGCGCATCATCGCGAGGTACTCGTCCAGGCTCTGCAGGTCGCGGAAGGGAAAGCCGGTCCCGATGAGCGCGTCGGCGAGCTTCGTGCAGCGCGACACGCGCAGGCGCCGCTCGTTCAGGAACGCGCCGCGGCCGCGGCTCGCGGTGAAGAGCTCGTTCTTCCCCGGGTCGTACACGACGCCGTGCGTGAGCACGCCCTTGTGCTGCAGCCCGATCGACACGCAGTACTGCGGGAAGCCGTGGATGAAGTTGGTCGTCCCGTCGAGCGGATCGATGATCCAGGTGTGCTCCGAGCGCCCGTCGGAGCCGGCGGCCGCTCCGGCGGAGGCCCCCGACTCCTCTGCTAGAATCGCGTGCTCGGGGTAGGCGCGCCTCAACGTCTCGATGATCGCCTGCTCCGCCGCCTTGTCCACCTCGGTGACGAAATCGTTGTGACGCTTGCGCACCACCGCGAGGACGTCGACGTCCCGCGCGGCGCGATTGATGATCGCGCCCGCGCGGCGCGCGGCCTTGACGGCGATGCTGAGCATGGGATGCATTGCGGTGGAACCGGAACGAGAGCCGTGTGAGCGGCGGATTCTAATATGGTGACGAGCGGGCCGCTGTCCCGGACGCTTATTCGCATACGCGTCGTCCTGGTGGAGCCTTCGCACCCCGGGAACATCGGCGCCGCGGCGCGCGCGATGCGCACCATGGGCCTGTCGCGCCTGGCGCTCGTGCGCCCGAGGCTGTTCCCGCATCCCGACGCCGTCGCGCTCGCCGCCAACGCGGTCGACGTGCTCGAGCGCGCGCACGTGTGCGCGAGCCTCGACGAGGCGCTCGAAGGCACCGCGCTCGCCGTCGCGCTCAGCGCGCGCGGCCGCGACCTTTCGCACGCGATGCAGGACGCGCGCGATGCCGCCGCCGAGTTGGTGCGCGTCGCCGCGGGCGCAGACGCGGCCATGGTCTTCGGCAACGAGACGGCGGGCCTCTCGAACGAGGACGTGCTCAGGTGCGGCCGCCTCGCGACCATCCCGGCCGATCCCGAGCACTCGTCGCTCAACCTCGCCCAGGCGGTGCAGATCCTCGCGTACGAGGTGCGGCGCGCCTCGGGCGCGGCGTCGCACGCGCGCGAGCGCGCGCCCGACTACGCCACCCACGAAGGGGTCGAAGCGTTCTACGCGCAGCTCGAGCGCAGCCTGGTCGACGCGGGTTTTCTCGACCCCGCGAATCCCGGGCGGCTGATGGAGCGGCTGCGGCGCCTGTTCGGACGCGCGCGGCTGGAGCGCGAGGAGGTCAACATCCTGCGCGGCATGCTGTCCGCGTGGGAGCCGGGGTCGCCCAAGCGGAAGAACGTCCGAAAATAGTTGACCAAATCGCTAAGGGTTTCCCATAATGCCGGATTCAAACGGGAAAACCGGCATGTTCGGCAGGATCCGCGAGGACATAGCGAGCATTTTCGAGCGCGACCCGGCGGCGCGAAACGCCTGGGAGGTGCTGACGTGCTACCCGGGCGTGCACGCGCTCGTGTTCCACCGCGTCGCGCACTGGCTCTGGTGCCACCGCATCCGCTGGCCCGCGCGCTTCGTGTCGCAGCTCGGGCGATTCTTCACCGGGATCGAGATCCACCCGGGAGCGAACATCGGCCGGCGCTTCTTCATCGACCACGGCATGGGCGTCGTCATCGGCGAGACCGCCGAGATCGGGGACGACTGCACGCTCTATCACGGCGTGACGCTCGGCGGCACGACGTGGAATCGCGGCAAGCGCCACCCGAGCCTCGGCAACGGCGTCGTGATCGGCGCGGGCGCGAAGCTCCTCGGCCCGATCAACGTCGGCGACCGCGCGCGCATCGGGTCGAACGCGGTGGTGGTGAAGGACGTGCCGCCCGGAGCCACGGCGGTCGGGATCCCGGCCCGGATCATCGTCGACGAGCAGGACAAGTCGCGCGAGGAGAAGGCGGCCACCCTGGGCTTTTCGGCCTATGCGGTCACCGCCAAGGCCGAGGACGATCCGCTCGCGAAGGCGGTGTCCGGGCTGCTCGACCACTCGGTCGAGATCGACCAGCGCATCGCCTTGATTCTCGAGGAGATCGAGAGCCTGAAGCGCGAGCGCGACGAGCCCCAGCGCCAGATGCCGCGGGTGGTGAACAAAGGTTGACTGGAATTGTCGGACATTCTATACTTGACCGTATTCCTCAACTAATCTCGCGTATCCACGCAAGGGGTCCCGGGAGCGCCATATGAGACTCACGACCAAAGGACGTTTCGCCGTCACCGCCATGCTCGATCTCGCCCTGAACGGCGGGAAAGGGCCGGTGACGCTCGCCGGCATCAGCCAGCGCCAGAGCATCTCGCTCTCGTACCTCGAGCAGCTGTTCGGGAAGCTGCGCCGGCACACGCTGGTCGAGAGCGTGCGCGGACCGGGCGGCGGCTACACGCTCGCGCGCGCGCTCGACAAGCTCTCGGTCGCCGACATCGTCACCGCGGTCGACGAGCCGCTCGACGCGACGCAGTGCGGCGGGCGCGAGAACTGCAAGGACGACCGGCGCTGCATGACGCACAACCTGTGGGCGACGCTGAACGACAAGATGTACGAGTACCTCGATTCGGTGAAGCTCTCCGACCTCGTGGCGCAGCAGGCGGCGCGCAAGGACCACGAGCACGAGCCCAAGGTGCTGCAGGACAAGCGCTGCAAGGAGAACACGACCGCGGTTTCGAATACGGTGTCGGCATGAGCGTGAAGCTTCCCATCTACCTCGACTACTCGGCGACCACGCCGGTCGATCCGCGCGTGGCGCAGAAGATGATCCCGTACCTGACCGAGCACTTCGGCAACCCGGCGAGCCGCTCGCACCCGTTCGGCTGGGAGGCCGAGAAGGCGGTCGAGGAGGCGCGCGGCCACGTCGCGGCGCTCCTGAACGCCGACCCGAAGGAGATCGTCTGGACCTCGGGCGCGACCGAGGGCAACAACCTCGCGATCAAGGGCGCGGCGAACTTCAACAAGGGCAAGGGCAAGCACATCATCACGCAGAAGACCGAGCACAAGGCGGTCCTCGACACGGTGCGCGAGCTCGAGCGCCAGGGATTCGAGGCGACTTACCTCGAGCCGGAGCCGAACGGCATCGTGAGCCTTTCGAAGCTGGAAGCGGCGATCCGCCCGGATACGATCCTCGTGTCGATCATGATGGTGAACAACGAGATCGGCGTGATCCAGCCGATCGCCGAGATCGGCGAGATCTGCCGCGCGCGGGGCATCGTGTTCCATTGCGACGCGGTGCAGGCGGCGGGCAAGATCCCGATCGATCTCGCGAAGCTGAAGGTCGACCTGCTCACGGTCACCGCGCACAAGGTCTACGGGCCGAAGGGCATCGGCGCCCTGTACGTGCGCAGGAAGCCGCGCGTGCGCATCGAGCCGCAGATCCACGGCGGCGGGCACGAGCGCGGCTTCCGCTCCGGGACGCTGCCGACGCACCAGATCGTCGGCATGGGCGAGGCGTTCAGGATCGCAAAGGCCGAGATGGCGACCGAGAACGAGCGCATCCGCTTCCTGCGCGACAAGCTGCTGGCCGGCATCCGCGAGATCGAGGAGGTCTACGTCAACGGCGACCTCGAGCGGCGCATCCCCGGGAACCTCAACGTCAGCTTCAACTTCGTCGAGGGCGAGTCGCTGATCATGGCGATCAAGGACGTCGCGGTGTCCTCGGGCTCGGCGTGCACGTCGGCGAGCCTGGAGCCGTCGTACGTGCTGCGCGCGCTGGGACGCTCCGACGAGCTGGCGCACAGCTCGATCCGGTTCACGCTCGGCCGCTTCACGACCGAGGCGGAAGTCGACTACACGGTCGAGCTCCTGAGGCGCAAGATCGCCAAGCTGCGCGAGCTGTCGCCGCTCTGGGAAATGCACAAGGAAGGGATCGACTTGAATACCGTCCAATGGGCGGCACATTGAGGTAACGGACATGGCATACAGCGACAAGGTCATCGATCACTACGAGAACCCGCGCAACGTCGGCTCGTTCGACAAGAACGACGAGGGCGTCGGCACCGGCATGGTCGGCGCGCCCGCGTGCGGCGACGTGATGAAGCTGCAGATCCGGGTGAACGAGCGCGGCATCATCGAGGACGCGCGCTTCAAGACCTACGGCTGCGGCTCGGCGATCGCGTCGTCCTCGCTCGTCACCGAATGGGTGAAGGGCAAGTCGATCGACGAGGCGGAGAAGATCCGCAACACGCAGATCGCCGAGGAGCTCGCGCTCCCGCCGGTCAAGATCCACTGCTCGATCCTCGCCGAGGACGCGATCAAGGCGGCGATCTCGGATTACCGCAAGAAGCACGGGCTGGCGCATCCGGAGACGGCCGCCGCCGAGAAGAAGGTGGCGTAGGCGATGGCGATCACGCTCACCGAGCCGGCCGCGACCCACGTCAAGAGCTTCCTCGCGAAGCGCGGGAAGGGCGTGGGGCTGCGCCTGGGCGTGCGCACGTCGGGCTGCTCGGGCCTCGCGTACAAGCTCGAATACGCGGACGTGGTGAACCCCGAGGACCAGACCTTCGAGAGCCGCGGCGTGAAGATCGTCGTCGACCCGAAGAGCCTCGCCTTCCTGGACGGCACCGAGCTCGATTTCGCGCGCGAGGGCCTGAACGAGGGCTTCAAGTTCCGCAACCCGAACGTGAAGGACCAGTGCGGGTGCGGAGAATCTTTCAACGTTTGACGCCGTCCCCGCGAACGCGGGAGGCCGGAACGTCGTGAGAAGGGGCGCAAGCCCCTTTTTTGCACCCGGATGAACCAGAGCCAGACCCATTTCGAGCTGTTCGGCCTCGCCGCGGGCTTCGACATCGACCTCGCCGCGCTCGAGTCGCGCTACCGCCAGCTGCAGCGCGAGGTCCATCCCGACCGCTTCGCCGCCGCGCCGCAGGCGCAGCAGCGCGTGGCGATGGAGCTGGCGACGCGCGTCAACGAAGCGTACCGGACGCTGAGGTCGCCGGTGGAGCGCGCGAAGTACCTGCTGAAGCTGAACGGCGTCGACGCCGGGCTCGAGACCGACACCGCGATGCCGCACGACTTCCTCGTGCAGCAGATGGAGCTGCGCGAGGCCCTCGAGGAGGCGGTCGAGGCCGAGAACGGCGAGAAGCTCGCCGACCTGCGCGACCGGCTGCAGGGCGGCCGCGGCGCGCTGCTGCTCGAGATCGAGGCGCAGCTCGGCGCCGGGGACTGGAACGCGGCAGCCGGAACGCTGCGGCGGCTGATGTTCATGGAGAAGCTCGGCGAGGAGATCGCCGCCGCCGAGGACGACCTGTAGATGGCGCTGCTCCAGATCTCCGAGCCGGGCCAGTCGCCGGCGCCGCACGAGCACCGGCTCGCGGTCGGGATCGACCTCGGGACGACGAACTCGCTGGTGGCGACGGTGCGCAACGGCATCGCCGTGGTGCTGAACGACCGCGAGGGACGCGCGCTGCTGCCCTCGATCGTGCGCTACCGTCCCGACGGCGTCGAAGTGGGGCACGCGGCCGAGGCGAAGCAGGCGCGCGATCCGCGCAACACGATCGTGTCGGTGAAGCGCTTCATGGGGCGGGGCCTCAAGGACGTCACCCACGTCGAGAACAGCCCGTACCGGTTCGTCGACTCGCCGGGGATGGTGCAGATCCGCACCGTCGCCGGGGTGAAGTCGCCGGTCGAGGTCTCGGCCGAGATCCTGAAGGCGCTGCGCGAGCGCGCCGAGGAGTCGCTCTCGGGCCCGCTGATGGGCGCGGTGATCACGGTGCCGGCCTACTTCGACGACGCGCAGCGCCAGGCGACCAAGGACGCGGGGCGCCTGGCGGGCCTGAACGTGCTGCGGCTGCTGAACGAGCCGACCGCGGCCGCGATCGCTTACGGCCTGGACAATGCCTCGGAAGGCATCTACGCCGTGTACGACCTGGGCGGGGGCACCTTCGACATCTCGATCCTGCGCCTTTCGAAGGGCGTGTTCGAGGTGATGGCGACGAACGGCGACGCGGCGCTCGGCGGCGACGACTTCGACCACCGGCTGTTCTGCTGGGTGGTCGAGGAGGCGAAGCTCGCGCCGGTGTCGGACGAGGACACGCGGGCGCTGCTCGTGAAGTCGCGCGCGGCGAAGGAGTTCCTGACGCAGCACGAGGAGGCGCGCATCACCGCGTCGCTCGACAGCGGCGAGACGGTCGACGTCACCGTGACGCGCGCGCAATTCCACGAGATGACGAGGCACCTGGTCGCGAAGACGCTCGGCCCCACGCGCAAGGCGCTGCGCGACGCGAAGCTCGACGTGTCGGAGGTGAAGGGCGTCGTGATGGTCGGCGGCGCGACGCGCATGCCGCACGCGCAGGCGGCGGTCGCGGAGCTCTTCCGCCAGGCGCCGCTCAACAACCTCGACCCCGACAAGGTGGTGGCGCTCGGCGCCGCGATCCAGGCGAACGTGCTCGCCGGCAACCGCAGGCCCGGCGACGACTGGCTGCTGCTCGACGTGATCCCGCTCTCGCTCGGCGTCGAGACCATGGGCGGCCTGGTCGAGAAGGTGGTGCCGAGGAACTCGACCATCCCGGTCGCGCGCGCGCAGGAGTTCACGACCTTCAAGGACGGGCAGAGCGCGATGGCGATCCACGTGCTGCAGGGCGAGCGCGAGCTCGCGTCCGACTGCCGCTCGCTCGCGCGCTTCGAGCTGCGCGGCATCCCGCCGATGCCCGCGGGCGCGGCGCGGATCAAGGTCACCTTCCAGGTGGACGCCGACGGCCTGCTCGCGGTGTCGGCGCGCGAGGCGACCACCGGCGCCGAGGCCTCGGTCGCGGTCAAACCCTCCTACGGCCTGACCGACGAGCAGGTGACGCGCATGCTTCGCGATTCGATCGAGCACGCCGACGAGGACGTGCACCGGCGCCAGCTCCTCGAGCGCCGCGTCGAGGGCGAGCGCATGGCGGCCGCGATGCGCGCCGCGCTGAAGGAGGACCCGGACCTGGTCGAGGCCGCCGAGCGCCCCGGGATCGACGCGGCGCTCGCCGCGCTCGAGGACGCGATCGCGGGCACCGACGCGCAGCTCATCAAGCTCGCGATCGAGCGCGCGAACCGCGCCACCGAGCCCTTCGCCGCGCGCCGCATGGACCGCTCGATCCGGCGCGCGCTCGCGGGCAAGAGCATCGCCGACGTGCGCTGATGCCCAAGATCACCGTGCTGCCGCACGCCGCGCTCGCGCCCGAGGGGCAGGTCATCGAGGCGAAGGCGGGCGTGTCGATCTGCGACACCCTCCTCGAGAACGGCATCGAGATCGAGCACGCCTGCGAGAAGTCGTGCGCGTGCACCACCTGCCACGTGATCGTGCGCAAGGGCTTCGACTCGCTCGACCCGTCGGAGGAGCGCGAGGACGATCTGCTCGACAAGGCCTGGGGACTCGAAGCGCAGTCGCGCCTCTCGTGCCAGGCGGTCGTGCAGGACGGGGACCTCACCATCGAGATCCCGAAGTACACGATCAACCAGGTGAGCGAGAGCAAGTAACCTGTCATCCTGAGCGAAGCGAAGGATCTGCTTTATGAAATGGACCGACACCCAGGACATCGCGATGGGCCTCGCCGACAAGTACTCCGACGTCGACCCCAAGACCGTCCGCTTCACCGACCTCTTCAAATGGGTGCAGGAGCTCGACGGCTTCGACGACGACCCGAACCGCTGCGGCGAGAAGATCCTCGAGGCGATCCAGATGGCGTGGATCGACGAGGCGGGATGATGCGCGAGCAGTTCGGGCCGGCGTACGATGAATACCGCCGGCGCGTGCCGGCCCTCGTTCCCCACTTCTTCTAGGAAGCGACCGCCATGTGCCGCAGCATCAGGACGCTGTTCAATTTCGAGCCGCCCGTCACCGACGAGGAAATCCGCGCGGCCTCGCTGCAGTTCGTGCGCAAGCTCTCGGGCTTCCACAAGCCCTCGAAGGCGAACGAGGCGGCGTTCGCCCTTGCGGTGGACGAGGTCGCCGCCGTATCGAAGAAGCTGCTCGCGTCGCTCGAGACCAGCTCGCCGCCGCGCAACCGCGAGGAAGAGGCGGCGAAGGCGCGCGAGCGCGCCGCGCAGCGGTTCGGCTAGCGCCGTGAGCCCGGGCCTCGCGAACGCCCTGGGAGCGCTCGTCCTCTACGGCCTCGCCGACTTCGTCTACAAGCGCGCCGCCGCGGCGGGCGCGCAGCCGCACCGCTTCCTGATGGTGCAGACGTGGTTCTTCACGCCGCTCGCGATCGGCTACGGCATCGCGACCGGGACGCTGCTCCCGAGCCGCGGCGCGCTCTGGGGCCTGCTCGCGGGCGTGCTCGCCGTCGTCGGCTACTACAACTTCGCCTGGAGCCTGCGCCACGGCGCGGTCAGCACCAACGCGACGATCTTCCGGCTGAGCTTCGTCGTCACGGCGCTGCTCGGCATCGTCATCCTCGGGGAGCCCTTGAGCGCTCCCAAGGTCGCGGGCCTCGCGCTGGCGCTGACCGCGGTGTGGCTGCTGGTCGGCCGGCGCGCGAGCGCGGGCGACCCGCGCGAGCGCGCGGCGTCGCTCGCGCGCGTGCTCGTCGCGACGCTCGCGGTCGGGGTCCTGAGCTTCTCATACAAGCTCGGCCTGCGCATGGGCGCGACGCCGGTGACGCTGGTGGCCTCGCAGGGGGTCGTCGCGGTCACGGTGTCGACGCTGTTCACCGCGTACGCCGAGCGCGAGATCCGGCCGTCGGCCGTCGCGCTGCGGCACGCTCCGATCAGCGCCGCGCTGCTCGTCGCCGCCTTCATCCTCCTCGCGAAGGGCCTCGAGCTGGGCGAGGCGAGCGTCATCGCGCCCGTCGCGCAGATGGGGTTCGTCGTCACCGCCGTGCTCGGATTCCTGATCCTGCGCGAGCCGGTGACCGGGCGCCGGACGGCGGGACTGGCCGCCGCGGTGCTCGCGCTCGCGAGCTTCGCGTGGAGCTAGAGGAGAGGACGTACATCCCGAAAGGAGCTTTCTCATGCAACCCCGCCTGAACTACCGCAAGGTCGCCCCCGCCGTGCTCAAGACCATGCTCGACATGGAGGCCTATCTCGCCAAGTCGAGCATCGAGCATTCGCTGCTGCACCTGTTGAAGATGCGCGCCTCGCAGATCAACGGCTGCGCCTATTGCCTCGACATGCACTCCAAGGACGCGCGCGCCGGGGGCGAGACCGAGCAGCGGCTGTACGCGCTCGACGCCTGGCGCGAGACGCCGTTCTACACGCCGCGCGAGCGCGCGGCGCTCGCCTGGACCGAGTCGCTGACGCTCATCTCCGAGACGCACGCGCCCGACGACGTCTGGGACGAGCTGCGCGCGCACTTCTCCGAGCAGGAGATCGCCGACCTCACGCTCGCCGTCGTCGCGATCAACGGCTGGAACCGCCTCGCCATCGGCTTCCGGGTCGAGGTGGGGACGTACCAGCCGGCGAAGCGCTGACCCGGGCCCTTCAGCGGGCGCGCCTCGCCCGGCTGACGATCTCCTCGCGCACGTCGGTGATCTCGCGCGCCCGCGAGGCGCGCGCGCCGTCGCAGGGCTCGCCGCGCGGGCAGTGGGTGCTGCGCGGGCAGATGATGCGCGCGGGCGCGCCGAGCGCGTCCTCGACCCAGGCGATGTTGAGCACCTTCGCCGCCGCGCGGATCGCTTCGGCCGCGGCCTTCGGGATCCGCGCCTCGCCGCCGTGGCGGCGGCATTCGTCGGCGACGGCGGCGACGATCTCGCCGGAGGCGGCGCCGTGCGAGTCGAGCGCGGGCAGCAGGTCGACGCCGACCGAGAGCACGTGCGGATTGCCCGCCATGTCGGCGACGCGGCGCGAGTGGCAGCAGTAGAGGATGGAGCGCTCGCCGTCCTGCAGCACCGAGAGCTGCGAGCCGCGGTCCGGCCCGCGATGCTCGCTCAGCATGCGGAACACCGCCCATTGCGGACACGGGTCGGTGACCTGCGCCATGTTTCCCCAGGGCAGGGGGATCCCGTTGCCGCGGTAGACCGCCCTCAGGTATCCCGGCGGATAGGCATCGAAGAAGTGCCAGTACGGATACGGCGAGACCTTGGTCATGCGCCGCATCACGACCGCCGGGGTGAGCTGCATCTTCTCGCCCGCCTCGACGCGGTAGGACTCGCGCGCGAGGAAGCGCCGGAACGGCACCTTGGGCGCGAGCAGCGCGCCGGCGAAGAAGCTGCACTCGAAGTCGCGCCAGGCGTGCAGCACGTCCTCGGGCTTCATGCCGCCCGCGGGCCCCGCGCCGCCCTCGGGGCTGCCGCCCATCTCGCCGCCGGTCGCGTGCGGCGACTTCAGGCCGTCGCCCTCGTGCAGCAGCTTGTGCCCGAGGTGGGAGGCGAGGTCGAACTTGAGGCGCGCCGGATCGGCCTGCAGGCCGCGGTTCAGGTACACGGTGCGCGGCGCCTCGAAGAACGAGCGCACCATGCTGCGCAGCTCGCGGTCCTTGTCGCGCGCGAGCACGGGCTTGCGCTCGAACCAGCGCAGCTGCAGGCCGTGGTGCTTCGCGAGCCGCGCGAGATCGTCGACCGAGAGCGGGAAGCGGCGCTCGCCGACGCGCTCGGCCGCGCGCTCGAGATCGGGGAAGTCGTTGCGCGACATCTCCTGGTGCGAGCGGATCAGCAGGTGCGCGAACTGGCGCCCGGTGGTGCCGGTCTGCGCGAGCAGCTCGGGGATCGCCGCCTGCAGCAGCTCCTTCGAGAACAGGAACGCCGGCTCGAGCGGCACGCCGGTCGCTCCGCCGACGCGCTCGGCGAGCGACCCGGGCTCGGTCTCGGGGCTGCCGTCGAGGAACCACGCCGGCGCCCGCTGGAACAGCGACGACAGGAGCTTCAGCACGTCCTCCGAGGGCACGCGCTTGCCGCTCTCGATCATCGACAGGTACGAGACCGAGGGCGCCCGCCTGGCGTCGAGCTGGATGCAGCGCGCCGACAGGTCCTCGAGCGTCAGGCCGTTGCGCTTCCGGAGCGAGCGCAGCTTGGCGCCGAGGAAATGGCTCTTGCGCGTGTGCAGCGTCATGCCCGCGCGCCGCGAACCGCCGACGCCGATGCGAGTGAAATTAACACTGTGAAATTTCTAGAGTCAAATTTACTGAATTCCAGCGCTATCCTGCGCTCAGACGAATAACGATGTCCAGGCCCCGCGGGGGCCGAATGGAGGATGCGGTGAAAGAAATTCTCGTCCTGGGCGCTTCCTACGGCTCGCTGATCGCGACCAAGCTCGCGCTCGCCGGAAACCGCGCGACGCTCGTCTGCACCCGGCCGACCGCCGACCTGATCAACCGCGAGGGGACGCGGGTGCGCTTCCCGCTGCGCGGGCGCGACGCGCCGCTCGAGGTCCGGTCGCGCTCGCTGCCCGGCGCGGTGCGCGCGTGCGCGCCCGAGGACGCCGATCCCGCGGCCTGCGATCTGGTGGTGCTCGCGATGCAGGAGGCGCAGTACGGCGCGCCCGGCGTGCGCGCGCTCGTGCGCCGCATCGCGCGCGAGCGCAGGCCGTGCCTCGCCATCATGAACATGCCGCCGCTGCCGTACCTGCAGCGCATCCCGGGCCTGTCGACGCACGGCCTGGAGAGCTGCTACGCCGATCCGTCGGTATGGGACGGCTTCGAGCCCGGCCTGGTGACGCTCGCGAGCCCCGACGCGCAGGCGTTCCGCCCGCCCGAGCAGCCGAAGAACGTGCTGCAGGTCGGGCTGCCGACCAACTTCAAGGCCGCGCGCTTCGAGGACGACGCCCCGACCGCGCTGCTGCGCGAGCTCGAGGCGGGCATCGACGCCGCGCGGTACGAGGAGGGCGGCGAGGCGCTCGAGGTGCCGGTGAAGCTCAAGGTCCACGACTCGATCTTCGTGCCGCTCGCCAAGTGGCCGATGCTGATCGCCGGCAACTACCGCTGCGTCTGGCCCAACGAGATCATCCCCATCCGCGACGCGGTGCACGGCAACGCGGGCGAGACGCGCCAGGTCTACGAGTGGGTCGCGGCGCTGTGCCTGCGGATCGGCGCCGAGCCGTCCGACCTGGTGCCGTTCGAGAAGTACGCAAAGGCGGCCGAGAGCCTCGGCAAGCCCTCGTCCGCGGCGCGCGCGCTCGCCGCCGGCGCCGAGCACATCGAGCGCGTCGACCGCCTCGTCGCGCGCATCGCGCGCCAGCAGGGCTTCTGGTCCGACTCGCTGCACGAGACGGTCACGCTCGTCGACCGCTGGATCGAGCGCAATCGCGCCGCGCGCGCTCGCCGCGCGGCGTAGAGGCGCCCGGACGCGGGAGGCCCGGGTCTAGCCCGGGCTCATCGCCGCGTTCAGCGCTTCCACCGCCTCGCGCAGGCCGTAGGGCTTGAGCAGGGTGCGCACGCCGGGCACCCGCGGCGCGCGGCCGGAATAGCCGGTCGCCACGACGACCGCCGTGCGCGGGTGGCGCCGGCGGACCTGCTCGGCGAGGTCGAGCCCGCTGACGGCGCCCGGCGTCACCACGTCGGTGAGGACCGCGTCGTAGCGCTCGCCGCCGCCGATGCGCACCAGCGCCTCGTCGGCGGTGCGCGCGAAGTCGATCTCGAAGCCCGCCGCGCGCAGCCCATCGGCGACGCTCTCGCGCACCCGCTCGTCGTCGTCGACCAGCAGCACGCGGCCCTTGCCCGCAAGCGCGGCGGTCGCGGGCGCGGGCGGCGGCGCGGGCTCGGCCGCGCGAGGCAGCAGCAGCTTGACCGTCGTGCCGCGGCCGTGGCGGCTCTCGAGCGTCAGCGCTCCGCCGTTCTGCCGGGCGAAGGCCGCGGCGTGGGCGGGGTCCTTCGTGCCCTGGCCGTTGTCCGACACGGTGATCGCGACGTATTCGCCCGCGGGCAGCGCGCCGCCCGCGGGCACGGTCTCGTTGCGCACGCCGAGCACGATGCGGCCGCCCGCGGCGAGCGCGTCGCGCGCGTTCGCGACCAGCTCGATCAGCGCCACGTCGAGCTGCGCCGGGTCGACCGAGATCGGCCACAGCGCGGACGGAAGGTCGACGTCGAGGCGCACGTTCGCGGGCAGCGCGGCGACGAGCAGCGGCCTCGCGTCGCGCAGCCGCGCCGGCGTGTCGAGCGTCTCGGCGCGGACGTCGCGCTCGCGGCCGAAGGCGGTGATCTGGCGCGACAGCGCCGTGCCCGACGCGACGGCGCGCTCGCAGCGCTCGAGCAGCTCGGCGCGCTCGGCCGGGGCGCCGCTCTTGAGCGCGTGCAGCGTGGCGCCGATCGCCTGCAGCACGTTGCTGAAGCCGTTGGCGACGCTGCCGGTGAGCCGGCCGAGCGCCTCGAGCTTCTGCGCCTGGACCAGGGCGCGCTGCGATTCCTCGAAGCTCGCGACCGCCTCCGCGACCCGGCCCTTCAGGTCGGCGGTCGTCCGGCGCAGGCGCTGGCTCGCGTCCGCGAGCGCCTCGCCGACGGCGTCGAGCTCGAGCGTCCCGGAGCGCTGCGTCGCGACCGGCTCGTCGTGGCCGAGGCGCCGCGCGGCTTCGCGCAGGGACTCGACCGGCCGCGCGATGCGCCTCGCCACGAGCAGCGCGGCCAGTACCCCGAGCCCGAGCATCAGCAGGCTGGTCGCGGCGAGCAGCGCGGTGGCGCGCTGCGCGGGCTGATAGAGCTCGGCCCGCGGCAGCGACAGCAGGAAGGTCCAGCGGGAGACCGGGGCGCGCGCCCAGAAGACGATGCTCGGCACGCCGTTGAGCGAGAGGCCCTCGTGGATGCCCTGCGTCGAGGCCGCGATCTTCGCCGCGAGCTCGCGGCCGACCGAGTTCGCCACGAATTTCTCGGGCTCCTGGCTGCGCGCCACCACGACGCCGTTGCCGTCGAGGATGGTCCCGAGCCAGCCGTCGGGCAGCCGCTGCTCCATCAGGAGCTTCTGCATGTCGCTCGACTTCGAGACCATGGCGAGCAGCCACCGGACCTGGCCGTCGCGCCGCACCGGCACCTGCACGGCCCAGTTGTAGCCCGAGGTGATCGGCGCGGGGTACAGGTCGCTGATGAAGGTCACCTCGTTGCCGTGGAGCGCGCGGAACGCGCGCTCGACCGGCAGGGTGCGAGGCTGCGCCGTGCCCTGGGGGAGGTTCGTCTGCACCACCTGCTGGCCGTCGAGGCCCGACAGGATCAGGTGCGTGTCGGTGGCGCGGTGCAGGTCGGTCGCGTAGCTGGTGAACTTCGGGATGTTGCGGCTGGCGAGGCTCGGGGCCTCGGCGATCGTGCGCAGCACCGACTCCTGGCGCGCCATCTCGCGGTCGATCGCGAGCGCCAGCGCGCGCGCCGTCTCGCTCATGCTCGCGCGGTTGAAGTCCTGTTCTTCCTGGTAGATGTAGCCGAGCGCGATGGCCGAGCCGACCAGCGCCGGCAGCAGCACCGCCGACACGAGAAGCAGAAGGCGGGACCGGATGCGCATGGCGTGCGCGCGCCGCGGCTACTGCGGGACGACCCCGTCGCGGCCGACGTTGATGCGGCTGGTCTCGAGCGTGCCGTCGCCCTTGCGGGTCGCGGCGAGCACGGTGAAGCGGGCGCCGGGGCGCAGGTCGGACTTGCCGCCGATCTCGTAGCGCACGATCGGCGTGCCCGGCGGGATGACGATCTTCTTCTCGCCGCCCTTGTACTTGACCGTCATGCTGCCGCCGTCGACGCCGGTCACCGTCGCGCCCGCCGCGGCGCCGTTCGTCATGGTGCTGTTCGGGACGGGCGCGTAGGGACGGTGGCCTTCGCCCGTGCCGCGCATCGGCTCGGGGAAGATGTGGACCTCGAGCGCCTTCTGGCTGCCGTCGGCCTGGGGCATCGCGGCGCTGCCGAGGAAGGTCCCTTCCTTGATGTCGGCCATCGACGCCTTCACCACCGCGACGATGGCCGCGTTGTCGGCGAGGGCGATCCGCTCGTCCTTGCCGTCGGTCGTCTTCACGGCGAGAACGTTGCCGTCCGCCTTCGCGATGGTGCCGCGCACGCGCACGGTCTGCGCGTGGGACGCCGCCGCGGCCGCGAGGACCAGGAGCGCGAGCGCGAGCCGGATGCTCTTCGTCATGATGATCTCCCTGTTTCGTCCCATGACGGCGTCATCGGGGCGGGCGGCTAGTATAAGCCCGGCGCCCCGGGACCGGGGCGGGATCTACTCGGCGCGGATGTTGGCCGCCTTCGCGATGCGCGCGAAGCGCCCCATCTCGCTCTTGATGAAGGCGGCGAACTCCTCGGGGGAGCTCGCGCGCACCTCGAGGCCCTGGGCGCCGAGGGTGGTCTTCACGTCCTCGCGCGCGAGGACCTTGCGCGTCTCGGCGTTCAGGCGCGACACGATCGGCTTCGGCGTCCCGGCGGGGACGAGCAGCCCGAACCAGGAGTTGATCTCGAACCCGGGGAGGCCCGACTCCTGCAGCGTCGGCACGCCGGGCAGGCTCGGCGCGCGCCTGGCCGACGTGACGGCGAGCGGCTTCACCTTGCCCGCCTTGATCTGCGCGCCGATGTCGGCGACGTTGGAGAACATCATCGACACCTCGTTCGCGAGGAGCGCGGTGATGCCCGGGCCCGATCCCTTGTACGGGACGTGGACCATGTCGATGTGCGCCATGTTCTTCAGCAGCTCGGCGCAGAACTGGTGCGTGCTGCCGTTGCCGGCCGAGGCGTAGTTCATCTGGCCGGGCTTGGACTTCACGAGCGCGATGAATTCCTGCACCGACTTCACCGGCAGCGACGGGTGCACGACGAGCACGTACGGCACCGAGCCGACGAAGGAGATCGGCTGGAAGTCCTTGACCGGGTCGTACGGGAGCTTCGCGTACAGCGCCGGGTTCGAGCCGTGCGTGGAGTTGTTGCCCATGAACAGCGTGTAGCCGTCGGGCGCCGAGCGCGCCGCGGCCTCGGTGCCGAGCGCGCCGCCCGCGCCGGGGCGCGCCTCGATCACGAGCGGCTGGCCGAGGTTCTCCGAGAGCCGCTGTCCGACGACGCGGCTGATGACGTCGGTCGCGCTGCCCGGCGCCTGGGCGATCAGGATGCGGATCGGCTTGGAGGGGTAGGCCTGGGAGAAGGCGGGCGCGGCGAAGGCCGCGGCGAGCGCCGCCGCGGCGGCAAGGAAGACGAGTCTCTTTCGCATCGGTTCTGTCCTGTTTTGACGTGGGAAAAGCGCGATCGTACACGAGGACGCCGGGTGCCGAAGCGCCGGATCGGGACTATGCTAGGCCGATGTTCGAGCTGATGCGCTTCTACCTGGCGGGCCGCGGCTGGCGCGCGCGGCTCGCCCTCAACCCGGCGGCGGCGAGCATCTACACGTGCTGGAGGATGGCGGCGATCCTGCTCCTCGGCGCCGCGCTCGGGGTGGTCCTCCAGGCCGACGCGGCGACGTGCGCTCTCCTCGCGCTCGGAGGCGTCCTCGCGTTCGCGTTCTCGTTCGCCTTTTTGCGGGACGCGAAGCGCGTCCACGCCTTGCGGCGATGGTGACCGTGCGCGACGCCCGCGTCGGGGACGCGGCCGCGCTGTGCGCCGCGGAGCGCGAGACCGCGCGCACGCCCGGGCTGCTGGTGTCGGTGCCCGAGGAGCTCGCGCCCGGGGGCTACGCCGCGCTGATCGTCCTGCTGACGGGCGGCGCGGGCTGCTACCGGGTCGCCGAGGACGCGGGGCGCCCGGTCGGGCACGCGTACCTGAACCCGATGGAGCTGTGCGCCGTCCGGCACGTGTTCCGCCTCACCATCGTCGTGCACCCGGGACACACCGGGCGCGGCGTCGGCAGCGCGCTGATGCGCTCGCTCCTCGACTGGGCGCGGCGCGAGCCCGCCGTGCGCAAGATCGAGCTGCTGGTGCGCGCGGGCAACGAGCGCGCGCAGCGGCTGTACGGGAAGTTCGGCTTCGTCGAGGAAGGGCGGCTGCGCGATCGCGTGCGCCTGCCCGACGGCGGCTTCGTCGACGACATCACGATGGCCTGGTTTCCGGAGCGCGCGGGATCGATCAGCGCCGCCCGCGCGGATCGCGCATCCTCGGGTTGAGCAGGTCGAGCTCGGCCTGGACCTGGTCGCGGCTGCGCTCGTAGACGAGCTCGCGTCCCTTGACGTTGCCGGCGTAGGAGAGGCCGAGGCGGGTCGGCGTGAGCGCGCATTTGACGCTGTGCAGGCCCTCGCCGAGGACGATCTCGATGAGGTTGGCGCTCTTGCTGTAGACGACGACCTCGAGCACCTGGCCGGTGTCGGTGACCTTGACCTTGATTTTCTCGGTGTTCATCGCGCAAGTATAGGCGCTACTTCTTCGCCTCGAGCGCCTCCCAGCGCTCGAGCAGCCGCGCGAGCTCGGCCTCGATCTCGGCGTGGCGGCGGTTGAGCGCGGCGACGTCGGCGGCGGCGTCGCGGTAGGTCGCGGGATCGGCGAGCCGCGCGGCGAGCGCCGACTGCTCGCGCTCGAGCGTCTCGATCCGCGCCGGCAGCGCCTCGAGCTCGCGCGCCTCCCGGTAGCCGAGCTTCGCGCGCTTGGGCTCGGGGGCGGGCGCGGGCGGCGGCGATGACGATGACGTCTGGCGCGGCTGCGCCTTGGGCTTTCCTTCCGGCGCCGGGCGCGCGCGCTGCCAGTCGCCGTAGCCGCCGGCGTACTCCTTCCAGCGGCCGTCGCCTTCGTAGGCGATGGTCTGGGTGACGACGTTGTCGAGGAAGGCGCGGTCGTGGCTGACGAGGAAGAGGGTGCCGGCGTAGTCCTGCAGCAGCGCTTCGAGCAGCTCGAGCGTGTCGATGTCGAGGTCGTTGGTCGGCTCGTCGAGGACGAGGACGTTCGCCGGGCGGCTGAAGAGCCGCGCGAGGAGGAGCCGGTTGCGCTCGCCTCCGGAGAGCGATTTCACCGGCGAGCGCGCGCGGCCGGGCGCGAAGAGGAAGTCGCCGAGGTAGCCGATGACGTGCTTCTTCGTGCCGTCGATCTCGATCGTGTCGCTGCCCGGGGAGATGGTGTCGGCGAGGGTTGCTTCTTCGTCCAGCGCGGCGCGGAACTGGTCGAAGTAGGCGACGCCGAGCCTGGTGCCGAGGCGCACGCGGCCCGAGTCGGGCGCGATCTCGCCGAGGATGAGCTTGAGCAGCGTGGTCTTGCCGCTCCCGTTCGGGCCGATGAGGCCGATCTTGTCGCCGCGCAGCAGGCGCGCGGAGAAGTCCTCGACGATGCGCTTGTCTCCGTAGCGCTTGCCGACGTGCTCGAGCTCGGCGACGAGCCTCCCCGAGCGCTCGCCCGCGTCGAGCGCGAGGCCGACGCGCCCGGCGCGCTCGCGGCGCGCGGCGCGCGCGAGGCGCAGCGCCTCCAGGCGCCGCACGCGGCCTTCGTTGCGCGTCCGGCGCGCCTCGACGCCCTTGCGGATCCAGGCTTCCTCCTGCGCGAGCACCTTGTCGAACTTGCGCTCGTGCACGGCCTCGACGGCGAGCGCCTCGGCCTTCCTCGCCTCGTAGGCGGCGAAGTTGCCGGGATAGGTCGAGAGCGCGCCGCGGTCGAGCTCGACGATGCGCTGCGCGACGCGGTCGAGGAAGCGCCGGTCGTGCGTGACCACGATCGCCGCGCCCGGGAAGTCGAGGAGCGTCTCCTCGAGCCATTCGATGGCGGCGATGTCGAGGTGGTTGGTCGGCTCGTCGAGGAGCAGCAGGCCGGGCCCGAGGACGAGCGCGCGCGCGAGCGCGACGCGCTTTTTCATTCCGCCCGAGAGCTCGGCGACGGGCGCGTCCTCGGGAAGGTCGAGCCGCCCGATGGTCGCCTCGATCCGGTGCTGGAGGTTCCAGCCGCCGCTCGCGTCGAGCGACTCCTGCAGCTTCTGCAGCCTGGCCATGAGCGCGTCGTGGTCGCCGCCGTGGACGGCGAGCGCGTGCGTCACCGCGTGGTACTCGACGAGCAGCGCGCGGCCTTCGCCCAGGCCGTCGGCGACCGCCTCGAACACCGTCTGCCCCGGCGCGAACGCGGGCTCCTGCGCGACGCTCGCGAGCTTGAGCGCGGGCGCGCGCCAGACCTCGCCGTCGTCCGGCCGCGCCTCGCCCGCGACGATCTTCAGCAGGCTCGTCTTGCCCGTGCCGTTGCGCCCGATCAGGCCGATCCGCTCGCCGGGCTCGACCACGAGGTCGGCGTGGTCGAGCAGCGGGACGTGGCCGAAGGCGAGGGAGACGCGGGAGAGCTGGAAGAGCGGCACTCGGGGGATTTTCGCATGCGTAGGGAATTCTCCGACGCGGCCGCCGCGGATTTGTTCGGAGGCGGAGCGCGGCGTACCATGCGTAAGGCGCCCGCTCGAGGCGAGGGAGAGAAGATTGGCGAGATTCGCTGCCGTCGTTTGCGCCGTGCTCGGGATGCTGGCCAGCGCCGGCGCGTCTTCGCAAGCCTATCCGTCGCGCCCCGTGCGCATGATCGTCGGCTTTCCGCCCGGCGGCGGCACCGACATCCTCGCGCGCATCGTCGCGCAGCGGCTCTCCGAGGCGTGGGGGCAGCAGGTCATCGTCGAGAACCGGCCCGGCGCGTCGGCGACGATCGCGGCGAACGTCGTCGCGCACGCCGCGCCCGACGGCTACACCCTCACCATGGGCCAGCTCACCCCGAACGCGATCGCGCCGGCGCTCTATCCGAAGCTGACCTACGACGCGCTGCGCGACTTCACGCCGATCGTGCTGGTCGGCACGTCGCCGAACGTCCTCGTCGTGACGCCGGGACTGCCCGTGCGCACCGTGAAGGAGCTCGTCGCGCGTGCCAAGGCGCAGCCGAAGCCCATGACCTACGCGTCCTCGGGCGCGGGCAGCCTCCAGCACATCGCCGCCGAGCTCTTCAGATCGATGGCCGGCCTCGAGCTCGTCCACGTCCCCTTCAAAGGCAGCGGCCAGGCCGTCGTCGACGTCATGTCCGGACAAGTCGACATGAACTTCGACTCCATCCCCGCCACCATCCAGCACATCCGCTCGGGCAAACTCCGCGTGCTCGCCACGACCGCCGCCAAGCGCGCCGGCGGCCTCGACGACGTCCCCACCATCGCCGAGAGCGGCTTCGCCGGCTACGACCTCACCACGTGGTGGGGATTGCTCGGCCCCGCGGGCCTTCCCGCCGAAGTCGTGCGCCGAGTCCACGACGACACCGTCAAGGCGCTCGCCATCCCCGACGTCCGCGAGCGCTTCGCGAGCCTGAGCGTCGAGCCGGGCGGCGGAACGAGCGCGGAGTTCGCGGAGTATGTGAAGGGGGAGGTGGGGAAGTACGGGAGGATTGTGAAACAGCTCGAGATCAAGGCCGAGTGATTGAGAAGTCATGCCATGGAGGACCTTTGTTCGCTGCACCTCGATTGTGCGCCGCGCTCGACGGGACGTTGTTGGAAAGGGGAGAGATCCGTAAACAATGAGCAATACTGAAACAAGTCAAGAGAAGGTCTTGGGGGGAATATTCTTTCCGTTCGCTACGGCTGCTCAGGCACGTGTCCAATCCCAAGGCGGCAGATTCGTCTATTACACAACAGCCGCCGCTGCGTTAAAGATTCTGCGAAATCGTGAGATTTGGATGCGGAACACAATGACCATGAACGATGTAAGAGAGGTAGACCACGGTCTTGACTGCTTGATGGAAGCATACAACTCAAATGTGGGGCGTGAGTTAGAAGCTGTCTTGGACAATTGCTTCCAGGGAATGTCGACGGAGATCAAATCGCAGTTCAACGCGTGGATTCCAGGGATTCGTTACGACACGTTTGTCACATGTCTATCGGAACATTATTCGAACGAGGACCGTCACGGCCGTCTCTCTATGTGGCGCGCATACGGTGGCTCTAGTGGTGTCGCAATCGTGATAAACGGTGCTGCAATGTTCGGAACATCTCGCGCATTAGCCGCATATTCAAGTCCCGTTGCTTACTTGGATTCGAATGGGGTGGCGGACGAACTAAAGGCCATCACACAGCGAATACGACAGAACCAGGAATTTGTTAAAGGCATAGGACGAGAGCGCACGAAAAATATCCTTTTTCATGCCCTAAGGTTTTCCGCGGTCTGCACTAAGCATCCAGCATTTCAAGAGGAAAAGGAATGGCGAGTAGTCGCGTCGCCCTCGATCGAATCCAGTGATCTCGTGCCTAAGGAAATTGAGGACGTATACGGAGTGCCACAATTGGTGCTGAAGATAAAGCTCGAGGACCATCTTGATCGTGGTCTGCGGGGTCTTGAGCCTAGGGATCTTATTGACAGAGTCCTCATTGGTCCGTGCGATCACCCGGACGTTGTGTGTCGCGCATTTCGGGAAACGCTTACTGCTCTAGGGGTTCCCGATGCAGGTAATCGCGCTTACGGGACAGGCGTCCCTCTCCGAACTAGACGCCCGTGACGCCGCTTCTCCAGAGCAGAACGGCGGCACATTGACTGAATTGACATAGGCGCGGCGTATGCCTAAGGGAAGCCGAACAACTCTTTTCGTTAGCTCCACATGTTACGACTTGGGCCAAGTGCGTTCTGATTTACGGGATTTTTGTGAGTCGGTAGGACTCGAACCGGTTTTGTCAGAGCTGGATTCGTTTCCGGTAAATCCATCACAAGATACCGTAAGCAATTGCCTCGAAGTCGTCCGGAATCGCGCTGATCTATTCGTGCTTGTTGTTGGTGGACGATATGGTTCAATAAATGAAAGTGGCAAGTCGTTCACCAACTTGGAATACGCAGAGGCAGTCGCCAAAGGGATTCCGAAGTACGTATTTGTGAAAAGTGAAATCTTGGCGTTACTTCCTGTATGGCACAAGAACCCGGCGGCTGATTTCGGTTCGGTTGTCGACACACCAAGATTATTTCAATTTGTCTCCGAGCTAAGGGATACAGGTGAGGTGTGGGTATTCCCATTCAACACCGCACAGGATATTGTCGGTACGCTTCGAAAGCAGTTGAGCTATTTGTTCGCAGACTGCCTTAGTCTTCGGGCGAAGATGCAAACTTTAGATCTTCCCTTATTAGATTTGGGTCCCAAGTCTCTCCGAATCTTCGTCGAGAAACGACAGGGGTGGGAATATCTCGGATTTGCCACGGTATTGGAAGAACGCATACGTGGTTATGGGGACAAAAAGCTGGACGCCGAATTGGGCATTAGCTTTGGCCCGGTAATCAGCCTGCCTGATCGAACTGCGGCATTAAATTGGATTTCATCCAAATTCGATCAAATCGTGAGGACGGCTCAGCACCTGCAAATTGCAATTAACGCTGGGGTCGAAAAAGCAGTCGGGAAGCCGGGAGAGTCTGGTGACATTTCGAGGATAGTCCATCTCGCGTCGCGGATCGCAGAAGGATATGCTCAAACCTTGGAGTGGACACTTGAATTCCACCGTGTATCTGTCCATGCTGACTTGGAACGCCTGATTACATTGTTGTCCAACCTTTCTAGTAACATGCTGAAAGACATTGAGGTCTTCGCGATTGGAATGTATGACCGCATGCTGGAAGCGATCGGCCGCGAGGAAAGGGGCGTTATAGAGTTCACGCTTAGGCTTACTGCGCCAGATACGACCGAGATAATGAAGGAAATAGACAGGCTGGCGCGGATGGCGTAAATCAAGCGCGCTCAAAGTCAAGCGCAAAGAGCAATCCTAATGCCCCCAAAGATTCAAGACCCCGTCGAGCCCCACATAATCGAACGCGAGCGTCGCCCGGTCGCGAACCACCGGCTTCGCGTGATAAGCGATGCCGACCCCGGTCTCGGCCACGAGGTTCAGGTGGTTGGTCCCGTGACCCATGGCGATGATCTGGTGCTTCTCGATCCCGAGGTCGCGCTTCACTACGAGTAGGGCTCTGACGCGGCGCGGATCGGCTCAGGTCTTCTTGGTCGTCTTCCGCCGGGGTTTGCCGCGCTCTCCGGAACGCACGGCGTCGACCAGGCGGCAGGCGATGTCGATCGACGTTCGTACCGGGCCGGTGTTCCCGACGTAGCCGCCCAGCGCTTGTTCCGCGCGCTTGCGCAGGGATGCGGAATCGATGAGGCGTTTCTTGGCGAGGAGCTCGATGTCTTCCCGGTCCTGGTCGCCGAAGCGGCCGAGCTTCGACACGGCGAGGTCGAGCGGCGAAAGTATCCGTACTTCGATCAGCTTTTCGTCGATTCCGGGGACCTTGACGGGCTTGGAGTCGCGGTACGCGTTTTCGTGGAGGAGGCCGTCGTTGTAGTTCCTGTCGAGATACATGAGGCGCGCGCGCCCGTCCGGATCCCGGTACGAGACCTCGATGTCTTCGTTGATCAGGATCTTCTTCGAGAAAGTGGCGTCGATGTCTTCGGTCACCCGCGCCCCGGTGAAATAGTGGAGCGCGGCGCCTCCCGCGACGTACATGCGAACGGGGAACACGTCCGGCCGCGATCCCTGCAGGGATTGCTGGATCTTGCCGAGGATCTCGTTGAACGCCTTCTCGTATTCGCCGTGGCTGGCGCGCGCTTTCACGGCGAACGCTTGCGCTTCCTCGCCATGGGGAGGAACCGGGAAGGGCGTATCGGCGATTGCTTCAGCCACATTTCGAAGGCCTCCGGCGTCGAAACGCCCGGGTGCAGGCTCTCCGCGAGCCGGAGGTATTTTTCGCGCTCGAATCCTCTCGCGCTGGCGAGCATGACCGCGAGCCCGCCCATGAAGAACCGCGGGCCGTGCGACGCCCAGACCTCCGCGTCCGCGTTTCCCGACGCCGCGAGGTCGAGGAGCTTTTCCTCGTAGGCTCGGTCGAGCTTCTCCGGCAGGTGCGCGCCGTCGCGCCCGTCCGGCGCGGGAAGCGCGCGCAGGACGTAACCCAGGCTCTCCGCCAGCGCCGCCAGCGTGCGCAGATCGCACGAGGACCGCGTCTTCAGCCGCGAGAGCGTCTCCTTGGGCAGGCCGGACGCCTCGGCCCATTCCCCGTCGGTGGCGAAGCGGCTCTTCGCCGCCGGGGACATCTGGTCCAGCAGCCGGGACGGTGCGTGCGTTGATCTTGACATCAACAAAATGTAGCAGGTGTTGATGTCTACGTCAATTCCGGGCTGGCGCCTTAGAACGGCTCAGGGCCGCCAGAGATTCAAGACCCCGTCGAGCCCCACGTGATCGAACGCGAGCGTCGCCCGGTCGCGAACCACCGGCTTCGCGTGATAGGCGATGCTGACCCCGGCCTCGGCCATGAACTTCAGGTCGTTGGCCCCGTCACCCATGGCGATGATCTGGTCCTTGGTTATCCTCAGCTCCTCGCTGATCGCGAGCAGCGCCTCGCGCTTGCCCATGGCGTTGACGATGCCGCCGGCGAGCTCGCCGGTGAGCTTGCCGTTCTCGACTTTCAGGGTGTTCGACTTGGTCCAGTCGAGTCCGAGGCGCGCTCTGAGACGCTCGGTGACGTGGGTGAAGCCGCCGGAGACGAGCAGGATCCTGAGGCCGGCGCGCTTGACGCCGGCGATGAGCTTCTCGGCGCCGGGTGAGAGGCGGACGCGCTCTTCGTAGACGCGGTCGAGCACGCGCTCCGGGAGGCCCTTCAGCACCGCGACGCGGTCCCTCAGGCTCTGGTCGTACTCGATCTCGCCGCGCATGGCGCGCGCGGTGATGGCGGCGACTTCCTCCTTCTTGCCGACGAGGTCGGCGAGCTCGTCGATGGTCTCGATGGTGATGAGGGTCGAGTCCATGTCCATCACCAGGAGCTTGAAGTCGGAGAGCTTGCGGTCGGAGGGGACGAAGGCGAAGTCGAGGCGGGCCTGGGCGCAGCGGGCGGGGACGCCTTCTCTCGTCTTCGGGGAGTGGAGGCGGAAGGCGGTGTCGGCGACTTTTTCGATGCTTGTCGCGCCGGAGAGCTGGGCGATTTCTTTGAGGTCTCTTGTTTGGACTTCGAGGCCTTGGAGGATTAGGTCTTCCAAAAGCAGATCCTTCGCTTCGCTCAGGATGACACTTTCACGATGTAGTTGCCTGCTGGAGTGATTCCAGCACGTCGCGGGCGGCGCTGGCGCGCTCGGCCAGATTCGCGGTCACTCGTTCGACTCGCAGCTTCGTCGGTCCGGCGAGCTTCCAGCCTTTGCGCTTCTGCACCAGGGTCAGGACTTTCTTCGGGTCGATGGGCGGGTGGGGGGTGAACTGGATCTGGATGGTCTCGCTCGTGGCATCCATTCTCGCGACGCCGAGGGGGCGGCCGAGGATCCTGA
>DASRFB010000114.1:0-15147 GCA_035651815.1 Burkholderiales bacterium | reverse complement strand
GTCGAGAGCGCGAGCGCGATCAGGCAGCGCGCGTTGTCGGTGCCGTGGACGTGCTGCGAGATGCCCATGCCCCACATGATCATCGAGCCCTTGGAGGTCGCGTACAGGCGCGCGACCTCGCGGATCGTCTGCGCGTCGATGCCGCAGATCGGGGCCATCGCCTCGGGAGTGAATTTCCTGACGTTCTCGGCAAGAGCTTCGTAGCCCGAAGTCCGATCGCGGATGAACGCCTCGTTCACCAGACCCTCGGTGACGATGACGTTGAGCATCGCGTTCAGCAGCGCGACGTCGGTGTCGGCCTTGAACTGGAGGTTGTAGGTCGCGTGGCGCGCGAGCTCGCCCTTGCGCGGATCGGCGACGATCAGCTTGACGCCCGCCTTGGCCGCGTTCTTCATCCAGGTCGCGGCGACCGGGTGATTCACCGTCGGATTGCAGCCGATCAGGAACACGACCTCGGCCTTCATCACGTCGCGCACCTGGTTCGAGACGGCGCCCGAATTGATGCCCTCCATCAGCGCGGCGACCGAGGACGCGTGGCACAACCGCGTGCAGTGGTCGACGTTGTTCGAGCCGAACCCGGTGCGCACGAGCTTCTGGAACAGGTACGCCTCCTCGTTCGTGCCCTTGGCCGAGCCGAAGCCGGCGAGCGCCGTCTTGCCGTGCTTGTCGCGGATGTCGCGCAGGCCCTTCGCCGCGAGATCGAGCGCCTCGTCCCAGCTCGCCTCGCGGAACACCTGCGACCAGTTGTCCGGGTCGACGACGAAGTCCTTGTGCTTGGGGACGCCCGGCTTGCGCACGAGCGGCTTCTTCAGCCGGTGCTTGTGCTGAACGTAGTCGAAGCCGTAGCGGCCCTTCACGCAAAGGCGGCTGGAATTCGCGGGACCGCCGCGTCCCTGCACCCAGAGGATCTTGTTGTTCTTGACGTTGTAGGTGAGCAGACACCCGACGCCGCAGTACGGGCACACCGAGTCGACCTTCTTCTCGATCGTCTCCTTGCCGACCTCGCGCGCGGGCATGAGCGCGCCGGTCGGGCACGCCTGCACGCACTCGCCGCAGGCGACGCAGGTGGATGCGCCCATCGGGTCGTCGAGGTCGAACACGATCTTCGAATGCTCGCCGCGCGCCGCGTAGCCGATGACGTCGTTCACCTGCTCCTCGCGGCAGGCACGCACGCAGCGCGTGCACTGGATGCAGGCGTCGAGGTTGACCGCGATCGCCGCGTGCGAGAGATCCGCCTTCGGCTGGTGCCGCGCGTGGAAGCGCGGCTTGCCGACCTTCAGCGCCTTCGCCCACTGGTCGAGCTCGGAGTTCAGCGTGTAGGACTTCTCCGGAATATCGGAGAGCAGGAGCTCGAGCACCATCTTCTGGCTGGCGACGGCGCGCGGGCTGTCGCTGGTGACTTCCATCCCGTCCTTGGGATAGCGGCAGCACGACGGCGCGAGCACGCGCTCGCCCTTGATCTCGACCATGCACGCGCGGCAGTTGCCGTCCGGGCGCATGCCTTCCTTGTAGCAGAGGTGCGGGATCTCGACGCCGTAGTGCTTGGCGGTCTCGATGATGGTCTCGTCCGAGCGGCCCGTGACGCTCCTGCCGTTCAGCTTGAACTCGATCGGCATCGTCGCCGCTTGCGCCGTGCTTATGCGATCCATGGTGACCTCAACCGATTTCCTGCGGGAAATATTTCATCACCGACAGCACCGGGTTCGGCGCCGCCTGTCCGAGGCCGCAGATCGACGCGTCCATCATCGCCTGCGACAGCTCCTTGAGGAGCGGCTGGTCCCAGCGCTGCGAGTCGAGCAGCTTGAGCGCCTTCGCGGTGCCGACGCGGCAGGGCGTGCACTGTCCGCACGACTCCTCGGAGAAGAACTTCATCAGGTTCTTCGCGGCGTCGGACGCCTTGTCGCGGTCGGAGAAGATGACGATCGCCGCCGAGCCGATGAAGCAGCCGTACTGGTTCAGCGTGTCGAAGTCGAGCGGGATGTCGCCCATCGACGCGGGCAGGATGCCGCCCGAGGCGCCGCCCGGGAGGTAGCCGTAGAAAGTGTGGCCGTCGAGCATGCCGCCGCAGTACTCGTCGATCAGCTGCTTCACCGTGATCCCCGCCGGCGCGAGGTGCACGCCCGGCTTCTTCACGCGGCCGCTCACCGAGAACGAGCGCAGCCCCTTGCGGCCGTTGCGCCCGTGGCCCGCGAACCACGCGGGACCCTTCTCCAGGATGTCGCGCACCCAGTGCAGCGTCTCCATGTTGTGCTCGAGCGTCGGCCGGCCGAACAGGCCCACCTGCGCGACGTACGGCGGGCGCAGGCGCGGCTCGCCGCGCTTGCCCTCGATCGACTCGATCATCGCCGACTCCTCGCCGCAGATGTAGGCGCCGGCGCCGCGGCGGAGATGAATCGGCGGCAGCGGGCACGGCGGATCGGCCTGCAGCGCCGCGATCTCGCGCTCGAGGATCGCGCGGCAGCCGTGGTACTCGTCGCGCAGATAGATGTAGACCTCGGCGATGCCGACCGTCCAGGCGGCGACGATCGCGCCCTCGAGGAAGCGGTGCGGATCGCGCTCGAGGTAGTACCGGTCCTTGAACGTCCCCGGCTCGCCCTCGTCGACGTTGATCGCCATCAGGCGCGGCTCGGGCTCGGCCGCGACCGCGCGCCACTTGCGGCCGGCGGGGAAGCCCGCGCCGCCCAGGCCGCGGAGCCCCGAGTCCTCCATCGCCTTGATCAGGTCCTCGCGCGGCTTCTCGCCGGCGAGACACGCTTTCGCGAGCGCGTAGCCGCCCTTCGCGCGGTACGCCTCGTAGTCGATGTGGCCGGGCGTCACCTCGCAGCGCTTTTCCGGATGTTTGATCGCCTTCGCTTTCACCAATGCCGCGATCTTCTCCGCCGTCGCGTGCGGCACCGGGTTCTGGCCCACCACCGCCGCCGGGGCGGTCTCGCAGCGCCCGATGCACGGCGCGTGCAGCACGCGCACGTCCTTGCCGAGGATGCCGGGCAGCTTCGCGAGCAGCTCGCGCGAGCCCGCGATGTCGCAGGCGATCGAGTCGCACACGCGCACGGTGATCGCCGGCGGGGCTGCGTCGCCCTCTTTGACGACGTCGAAATGGTGGTAGAAGGTCGCGACCTCGTAGACCTCGGTCATCGCCATCTTCAGCTCGGCGGCGAGCGCGACGAGGTGCGGCGCCGCGAGGTGCCCGTAGCGGTCCTGGATGCGGTGCAGGTACTCGATCAGCAGGTCGCGCCGGCGGGGATCCTGGCCGAGCAGCCCGAGTACTTGCTCACGGGCCTTCGGATCGACGGCTCGGCCCTTGGGCGTGCTGCGCACGCGGGGGCCTTTGCCGGGCTTGCGGTTCTTTGAATCCGGGGGAGCGGCACGATCGTTCATCGATACGATTGTACCGCCAGGGCCTCAGATAGAGGCTTGACTGCCATCAATTTTCCGGACCCGGGCGCCCGGTGCGCGGTAGCGCACCGGGCGCGGTTCCGGTCGAGGCGGGCGGCTTAGCGGAAGAGCACCCAGGCTTTCTCGAGGGTGATCCAGACGCCCCAGGCCAGGGGAATGCCGACCAGCAGCCAGGCGCCGGCGACGAGAGCGGGCGGAGACTTCTCCGCGCTCGCCGGGCCGCGCGCGGTCGCCGTGGCGGCACGCGCGGACTCGTGCGCGAGCTTGCGCTCGGCGTCGAGCTCGGCGTCGGTCATGAAGTGCTTGCCGTCCACCGGCTTGACCAGCAGGTTGCAGATGAAGCCGATCGCGAGCAGACCGCACAGGATGTACGCCGTCGTGTCGTAGACCTGCGCGCGCGGCACGCCGTGCTCCAGCTGGTACTCGCGCATGTAGTTGACGATCACCGGCCCGAAAATGCCCGCCGCCGACCAGGCGGTCAGGATCAGTCCGTGGATCGCGCCCACCATCTGGGTCCCGAACATGTCGGCGAGATAGGCCGGCACCGTCGAGAACCCGCCGCCGTACATCGACAGGATGATGCAGAACGCGCCGACGAACAGGCTGATGTGTCCCAGGTGCCCGGACCACGGCGCCGAGGCATAGAGGACGATACCGAGCACGAAGAAGGTGTAGTACGTCGTCTTGCGCCCGATGTAGTCCGACAGCGAAGCCCACACGAAGCGGCCGCCGATGTTGAACAGCGACAGCAGCCCGGTGAAGCCGGCCGCGATCGCGGCGATCGCGCCGCGTTGCGCGACGGTCAGGTCGTTGAAGGCGACGTTGACGCCGATCAGCTTGCCGGCGAACACCTCCTGCAGCATCGGCGAGGCCATGCCGATGATGCCGATGCCGGCGGTGACGTTCAAACACAGCACCCACCAGATCAGCCAGAACTGCGGCGTCTTGGGCGCTTCCTTCACGTGCACGTGGCGCGTGGTGATCATGCTCTTCGCGTTCGACGTGGGCGGGGTCCAGCCTTCGGGCTTCCAGCCCGGCGCCGGGATGCGGTAGCTGAACGCGCCGATGTTCATGAAGATGAAGTAGATCACCGCCATCGTGACGAACGTCTCCCACACGCCGACCGAGCTCGCCGTGGCGTAGTGGTTCATCAGGATCTGCGCGAGCGGTGCGCCGATCATCGCGCCGCCGCCGAAGCCCATGATCGCCATGCCGGTCGCCATGCCGCGGCGGTCCGGGAACCATTTGATCAGCGTGGACACCGGCGAGATGTAGCCGAGGCCGAGGCCGACGCCGCCGACGATGCCGGTGCCGAGCCACAGCATCCACACCTGATGCAGGTACACGCCGATCGCCGAGAACACGAGGCCGCCGCACCAGCAGCACGCGGCGACGAATCCCGCCTTGCGCGGTCCGGCGCGCTCGAGCCACCCGCCCCACACGGCCGCGGCCGCGCCGAGGAAGACGAAGTACAAGGTGTACATCCAGCCGAGCTCGCTGATCTTCCAGTCGCAGGTCGTCGCGAACATGCGCGCGATGAACGACATGTCCGGAGCGCACGCGATCGCCTGCTTGCCGTTGATCGCGCGCGACAGCGGCAGCCAGAACACGCTGAAGCCGTACGCCATGCCGATGCAAAGATGGATGCAAAGCGCCGCCGGCGGCACCAGCCACCGATTGAATCCCGGCCCGGCGATGATCCGCTCCTTGGCGAGCAGCCCTACGCCGTTCGTGCCGTTCCCCGTGAGTACCGCCGCGTCCGACATCGTCCCTCCTCCTTCGCTCCGTGTTGCGTCAATCGATATGTAATAGTGGTGGCATCCGCCTTCCCCTTGGCGGATTGCTGCGGCGAACGTAACATCCGTTGATCCGCGGAAACAATATGAACCGCGATACGCATCTAATATGAACTCGAAAACATAAGCGGATGCCAATGCTCAGAATTTCGATCAATCCGCAGTGGGCGCTCGAGGCGCGCGACCAGACGGCGCATGCGCTCGACCGCACGCTGAAGCTCCTCGCCGCCATCAAGGACGAGGGCAATCTCTTCCGCGGCGCGCGCCGGATCGGCATGTCGTACCGGCACGCGTGGGGCACGATCCGCGACGCCGGATTCGTCTTCGGCGCGCCGCTGCTCGAGATGAGCCGCGGCCGCGGCGCCGTCCTCACCCCGCTGGGGGAGAAGCTGCTGTGGGCGGACAAGCGGGTGCGGGCGAGGCTCGCGCCGCTGCTCGACAGCATCGCCTCCGAGCTCGAGGCCGAGATCGAGCGCGCGGTTTCCGAGGACGCGCCGATCCTGCGCATCCACGCCAGCCACGGGTTCGCGATCGAGCTGCTGCGCGATTTCCTTTCGCGAAACCACGTGTCGGTCGACCTGAAGTACCGGGGCAGCATGGAGGCCCTGGCGTCGCTCGCCGCCGGGGATTGCGACATGGCGGGCTTCCACGTGCCGCAAGGCGAGCTGCAAGGGGAGGTCCTCAAGTTCTACGCGAAGTGGCTGCGTCCGGACGGCCACGCGCTCGTCAACCTCGCGACCCGGCGCCAGGGCATCATCCTCGCGCCCGGCAATCCGAAGGAGATCTACTCGCTGGCCGACCTCGCGCGTCCCGGCGTGCGCTTCGTGAACCGCCAGTTCGGCTCGGGCACGCGCATCCTCCTCGATCTCATGCTGAAGCGCGCGAACGTCGACAGCAGGGACATCGCCGGCTACGACACCGGCGAATTCACCCATTCCGGGGTCGCAGCGTATATCGCCAGCGGGCTCGCCGATGCCGGGTTCGCAGTCGAGACGGCCGCGCGCCGGTTCAAGCTGGATTTCATCCCGGTGGCCTCGTCGCGCTACTTCCTCATCTGCGACGACGCCGCGCTCGCTTCCCCGCTGGTCGCGCGGATCCTGGATGTCATGACGAGCGCCGCGTTCCGCGCCGCGGCCGGCGAGCTGGTCGGCGTCGACGTGACCTGTGCCGGAACGGTGCTGCGGATCCCCGATGCCTTCCCCGAGCTGGGGACGCCGAAGGCGAGACGCGCGAAGCGCGAGCCCGCGCGCGAGAAGTGACCGGGGCGCGCGCGCCTCAGGCGCCGGGCTTGCGGCGCCGGGACGCCAGCGCCACCACCGTCACGAGCTCGTAGGTGAGCGCGTCGACGAACTCTCCCGGGTAGCCCGCTTCCTTCAGCGCCCACTTGAAGCGGTTGCCGAGGTGCGCCTTCTTGTAGAGGTTGAGCGCGTGCGTGAGCGAGAAGGTCTCCACCTGACGCAGGATCGACTCGTTGGTCCGGCGCAGGCGCTCGATCGCCTTCTTCGCCGGAAGCTCGACGCCCGAGGGCGGGAAGCGCTTCGACAGCTCGGCGACGATGCCGTCGACGAAGGCGTCGACCTCCTTGCAGTCGAACCAGCTGCGGAACATGGCAGGCGTCCGGAAAGTGGCGCGAGATTATCTCACAGGAGCGTCGGCGCCCGGCGCGAGGCTCACGCGCCGCGCCCGCACCAGGCCCGCCACATCGCCCGGTACGCGGCTTCGACGTCGCGCGCGAAGCGCGGCTCGTCCATGATCGGCGAGCGGCGCATCCTCTCGCGCAGCGCGAGCCGCGCGTGCGCCCCGGCCGGCGGCTTCGCGGCGAGCTCGACCGCGAGGCGCACATAATCGGCCGGCGTGGCGGCGATCCATTCGCTCGCGCCCACGCTCGTCAGAATGCTCGCCGTGCTGCGCGACGCCGGGCGCGATCCGGGAACGGTCACGATCGGCACGCCCATCCAGAGCGTGTCGCAGGTCGTGGTGCCGCCGCTGTAGGGCGTCGTGTCGAGCGCGACGTCCACCCGGTTGAACCAGCGGAAGTAGTCGGCCGGCGGAACGCGCGGGACGATCGTCACCCGGGCCGGATCGATCCCGCGGCGCGACAGGTCCGCGACGAAGGCGTCCGCTCCGGGTCCCTCGATGTCGAGCACCGCGAGACGCGAGCCCGGCACGCGGCCGAGGATCTCGGCCCACAGCGCGCGCGTCGAGGGCGAGAGCTTCGCTCCCTGGTTGAAAGAGCCGAAGGTCACGAACCCGTTGCGCGCGAACGGCGGCTCCGACGGCGCCTCGGTGAAGACCGGCCGGTAGCACCACTGGCTGTTGGGAAGCCGCGCCAGCGCCTCGGTGTGGAAGCGCTCGGCGACGCCGGCCAGATCGGTGTGGCGGTCGCACAGGCGCCAGTGCATGCGCGTCATGCCGGTCGTGCCCAGGTACCCGAGCCAGGTCGCCTGCACCGGCGCGGGCTGCAGCGCGAAGGTCGCGAGCGCGGAGACGCCCGAATGTCCCGACAGGTCGACCAGGACGTCGATCGCGTCGCCGTGGATCGCGTCGGCGAGCTCTTGCGCCGAGAGCGCGGAGGCCTCGTGCCATCCGTCGACCACGGTCGAGGCGCGGCGGGTCACGTCGTCGACGTTGTCGCCGACCGAGTACGCGTGGATCTCGAACGCCGACCGGTCGTGCCGCTCGAGCAGCGGCAGCAGGAACAGCGCGACCGGGTGATACGAGAAGTCCCCCGAGACGTAGCCGACGCGCAGCCGCCGCTCCGGGTCGCGCGCGTTGCCGAACGCCGGGTAGCGGGGCGGGAACGCGGCCTCGATGCGCGCGCCGAGCGCCTGGTGCCGCGCGAACAGCTCGTCGTCCGGCGTGGTCTCCACGAACAGGCGCGCGAACATCTCGGCCGACTCGATCTCGAGCTGCCCCGGGTTGTGCCGCAGGGCGAGCGCGTAGCTCGCGAGCGCTTCCTCGACGCGCGCCTGCGAGAGCAGCATGCCGCCCAGCATGCGCTGCGCGCCCACGTGCCGCGGATCGAGCGCGACGGCGCGGCGGAAGGCAGCCTCGGCGTCGGCGCGCTTGAACAGCTTCTTCAGCATGAGGCCGTAGTCGTACCAGGCGTCCGCCCAGTCGGGGCGGTGCTCGAGCAGGCGCGCGAGCTGAGCCGCGGCCGCGCCGATGTCGCCGCGCTTGCGGAACAGCTCGAACAGCCGCACGTGCGCCTCGACGAGCGCCGGGTCGCGCTCGAGCGCCGCCTTGAACAGGTGCTCGGCTTCGGCGGCTTCGCCGCGCTCGAGCAGCATCGAGGCGAGCCGGTGACTGGCGCTCGCGCTGCCCGGATCGGCGGCCAGCACGCGCCGCAGCGCGTTTTCCGCCTCCGGCGCCCGGCCCTGCTTCGCGAGCAGCAGGCCGTAGTTGAGCAGGGCGCCGGGATGCTCGGGACGATGGCGCAGGACGATCTCGAGCTCGCCCGCCGCCGCGGCGAGCGCGCCGCCGATCTCGTGGATGCCCGCGAGCACGATGCGCGCCTCGACGAAATCGGGCTTGCGCGCGAGCGCCGCGCGCACCAGGCGCTCGGCTTCGCGCAGGTCGCCGCGGGCCTGGAGCAGCCGGCCCAGGTTGTAGCTCGCGTACGGATCGGCGGCGTCGAGGCCGACCGCCTCGCGGTACGCGGCCAGCGCGCCCTCCGCGTCCCCGGTCGCCTCGAGGCCTATCCCCAGCTCCAGATGCGCCTTGGCGTATCCGGGCGCCGCCGCGACCGCCTCGCGATAATGCCCGCACGCCTCGGCGGTCTTTCCCGAGCGCTCGGCGGCCCGTCCGGCCTCGATGCAGCGCTCGGCGGCCGATCGGTCCTCGGCGGGCGCGTCCGCGCGCGCGGAGAGCGTCGCCGCGCGCCGCAGGAGCCGTTCGAGCAATCGTTCGAACACGGCATCGGCCCTTTATGACGCGCCGGGCGCGCGGCACCACGCGCGCCACAGGTCGCGGTACGCGGCCTCGATGTCGCGCGCGAACCGCGGCTCGTCCATGAGCGGCGACGCGCGCAGGGTCTCGCGCAGGCTGCGGCGCAGCTCGACCAGCCGCTCGCGCTCGCGGTCGCAGCGCACCGCGCGCTCCACGTAGTCCTCGGGCGAGGCCGCGATCCAGTCGTCCAGCCCGAGGGTGTGCAGGATGCTTCCGGCACTGCGCGAGATCGAGCGCTCCCCCGGCGCGGTGACGACCGGCACGCCCATCCACAGCGTGTCGCAGGTCGTCGTGCCGCCGCTGTACGGCGCGGGATCGAGCGCGACGTCGACCCCGGCGAACGCCTCGAAATACTCGAGCAGCCCGAGGCGGGGCGCCGCGTTGATGCGCTCCGGCGCGATTCCGGCGGCCGCGAGATCCGCGACGATCTCGCGGCGCGCGCTCTCCTGCGGAATGCCGACCAGCTTCAGGCGCGACCCCGGCACGCGCTCGAGGATCCGGGCCCAGAGCCGTCGCGTCGACGGCGAGATCTTCAGCGCGGCGTTGAACGATCCGAACGTGAGGAAGCCGTTGCGCACGAACGGCGGGACCTCGGCGCACGGAACGGCGCCGACGGGCGGACGGTAGCACCACTGGCAGGCCGGCAGCCGCACGAGCGTCTCGGTATGGAAGCGCTCGGCCGCGCCGGGCGGATCCGTGTATCGGTCGCACAGGCGATACTGCATCCGCGTGAGCCCGGTGGTCGCCAGGTATCCGAGCCACGCGACCTGCACCGGGGCCGGCTGCTGCGCGAACACGGGCAGGCGCGCGACCCCGCTGTGCCCGGACAGATCGACCAGGATGTCGATGCCGTCGGCGTTCACCGCGTCGGCGAGCTCCGCGTCCGACATCCACGCGGCGTCGCGCCAGGTGCCCGCGCGCGCCTCGATCTCGCGCGTGATGCGGTCGCGCAGCCGGCCGGTCGAGTAGCAGTACGTGCCGAAGCGCTCGCGGTCGTGCCGCTCGAGGAGCGGGATCAGGAAGAACGCGACCGGGTGCGTATAGAAGTCGCCCGAGACGTAGCCGACGCGCAGCGGCCGCTCGGGGTCGGGAGCGTTAGCGAACGGCGCGAAGCGAGCCCCGATCGCCGCCTCCAGCCGCAGGCCGAACTGCTCGTGCCGCTCGAACAGGGCCTCGGCGCTCGTCGCCTCCGAGGACTGGAGCACGAACAGCTCGGCGGACTGCAGATCGAAGCGATCCGGCGCGAGCGTGCGCGCGCGAGCGAGCGCCTCGAGCGCCTCGGGCACGCGCACCCGCGCGCGCAGCACGTCGCCGAGGAGCCCGTAGGCCGACGCGTCGCTCGGATCGATCGCGATCAGGCGGCGAAGCGCCGCCTCCGCGTCGGCCAGCCGTCCCAGCCGGTAGAGGACCCCGGCGTAATTGAGCAGGGCGCCCGTCCAGTCGGGCCGCTCGCGCAACGCCGATTCGAGCGCCGCGGCCGCCGCATCGAGCCGGCCCTGCGATTCGCACACGTTCGCGAGCACGACCAGCGCTTCCGGGAACCGCGGCTTCGCGGCGAGCGCCGCGCGCAGCAGCGTTTCCGCGCGCTCCCATTCGCGGCGCGCGTCGAGCAGCTTACCGAGGTTGTAGTTGACGTACGGGTCGGCCGGGTCGATCGCGAGGGCGCGCTCGTAGGCCGACACCGCGGCCTCGCGATCCCCGGCGGCCTCGAGGCCGATGCCGAGATTGAGATGCGCCCTCGCGTGATCCGGCGCCGCGGCGATCGCCCGGCGGTAGAGCTCGCAGGCCTCGCGCGCTCGTCCCGCCTGCTCCGCGCGATTGCCCTCGGCGATCAGGCGCTCCGCCCGGGTCCGGCCGAACAGCTTGTCGAGCAGCGCCATTGCGCCGGCGCGTCTGCCTCGCCTACTTCAGCACCGACTTCAGGAGCTTGCCCATCTCCGCCGGATTCCGGGTGGTGCGGATGCCGCACTCCTCCATCACGGCGAGCTTCTCCTGCGCCGTGCCCTTGCCGCCCGAGATGATCGCGCCGGCGTGGCCCATGCGCTTTCCGGGCGGCGCGGTCACGCCCGCGATGAAGCCCACGACGGGCTTCTTCATGTGCTGCTTCACCCAGCGCGCCGCGGTCTCCTCGTCGTTGCCGCCGATCTCGCCGACCATGACGACGGCCTCGGTCTGCGGGTCGTCGTTGAACATCTTCAGCACGTCGATGTGCTTCATGCCGTTCACGGGATCGCCGCCGATGCCGACGCAGCTCGACTGGCCGAGGCCGAGCTCCATCAGCTGGCCCACGGCTTCGTACGTCAGCGTGCCCGAGCGCGAGACGACGCCGACGCGGCCCTTCTTGTGGATGTGGCCGGGCATGATGCCGATCTTGATCTCGTCGGGCGTGATGATGCCGGGACAGTTCGGGCCGATCAGCCGGGTGCGCTTGCCCTGCATCTTGTACTTGGTGCGGATCATGTCGCGCACCGGGATGCCCTCGGTGATGCAGATGACGAGGTCGAGATCCGCCTCGACCGCCTCGTCGATCGCCGCGGCGGCGAAAGGCGGCGGAACGTAGATCACCGAGACGTTGGCGCCGGTCTGCGCCTTCGCCTCCTTCACGGTGGCGAAGATCGGGATGCCCTCGTAGACTTCGCCGGGCTTCCGGGGATTGACGCCCGCGACGTAGCAGTTGCGCCCGTTCGCGTACTCCTTGCCCATCTTGGTGTGGAACATGCCCGTCTTGCCGGTGATGCCCTGGGTCATCACGCGCGTGTTCTTGTCGATCAGGATGGACATCAGCGTCTCCGCTTCTTCTGGGGCCGTGCCTTTTTCTTCGCGGGCTTTTTCTTCGGCGGCTGCTTCGCCGCTTTCTTGGCCGGTTTCGTCTTCTTCGGCTTGGCTTTCGCCTTCGGCTTGGCCTTCGCCTTCGGCTTGGGCGTCGCTGCCTGCCTCTTCGCGTGCGCGTTCGCGGCGGCGACGACCTTCTTCGCGCCGTCGGCCATGTTGCTCGCCGAGATGATCGGAAGCCCCGAGTCCGCGAGGATCTTCTTGCCGAGGTCGACGTTCGTGCCCTCGAGCCGCACGACGAGCGGCACCTTGAGCGCGACCTGCCGGGCCGCCGCGACCACGCCCTGCGCGATGACGTCGCACTTCATGATGCCGCCGAAGACGTTGACGAAGATCGCCTTCAGCTCGGGATTGCGCAGCATGATCTTGAACGCCTCGGTGACCTTCTCGGTCGTCGCGCTGCCGCCGACGTCGAGGAAGTTCGCCGGCATCCCGCCGTAGAGCTTGATGATGTCCATCGTCGCCATCGCGAGGCCCGCGCCGTTCACCAGGCAGCCGATGTCGCCTTCGAGCTGGATGTAGTTCAGATCGTACTTGGACGCCTCGATCTCGGCCGGGTCCTCTTCGTCGAGGTCGCGCAGCGCGGCGAGGTCGGGATGGCGGAAGAGCGCGTTGCCGTCGAAGTCGATCTTGGCGTCGAGCGCGAGCACCCGGCCGTCGCCGGCCAGGATGAGCGGGTTGATCTCGGCGAGGCTGGCGTCGGTCTCGTCGAACGCGCGGTACAGGCCCTGCAGGATCGCGCGCGCCTGGGGGATCGACGTTGCGGGCACGCCGATCGAGCGCGCGAGCTCGTCGGCGTCGCCGTCCTCCAGCCCGGTTCCCGGGTCGATCGAGAGCTTGCGGATCCGCTCCGGAGTCTTCGCGGCGACCTCCTCGATGTCCATGCCGCCTTCGCTCGAGGCCATGAGCGCGACGCGCTGCGTGCCGCGGTCGACGACCATGCCGACGTACAGCTCTTTTTTGATGTCGGCGCCCTCCTCGACCAGCAGCCGGCGCACCTTCTGTCCGGCCGGGCCGGTCTGGTGGGTCTTGAGCATCATGCCGAGGATGCTGCCCGCCCACTTGCGCACCTCGTGCTCGGATCTCGCGACCTTCACGCCGCCGCCCTTGCCGCGGCCCCCGGCGTGGATCTGCGCCTTGACGACCCAGACCTTGCCGCCGAGATCGCGCGCGGCCTTCACCGCGTCCTCGACCGAGAAGCACGGGAAACCGCGCGGCGTCGCGACGCCGTATTTCCTGAGGATCTCTTTCGCCTGGTACTCGTGGATTTTCATGGTTGATCGTGCGAAAGCCGAGGCCCGCAATTGTTGGACCGCCCGGGTCGACGCGCATTGACCGCGGTCAAGCTCGGCATTCTAACCGACGCGCGGGACGCGGCTTCGCCGATGCTAGAATCGCGCTCCTCGTCCACGATCCACGACGCGCGCCCCGGACATGAAATACGTTCTCGCGCTCGACCAGGGCACCACCAGCTCGCGCGCGATCGTCTTCGACCAGCGCGGCGGCGTGCGCACGGCGGCGCAGAAGGAGTTCCGGCAGATCTTCCCCAAGCCCGGCTGGGTCGAGCACGATGCCGAGGAGATCTGGCGCTCGCAGCTCGCGTGCGCGCGCGCGGCGCTGCGCCAGGCGTGGGTGCGGCCCGAGCGCGTCACCGCGATCGGCATCGCCAACCAGCGCGAGACCGCGATCCTGTGGGACCGGCGCACCGGCCGCCCCGCGCACCACGCGATCGTGTGGCAGGACCGGCGCACCGCCGACGCGTGCGAGCGGCTGAAGCGCGAAGGCGCCGCCGACGCGGTGCGCGCGAAAACGGGCCTGGTGATCGATCCGTACTTCTCGGCGACCAAGATCGCGTGGATGCTCGACCACGTGCCGGGGCTGCGCGCGCGCGCCGAGCGCGGCGACATCGCCTTCGGCACGGTCGACACCTGGCTCGCGTGGAAGCTCTCGGGCGGCCGGCTGCACGCGACCGACCCGAGCAACGCCTCGCGCACGCTGCTCTACGACATCCACCGCGGCCACTGGGACGAGGAGCTGCTCTCGATCTTCCGCGTGCCGCGCGCGGTGCTGCCCGAGGTGAAGCCCTCGTCCTTCGTCCACGGCGCGAGCGCGAAGGCGCTGCTCGGCGCGGAGATCCCGATCGCCGGCATCGCGGGCGATCAGCAGGCCGCGCTCTTCGGCCAGGCGTGCCACGAGCCGGGCATGGCGAAGAACACCTACGGGACGGGCTGCTTTCTCCTGCTCAACACCGGGTCCGAGGCGATCGCGTCGAAGAACGGGCTGCTCACGACGTGCGCCGCGCAGGCGGGCGCGCGCGAGTACGCGCTCGAGGGCGGCGTCTTCATCGCCGGCGCCGTCGTGCAGTGGCTGCGCGACGGTCTCAAGCTGATCAAACGATCGGCCGACGTCGAGCGGCTCGCGGCGACGGTGCGCGACTCGGGCGGCGTGGTCTTCGTGCCCGCGTTCGCGGGGCTCGGCGCGCCGCACTGGGACCCTTACGCGCGCGGCGTCATCGTCGGTCTCACGCGCGGATCGGGCGCGGGGCACGTCGCGCGCGCCGCGCTCGAGTCGATCGCGTTCCAGTCGGCCGAGCTGCTGGAGGCGATGCGCAAGGACTCGGGCGTCGCGCTGCGCGAGCTGCGCGTCGACGGCGGCGCGGCCGCCAACGACATGCTGATGCAGTTCCAGGCCGACCTGCTCGGCGTGCCGGTCGTGCGTCCGCGGGTGCTCGAGACGACCGCGCTCGGCGCGGCCTACCTCGCCGGGCTCGCGACCGGCGTGTGGACGAGCCGCGAGGACATCGCGCGCCACTGGAAGGCCGCGAAGCGCTTCGAGCCGCGCATGAAGCGCGAGGACGCCGCGCGGCGCATGCACGAATGGTCGCGGGCGCTCGAGCGATCCCGCGGCTGGGAACAAACCTGACCCCGGAGACCCGCATGGACATCAAGCGCCACGATCCCTCGAAGATCCTCTCGGAAGCCGTCGAATACGGCAACACCGTCTACCTCGCGGGCATCGTCGCCGACGACCCGTCGCAGGACGTGAAAGGCCAGACCAAGCAGATCCTCGACAAGATCGACCGGCTGCTCGCGAAGTGCGGCAGCCACAAGTCGAAGGTGCTGTCGGCGAACATCTGGGTCACCGACATCAAGAACCGCCCGGCGATGAACGAGGT
>DASRFB010000113.1:0-10435 GCA_035651815.1 Burkholderiales bacterium | reverse complement strand
GTGAGCGTGCTCGTCACGTAGCGGCAGTTCTCGTCGTACATGAGCAGCATCGCGCCCAGCCCGTGCGCCTTCATGCGCGCGCGCGCGCGCTCGAGGCGGTACTTGCGCACGCGGTCCCAGTTGATGCGCTGCTGCCAGTCCAGTGCCACCATGCCTGCGTTTGCCATTACTCGTCTCCGTCCTTTGAGAGGTTGTCGCTACGTCGAAATCAATCCACCGTCGCGCCCGACTCGCGCGCGACGCGTCCCCAGCGCTGGCTCTCGGCCGCGACGAAGGCGGCGAAGTCCTTAGGCGACGCGGAGAGCGCGACGTCGACGCCGCCGCCGGCGAGGCGCTCGGCGACCGCGGGCGTCTTCAGCGTCTGCTGCAGCGCCGAGAACAGCTTGTCGACCGCGGCCTGCGGCGTGCCGGCCGGCGCGAACACGCCCTGCCAGGAGCTCGACACGAAGTCCCGGTACCCGGACTCGATCATGGTCGGGGTCTGCGGGAGCTGCGCCATGCGCTTGGCGCTCGTCACCGCGAGCGCGCGGATGCGCTTGCCCTGGATCTGGCCCATGGCCGAGGGCGCCGTGGTGAACATGACCTGCGTCTCGCCCGCGACCAGCCCCGTCACCGCCGGGCCCGCGCCGCCCTTGTACGGGACGTGCACCATGTCGAGGCCCTCGGCCTTCCGCAGGAGCTCCATCTCGAGCCGGTTCTGGCTGCCCGAGCCGGGCGAGGCGTAGTTGAGCTTGCCCGGGTTCTTCTTCGCGTAGGCGACCAGCGCCCCGACCGAGTCCACCGTGAACGACGGATTGACGACGAGCACGCTCGGGACGTCGACGACCTGCGTGACCGGCGCGAAATCGCGCATCGGGTTCACCGCCAGGTTGGGGAAGACCGCGGGGTTGATCGCGATGGTGCCGATGTTGCCGAGGTAGATGGTGTAGCCGTCGGGCGCCGCCTTCGCCGCCGCCTCCATCCCGATGTTGCCCGCCGCGCCGGCGCGGTTCTCGATGACGATCTGCTCGCCGAGCAGCTCCGCCAGCTTCGGCTGGACGATGCGCCCGACGAAGTCGGAAGCGCCCCCCGGGGCGAAGGGGATGATCATGTGCACGGGCTTCGACGGGTAGACCTGGCCCAGCGCGCCCGGGGCCGCGAGCGCGAGGGTGAGAGCGATCGCCGGTTTCAGCATGTCCTCCTCCTGTCGTTTCCTTCAGCCCGCTTTTCTCAGCGGCTCGCGCGCGCGCTCGTCGTCGGCCGTGATCGGCAGCGGGATCGCCTTCTTCAGCCGCGCCGAGAGGTCGAACGCCTTGGTCAGCATCAGCCGGTCGTGCGCCTCGGCGGCGGTCGCGTGCTGCGTCGGCAGCCCGAGCGCGACCCGGTTCAGCCACTGCTCGGTCTCCTCGCGCATCGGGCCGCGCAACTCGCCGAGCGCCACGTCGCCGGGCGGGTAGCTGCCCATGAAGTCGACGCGCCGCACCCGGTCGGGCGCGTAGCCTTCGCCGCTCTCGCCCGTGGTCGCGAGCACGATGTCGCGGTGGGTGTCGTCGATCGTCAGCACGCCCTCGGTGCCGGTGATGCCGACCTCGAGGCTGTAGACCGCGCCCGGCCAGACGATCGGCAGCGCCCAGGAGATGACCGAGTGGTAGAGGCTCCCGTCCTCGAAGGTGATCACGCCGGCGGTCGCGTCGATGCCCTTGCACAAGGGGCCGAGCGCGCGGTCGACCGAGCGCGCGTAGATCTCGGCGGGCTTCTTCGCCTCCATCATCCACATGACGATGTCGAGCGCGTGCGTGCCCGAGATCACCATCGGCGAGATCGACGACGGGTCGTCGGTGCGCCGGTAGTTGTCGAGCGCGACCAGGCGGTTCATGAACGCGCGCGAGGTGACGAGCGTCACGTCGCCGAGCGCGCCGGTGCGCACCTTCTCCTTCGCCGCGAGCCAGCGGCGGCGGAAGCGCTGCGTGTAGCCGATCACCGCGTCGACGCCGCTCTTCTTGATCGCGGCGAGCACGCGCTCGGAGTCCGCGAGCGTGGTCGCGAGCGGCTTCTCGATCAGCAGCGGCAGCCCGCGCCCGACCGCGGCGAGGATGGGATCGACGTGGAGATGCTCGTCGGTGGCGATGATCGCGGCGTTCACCTCGGGGCGGGCGAGGAGCGCCTCGTAGTCGTCCGTGACGAAGTCGGCCTTGATCTTCGCGCCGACCTCCTTCGCGCGGTCGGGCTTGAGCTCGGCGAGCCCGATGAAATCGACCTGCGGGTGGCGCGCCGCGACCTCGCCGCGGAACAGTCCGACCCGGCCGCCGCCGATTATCGCGAGGCCGATGCGCTTGGGGTTCTTCTTGGGCATATCTCTACGTCATTCTGAGGAGCCGCAGGCGACGAAGAATCTGCTTTTCGTTTTCCAAGAAAGCAAAAGCAGATCCTTCGCTGCGCTCAGGATGACAATCACGCCGCCGCGCGAACGGACTTCGCCGGCTTGAGCGGCAGCGTCACCGGCTCGTTCTTCTCCGCCGACATATCCGCCGCGATGTACACCTCCATCACCATGCGCGCGTGCTCGGGCGTGACCATCACCGGCCGGTCGTACGCGACCGCCTCGAGGAAGTGGACGGTCTCGGCCTTCATCGGGCCGGCGTAGGTGTGCTCGACGAACTCGCCGGGCATGGTCGACATCGGCAGCTGCATGCCCTTGTTCATGGTGTTCAGGACGACGTCGCGGTGGCTGTCGTCGACCATGAGCGCGCCCTCGGTGCCGACCATCTCGATCCAGGTGGTGGAGAAGTTGGGATAGCCGGGCGGCAGGCTCCAGCCGCCGCCGACGATGAACGAGAGGCCGCTGTCCATGGTGACGCTGATCCACTGCTGGTCGGCGATGTCCTGGCCGCTCGCCTGGCGCATCGCGCCGTAGTTCGTCTGCGAGTAGACGCGCACGGGCTTCGCGGGCTCGAGGCACCAGAGCACGAAGTCGAGGTCGTGCGTCGCCTCCATCGCCGCGGGAGAGAGCTTGACGCGGCCGCTGATCTTCTTGCCGAGGCCGCGCGTGATGTGGCGCGAGACGAGCGCCGTCACCGGCGTGCCGATGGTGCCGTCGCGGATCGACTTCCTCACGTAGGCGAACTTGGGGTTGAAGCGCTGCGAGTAGCCGATCGAGAACTTGAGGCGGTTCTTCTTCGCGAGCGCGATCAGCTCGTCGGCCTCCTCGAGCGTCATCGCGATCGGCTTCTCGAGGAAGACGTGCTTGCCCGCGGCGAGGCAGTCGCGCGCCATCGGGTAGTGCGTGGGCTCGGGCGTGGCCGAGACGTACACGGCCTCGATCTCGTCGTTCTTCAGGAGCGTCCTGTAGTCCGCGACCGCCGTCGCGGCGCCGGTCGCCTTGGCCACCTCGGCGAGGCGCTCGGGACGGATCTCGGCGAGGTGCAGGCTCTTCACCAGCGGGTTCGCCGCGCAGGTCTGCGCGCGGATGCCGCCGCACCAGCCGGTGCCGACGATGGCTACGCCGATCTGCTTCATGGGAATCTCCTGTCCAGGCGGTCTCCGAGGGGAAGGGCATTTTCCTATGCCTTTGGCGCCGTGTCGATGGGCCGCACGTTGATCGCGCAGCACACCTTCGCCTAAGATGACGGCCTCCATGGCGAGTCCCTCCCGGATCCTGATCGTCGGCGGCGGCATCGGCGGCATCGCCGCGGCGCTCGCGCTCGCGAAGCGCGGGCTCGCCTCGCGCGTGTTCGAAAAAGCGCCCGAGTTCGGCGAGATCGGCTACGGCATCCAGCAGGGGCCGAACGCGTACCGCATGCTCGACTGGCTGGGCGTGATGAAGGACCTGGAGCCGCAGGCGGTGTTCACCAAGAACCTGATCCTGATCGACGCGCTCACCGACCGCGAGCTCACGCGCATCGACTGCGGGCCGAAGTTCCGCGCGCGCTACGGCGCGCCGTACACCGTGGTGCACCGGCGCGACCTGCACGGGGCGCTGCTCGAGGCGTGCCGCAAGCGCCCCGAGATCGAGCTGAACACGTCGAAGGAGCTGGTCGATTTCGAGGACCGCGGCAAGAGCGTGGTCGCGCGCTTCGCCGACGGCACCGAGGCGGAAGGGCGCGCGCTGATCGGCGCCGACGGCATCCGCTCGCGCGTGCGCGAGATCGTGATCGGCGACGGGCACCCGGTGCCGGCCGGGCACGTCACCTACCGCGGCGTCGTGCCGCAGGACCAGATCCGCGATCCCTCGCACTTCGACGACATGGTGATCTGGATCGGGCCGAACCTGCACTTCGTGCAGTATCGGCTGCGCGGCGGCACGGTGATGAACAACGTCGCCACCGTGGTGAGCCGCAGGTTCGAGCGCGGCGAGCGCGATCATTACGGCGGGCCCGACGAGCTGATGGAGGTGTTCTCGCGCACCACGCCGCACGTGCAGGAGATGCTCACCTACGTCGGCAAGGACAAGAACTGGGTGCTGCACGACCGCGAGCCGACGCCCGGCTGGGTGAAGGGCAACGTGGGCCTCCTGGGAGACGCCGCGCACCCGACGCTGCAGTACCTCGCCCAGGGCGCGTGCATGGCGATCGAGGACGCGGTCGTGCTCTCGGCCAAGATCGCCGCCGCGCTCGCCGGCGGCGGCGCGCTCGAGCCCGCGCTGCTCGCGTACCGCGACGAGCGCTATATGCGCACCACGCGCGTCGTGGTCACGTCGCGGATGTTCGGCGCCATCATCCACTGCGACGGCGGCACGCGCGATCTTCGCAACTGGCTCGTCTCCCGGCGCGACCCCCACGACGCGTGGGAGGTCGACTGGCTCTACAAGGGCATCCCGATCCCGGGTTAGAAGGTTGGCAAGCTATACTTCGGCGACCATGAGACTCTGCCGCTTCGACCGTGACCGTCTCGGCATCGTTCAGGGGGGCGAGGTGCTCGACGTGACGAAGGCGCTCGAGGCCATCCCCGAGCAGCGCTGGCCGCTCGCGCAGGGCGATCCGCTGATCGCGAACCTCAAGAAAGTGCTCGCCGCGGCGAAGAAGCTCGCGCCGAAGGCGAAGAAGAAGCCGCTCGCGAAGGTGAAGCTGCTCTCGCCCGTCGCGAACCCGGGCAAGATCATCGCCGCGCCGATCAACTACAACGACCACATCGCCGAGTCGATCAAGGACCCGGGGATCGCGCACGGCCGCACCAACATCGCGAAGGGCATCGGCGACTGGGGCCTGTTCCTCAAGGCAGGCTCGTCGCTGATCGGCTTCGGCGAGGAGATTCGCCTCCGCTGGCCCGAGCGGCGCAACGACCACGAGGTCGAGCTCGCGGTGATCATCGGGAAGAAAGGGAACAAGATCCCGCGCGAGCGCGCGATGGACCACGTCTGCGCCTACTCGATCGGGCTCGACATGACGGTGCGCGGCCCGGAGCTCCAGTGCTTCCGCAAGTCGATCGACACCTACAGCGTGCTCGGGCCGTGGCTCGTGACCGCCGACGAGATCGAGGACCCGAACGCGCTCGACCTCTCGATCACCGTGAACGGCGAGCTGCGCCAGAACTCGAACACGAGGTACCTCGTCTACGACGTGCAGCGCCTGATCGAGTTCGGCTCGGCGATGTACACGCTCCACCCCGGCGACGTCATCATGACGGGGACGCCCGCGGGCGTGTCGCCGGTGAAGCCCGGCGACCTGCTGCACGCGAAGGTGCAGGGCGTGGGCGAGGCCGACATCCGGATCGCGCCGCAGTACGCCTAGGGAGAGCGCATGGCCCAGGACGACAAGCTCCAGCTCACGAGCGACCTGCGCGTCGCGCTGCAGGAGTTCTACTTCCGCTACGCCGAGTGCCTCGACGGCGGGCGCCTCGAGCAGTGGCCCGAGTTCTTCCTCGACGCGGGCGCGTACCGGCTCACGACGCGGCGAGCGCTGCGCCTCTCGCCCGAGGACGACCTGTTCTCGCTCAAGACCAAGTCGGCGCTTCGCGACCGCATCGTCGCGATCCAGCAGTCCGAGGACTACGAGCCGCACACGCAGCGCCACTTCATCTGCAACTTCCGCGTGCAGGTCTCGGGCGCCGACGAGCTGCGCGTGCAGGCGAACGTCCAGGTCCTGCGCACCTACCCGGAGCGCGAGACCGAGGTCCTGTGCTCGGGCCAGTACGCCGACCGCGTCGCCTGCGCGGGCGGGCGCTTCAACTTCCGCGAGAAGTGCTGCGTGCTCGACTCCGAGATCGCGCCGCGCGACCTCATTTATCCCGTTTGATCTGTATTTCGGTTTGACGAAGGTTCGGGTTTTCCCCTAAAATTTCGCGGTTTTGCAGCCTCGGGGTGGGCGTGAGCGGGCAAAAGAGCCGGCCGAGCGACCCGGTGCTGGGCCAGGCGTACCGGATTATCGGGCTGCAGGTTCTCGTCACCGCGCTGATATCCCTGCCGCTCCTCGCGATCCATGGCGCGCTGATCGCCGCATCCGCCTTCGCAGGCGGCGCGATCGGCTTCACGACCAGCTGGGTCTACGCCAGGAGAATGACCGTCCGCGCGGACGATCCCCGGGCCCTGCTCCGGAACCACTTCGTGGCCGAGCTGCTGAAGCTGGGGCTCACCGTGGTCCTGCTCGCGGCGGTGCTCATCCTCTTTCCGGGGGTGGCCACGCTGCCGCTGCTGCTGACGTTCATGGCAACGCTGGCCGTCTACTGGGTGGCGTTGCTGTTTGTTTTTTGAGGAAAGAGAAAAAGCCTACATGGCCGAGAGCGCGGCGCCGCTGAGCGCCAACGAGTACATCGGGCATCACCTTCAGAACCTCACGGTCGGAAGCGGCTTCTGGACGCTCCATCTCGACACGCTGATGATGTCGGGGCTGGTCGGCGTCGTGGTGTTCGGCCTGATGTACTGGGCGGCGCGCCGCGCCAGCGGCGGCGTCCCGGGCAAGCTCCAGGCCTTCGTCGAGATCGTCGTCGGCATGGTCGACGAGCAGGTGCGCGATACCTTCCACGCCGAGAGCGCGCTGGTGACGCCGCTCGCGATCATCATCTTCGTCTGGGTCTTCTGCATGAACGCGATCGACCTGATCCCGGTCGACTTCATCCCGGGCTTCGTCGAGCACACGTTCCACGTCGAGCATTTCCGGCCGGTGCCGACCGCCGACCCGAACGCGACCTTCGCGATGTCGCTTACGGTGTTCCTGCTGATCTGGGTGTTCAACATCCGCTACAAGGGCGTCGGCGGCCTGCTGCACGAGATGTTCACGGCGCCCTTCGGGCCCTGGCTCGCGCCGGTCAACTTCGTGCTGCGGCTGGTCGAGGAGTTCGCCAAGCCCGTGTCGCTCGCGCTGCGGCTGTTCGGCAACATGTTCGCGGGCGAGGTGCTGTTCATCCTCATCGTGCTGCTCGCCGGCGCGTGGAGCGGCGTAAACTGGGGGAGCGGGTCGTCGTTCGTGGGGCACGTGGTGCTCTCCGTGCTCTGGGCGATCTTCCACATCCTGATCATCACGCTGCAGGCGTTCATCTTCATGATGCTGACCATCGTGTACCTGTCGCTCGCGAGCGAGTCGCACTGAACGCCGCATCGATGGCGGAACATACGGGAATTTTCATTAGGAGATAAAAATGCAACAAGCCATGGCACTACTTCTCGCCAACGCGCAGATCGCCGCGGGCCTGCTGATCGGCCTCGGAGCGCTCGGCACCGCGATCGGCTTCGGCATCCTCGGCGGCCGCTTCCTCGAGGGCTCGGCGCGCCAGCCCGAGATGATCCCGACGCTGCAGGTGAAGATGTTCATCGTCGCCGGCCTGCTCGACGCGTTCACCGCGATCGCGACCGCGTTCGCCGTGCTACTGCTCTACGCCAACCCGCTCATCGACAAGCTGCCGAAATAGCGCGCACGCGGTGCAGGCAAGGAGACGGGCGTGAACATCAACGCAACGCTGTTCGGCCAGGTGATCTGGTTCGGCCTATTCATCTGGTTCTGCATGAAGTTCGTGTGGCCGTACTTCCAGCGCATCATCGCCGACCGCCAGAGGGTGATCGCCGAGGGACTGGCCGCGGCCGAGCGCGGCAAGCAGTCGCTCGAGACCTCGGCGCGCCAGGCCGACGCCGAGCTGAGGAAGGCGCGCGAGCGCGCCGCGGACATCATCGCGCAGGCGGAGAAGCGCGCGGCGCAGCTCGTCGACGAGGCTCGCAACTCGGCGCGCGACGAGGGCAGCCGCGAAAAGGCCGCCGCCAAGGCCGAGATCGACCAGGAAGTGTCGCGCGCGCGCGAGACGCTGCGCGAGCAGGTCGCGGCGCTCGCCGTCGCCGGCGCCGAGAAGATCCTGCGCCGCGAGGTGAACGCGCAGGCGCACGCCGAGCTGCTGGCGCAGCTGAAGAAGGAAATCTGATGCGCTGTCATTCTGAGGAGCCGAAGGCGACGAAGAATCCGCTTTTCGAAAAGCAGATCCTTCGCTTCGCTCGGGATGACATCTCCCATGGCTGAGACCGCCACCATCGCGCGCCCCTATGCCGAGGCGGTGTTCGGCCTCGCCGACAAGTCGGGCAAGCTCGCCGACTGGTCGCGCCGGCTCGGCGCGATGGCGCTCGCCGCCGCGAACGCCGAGGTGCGCGCGCTGATCGGCGACCCCAAGGTGAGCGCCGACGCGCTCTACGGCCTGTTCGTCTCGATCGCCGGCGCCGACATGCCCGCCGAGGCGCAGAACCTGGTGCGCGTGCTGATCGCCAACGACCGGCTCGCCCTGCTCCCGGAGATCCGCGTCCTGTTCGAGGAGCTGAAGAACGAGCGCGAGGGAGTGGTCGAGGCCGAGATCCGCACCGCGTTCCCGATGGCGAACGGCCAGCTCGAGGGCCTGGTGGGCGACCTCGAGCGCCGCTTCAAGCGCAAGATCGACGCCAAGGTCGTGCTCGACCGGGACCTGATCGGCGGCGTGCGCATCGCCGTCGGCGACGAGGTGATCGACGGCTCGGTGCGCGGCAAGCTCGCCGACATGTCGAGCGCGTTGAAGAGTTGATTACATGGTCATCCTGAGCGAAGCGAAGGATCTGCTTTTCGGCAACGTAACAGCAGATTCTTCGCGGAGTTTATCCTGAGCGGTAGCGAAGGACTCAGAATGACAAAGCAACAGGAGCTACGGATGCAACAACTGAACCCCTCCGAAATCAGCGAGCTGATCCGCGCGAAGATCCAGAACCTCGCGCTCTCGGCCGACGTGCGCACGCAAGGCACGGTGGTCACCGTCACCGACGGCATCTGCCGCATCCACGGCCTGTCGGACGCGATGCAGGGCGAGATGCTCGAGTTCCCGGGCAACACCTACGGCCTCGCGCTCAACCTCGAGCGCGACTCGGTCGGCTCGGTGGTGCTGGGCGCCTACGAGCACATCACCGAGGGCGACACGGTGAAGTGCACGGGCCGCATCCTGGAAGTGCCGGTCGGCCCCGAGCTGCTCGGCCGCGTCGTGAATTCCCTGGGACAGCCGATCGACGGAAAAGGCGCGATCCACACGAAGAGATCCGAGCCGATCGAGAAGATCGCGCCCGGCGTCATCCACCGCAAGTCCGTGTCGCAGCCGGTGCAGACGGGCCTGAAGGCGATCGACGCCATGGTGCCGGTCGGCCGCGGCCAGCGCGAGCTGATCATCGGCGACCGCCAGACCGGCAAGACCGCGGTCGCGATCGACACGATCATCAACCAGAAGGGCAAGGACCTCTTCTGCGTCTACGTCGCGATCGGCCAGAAGGCCTCGACCATCGCCAACGTCGTCCGCAAGCTCGAGGAGCACGGCGCGATGGCGTACACCATCATCGTCGCCGCGTCGGCGTCGGAGTCCGCGGCGATGCAGTACATCGCGCCCTACGCGGGCTGCACCATGGGCGAGTACTTCCGCGACCGCGGCCAGGACGCGCTCATCATCTACGACGACCTGACCAAGCAGGCGTGGGCGTACCGGCAGATCTCGCTGCTGCTCCGCCGCCCGCCGGGGCGCGAGGCGTACCCCGGCGACGTGTTCTACCTGCACTCGCGCCTGCTCGAGCGCGCCGCGCGCGTGAACGAGGAGTACGTGGAGAAGTTCACGAAGGGCGAGGTCAAGGGCAAGACCGGCTCGCTCACGGCGCTGCCGGTCATCGAGACGCAGGCCGGCGACGTGTCCGCCTTCGTGCCGACCAACGTGATCTCGATCACCGACGGCCAGATCTTCCTCGAGACCGACCTCTTCAACGCCGGCATCCGTCCCGCCATCAACGCGGGCATCTCGGTGTCGCGCGTGGGCGGCGCGGCGCAGACCAAGGTCATCAAGAAACTCGGCGGCGGCGTGCGCCTCGCCCTCGCGCAATACCGCGAGCTCGCCGCGTTCGCGCAGTTCCGCGAGCTGGAGGCGTTCGCGACGTTCGGCTCCGAGCTCGACGCGGTCTCGCGCGCCCAGCTGGACCGGGGCCAGCGCCTGGTCGAGCTGCTCAAGCAGCCGCTGCACTCGCCGATGCCGGTCGAGGAGCAGGTGGTCG
>DASRFB010000112.1:0-12521 GCA_035651815.1 Burkholderiales bacterium | reverse complement strand
TGCTCGCCCTCGCGGCCGAATTCCCTGATCAGCGCGCGCTCGGCGCCTTCCGAGAGGCCCTCGAGCGCGCCGTAAGCGAGCGTGACGGCCCACAGCCCGGCCGCGGTGGTCGTCGCGCAGACGAAGTAATACGCCGCGGCGAACCCCATCCAGCTCGCGAGCATCACCGCCTTGCGCCCGACGCGGTCGGACACCACGCCGCCCGCGTACGCGCCCGCCGACTTCATCGCGTTCAGCGCCGACCAGAGCAGCAGCAGCTCGACCACGCTCATCCCGAGGCCGTGGCCGTAGAGCACCAGGAACGTCTCCGACACGCGCGCGAAGGTGAACGCGCCGAGCACGACGAGATAGCGACGCATCCCGCCCGAGAGCGCGCCCCAGCGCAACGGCGGCAGCTTCTCGGGCGCCGAGCGCTGCGGGACGTCGCGCACGCGAAGGATCAGCAGCAGGCACAGCGCGCCGGGAACCGCCGAATAGAGGATCACATTGTGCAGGCTCGTCCCGGCGTACGCCATCGCGGCCGCCGCGAGCAGCCCTCCCCCGACCGCGCCCGCGTTGTCGAACGCGCGGTGCACGCCGAAGGCCTTGCCCGTCAGCTCGCGCGGCGTCACGTCCGCGACCCAGGCGTCGCGCGGCGCGCTGCGGATGCCCTTCCCCACGCGGTCGATGCTGCGCAGGACCAGCACTGTGATCCAGCCGCCCGCGAGCGCGAGCAGCGGCCGCGCGAGGTTCGAGAGCGCGTAGCCCGCGATCACGAGCGGCTTGCGCCGGCCGAGCGTCACGTCGGAATGCCGCCCCGCCCAGAGGCGCAGGAAGCTCGCGACCGCGTCGGCGACGCCTTCGACCAGCCCGAGCGCGACCGGGCCCGCGGCGAGCACCGTCGCGAGCACGATCGGGATGAGCGGGATGACGATGTCGCTCGCGACGTCGTTCAGGAGGCTGACCAGCCCCAGCGCGATGACCGTGCGCGGCAGCCTGTCCTTACGATGGGTGGACGATTTCATTTCGAGACGCAATATACGACGCCGCGATCGGCCCCGAGCGGAATAAGCCCGACCGCGCTATGTTAACGCCAGCGAACCGGATGTCGTAACCGACTTCCGGATTGCTCAACCACGATAGGAAGGACGAAGTATGCGATATCTCGGCCTCGTGATCGTCTTCAGCGTGCTGTCCGGCGTCGCCGCCCTGGCCGCCGTCGAAAAGCCGGCGCCCGCACCGAACGGCATACAGATGCCCCGGGATTACAAGGACTGGCGCCTGATCAGCGTTTCCGACCGGTCGGACAACCACACGATGCGCGCGATCCTGGGCAACGACGTCGCGATCGCCGCCGCGCGGAGCGGCCGCACCGATCCCTGGCCCGACGGCACCACCTTCGCCAAGGTCGCGTGGAAGGAGACGACGCATCCGAACTGGAAGACCGCGACCGTGCCGGGCGATTTCGTGCAGGTCGAGTTCATGATCAAGGACGCGAAGAAGTACGCCGCGACCGGCGGCTGGGGCTTCGCGCGCTGGCGCGGCATGGACCTGCAGCCTTACGGCAAGGACGCGGGCTTCGTGCAGGAGTGCTTCGGCTGCCACACGCCGGTCAAGAGCAGCGACTACGTCTTCACGCGACCGGCGCCGATGCCTTAGCACGCGAGCTCGTGGCGCCCCGAAGACGAATCGAACGTCCGACCTGCCCCTTAGGAGGGGGCCGCTCTATCCACTGAGCTACCGGGGCGCTGAACGCGAATTATCGCATGGACGATAATACGGGCGTCTGTATACGAACGCTCCGGAGCCCGCATGCTGGTCCTTTCCAACGAAGACGTCGAGCGCCTGCTGCCGATGCCCGACTGCATCGCGGCGCTCGAGCCGATGTACGCCGACTACGGCTCCGGCCGCGCGCTGCTCGCGCCGCGCGTCGACAACATCGCGCCGGCGAAGCTCGACGGCGCCTACTACGCGTTCAAGCACATGGGCGGCACGTGGCCGGCGCGGGGGATCCAGGCGCTGCGCATCAACTCCGACGTGATCACGCATCCGCTGGTCGCCGGCAAGCCGCGGCGCGTGAAGCAGCCGCTCGCGAACGGGCGCTGGGTCGGGTTGGTGCTGCTCTTCTCGACCGAGACCGGCACGCTGCTCGCGATGTTCCCCGACGGCGTGATGCAGCGCCTTCGCGTCGGCGCGGCGAACGGAATCGCGATGAAGCACCTCGCGCGCGAGGATGCCAGGACGCTCGCGCTGATCGGCGCCGGATGGCAGGCCGGCGCTCAGCTGATGGCGGCGCTCGCGGTGCGCCGGTTCCGCGAGGTGCGCGTCTTCAGTCCGCGCAAGGAGAGCCGCGACGCTTTCGTCGCCGAGGCGCGGAGCCGTCACGCGGGCGTCGAGATCCGCGCGGTCGATTCGACGCAGGCGGCCGCGGCCGGCGCGGACGTGATCGCGGCGGCCACGTCCTCGATGGTGCGCGTGATCGATCCGGCGTGGCTGAAACCGGGCGTCCATGCGAGCTGCATCAAGTCGCAGGAGGTCGACCGCGACGTGTTCGCGCGCTGCGACCGGCTCGTGCTGCACACCTCCGAGCAGCCCAAGGCGGCGGAGAACGTCCTCGCCGGCACGCCGAACCTGTCTTCGGAGAGCGGCCGGGGCTGGTGGAACGACGGCGCGACCGACTTCGCGCAGTTCTCCGACCTGGGGCGGATCGTCTCGAAGCAGGCACCCGGCCGCCGCGACGCGCACGAGATCACCTGCTTCGTGAACAACGTCGGGATGGGCCTGCAGTTCGCGGCCGCCGGCGCTCTCGTGCTCGAGCGCGCCCGCGAGGCGCGCGCCGGGCACGAGCTGCCCGACGACTGGTTCACCGAGGACGTGCACCCGTGACGGGGCTCAGACGGCGTCGGGCTGCGTCGAGGGCTGGGCGCGCACGAAGGCGTCGAGCTTCATGCACTCCTCGTGCACCCGCATCACCGTCGGATAAGGCGCGAGATCGCACTCGTAGCGCTGCGCGTTGAACACCTGGGGCACGAGGCAGCAGTCGGCCATCGTCACCCGGTCGCCGAACACGTATTTCCCGTGTCGGCGCTCGCGCGCGAGGAACGCCTCCATCATCGCGAAACCCTCGGCGATCCAGTGCCGGTACCAGGCGTTCACGCCGGAGTCGTCGAGCCCGTACGTCTTCCGGACGTACTTCAGCGTGCGCAGGTTGTTCAGCGGGTGGATCTCGCACGCGACGATCTGCGAGAACGCGCGCACGTAGTGCCGGTCGAGCGGATCGGCGGGCAGGAGCCGCGGGCCGCCGTGGACCTCGTCGAGGTACTCGATGATCGCGAGCGACTGCCCGAGCAGCCGCCCGCCCTCCTCGAGCGTCGGGACGAGCGACTGCGCGTTGATCGCGTTGTACGCGCCGTTGAGATGCTCGCCCTTGGCGAGGCTGACGGTCGCCGCCTCGTACGCGATGCCCTTGACGTTGAGGGCGATGCGCACCCGGAACGAGGCGGAAGAGCGGAAGAACGTATACAGTTTCATGGCACCTCTAGCCGTAGCGCATTTTCATGATCAGGTGGTGAGGACGCCGGCGACGAAGCCGAGAAGGTTGAGCGCGAGGTTGGACATCCCCCGATTCTAGGATGAGCAGCGCTTGCGCTGCAGCTCCCGCTCGCGCAGCACGCGCCGCTGCACCTTGCCCGTCGTGGTCATCGGCAGCGCGTCGATGAACTCGATCTCCTTGGGATACTCGTAGGGCGCGAGCTTGCCGCGCACGTGCGCCTGCAGCTCGGCCTGGAGCTCGGGCGAGCCGCTGCGGCCCGCGGTGAGCACCACGAACGCCTTCACCACGTGCGTGCGCTCGGGATCGGGGCTGCCGACCACCGCGCAGTTCGCGACCGCCGGGTGCTTCAGCAGGCAGTTCTCGATCTCCGAGGGCCCGATGCGGTAGCCCGCGCTCTTGAACATGTCGTCCGAGCGTCCCTGGTACCAGAAGTTGCCGCGCTCGTCGCGGCGCGCCAGGTCGCCCGTGCGGCACCAGCGGCCGGTGTACTTCGCCTTCGTCGCTTCCGGGTTTCTCCAGTAGCCGAGGAAGAACACGGGGTCGCCCTCGTCCCAGGCGGCGATGTCGCCGGCCTCGCCCGGCGGGACCTCGTTGCCGGCGTCGTCGATGCAGGCGACGCGGTGGCCGGGGTACGGGCGTCCGATCGAGCCCGGCTCCGCGGGCCACAGCGTGTGCGAGTTGCCGACGATGTAGTTGATCTCGGTCTGCCCGAACATCTCGTTCACCGTCGCGCCGAGCGCCTCGCGGGTCCACGCGAACACCGTCTCGCCCACCGACTCGCCCGCGCTCATGATCGAGCGCAGCGCGAGGTCGTAGCGCTCGCGCGGCCGCGGCACGGCCTTCATGATCATCTTCAGCGCGGTCGGGAAGAGGAACGTGTTGCGCACGCGGTACTTCCGCATCAGCGCCAGCGCGCGCTCGGGATCGAAGCGCCCGCGGTAGCCGACGAGCGGATAGCCGTAGTACATCGTCGGCAGCAGCGCGTCCATGAGGCCGCCCGTCCAGGCCCAGTCGGCCGGGGACCAGAACACGTCGCCCGGCTGCGGGAACAGGTCGTGCGAATACGAGAAGCCGGGCAGGTTGCCGATCACGGCGCGATGCGCCTTCAGCGCTCCCTTGGGCGGACCCGTGGTGCCGCTCGTGTAGACGAGGATCGCCGGGTCGTCGGCGGCGGTGTCGACGGGGGTGAAAGCCGGCGACGCGCGCTCGAGCAGCGTCTCCCACGGCGTCACGCCCGACTCGCGCGCGCCCGCGACGCCGATCACGTGCTTCAGCGCCGGCAGGCCGTCGCGCACCGCCGCGAGGCTCGGCAGCGAGGCCGGGTCGACCAGCGCCGCGACGGCCTCGCTGTTCCGGATCCGGTACTCGAGCGCGTCGGGGCCGAACAGCACGGAGAGCGGCATCGCGACCGCGCCCATCTGGTACAGCGCCATGTGCGCGACGGCGGTCTCGGGACGCTGCGGCAGGACGACGGCGACCCGGTCGCCGCGCGCGACGCCGAGCGCGGCGAGCGCGTTCGACAGGCGGTCGGCGCTTCTCTGGATCTCGCGATAGGTCCAGACCGACGTCGCGCCGGTCTCGTCCTCCCAGAGGAGCGCGACGCGCGCGGCGTCGCCGGCGTGCCGGCGACAGCACGCGTCGGCGATGTTGAAGCGCGCCGGGACCTCCCAGCGGAAGCTGTCGTAGACCTCGCGGTAGCGGTCCGGCGCGCCGGCCATGCCTTCCTCCGCGGCGAAACTTACCACGGAGGCCGGCGCGGCGCGGCCGGCTACTGCAGCAGCTTCAGGCGCTTGTCGGTGAAGGCGGCGAGATCGGGGGCGAGCGTCCCGGAGGCCTTCGCGCGCTGGAACGCCTGCACCGCCTCCTTGGGACGGTTCAGCGCCTGCTGCGAGATCCCGAGGCCGAGCCACCAGACGCCCGCGTTCGGGGCGAGCTTGAGCGCCGCCTGGTACTCGGCGACCGCGTCGCCGTGGCGCTCGAGCCTCTGGTAGAGCGCGGCCGCGAACGCATGGTACTGGGGATCGCCCTCGCCCGCCGCGGCATGCTGCTGAAGGAGCCCGAGCGCCCCGGCGACGTCGTTGTGCTCGACCAGCACGCGCGCGAGCAGCACCGCGAACCCGGTGTTCGAGGGCTCGAGCGCGAGGCCCGCCCGCAGCACCGTCGCCGCTTCGTCCATCCGCTTCGCTTCGATGAGCAGCGCGACCAGCGTCTGGCGCACTTCGTCGTAGCTCGGGTCGATCTTCAGCGCCGCGCGCAGTCCGTCCAGGCCCTCGGCCACGCGCCCCGAGTTGATCAGCCCCACGGCCCGGCGGAACTCGGCCGCGGCGCGCTCGCGCGCGGTCCCGCTCGCGCGCCGGTCGATCTGTCCCGGCGCCGGCACGAGCGCGGACTGCGACTTCAGCAGGGCGAGCGTGCGGGCGTCGGTCTTGGCGCGTGCGGGCTTGCGCGCTTCCGTGGCCGTGCGCGTGCGCGCGCGCCCCTCGACCGGGGTCGCGAGCTCGGTGGCGAGCTTCAGCATGTCGAGCTTGGCCGTGTCCGTATTGGCGACCGGCGGCTTGTCGGGCGCCGGCGCGGCCAGGGTCTGCGCGTCGACGCTCGACTTCGGATTCGCCGGCGCTGCGGCGAGCGCCTTCGGCGCGGCGGCCGGCGCGACCGGCTTCTGCTGCAGCGCGAAGTCGGTCACGACCGGCCGCGGGTTGAGCTGCCAGGCGAGCCAGATGATCCAGGCCACCGCGAACAGCATCAGCACGGCCATCACGTACCAGAACCACTCCGACACCACGGCCCGCTTCACCGGCCGCAGCTGCTGCGCGAGCGCGGCCGAGCGTCCATAGGCGGCCGACGTCGACGCATTGCGCTGGTCCAGGTCCTGCAGCATCTTGTTGATCAGGCTCATCGCAGCACCATCCAGCCGATGCTCGAGAAGGCCACGCAGGCGAGCGTGAGCCAAAGCCACGCGCGCGACAGTCCGAACGACGCGGGCGTGTCCGACATGGCGGCGACCGCATGGCGCCGCTTCACCTTGCGGCTGCCCTCCCCGTAGGCGAGCATCATGCATTTGTTCGCGAGGATGTTGACCAGGCGCGGCACGCCGCGGCTCGCGCGGTGGACGAGGCGGATCGCGGCCGGCGAGAACACGCCGTCGCCGTTGTAGCCGGCGATCGAGAGCCGGTGCGCGAGGTAGTGCTCGGTCTCGGCGCGCGTCAGCGCGCCGAGATGGTGCTGGAACGTGATGCGCTGGCGCAGCTGCCGGATCGAATCCTGCGACAGGCGCTCGTCCAGCTCGGGCTGGCCGAACAGGATCACCTGCAGGAGCTTGCGCTTCTCGGTCTCGAGGTTGGTGAGCAGGCGCAGGGTCTCGAGCGTCTCGAGCGGCATCGCCTGGGTCTCGTCGAGGCAGACGACGACGCGCTTCTTGTCGCGCGCGAAGTCGAGCAGCGCGTGGTTGAGCGCCTTGATGAGGTGATGCTGGTCGAGGCCGCCGTCGATCCTGACGCCGAGCTCCTCGGCCAGCGCGAGCAGCAGCGTGCGCGGCTCGAGATTGGGATTCGGGATGTAGGCGCTGACCCAGTTGTCGTCCAGGCTCGCGAGGAACTTGCGGCACAGCAGCGTCTTGCCGGTCCCGACCTCGCCGGTGATCTTGATGAAGCCTTCGCCGTTCGCGACCGCCACCAGCAGCGTGTTCAGCGCCTGCTGGCTGCTCGCGCACGCATAGAAGAAGCTCGTGTCGGGCGTGATCCCGAACGGCGACTCGCGCAGCCCGAAGTGCGGGAGGTAGATCACTTCAGCTTCCCTCCATAGCGCATCATGCGGTCGCGCGTCTCCTGCAGATCCTGCTGCAGGTCGCGGTCGCTCTGCACCACGGTCGGCTTGATCAGGATGACGAGCTCCTTCTTCACCGCCGTGCGGCGATTGCTGCGGAACGCCTGGCCCGCGATCGGGATGTTCTGGAGGAACGGCACGCCGGACTGGTCATTGGTGATGTCGACTTTCATCAGGCCGCCGATGGCGACGATGTTGCTGTCGCCGACCTTGACGATGCTGTCGGTCTCGCTCACCGTGCTGCGGGCGAGCGGCAGCGTGACGGTGCCCCCGAACAGCGTGCCGAGGTTGACCTGCCGGTCCTGCTCCTGCACGTCGCTCACCGACGGGTGGATGTGCAGGATGATGTTCGAGTCCTCGTCGATCTGCGGCGTGATGTCGAGCGCCACGCCGGAGAAGAACGGACGCAGCGTCAGCGTCGGGAAGGTGTTCGTGCCCGTCGTCCCCGCGACCGCGCCGGTCGTGGTGGTCGTGCCGCCCGTCACGTTGGTGATGAAGAACTCGTCGGTGCCGACCTTCAGCACCGCCTTCTGGTTGTTGAGAGTCGCGATGCGCGGGCTCGAGAGCACCTGGACGCTGCCCTGCGACTCGAGGAAGGTGAGCACCCCGGCGAAGTTGTCGGTCTGGAACGCGAGCCCGAGCAGCGCGCCGCCCGGGACGCCCTGGAGGAGCGTCCCGGCCGTCGGATTGGTCGCGAGCGCCCGGTTCGCCACGCTGGCGGCGAGCGACGAATTGGAGATCGACCCGGTCGTCGCCAGCGCCGCCCCGGGCTCCAGGACGCCGCCCGCGCCGCGATTGGTGAACCGGGCCCAGTTGACGCCCGCCTGGAACTGCTCGTTGAGCGTCACCTCGATGATCTTCGCCTCGAGCATCACCTGGCGGTCGACCGAGAGGCGGACGGCCTTCAGATAGCTCTCGACGCTGCGCAGCTCCGAGGGCAGCGCGCGCACGACGACGACGCCCGCCTGCGGATTCACGATCACGCTCTTGCCCGCGCCCTCGCCGACGATGGTCTGCAGGGTCTGCGTGAGCGACTCCCAGAAATCGCTGCGCACCTGGGTCTGCACGCGGCTGCTGTCGTTGACGACGCTGCTCGCCGACGTCGCTCCCGGCACACCGGGGACCGTTCCGGGCGCGGCGACGCCCCCCGGATAGGGCGAGCCCGGCACGCCCGCGACCGGCGCGTCGGCGACGGAGCCCGACGTGACGCGCACGTCGCTTCGGCCCGTGCGCTGCCCGATCAGGTAATTGACGTGGAAGACGCGCGTGCGAATCGCGACCGGCTCGATGAAGATCCGCGTGCCCTCGATGCGATACTCGTAGCCGTAGAGGTCCCGGATCGCGTCGAGCGCCTCGCGCACGGTGACGTCCTTGAGGTTGACCGAGATCGCCCCCGTCACCTGCGGGTGCACCAGCATGCTGTAGCGCGTGCCCGACACGATCGACATGAAGACCTGCTGCGCGGGCGCGTTGTTCACGGCGAGATCGAACTTGGGCTCGATCGGGCGGTCGCCCAGGCCCTGCGGGATGTCGGCCCGCAGCGGCGGCAGCAGCGCGTCGTTGACGGCCCTGTCGGTGGGCGCCTTGAGCGGCTGGGCGGCGGACTTGTTCAGCTCGTCCTGGATGCCCGGATCGATCTTTCGCGGGGCCGGGATGCAGCCCGCGAGCGCGACGACGACTGAGAGTGCGACGAGTGATCTCATGATCCTGGTTCCGCCTTTCTTCCCTGCGGCGCGCTGCCGGCGCCTTTCTTGTCGGAGCGCGGAAACATGCGGAGGACCTGCGTGGTGCCGCCGCGCAGCGTCACCTGGTCCGGACCGATCGAGATCACACGCGCGTCGCCCACCATGTCGCCCAGCGCCACCCTGCGCCCGTTGATGACCGCGAAGACGCGGCCGTCGCCGAGCACGATCTGCTCGAGCACCGGGCCCACGGCGCGCGCGGCCGCGCCATCGCTCTCGCCGACTCCGGCGGGACGCATGGGGTCGACCAGCGCCTGCGCCGCGGCAGGCCCCGCGGACGCAAGCAGCAGGAGGAGGACCGCGGCTCTCATACGACCAGCCATGCGCGGTCCAGGCTCAGCGTGTAGAGCGTGAGCTTCATCGTGACTTTCGGGTAGTCCGCCGCCGCGAGATCCAGCCGGCCCCAGAGCACCTGGGTGGGCAGGCCCTCGAGCTGCCTCACGTATTCCAGCAACTCGAAGTAGCCGCCCTGCAGCGTGATCTCGACGCCGTGGCGGTAGATGGCCGCTTCGCCCGCGCGCTCCGCGGCTTCCGCGGCCGCCGTGCCGACCTCGCCGGCGCCGACGCGCGTCGCGGGCAGCGTCTTCAAGGCGACGAGCTCGAGGTTGCGGTTGCGCGCCACGAGGTCTCCGAGCAGGCCCGCCATGCGGTCGGCCGCGATCAGGGTCGACTGCTGGCGCGCCAGCGAGTCGCGCGTCTCGGCGATGCGGCGGCGCAGCTCCTCGAGTCGCCGCCGGTTGGCCGCGTCCGGGTCGTCGCGGCGCGCGACGACCATGGTCCCGAGCTGCTCGTTCGCGACGCGGATCTGGCTCTGGTGCTGGGCGAGCGTGCGCGAGACGATGCGCTGCTCGTCCATCACCGGCCGCAGCAGCATCGAATACAGCAACCCGAACGCCACCAGCGCGACCGAGAAGAACACCAGGCCGCGCTCGCGCAGCGACAGCGCATCGATCTTCTCGGCGAGGCGCTCCCAGCGGGCCTTCATTGCCCCTCCTTCGCCTTGTCGCGGGTCGCGAGCGAGAACTCGACGAAGCGCTCGGGCCCTTCCGACGCGGCTGCCGGCTGCGGCGACGGGGCCTTCGCGGGCTCCGCGGTCGTCTCGGGTTCGGCGATCCTCCCGCGGCTTGGGGGTACGCCGAGGACATCGAGGTAGCGGTCCGTCGTCGTCCGCGGCGCGGCCGCGGGCTGCGCCGGAAGAGTCCTCGCGGCGTCTCCGGACCGGGCCGTCACGCTCACCGCCGTGAATCCCTTGCCCTTCAGCAGCTGCTCCTGCGAAAGCTTGCGGATGAAGACGGGCAGCAGGTCGGCGCGCAGCGCGCGTCCGCGGACCTCGAGATCCTCGCCCGCGACGGTGAACCCGGTCAGCCACAGCCCGGTCACCGGCTGCCGTGCGAAGGCCGCGAGGTACCTGGAGAATCCCTGGTTCCCCGTCGCCACCTCGGCCTCCACGGCGCCCGCGACGCCTTGCAGGGCCTTGAGCTCCGAGTCGGCGCGCTTGATCTGGTCCTCCAGCCCCTTGCTGACCTTGCCGCCGGTGGCGGCCAGCATCTGCCGCGTCGCCTGGTCGGCCTGCGCGCGCATCGTCCGCTCCTGCGCGCGCAGCGAGCCGAGCTGGTACTGCTGCAGCCCGTAGACCACGGCGACGCAGGCGACGATCACGACCATCGCCTGCAGCATCGTCCTCGCCGAGAAGTGCTTCTTCTGCTTGAGGAAGATCGGGTTGAAAAGATTGATCTGCTGGCTCATAGCACCTTCGTCTCGTGGCGCAGCGACGCCCCGATGAGGTGGAAGAGCTGCCATTGCAGCCCCGGCTCGGCGTTGGCGTCGGCGAAGGCGATCTTGTCGCGCAGGTCGACCGGGATGACGGCGATGTCGAGGTTGGACCGCAGGAACTCCGCGAGGCCCGTTTCGGTGGGCTCCGGCGCGAGCAGCAGCTTGGTGACGATGACCCAGGGAAACTGGCGCTCCAGGTGATCGAGCGTGCGCTGCAGCTCGAGCAGGATGCGCTGGAAGCAATCGTTTCGCTGCTCCGGCTCGTCGTCACGCGTGAGCGAGGCGAGCGGCACGTCGAGCCTGCGCGAGAGGTACAGCTCGCCGGCGTAGCTCACCGTCAGAAGCCCGCCGTCCTCCCCGAGGTAGAGCAGCGCGGCGCCGCGCCCCTTGTCCTCGTACAACCCGGAGATGTTCCGCTGCGCAGTCTCCGGGATGTCGATGACCGACAATGGAATGCCCGCGCCCTGGAACTTCTCGACGCAAGCCTGGATGATGTCATTGCGGGCCGCCACGGCGAACATCGTGCGGGCGCGGCCCGCGCCTGCGCTCTTGTCGACAGGAATGTCCAGCACGTCGACAGTGGAGTCGTCGACGTGATAGTCGATCATGTCCTTGATGCGCCAGCGGATCGCCGCGCGCAGCTCCTCCTGCGGCACGTTCGGCGCATCGAGCACCAGGAGCTGGTAGTCGCCGGGAAGGAGGACGGTCGCGCACTGGCATCCGTCGAGGGCCAGCGTCTTCGCGGACTTCGCGAGGTCCTCGGGATTTTCGATGAGCTCGGAGGCGAGACGCAGAACCGCCGGGTTGCCCGCGCCGTCGTAATTGCCGTGCACGCAACGAATGTCGCGCTCAGTGACCGCGAGGGCCACCCATCCGGGGTGGCTATGTCCCTTCTTGGTCCACCACACGGCCCGCTCCCTGTATTCTTTTAATGGACTTGAACTTACGGCAATAACACATTGTTGTCAATGAGTTTTTTGTCGGCGAGCGCTTTTTCACGGCGCTTGCCGCGTAACCGTATCCGATCGTCAAGTCTTTGAAATTCAAGTTAATTGCCTTTTCTTGCCAGCGTCATACCCTAAGCAAGATCGGTGCCTTGTCGGAAAACGCACCTGCGGACGCGAACGCCGGCGTCCCGGCCGGACGGGGTCCGAATCAAGAACGGCTAGAAGTTTTCCCTGCGGAAGATGACGTTGTTCGGCAAGCGGTCCTGCCCGTAGGTGCCGAACGTGGCGCGCGCGATGGGGTCGTCGGTCGGCGTGCCGGCCGGGTTGGTCCAGGGGTACTGCAGGTACGACATCGCGGCGCTTCCGGCGGCCGAAGCGCCCGGCGTGCACGCCGTACCGGTCGCGCCACCCAGGTTGACGCGCAGGTCGACCGCGCCGCTCGACGAAGCTCCAGGCGCCGTCAGCACCCAGCTCGCCGCGCCCGCGCTGAACGTGACCGCCGCCGTCGTGAACGGCGTGGCGCACGACGCCAGCCCGTTGAACGTCATGCCGACCTGCGAGCGGCTGAGCGCGGTGCAGCTGTCCTGGTCGTTGGGGGCGAAGACCGATCCGTTCCAGTACTCGGCGCGCACGCGGACGGGCAGCGAGACGTTGCTCGCGCCCGAATTGCCGATGATGTTGATGCGGCCGAAGCGGGCGCCGGTC
>DASRFB010000111.1:0-32702 GCA_035651815.1 Burkholderiales bacterium | reverse complement strand
TGCGCTCGGCGCACCATTTCTCCAGGCCCTCGATCAGCGCGATCATCCCGGTGGGATTGCGGAAGTTGAGGTAGCCGACCTCGACCGCGGTCGCGCCCGCGAGCAGGTACTCGACCACGTCCTCGGCGCGCATGATGCCGCCGCAGCCGATGATCGGGATCTTCACGCAGCGCGAGCACTGGTGGACCATGCGCAGGATGATCGGCTTCACCCCCGGCCCCGAGATCCCGCCGTAGCCCTGGCCGATGCAGGACTGGAACGTCTCGAGGTTGATCTTCAGCCCGAGGATCGTGTTCGACACGGTGATCGCGTCGGCGCCCGCCTTCTCCGCGGCTTCCGCGACCGCGGAGATGTCGCCGGCGTTGGGCGAGAGCTTCGCCCAGAGCGGCCTGTCGGTCGCCGCGCGGCAGCGCTTCACCACCTCGTAGGTGTGCTCCTCGTTGAGCGCGAAGTTGCCGCCGCCGGGCTCGCGCGTCGGGCACGAGATGTTCAGCTCGATCGCGTCGACCGCCGGGACGCTGACCTCGCGCGCCATCGCCGCGAAGTCGTCGATGTCGGTCGAGGTCACGCTCGCGACGAGCGGCGGCTTGAAGCGCCGGTACTCGGGGACCTGGTGCTCGAGGAAGTACTCGAGCCCTTTCGTCGGCAGCCCGATCGAGTTGATCATCCCCGCGTCGACCTCGGACACGCGCGGCGGCGGGTTGCCCGCGCGGTAGCCGCGCGACACGGTCTTGGTGATGAGCGCGCCGAGACGGTTCAGATCGATGATCTTCCCGATCTCCGCCGAGAACGTCCCCGACGCGGGCATCACCGGGTTGGCGAGCTTCACGCTCCCGATCTTCACCGACAGGTCTACCATCCCAGGCACTCCTGCAGGTCGAACACCGGCCCCTCGACGCACACGCGGCGCATCTCGAGCTTGCCGCCCACCTCGAACGTGCGCACACAGATGTAGCAGGGCCCGAGGCCGCACGCCATGATCTGCTCCATCGCCATCTGGCCCGGGATGCCGTGCTCCTTGCCCAGGCGCTTCATCAGCTGCATCAGCCGGTTCGAGCCGCAGGTGTAGAAGGCGTCGGCCTTCCGGTCGGCGATCAGCCGCCGCAGGATCTTCTCGACGTTCCCGACCGCGCTCGAGCCGTCGGTGTCGAGCACCTTGATCACCGTGCCCACGCTCTCGAACAGATCGGCCGCCATCGCGAGCTCCTCGCTCCGCGCGCTGAGGATGGCGGTGACGCGCACGCCGCGCTCGCCCGCGAGCTGGCTGATCGGCGCCATGGTCGCGAGGCCGACGCCGCGCCCGAGCACGACCACGTTCTTCCATTCCGGCGCCAGCGTGAACCCGACCCCGAGCGGCCCGACCATGTTGAGGCTGTCGCCGGGCGCGAGCGTCGCCAGTCCCTTCGTCCCGCGGCCGACGACCTTATAGAGAAATTCGATCCGCCCGCTCGAGCGCGCGACGCGGTACACGCTCTGCGGCCGGCGGAACCAGAGCCGGCCTTCGTCGGGCGACGGGCACAGCAGGTGGAAGAACTGCCCCGGCGTCGCGGCGAGCGCCTTCGGCGAGGCCTTGACCACGAGGTGCTTGTACTCGGCGTTGACCCAGTCGTGCGCGACGACCGGGCACAGCGTCTCCTCGACCGGGCATTGCGGCGGCGAGTGCCCGGTGTCGGTCGCGCCGACGACGACGGCGGCGCTGGCGTGGATGGGATCGGTCATGGCGGGCGGGATGCGTGGACGCTGCGACGCATTGGATCATAGCGCGCAAGCGGCCTCAAGATGTTCCTCGCGTTCCGCTCGGCGGGACGGGGGCCGTCGCGCGCGCAATTGATGCTAAATTTCCCCTCCGTACAGGAGAAGCGAATGGCAAACCCCGACCTCAGGGACTGGCTCGCGCAGATGGACGCGGCCGGCGAGCTGCAGAAGGTGAGCGGCGCGAACCGGCAGGAGGAGATCGGCGGCATCGTCGACATCTACCAGCGCGCCACCAACCGCCCCGCCCTGCTCTTCGACGACATCCCGGGATACCCGAAGGGCCACCGCGTCGTCGCGAACATCCTCACCGGGGTGAAGCGCATCGCGCTCACCTTCGGCATGCCGGCCGACTCGACCGAGATGGACCTCGTCCAATACTGGAAGCGGTACCTCGAGGAGCAGAAGACCGTCGCGCCGACGGTGATGAAGAGCGGCCCCATCCTCGAGAACGTGCTCTCCGGCAAGGAGGTGAACCTCGCGCGCATCCCGACGCCGCTGTGGCACGAGGACGACGGCGGCCCGTACATCGGCACCGCGTGCATGGTCGTCATGAAGGACCCGGACTCGGGCTGGATCAACTACGGCGCGTACCGGGTGCAATCGTACGACGATCCGCGGATCGCCTCGGTGATGTGCTCGAAGGGCAAGCACGGCGACCTGCTGATGCGCCGCTACCACGAGCGCGGCCAGCGCTGCCCGGTCGCCGTGGTCGTGGGCATGCACCCGCTGCTCTTCACGATGGCGGGCGTCGAGCTGCCCTACGGCAAGAACGAGTACGACGCGGTCGGCGGCATGATGGGGAAGCCCGTCGAGGTGATCCTCGGCCCCAAGACCGGCCTGCCGATCCCGGCGAACGCGGAGATCGCGTTCGAGGGCTCGATCGCGCCCGACGACCTGATCCAGGAAGGTCCCTTCGGCGAGTGGACCGGCTATTTCGCCGGGGGCCTGAAGCAGGAGCCCGTGATCCGCATCGACACGATGATGCACCGGAACGACCCGATCCTCCTCGGCGCGGTTCCCGCCGTGCCGCCGAACGACGACACCTTCTACCGCGGCGCGTTCCGCTGCGCCGCGGTGTGGCGCCAGCTCGAGGCCGCGGGGGTGCTCGGCATCCAGGGCGTGTGGGCGCACGAGGCGGGCGGCAGCCGCATGTGGCTCACGGTGTCGATCAAGCAGATGTTCCCCGGGCACGCGAAGCAGGCGGGCCTGATCGCGTCGCAGTGCCACGCGGGCTCGTACGCGAACAAGTACGTCGTGGTGGTCGACGACGACATCGATCCGGCGAACATGAACGACGTGATCTGGGCGATGTGCACGCGCGTCGACGCGCGCGAGGACGTCGAGATCCTGCGCACCAGCAGGAGCGGCCCGCTCGATCCCACGAGCTACCCGGACGGGATCTTCGCGTTCAACTCGCGCATGGTGATCGACGCGTGCCGGCCGTGGGCGCGGCGCGAGGATTTCCCGAAGGTCTCGCGCTCCTCGAAGGAGCTCGACGAGAGGATCAAGGCGAAATGGTCGCACGTCCTGCCGCGCTGATCGCGCTGCTGCTGGCCGGGGCGGTCTCGGCGCAGGACTACCCGAGCCGCACGATCCGCATGGTGGTCGCGTTCCCGCCCGGCGGGATCGCCGACTTCGCGGCGCGCAGCGTCTCCTCGGGGCTGACCGAAGCGCTGCGCGTCCCGGTCGTGGTCGAGAACCGCTCGGGCGCGGGCGGCTCCATCGGCGCCGATTTCGTGGCGAAGGCCGCGCCCGACGGCTACACCGTGCTCGTGACGTCGATCTCGCACACGATCAACCCGGCGTTCATGAAGAAGCTGCCCTTCGACACGCGGCGCGACTTCGCGCCGGTGATGCTGATCGCCGACGCGCCCAACCTTCTGGTGGTGCATCCCTCGGTCCCCGCCAGGACGCTGGCCGAGCTGATCGGGTACGCGCGCGCGCATCCGGGCGCGCTGGCCTACGCGTCCTCGGGCGTCGGCACGTCGACGCACCTGTGCGGCGAGCTGTTCAAGCAGATGGCGAAGGTCGACGTCGTGCACGTGCCGTACAAGGGCGGAGGGCCCGCCGTCGCCGACCTCCTCGGCGGCCAGGTGCAGATGATGTTCGCGACGCTCCCGACCGTGCTCGAGCACGCGCGCTCCGGGAGGCTGCGCGCGATCGCCACGACCGGCGCGCAGCGCTTCGCCGGCGCGCGCGAGTTCCCGACGATATCGGAGTCCGGTCTGCCCGGCTACGACGTCAGCGCGTGGACCGGGATGTTCGCGCCCGCGCGCACGCCGCGCGCGGCGATCGACCGGCTCGCGCGCGAGACGGCGAAGATCCTGCGCTCGAGCGCGATCGAGGAGCGCCTGCTCGCGCAGGGCGCGGAAGCCGCCGTGAAGATGCCCGACGAGTTCGGCGCCTTCGTCGATGCCGAGCTCGACAAATGGAAGAAGCTGGTGGATTCGGCACATCTGCACACTGAATGAACGCCTGTCATCCTGAGCGAAGCGAAGGATCTGCTTTTATCGTCGCAAAAGACAAAAGCAGATTCTTCGTCGCCTTCGGCTCCTCAGAATGACAGATCGTCTCAACGAGCTCTCGGCGTCCGAGGCCGCGCGCCGGATCGCGCGCCGCGAGCTGACGTCGGAGGCGCTGGTGCGCGCGTGTCTCGAGCGCGTCGAGGCGCGCGAGGAGACGGTCCGCGCGTGGGCGTTCATCGACCCCGGGCTCGCGCTCGCCGAGGCGCGCGCGCGCGACCGGGAGGCGCCGCGCGGTCCGCTGCACGGGGTGCCGATCGGCGTGAAGGACGTGCTCGACACCGCCGACATGCCGACCCAGATGGGCTCGCCGATCTACGCCGGCTGGCGGCCGCGCGCGGACGCGGCCTGCGTCGCGATCGCGCGCGCGGCCGGCGCGGTGGTCCTCGGCAAGACGGTGACCGCCGAGCTCGCCGGCATGGCGCCCGGCGCGACGCGCAACCCGCGCGATCCCACGCGCACGCCCGGCGGCTCCTCGAGCGGCTCGGCGGCCGCAGTCGCGGATTTCATGGTGCCGCTCGCGCTCGGCACGCAGACCGGCGGCTCGGTGCTGCGCCCGGCGTCGTTCTGCGGCGTGGTCGGGTTCAAGCCGAGCTTCGGCCGCTACAACCGCTCGGGCCTGAAGATGGCGGCCGAGAGCCTCGACACGATCGGAACGATCGCGCGCACGCTCGACGACATCGAGCTCCTCGACGCGGCGCTGACGCGAGCGCCGGTCCGGCCTGCCCGCGCGCGCGCATCACACGGGTTCAGCTCCGCGCCGCGCATCGGCGTCTGCCGCACGCCGATGTGGCAGACGGCGCTCCCGGAAACCATGGACGCGGTCGAGGACGCCGCGGCGCGGCTCTCGCGCTCGGGTGCGAGCGTGCGCGACGTCCCGCTGCCGGAGCCGTTCGCCGGCCTCGCGGGCGAGCGCGACGTCCTCGGCAGCGTCGAGCGCTCGCGCGCGATCGCGCACGAATGGCGCCACCACCGCGACGCCTTGAGCGAGCGCATGCGACGCGCGGTCGAGCTCGGACTCGGCACCTCCGAGGACGACTACCGCGCGCTGCTCGCGCTCGCGGCGGACTGCCGCGCGAAGCTCGCGGCCCTGTTCCGCGACTTCGATATGATGCTGACGCCGTGCGTCCCCGGCGAGGCGCCGGCGGGCCTCGAGTCGACCGGCGATCCGAGGTTCCAGCGGTTGTGGACCGCGCTGCACGTGCCCGCGATCGCCTTGCCGACGCACCAGGGCCCGGCCGGGCTGCCGGTCGCGATCCAGCTCGTCGGCCGCGCGGGCGGCGACCTCGGGCTGCTCGAGTCGGCGCGCTGGGTCTGGGACAAACTCGGAGGATCGGAATGAAGAAGCTCCTTTACGCGATCGTTCTCGCCTCGTTCACGGCCGGCGCGTCCGCTCAAGGCTATCCCTCGAAGCCGCTGCGCCTGATCATCCCCTACGCGCCGGGCGGCGTGGTCGACTTCATCGGCCGCACGCTCGCGCAGGGCCTCTCCGAGGAGCTCGGGCAGACTGTCGTCGCCGACAATCGCCCCGGCGCGGGCGGCATCATCGGCGTCGAGGCGACGGCGAAGTCGGCGCCCGACGGCTACACGCTCGTGATCATGGACCCGGCGATCGTGATCAACCCGGTGCTGCAGGACTCGGTGCCCTACGACGTGATCCGCGACCTCACGGCGGTGTCGATCGTCGGCTCCTCGCCGCTCGTGCTCGTCAGCAATCCCGGGCTGCCGGTGAAGGACGTCGCCCAGCTCGTCGCGTACGCGAAAGCGCACCCGGGGACGCTCAACTTCGCCTCGGCCGGGATCGGCACGACGCCGCACATGGCCGGCGAGCTCATGAAGCTGCGCATCGGGGCGCAGATGACGCACGTCCCTTACAAGGGCATGGGACCCGCGATGGCCGACGTGGTCGCGGGCCGCGTGCAGTTCAGCTTCGGCAGCATCACCTCGGCGCTCCCCTTCCTCAAGGACCACCGCATCCGCGGCCTGGCGACCACGGGCCCGAAGCGCTCGGGCGCCCTGCCCGATCTGCCGACGATGATCGAGGCCGGGGCCGAGTCGGGACTGAGCGGCTTCGAGGTCGAGCTGTGGCTCGGCCTCTTCGGCCCGGCGGGCCTGCCGCGCGACGCGCTCGCGCGCCTGAACGCCGACGCCAGAAAGGCGATCGAGCATCCGCAGGCCCGCGCCGCCTTCGCCAAGGTCGGCGTCGAGCCGCGCGGGACGAGCGCCGAGGACGCGGCCGCGTTCATCCGCGCCGAGAACGAGAAATGGGGCAAGGTCGTGCGCGACGCGAAGCTGAAGGGAGCGAGCTGATGGCCGCTCTGCCGCTGTCGCTCGCGTGCGGTCCGTACGACCTGCTGCGGCCGCTGATCGACGGCGCGGCGCGCGCGCCCGGCATCGACTTCACCGTCCTCACCATGCCCTCGCCCGAGCGCCACGGCCGCATGCTGCGCCACGAGGAGTTCGACGTCTGCGAGCTGTCGCTCGTCGGCTACCTCGTCGCGCGCGACCGGGGCCGCGCGTTCACCGCGATCCCCGTGTTCCCGCACCGGCGCTTCCGCCACGGCTTCGTGTGGAAGCGCACGGGCTGCGGCATCGAGCGCCCCTCGGACCTGAACGGCAAGCGCGTCGGCCTCGACACGCTGCAGAACTCCGCGGGCCTCTGGATGCGCGGCATCCTCGCCGACCACTACGGCGTCGACCTGAAGTCGATCGAGTGGTGGTGCCAGGAAGAGGAGGACGTCGCCTTCGAGCCCGCGCCGTGGATGAAGATCGAGCGCGTGGCGAAAGGGGGCAGCATCGACCGCATGCTCGTCGACGGCGGGCTCGAGGCCGCGATCTACCCGGAGACGCTGCCCTCGGCGCGCGCGGGCTCGCCCAAGGTGGGCCTGCTCTTCCCCGACACCAAGGCGGCCGAGATCGACTACTACAGGAAGAGCGGCATCTTCCCGATCATGCACACGGTCGTGGTGAAGAACGCGATCCTGGAGAAGCATCCGTGGGTCGCGATGAGCGTGGTGCAGGCGTTCGGGCGCGCGAAGCAGCTCTGCTACGAGCGCATGCGCGATCCGCGCAACCTGCAGCTCGCCTGGGTGCGCGAGGCGATGGAGGAGCAGCAGTCCGTCCTCGGCAAGGACGCCTGGCCCTACGGCCTCGATGCGAACCGCAAGGCGCTCGAGACGGTGGTGCGCCATATGTACGACCAGGGAATGATCCGGAAGAAGCCCGCGGTCGAGGAGCTCTTCTTCGCGCCCAGCCTCCAGGAAATCCAGCACTACCTCTAGCCGTGAGGGGAGGCGTTCGCGAGCCTGCGCCGGTGACGGCTACTTTCCGCGCCTCGCCATGAGGTCGCGGAAGATCTTCTCCCACTTCCCTTCCTCGTCGAGCGACTTCGCGGGATCGATGATCTTCAGGCTCGCGGTGGCGAGCGGCGACGGCACGTTCACGCTCGCCGGCGGGTAGTCGCGCGTCGCGAGCAGCTTCTGCCCCTCGTCGCCGATCAGCCAGTCGTAGAAGAGGATCGCCGCGTTGGGATGCGGCGCCTTGCGCGCGACCGCGATGCCGTTCGCGCGCGCGACGACGGGCTCGAGCGCGATCCAGCCGACCGGCGCGCCCTTCTTCTTCGCCGACTCCGAGACGTTGTAATGGCTCGCGAGCGCGAACGGCGCCTCGCCCGAGACGACCAGGTTGCCGAGGAGAGAATGCCCCTTCCTCACCGATACGCCGTTCGCGGCGACGATGCGGCGGAACAGGTCGATGCCTTTCTGCTCGCCCATGGCCTCGGCGAGCCGCCCGAACCAGTCGTCGTCGCGCTCCTCGACGGCGAGCCGGCCCTTCCAGCGCGGATCGAGCAGGTCCTCCCAGCGCTTCGGCAGCTCGCCCGGCTTCACGGCGTTCGTGTTGTACTCCTGGACGAACACGGTGAGGTAGGTCGGCGCCCAGTCGCGGTGCGAAGGCATCGCCGCCGGAAGCAGCTTCGCCTGGTGCGGCGAGCGGATCTCCATCAGCAGCTTCTCGCGGTGCAGCGCCTCGAGCTCGCCCGAGCCCACGTGCACGGCGTCCATGTCGTAGCGGCCGGCGCCCGCCTCCGCGACCGCGCGCTGCAGCACCTTGTCCGCGCCCGAGCGCCACGGCTTCACCTTCACGCCGTACTTCTTCTCGAACGCGGCGAGGATCGCGGGCAGGTTCTGCTCGTGCAGCGAGGTGTAGAAAGTCAACGAGCCTTCGCGGCGCGCGCCCGCGGCGAGGCGCTGCTCGCGGTCGGGGCCCGCGTACGAGGCGAGGTCGGCGCCGGTCTGCGCGCGCGCCGCGGGTACGGCGGCGGCGAGCGCGAGCGATACCAGCGCCGCGATGAGTCCGAGGCGTGCCATAGTCTCCTCCTCCAAGGAGACGACAGGATAGCACCGGTCAGTCGGCGTCCGGGTTGAGCGGAGCTCCGGGGAAGACGAGCCACGCGAGGCCCGCCGGCTGCAGCGTCAGCAGCGCCGTCCAGCACGCCGCTTCGTCGGGGCCGCTCCAGAAGGCACCCGCGGCGGTCACCGCGAGCGCGGACAGGATGCCGCGATAGCGGGCGGGCAGCATCAGAAGAACTGCACCTGCAGCTGCACGCTCGCCGGGTCGTACGCCGTGCGGCAGGCGGCATTGGTGAATTGGGACAGGTTCTCGTTGTCGCCCATCAGCACGATCCCGAAGTTCGCCTTCGGGGCCTGCGCCCAGCCGCGCACGATGTCGGTCACGTCGATGTCCACGTTCGGGCCGACCTGGTCGATCCTCGGCGTCGTCGCCGCGGGAACCTCGATCCAGTCGCCGCGGTAGAGCCACCAGTTCGCGCTCGCCGGGCCGACCCGCTTGACGCAGGACGTCGAATGGTTGCTGTTGACCTGCGGATCCGGGTCCTGATTGACCTTGGTGGTGCCGACCGTGAGCTTGAGGTGCGCGGTGTAGACCGTCTTGTTCGAGAGCGCGCTGGTGTCGAACAGGATGCCGAGACGGCTGTATTGACTGCGCGCGAAATCCCCCAGGAAATTGACCTCGCGATAGTAGTCGTACCCGGCCGCGTATTCGCCCGAGTCGTAAACATGGATCTCGCCGGCCGGAGCATTCGCTATTCCCATCTGGTTCTGGTTGATGCGCGTCACGGAGTCCACCTGGCCCGGCGTCAGGGTCGCGCTCTGCATGACCCGTCCCGCGTCGGTGCACGCGGGCGCGCTCAGATCGGACTCCTCGTTGCCGCGAGTCGCGCTCACCGCGTAGCACTTGCCCGAGTAGCCGTCGGCGGGAACCGGGTCGATCACGAACAGCGTGACGTCCTTGCCGTTCGCCTGGCGGCCGACGCGGGCGCGCTGGCCGCCGTCGACGCGGTAGACGTTGAAGCCGTCGGCCGCCGTGCCCTGCCACGTCCACACCAGCGCGAGCCGGCCCTGCGGCAGCAGCGCCGCGCACGCGAGCCCGCCGCCGAGTCCGCCGTGACGGGTGCACACGGTCGGGTCCGCGGTGCTCGCGACGCCCGACGGCGGCGCGGGCTTGATCGTGCGCCGGCCCGCGAGCCGCAGCTCCTCGGCGGTGAGCGCGGCGCCCGACGATTGCACGGACGCCGACGGCGCCCGCTTTGCCGTGTAGCCGGCCGCGCTCGTCATCGGCGCGGCGGCCGACTTCCCGAGGACGGCGCTCGCCTTGAACCGGGACGCGACCCCGGCGCACACCCCGGTGGGCAACGTGACGGCGATCGGCGCGTCGGCCGCGCCGAACGCGGAAAGGACGGTGAAGCGGTGCGCGCCGTCCGCGCGCGCCGCGTGGGTCGGCGGATACAGCGGAACCGAGACGCTCGCCGACGCGCCCGGCGCGAGGCGCGGCATCGTCGCGCTGCCCGACCAGGCGACCGCGCCCTCGTCGCGCGCGATCAACGGCACGCGGCTCGCGATAGGCGCGCTGCCGAGGTTGCGCAGCACGACGTTGAGCGTGACCAGCGGAGCGCCCGCGCGGCACGCGGAGGCCACGACGAAAGGACGCGGCGCCGGCGCGATCGAGACCACCGGCGCCGCGGCGGCGCGCGCGCGCCCGCGCGGGGACGGCGACGGCGAAGACGACGGCGACGCGCCGGGCGCGGCCTGCGGCGCCGGCGGCGATTGCACCCCGGGCGCCGCGTCGGCGGGCGCGAACGGAGGCGGCGCGCTCATGGGGTCCGGCGACACCGGCGCCTGCGGCGCCGGCCGCCACGCGGGCGTGCCCGACGCGTCGGGCGCGGCCTGCGCCGGAGGCGGCGCGCCGAGCGGCCCGCGCTGCAGCGCGCTCGGCGCGCTCTGCGCCAGCGCCGTGCCCGCGACCGCGATCGCGATCGAGGCGGATACGAGTTGTGCCATCTTCATCAGTAGAACTCCACCTCGAGCGATATGCGCGTCGGGTCGTAAGTCGTCTGGCACGCGCGGTAGAGGAACGCCGACAGGTCCTCGTTCTCTCCCATCAGCACCAGTCCGAAGTTCGCGTCGGGGAACTGCGCCCATTGCTGCACGATCTTGGTGACGTCGAGCGCCACGTCCGGGCCCTGGTAGCGGCCGGGCGCGAGCACCTCGGACGCCTGGATCCAGTCGCCGTGGTTCCACCAGCGGTCGAGACCCGTCCCTATCCTGCTGGCGCACGAGGTGTAGTGGTCGAACTGGAACGGACCTTCGCCGACGATGGTGCTGTCGACGGTCAGCTTCAGGCGCGCGCCGTAGATCTTGCGGTGCGATACGGCGCTCGTATCGAAGAACAGCGCGAGCCGGTCGAAGGTGTTCGAGTGGTTGTCCCCGAGCGCGTGCGTGAACGTCAGGTCCCAATAGCCGACCGCGTACGACCCGCCGTCCGTCACACCGCCGCCGCCGTCGCTGTCCTTCCACTGCCCGACCGCGCGCGCGTGCCCGACCGTGATGACGGCGGTCTGCACGACGTTGCCGCCGTCGGTGCAGAACGGAGCGCTCAGCGGCGACTCGTCGCTGCCGCGGTACGCGCTCACCGCGTAGCACTTGCCGGCGTAACCTCCGGCCGGCACCGGATCGACGATATAGACGGTCGCTTCCTTGCCGTTCGCCTGCCGGCCGGTGCGCACCTGCTGGCCGCCGTCGACGCGGTAGACGTTGAAGCCGTCCGCCGCCGCGCCGGACCAGCTCCATACGAGCGCCATGCGTCCCTGCGGCAGCAGAGCGGTGCACGCGAGGCCGCCGCCGAGACCGCCGTGGTCGGCGCAGGTCTTCGGATCGACGGTACTGGTCACGTTGGTCGGCGGACCGACCAGGACCCCGAGCTTGCCGGCCATGCCCATGGGCACCGGCGGCTGCGGCCCTTTCGGGTGACCCATGGCGCTCGTCTGCGCGGGCGGCGTCTTGACGGCGCTCACCTGCGCGGGCGCCGCTTTAGCGGCGCCGAGGACGACGGTCGACTTGAAGCGCTGCGCGAGGCTGCCGCAAACATTGGCGGGCAACGTCACCGTGACGGGCTGGGTGCTTCCGGCGAACGGCGCGGACACAACGAACTGATGCGTGCCCGCGGCGCGCGGAGCATAGGTCGGCGGGAACACCGGGACCGACATCGCCTTCGAGGCGCCCGCGGGAAGCGACGGCAGCGGCGCCTGCCCTTGCCACGACACCTTGGCCTGGTCGCGCGCGACGATCGCCAGCGGGTAGGCGGGACTCTGGTAAGGCACGGTCCCGGTATTCGCGATCACGATCTTGAGCGAGAGCAGCGGCACGCCCGCCTGGCACGATTGCGCCACCGCGAACGCGGGCCTCGCAAACGAGATCGACAGCCTCGGCGCATTCACCCGCTGGGCGACGGCGCCGCGCGCCGCGCTCTGCGGCGTGCACGGATTCGGCGGGGTCGCGCCCTGGACCTTCGTCGTCATGCACGGATTCGGAGGAACGGCCGGATTCGGCGGCGTCTGCGCGGGCGCGACCGTGCTCTCGCGCGGGCTCGCGCGCCAGTCCGCCGGCGGCTGCGAGGTCTGCGACCCGGTGCCGAACGGCGAAGGCGCGCGCGCACCCTGCGCGTGCGCACCGGTGGACGCCGCAGCGAGCAATGCGGCGAGCAAAGCGGCGCGCGCCGCGACGATCTTCTTCATGGCCATCTCCCTGGGTTTCCGGTAATCGGTACGACGGGAACGTAGAGCAGGCAACCGTCGAGGACCGCGCAGCCCGGCGCCGGATCGGCGCGCCGCTCGAGCAGCGTGCTCGGCGCGCGCGGCGGCAGCACCGCCGCGCCGGGGGCACGCTCGGCGGCGGAACGCCAACCCGGCGGTCGGGATGCCGCGTCAGGCGGCGCGAAGAGCAGCGGGTCGATCCGGGGCGGGTCGGACCACAGCGGCCGCCAGTCGATCGGCGTGCGCGTCGCGTCTTCCGCGACCGCCGGCCCGGCGCCTGCGAGCATCACGGCTGCGACGACGAAGACCGCGACGCGCACGCCTTATTGCTGGAACCGCTTGCTCAGCTCGGCCACCGCCGACTCGATGCACGCGCGCAGCGCCGCGTCGACGCTCTCCTTGCGCGTGCTCTCGTGCGTGACGTCGGGCATGAGCGTGGAGGTCTCCTTGCCTTTCTGCGCCCGCACGTTCGTGACCAGGGTGTTGAAGCCCGAGGCCGACGTGGTCGCGCTCTTCATCTCCTTGCGCACGTTGATCGCGTCGACGATGTCGCCGGTGGCGACCTCGACGATGCGCACGTCCACGCCGATCGTGTCGGTGTTCGTGCCCCCGCCGATCTGCGCGCCGCCGATGTTGAACCCGGTGCGGCTCGACTTCGCCGAGCCGTTCGCCTCGGACACCGTGCCTTCGAACACGTAGCGCGCCTCGCGCAGCGGGATCTGGCCCGAGTTGCCGGTCGTCTGGCCCGCGGCGTTCATCTGCTTCTCGCGGATCACCCCCTGGTTGACGCGCGAGCGCTCCTGCACCGAGAACTGTCCCGACTTCACCAGCGCGGTGATGAACATGTCGGTGGCGGCGCGGCCGTTGACCTCGGGGACCTCGGAGCGGAACTCGTAGAGGGTCACCGGCACGCGCTCGCCGGGACGCCGCGGCAGCTTCTGCAGCGCCTGCGAGGTCGCCCCGGTGCTCTGCGTCGGCGCGGAGTCGCCGACCAGCAGGTCGGCGCAGCCGCCCGCGAGCAGCGCCGCGAGCGCCGCGATTGCCGTCGACGCGGCGGGCGCGATCGCTCTCATTTCTTCGCGCCGCAGTCGGCGGCGAGCCATTTGCCCGAGAGCTCGAGCGTCGTCGTCTCTTCCTTGCCGCCGCTCGTCACCTTCGACTTGACGCTGCCGGTCCAGTGCTCGGGGTCCGGCGAGCGGATATCGATGTCCGCCTGGTGCGATACCTTGGCGCCGCACTGCCGGCTCGCGACGAACGCGTTCTTCGAGCTCGTCGTGACGTTGAATTTGCAGCTCGGGTCCTTGTCCTTCGCGAACCAGTTGTCGTGCTTCAGGTCCTCGCCCGTGATGCAGCGCTTGGTCGTCACGCCGCGCGAGGTGTCGGCGCCCACGGGAAGCTTGTCCGCGCCTTTCACCAGGCGTCCCAGGCCGCCGGCGAGCGCGGCGCCGGCCTGGACTTTCTCGGTCGTCTCCCAGAGGCCGGGCTTGAGGTTCATGGGCTCGGCCATCGCCGCGCCGGCCAGCACCGCCATCGCGGCGGCGATCAGCAATTCGGACGGATTCATCCGCTCTCCTTGATTTTGCTTGGTTTTCGCGAGGCAACCCTAGACGCGCTCCACTTACGGATGACTTACCGATCGCGCAAGTCCGCGATGACAGCGCATTGTCAGGCTCGGAAGGAATAATCCCCGGCGCGAGCGGTGTTATCGCTGGATCCGCGGAGGGGCGGATCGCTTTCGCAGCGGCTTCAACAACCATAAGAACAACTCCGATGCATGTCCTCGACCGCGGCTAGGGGCTCTCGCCGGCAAGCCGCGAAGCTCGCCAAGCTCACGCCTCCGAACGCCGAGGTGCTGGTGCCTCGACCCCGGCTGTTCCGGGCGCTCGATCGCGTAAGCGGCGGCGGCGCGGCATGGATCTCCGGGCCCGGCGGCGCCGGCAAGACCTCGCTCGTCGCGAGCTGGCTCGCCGAGCGCGGGCGTCGCGTCGTCTGGTACCAGGTCGACCCGGGCGATCGCGATCCCGCCACGCTGTTCCACTATCTCGGCATCGCGGCCCAGGGGCTGGGCCGGGCGCGGCAGCGGCCGCTGCCGCACTTCACGCCGGAATATCTCGGCGGCCTGCGCGAATTCACCCGACGTTACTTCCAGGCGCTGTTCTCGCGGCTCGAGGTCCCGTGCGCGGTGGTCTTCGACAACTGCCACGCCGCGGGCGGCGATGCTCCCCTCGAGCAGATCCTCGCGTGGGCGATGAGCGAGGTCCCGCCCCAGGTCGCGCTCGTCTGCATCAGCCGCAGCGCTCCGGGCGAGGCGCTCGCGGGCCGTCTCGCCGACGCGGCGCTCGTGCGCATCGGCGCCGAGGACCTGCGCCTCGACGAGCGCGAGGCCCGCGCCATCGCGCGCTCGCGCGGATACCGCTCGAGCGCGGCCTCGGCCGTCCTCGGCATCGTCCGGGGATGGGCCGCGGGCCTGGTGCTGACGCTGCGCGCGAAGGCGCAAGGCATCGCCCCGGCGCTCGGTGCGGGCGACGCGCGCCATCCGCTGTTCGAGTACTTCGCGGGCGAGATCTTCGCGGCGGCCGGCGCCGAGACCCGCGGCTTCCTCATGCACGCGGCGCTGCTGCCGGTCATGTCGCCGCACCTGGTCGAGCGGCTCACCGGACGCCCCGGCGCCGGGCAGGTGCTCGAGGATCTCCACCGCGGCCACTTCTTCACCGAGCGGCGCATCTCGGCCGGCGGCGATTCGAGCTACGAGTTCCACCCGCTGTTCCGCGACTTCCTGCTCTCGCGCGCCCGCGAGGCCTTCGGCGCCGAGGGCTTCTCGCGACGCTGCCGGCAGGCCGCGGCGCTGCTCGCGCCGGCGGGCCAGGTGGAGGCCGCGGCGGCATTGCTCGCCGAGGGCCGCGACTGGCCGGCGCTCGCGCTCCTGATCGGCGAGCACGCGCGCGCCCTCATGCAGCAGGGCCGCTGGCGGACCCTCATCGGCTGGATCGCGAGCGTCCCCGCGGACCTGGTGGCCGGGTCGGCGTGGCTCACGTACTGGCGCGGCGCGTGCCTGTGCTTCACCGATGCCGCGGCCGCGCGCGCCGCTCTCGAGCTCGCGTATGGCATGTTCGAGGCGTCGGGCGAAGGCTTCGGCGCCGTGCTCGCGTGCACCGGGGTGATTCAGACCTATGCCTGGGGCGCGATGACCCCGGCACTCGCCTGGATCACGTGCCTCGAGGAGGCGCTCGCGCGCATCCCGTCGCCGCCGTTCGAGCTCGAGCTCGCGGTGATCGACTGCATGCTGGGCGTGCTGTTCGCGCAGCCGCTGCATCCGATGATTCGGACCTGGGCGCGGCGCGCGCTCGAGCTGATCCGCACGCCGCCGGCCGGGCGCCACCGCGCGAGGCTGTTCGGCTTCGTCCTCTGGTATCAGCTTTTCACCGGCGATTTCGAGGCCGCGCGCGCGCTGCTGGCGCAGCTCGAGCGGGCCGGAGACGACGCCGAGAGCCCGCTCGGCACCATCACCGCGCACCTCGCCACGAGCGCCTGGGCCTATCAGAACGCCGAGCACGAGATCGCGTTCGAGGCGCTGGGCAAGGCGCAGGCGTTCGCGAACGAGACCGGCGTCCACATCATGGATGCCGACATCGCGATCCAGCAGCTGTACGCGTCGCTGAGCGCCGGCGATCTCGCGCGCGCCGAGGAGAGCCTCGCGCGCCTGCTGCGCGTCGCGCCGCCGCAGCGCTCGGCGACCACGGTCCACGGCGATTTCATGCGCGCGGGGCTCCTGCTCGGGCGAGGCGACCGCGCATCGGCGCTCGCGACGGCGCTGCGCCAGCTCCCCGCCGCCGAGGATCTCGGCATGCGCTTCGGCATCAACTGGTTCCGCTACGAGACGGCGCAGATGCTGCTGCTCGACGGCCAGCACGAGGCCGCGCGCGCCCTGCTCGTCGAGGTGACGGCGTTCGCGCACGCGATGCCGAGCAGCTACATGCTGTTCGCCGCGTCGCTCATGCTGGCGATCGTCCACTCGCGCGCGGGCGAGGAAGGCCGCGCCATGGCGGCCCTGCGCGAGGCGCTCGCGATCGGGCGCCGGCATAACTACATGAACTGCCATCCGTGGTGGATCCCGGAGCTGATGTCGGAGCTCTGCGCCAAGGCGCTGCGCCACGGCATCGAGATCGACTACGTGCGCCGCCTGATCCGCAAGCGCGCGCTGGCGCCCGGTGCGTCGGCGCCCGAGAGCTGGCCCTGGCCGATACGGATCCACGCGCTCGGGCGCTTCGAGCTGGTCCGCGACGGCGTGCCGGTGAAGTCGGGCGGCAAGGCGCAGCAGCGCGTCCTCGACCTGCTGAAGGCGATCGTCGCCTACGGGCCGCGCGGCGCCGCGAGCGACACGGTCGCCTCGGCGCTGTGGCCGGCGTCCGACGGCGACGCCGCGCAGACCGCGCTCGACGTGACGCTGCACCGGCTGCGCAAGCTCCTCGGGCTGGAGGGCGCGGTGGTCGTCGCCGACGGCCGGATCGCGCTCAACCCCCGCTGGTGCTGGGTCGACGCCTTCGCGTTCGAGCAGGCGCTCGACGCCTGCGGGCGCGCCGGCGGAACGCCCTCCGGGGAGCTCGCGGAGGCCGAGCGCGCGCTCGCCCTCTACGCCGGCCACTTCCTGCAGGGCGACGAGGAGACGCCGTGGCTGCTGCCGCGGCGCGAGCGCCTGCGCAGCAAATTCCTGCGCTGGGTCGAGCGCTGCGGCGCGACGCGCGAGGAGCGCGGCGAGCATCCCGCCGCCGTCGAGCTCTACCGCCGCGCGCTCGAGGTCGACCCGCTCGCCGAGGGCCTGTACCGCAACCTCATGGCCGCGTATCTCGCGGGCGGCCGCAGGGCCGAGGCGCTCGAGGCCTACCGGCGCTGCCGCCACATGCTGTCGGTGGTGCTCGGCGTGCGGCCGTCGGCGGAGACCGAGGCGATGCGCGCGCGCGTGTCGGCCAATCGGTAAGCGATCCGTAAGCGCGCCTCGCCTATGGTTGCCGCGGCCATGTCGAGGAGACGAAGAAGATGAACAAGATATTCGGCGCGTGCACCGCGTTCCTGGTGCTCGCCGCCATGCTCGCACCGGCGTCCGCGCGCGACCGCGACGACGCCCGGCACGCCACCGTGACGCTCGCCGGCACGGTGACCTCGATCGGGCGCGAAGGCTTCGCGCTCGACACCGGCAACGCCGTGCAGCCGATCGAAGTCGAGCGCTCGACCGTCTTCACGCGCGACGGCCAGCCGGCGTCGTTCGCCGATCTCGCGGTCGGCCAGCGCGTATCCGTGCAGGGGCGCTTCGAGCGCACCGAGTTCGAGGCCGGGAGCGTCGCGATCCGCTCGATCGTCACCCTCAGCGGCGCGATCGAATCCATCGGCCCGGGCGGGCTCACGGTTGCAGGGAAGAGCGTCGTCGTGGGGCCGGCGACCACGATCACGGCCGGCGGCCTCGCGGTCGGCCTCGCGGATCTGCGCGTCGGCGAGCAGGCCACGGTCACCGGCCAGGTGCAGGCCGACGGGTCCGTCCTGGCCGCGAGCGTCACCGTGCCCTCGGGCGTGACGCTGTCCGGGGTCATCGATTCGCTCGCGGCGCCGATGCTCGTCGTGTCGGGCACCACCGTGACGTCCAGCGCGGCGACGCTGATCTCGGTCGCCGGGGCGCCGGCCGGATTCGCCGACCTCGCCGTCGGCGACTCCGTCGTCGTCACCGGCGTCGTGCAGGCCGACGGCTCGATCCTGGCGCAGACGATCGCGGCGCCGTGATGCCGCGCGGGCTGCTACCGGTCCTCGCGCTCGCGCTCGCCGCGTGCGCGACGCCGTACCAGCCCAGGGGCCTGCTCGGCGGCTACGCCGACACGCAGCTCGGCGAGAACGTCTTCCGCGTCTCGTTCACCGGCAACGGCGACACGAGCGTCGAGCGTGCCGAGGACTTCGCCCTGCTGCGCAGCGCCGAGGTCGCGCTCGAGCACGGGTTCACGCACTTCATCGTGATCGCGGAGAAGGACCAGTCGCAATACGTGACGCACACGGAGCCGACGCGCTCGGTCTCGAGGGAGACCTCGACCCAGTCGGGCGACACGACTCGCACCAGGACCACGACGAACACGTCGGGCGGCCAGACCAGCGTCGTGCGTCAGCCGGGCACGGTCAACACGATCGCCTGCTTCCGCGGCAAGCCCGACCTGCCGGGGATCGTGTTCGACGCGCAATTCGTGGTGAACAGCCTGACGCAGAAGTACGAGATCGTCCGCTGAGAATGGCGGAAGACGATCTGCACGCGCTCGCGCTCATCGCCCTGCTGCCGCTCGCCGCGCTGATCGTCCGGCGCTTCGGACGCAAGCCCGGAGCCGGAGTCCCCGCGTTGCTCGCTTTCCTGCTCGTGTTCGCGGTCCCCTATGCAATAGGACCCGCGTACGCCTTCGGCCCCAAGATCGTCTCGGTCTCGCAGGTGATCGTGCCCGCCCTTACCGCTGGCGCGTGCGCCGCCTATCTCCAGCGCCGGTGGACGCGCTGGATCGTCAACGCCGCGATGCTGTTGATCGCGATGGCGCTCTCCGCGCATTTCGTGAGCATGGTGGCGGCCGACCCGGGCCGCTGCGCCTACGCCGGCAACACCGACCGGTACGTCTCGTACCGCTGCAACAAGCCCGCCGACGCCTACCCGCTCTGGCACACGAGCTTTACCGGGATCTACGGCCTGAGACCGGCTCGGCCCCCCGGCTAGATCCTGAAGTACTCGCGGTGCGCCTCGCAGCGGCAGTCCTCGTCCGCCGGCGACGGGCAGCGGCGCACGAGCTCGATCAGCGCTTCCGCCGCCTGCGCCTCGAGCCGCTCGACGCGCGCCGAGCTCGGGCCGGAGAACCGGTCGCGGAAGCTCTCGCGGCTGTACGCGCCGCAGCGCGCGCAGCGGTAGAAGGTGTCGATGTACTCGTCGCCGAAGACGTCGCCGCAGATCGACGCGACGCGCTCGGCCTGCGTCAGCGCCGCCCGGCACGCCGGGCATTCGGGCGCGGGCGCGGTCACCGGGCGGTCACGAGAAAATACGCCACCGACGCGGCGGCGATGAGCATGAACGGCAGCGCGTAGCCGAGGACGCGCACGAACGCGGTTCCGGTCCGCACCGCCAGCCATTCCGGCTCGAGGAACGCGAACGTCACGCCGCGCCCGGGTCGCCAGTCGAGGTTCCACAGCAGCCCGGCCGCGAGGTACAGCACGGAGGACGCGACGATGTTGATCGCCCAGGTGTCGGGATACCGGCCGTCGCGGACCAGGATGTACAAATCGTACGACCAGCTCGCCGAGAACATCCAGACGCAGGCGGCGACGAAAGCCTGCTTCGGACGCGCCGCGCGCCTGAGAAAGAGGTAGAGCGTTCCCACCGCCCACGGCGCGCCGATGAACGTCAGCACCGACTGGAACGCGGCGTCGACGTAGTCCCACGTCGGGTCGCCCGTATACGGCGCGACCCCCGTGAGCCCGACGGCGGCGACGGCGAAGGTCAGGACCTTCCAGCGCACCCCGAGGAACCGCCGGTACTCCGGGGCGAGAAACGGGAACGCGCCGGGATCGCGCGCGACGATCGCGACCGCCGCGGCGCATGCGGCGCCCCAGACGGCCATGTACGCGGCCAAGAACGGCTCCATGTCCCTCCCCTTTTTCCCGCCACTATAGCGAAGGCGGCAGCCTGGGCATCTTGATCGGAATCCCCGGCTCGCTGAAGTCGCGCTCGCACTGCGTGTTGTCGTGGCAGCTGAACTGCGCTCCGTCCGGCGGCAGCGAGACCTTCAGCATCGTCAGCGGGACCCACCAGTCCCAGGTGTCCGACCACACGTCGACGTCGATGAACAGGTGCGCGTCGACGCCCGGCGTGAGCTCGAACGACAGATTGTAGAGGGGATCGGCGAGGCTGAACTCGCTCGACATGACGCGGTCGTTCCTCACGCCCAGCGGAGTGCTCCGGCCGCTCTGGACGACCGGCGTCCGCGTCTGGCTCACCTTGTCGTAGAGGGTGAACTGCAGGGCGTTCGAGCGCAGCGCGACCTGGAACCCCGGCAGCACCTGCGCGCCCGCGATTCCGTAGTTGGCGATGCCGCCGATGAGGTCGATGTCCAGCAGGATGGGATCCCGGGCCGGCAGCTCGAAGCCCGGCGCGGGCGGCGTGAACTTGCCGTTCGTGAACGGCGCCGGCAGCTTCGCGGTGAGATCGAAGTTTTTGCCGATGGTCGGATCGTGCGAGCCGAGGATCGGCACCGAAAAGTTCAGCCCGGCGCTGGCGCCGGCCTCGGCGACGAGCTCCTTGCCGTCGAACAGCTGCGCGTCGGGCAGTCCCGTGGACTTGAAGGCCTGCGGCGTCCCGTAGATCGGCACGAAGTCGACCTTGACCGCGGCGCGGCCTGTCGGCGGGCTCGTGGCGCGCCAGTCGAAGCTGTACTCGAGCGTGGCCTGGATCGCGAAGCGCAGGCCGAACCCGTAATGGAACTCCGCGTGCGGCTCGAGGAAGTACGTGTCCTCGCAGCCGTCGAAGAGGCCGAGGCACCAGTCGACGGTGACGCTGACGCGCTTGCGCCACCCGCGCGCGTCGCCGTAGGTGAAGCCCGTGAGATAGACGTACGAGCCGAGCGCCTGCGTCCGGTGGCTCTCGCCCTGCGCCTGCCTGGGTGGGTTGGCCGCCGAGGGACCGGAAGGCCTGGGCGGCGCCGGCCGGGCCGCGAATTTCTTGAGCGCGGGTGCCGAAGGCTTTCCCGACCCGATGTGCATCGCCCCGATGCCGGGCGTGCGCTCGAGCGTCGCGATGCGAGGAACGTAGATCGTCTCCTCGATCGTGACTCGCGCGGACTCGACGGCCTCCTGCTTGAGCTGCTCGTCGCCGAGCGCGGCGACGCGCCGGACCTCCGCGGCGCCGACGCGCGCCACGGCCCCGGCGCGCTTTCCCGGATCGGAGAGCGCCTGGCGCAGCGCGGTGACGCGAGCCGCGCTGCGGGCGCGCGAAGCGGCCAGCTTCTCGCGGTATTCGGCGACCGCGCGAGCGCGCCGCGCCGGATCGGCGACGTAGCGCGGATTGCGCGGCGTGGCGAAGGCGGCGATGCGCGAGCTTTCCGGCTCCGCGGTGAAGCAGGGTGCGCCGGCGGCGGCGAGCTGGGCCCGCGTGCCGGCGTCGCGGCACGCGCCGCGCAGGATGCGGTAGCTCAGGCTGCCGTGGACGAGGAGGCCCTGCTCCACCTCGTCGAAAGTGCTCTCCTCCGCCCGGACCTCGACCTGGCGCGGCAGCGCGCGCAGCTTCTGGGCGACGTTGAACGTGGACGACGGGTTGTTCAGCACCGGCGTCAGGTTGGCCTCGAGCCCCGCCCCGAGGCGCACGCGCGGATTCGCGCGCAGCTCGGCGATGCGATACGTCCGCAGGACCCGCAGCCTGCGCATGAGCGCCGCGTGGTCCTCTCCGGGCACGATGAGCGACGCCGCCTCGCGCTGTGGCTGCGCGGGCCGCGCCGCGAACGGCGACTGGCTCTGCTGCTGCGCCGGCTGCGCGGCGAACGGCGACGGGCGCTGCTGGCCGAAGGCGGGCGCGAGGGCGCACGCCGCGGCGAGCAGGACGAGCGGTCGCAGAAAAGCGGCGTAGTGCTCCATCGCGTCGGTCCTCGTGAGGAAAACCGTGCAGCTAACCATCCCGCGACTTACCGATGACTTACGCGTCGGCGGACGGGCCGGGAAGACGCGCGGCCGCGTTCGTATTACATTGCGGCGCCAGAGGAACGACATGGCGAAACAAGTTTCGGAATGGCGGCTCGTGGTGAACCTGATCGGCTCCGCCGTCATCGGCGTGCCGGCGTGGATCGTCGCCGCTCTCATGGCGCCCGTGTTCTTCCAGCCGTGGCCCGACACCGCCGACCCCGAGATGAAGAAGGCGGCCGGGGTCGCCGTGTTCGGCGCCGTGATGTGCGCGCTCGTCGGCATCGCCTGCCTGGTCAGTTTTCTGCGCACGGTGAAGGCGCTGCGCGGCGGCGACCGCGGCTGACCTCTTCTCGCGAATCGGTAAGCGATCGGTAAGCGCCCGGGCCCTAGGGTGGCGGCTGCCCTCGATCGCGGGGGCGCCATGCCCAGGGAGCGTCCATGAACACGAAAGCCGGCGGCGCGCTGCGCGCGCTCGCCTTGATCTGCGCCGCCGTATTGCCCGGAATCGCTCGCGCGGAGAAGCCGACGCCGGTGACGGTCGTCAATCCCGTGACGCTCAACCCGGGCGCGAGCGTTCCGGTGACGATCGCCGCGCCCGTGAGGACCGTGAACCAGGACGAGCCGGGCCGGCACCCGTACCAGGAAACGGCGTTCGCGAGCTGCCAGTTCGCGGGCGACTGCGCCGCGGTCTTCGGCGCCGTCCCGGGCGGCGCGCGCCGCGTGATCACGCACGTCTCGTGCTTCTCGTTCATCCCGGCGACGCCGAACGCGACCATCTCCGGCGCCGGGTTCATCGAAGGCACCCAGGGAACGCTCGACATGTTCCCGGTCACGCTCTCGAATTTCGCCTCCGGCGCGGCCGTGCTCCAGGGCACGGCGAGCCACATGACGCTCGTCTACGCCGAAGCGGGCGAGCGCCTGCAGGCGCACCTCACCTCGTCGGGCGCCGCGTTCGGCCAGATGCTGTGCGCGCTGAGCGGCTACGACGTCGCGCTGCCTTAGGAGGCCGCGCAGCCCGCCGGAATGATTCGGCAACCACAAGGGAGAAAACAATGAAGCCATCGTTTGCAATCGCCGCCGCCGCGCTCGCGCTTTCGCTCGGGTCGGCAGCTTCGCTCGCGCAGGACAAGACCGCCGCCTCGGCGGCCGGAGAGGCGAAGATCACCGAGATCGTCAGCGACGACAAGCTGCGCGCCTACATCATCACGTACAAGCCGGGCGACGAGCGTCCCGCGGAAAGCGCGCGCGGCTACCGCGTCGTGCGCGCGCTGAAAGGCGGCACGCTCGAGCGCACGTTCCCCGACGGCAAGAAGGAGCTCCGGCCGTACAAGACCGGGGACACGCGCATCGTGCAGCCGGGCGACGTCAAATATTCGACCCGCAACGTCGGCAAGACCGAGCTACAGCTCTACACGGTCGAGATGAAGTAAGCGCCGCCGCGGCTCACGCCGCGGCCAGCGCCTTCTCGATCCGCCGCCGGCCGACCGTCGGCTTCGGCACGCGCTGGCCCTCGAACTCGTCCTCGAACCAGAGGCGCACGTCCTCCTCCAGCCCGACGCCGTGCATGAAGTTGTAGAGCGCCTTCGTGAGCGCGCGGCCGAGGCGGTCGTGGTCGACGCCGGTCGGGTCGACGAACGCGACGTCGTTCTTCGCGAAAGTCGCGTCGGGCGACGGCGCGAGCGTGATGCCGAACGCGCCGGGGTTTTTTCCGACGGGAGAGTGCACGGTGCAGGCGAAGCGGTGGAAATACCCGCTGTGGACGCAGCCGTTGGCGAAGAGCTGGCGCACGTACTCGAGCGCGTCCACGGTGTCCTGCACGGTCTGCGTGGGAAAGCCGTACATCAGGTAGGCGTGCACGAGGACGCCCGCGTCGGCGAAGGCGCGCGTGACGCGCGCGACCTGCTCGACCGTGACGCCCTTGTCGATGAGCTTCAGCAGGCGGTCGGACGCGACCTCGAGGCCCCCCGAGATCGCGATGCAGCCGCTCGCGGCGAGCTTGCGGCAGAGCTCGGGGGTGAACGTCTTCTCGAAGCGGATGTTGCCCCACCACGAGATCGACGTGCCGCGCGCCTGCAGCTCGGCGGCGAGCGCCTTCAGCACCTTCGGCGGCGCGGCCTCGTCGACGAAGTGGAAGCCGGTCTGGCCGGTCTCGGCGACGATCGCCTCGATGCGGTCGACCAGCGTCTTCGCCGACGCCGCCTCGTAGCGCGAGATGTAGTCGAGGCTGGTGTCGCAGAAGGTGCACTTCTTCCAGTAGCACCCTTGAGCGACGGTGAGCTTGTTCCAGCGCCCGTCGCTCCAGAGGCGGTGCATCGGGTTCAGCAGGTCGAGGAGCGAGAGGTAGCGCTCGAGCGGCAGGCCGTCCCAGGTCGGCGTGCCGGTCTCCTCGAAGGGAACGTCGGGCTCGGGGAAGTTGACGTAGCGGACCCTGCCGTCCTCGCGATAGAAGGTGCGCACCAGGCGCTCGCGCGATCGCCTGCCCTCCACGTGCTCGAGCAGCGCGAGCAGCGGCCGCTCGCCCGCGTCGAGCGTCACGTAGTCGACGTGATCGAAGAGCCGCGGCTCGCTCACGCTGCGCAGCTCGGTGTTGACGTAGCCGCCGCCGAGCACGGTGACGACGTCCGGGTCGTGCCGCTTCAGCGCCTGCGCGACGCGCAGCGCCGCGTACACCGAGCCGGGAAACGGCACCGACAGCAGCACCACGCCGGCCTGGTGGCGCCCGAGCGCCTCGAGCGCCAGCGCCTCGAGCGTGCGGTCGACGAGCGTCGGCTCGGCCGCTAGCGCGCGCGCGAGCGGATCGAAGCTCGGCTGGTTCGCCGCCAGCCGCTCGGCGTAGCGCACGAACTCGAAGCGCTCGTCGGCCGCGTCGCGCAGCGCGTCGGCGAGGTCCTCGAGGTACAGCGTCGCGAGGTGGCGCGCGCGGTCGGCGACGCCGAGCGCGCCGAAGGCCCACGCGAGCGGATCCTCGTCCGCTCTCGCGACGTAGACGTCGAGCGAGGCGAAGCGCGCGCCTTCGGGGAGGAACGCGCGCGAGGCGATCCGGTGCGCGAGCGTCGGGTCGCGCCCCTGCAGGTACGCGATCGCCGCGTCGACGGTGTCGGCGTAGCGCGGGTACTCGCGCAGGAAACGGCGCAGCCGCGCCGGGCGCTTTCCCGCGGGCTTCGCCTCGGCCGCGTCGCGCAGCGCCGCGAGGCCCTCGCGCGAGAAGAGCTTCAGCACCAGCGCGAGCGCGAGGTCCTCCTGGCGCGCGTCGATCGCGCGCGAGCGCAGGAACCCGGTGAGGTACGCGGTGGACGGATAAGGCGTGTTGAGCTGCGTCATCGGGGGGATGAGGCTCAGCACGCGGATCCTCGCGGCAGGCATGGCCGCGAGGATATCGCAACGGCTTACTGCATGTAGGGCACGGCAGGTCGAGCCGGCGGGCATGCGCCCCGACCGGCGGTGCTGTCGGCTAGGCGCCGCGCTGTTGGCTCCTTCAACTCCGCTTCTTCGCGCGCTTGGCCGGAGCGCCGGACGCGTTGGCCGCCGCCGCCGCGCGGATCAGCGCCTCGAACGCCTCCGCATCGATGGTCTCGCCCTCGCGGATGTCGATCGCGCGCCGTGTGGCGCCCTCGAGGCTCGAGTTGAAGATCCTGGCCGGGTCCTCGAGCGACGCGCCCTTGAGGAACGTGAGCTTCACGACCGCCTTGTACGTCTCGCCGGTGCAGATCACGCCGTCGCGCGACCAGACCGGGCCGTCCCACTTCCACTCCTCGACGATGTCGGGATCGGCCTGCCGGATCAGCTTGCGCATCCGGGCGAGGGTCTCGCCGCGCCAGTCGCCGAGGCCGGCGATGCGCTGGTCGATCAGCCGGGATGCCGGTGCGCTCCCGGCGGAACCTTGCTTTTTCGCGCTCGCCCTCCTTTTCAGCTCCATACCGAGATTCCCTCCGCGGTCAGCGCGCGCTGGACGCTCGGCCGCTCGCACAGGCGCTCCGCGTAAGCCGTATACGCGGGGAACTTGGCTCGCATCTCGTAGCCGCTGAGGATGCCCCATCGGTAGAACACGAGCCAGAACGGATCGACCACGCTGAGCCGGGCGCCGACGGCGTACTGCCGGCGCTGGAGCCTCCCGTCGATGTCGGCGAGGCAGCGCCCGTAGTTGACGTGCCCGCTGTCCTTCACCGGCGCGTAGTCCGGCTCGCTCGGCACGAAGCGCTCGGGGCGGCGCAGCTGCGCGTACGCGACGTGCGCCGTGTTCGACGACCACGCGAGCAGCTCCAGGCAGCGCGCCTCGGCCTCCCCGGCGTCGGCCGGATAGAGCCCCGCGGCCGGGAACCTGCGCCCGAGGTACGCGAGGATCGCGGGATTCTCGGTGAGCACGAAGCCGTCGATCTCGAGCGCCGGGATCCGTCCCTTGGGATTGACCGCGAGATATTCCGCCGAATAATTCGCGCGGTCGGCGGTCGCGAACTTCCTCAGCTCGAACGGCTGGCCGATCTCGTTCAGCACGATGTGCGGCGCGAGCGAGCACGATCCCGGCGAATAGTAGAGGGCGATCGTCATTCGCCGGGACCGGACGCCTTGCGGATCTCGTAGCGCCCGCCCGCCGACGCGACGAGCGCGAATCCGTCCACCGGCCACGCGATCGCCTCGAGCGCGGGCATCGCCGCGGGCGCGCGCGCATCGCGCAGCAGCGTGACGTGCACGGCGAAGGGCTGCGGGTCGAACGGGATGCCGGCGGCGGCGAGCTCGGTTCGCAGGTCCGCGGCGAGCGCCTCGAGCTCGGCCGGCACGGCGGTGGTGCCCGCCCAGGCGATGCTGTTCTTCTTCCAGTAGCCCGGCGTGTCGAGCGTGAGGAGGAAGCGCCTTGGAGCGACGCGCTGCATCGCGGCCTCGACCTCGGGAACGCGCGCGTCGGCGACGTTCCCCAGGAACGCGAGCGTGAGGTGCAGGCTCTCGGCGCTCGTGCGCCGCCCGCCGCAGACGTCGTGCAGCGACTGGCCCCAGCGGTCGAGTCTCGTTCGAGTGACCGCGTTCGGCCACAGCGCGAAGAAGAGCCTCACTTCGGCGCGAGCAGCGCGATCGCCTGCGCGGCGATGCCCTCGCCCCGTCCGAGCGCGCCCATCTTCTCGGCGGTCTTCGCCTTGACGTTGACTTCGCGCTCGCCGACGCCGAGATCGGCCGCGAGGTTCTTCACCATGGCCGGGATGTGAGGCGCCAGCTTCGGCGCCTCGGCGATCACGGTCGCGTCGACGTTGGCGATGTCGAAGCCGGCTTCCCTCACCTTCTTCGCGACCGCGCGGAGCAGCGCGCGGCTGTCCGCGTCCTTGTACTTCGGATCGCCGTCCGGGAAGTGGCGGCCGATGTCGCCGAGCGCGGCCGCGCCGAGGAGCGCGTCGCAGATCGCGTGGATCAGCACGTCGGCGTCGGAGTGGCCCGCGAGCCCCTTCGCGTGCGCGATCTCGACGCCGCCGATCACGAGCCTGCGCCCCGCGGCGAGCGCGTGGCTGTCGAAGCCCTGGCCGATGCGGAAGCTCATCTCGGATTCTCCACGAGGAATCGCTCCGCGAGCGCGAGATCGGAGGGAAAGGTCACCTTGAGGTTGCGCGCGCTGCCTTCGACGAGCAGCGGCCGGTAGCCCAGCCCCTCGACCGCCGCGGCCTCGTCGGTGACGAGCGGCGCGCCTCGAAGGGCTCTCAGCAGCAGGCCGTGCCGGAACATCTGCGGCGTCTGCGCCTGCCACAGGCCCTCGCGCGGCTCGGTCGCGGCGATGCGCTTCTCCTCGTCGGCGCGCTTCAGCGTGTCGGCGACCGGCACGGCGAGGATGCCGCCGACCTCGTCGCGCGACGCGGCGTCGATCAGGCGCGCGAGCTCGACCTTCCCGAGGCACGGGCGCGCCGCGTCGTGCACGAGCATCCAGTCGCTCGGCTCGACCGCGGACGCCGCGGCGATCAGCCCGTTCAGCACGCTGTCGCGGCGCGAGGCGCCCCCGCACCAGAGCGGCGCGACGCGCTCGCCGAAGGCGCTCCAGTCGAGCGCGCGGAACGCGGCGTCGTCGGGCGCGAGCACCACGAACACCATCTCGACGCGCGGGTCCGAGAGCAGGCCGGCGATCGCGTGGTGGAGCATGGGCCGGCCGGCGAGGGAGAGGTACTGCTTGGGAGCGGCGGACCCGAGCCGGGAACCCGAGCCGGCCGCGGGAATCAATCCGAAGGTTCGTGCCGCCACTCTGGGTCGCTGAGCCGGGTCTGATCGAGGGGTCCGCTATAATTATATCCGTGTCCCGCGCCGGGGCCCGCCGCGCGAAATGCGCCGCGAGGCCTTGCGCGGGTTTTGCCGTTTCTGCATGACAGACATCGTCACCGAAGATCGTCCCGCGGTCGCGTCCACGCTCGCCGGCTCCGCCGACGCGCTGGCTCTCGCGCGGCTGGCGGCTTCGTCGCGCCCCTTGGTGGTGTTCACCGCCGACGCCGGCGAGGCGCAGCGCCTGCGCGACGAGATCCCGTGGTTCGCCCCCGAGCTGCAGGTGCTGCTCCTCCCCGACTGGGAGACGCTGCCCTACGACAGCTTCTCGCCGCACCACGACCTCGTGTCCGAGCGCCTCGCGACGCTCTACCGCATCACGCGCGGCGAGCTCGACGTCGCGATCGTTCCCGCCACGACCGCGCTCTACCGCATGGGGCCGCCCGCGTATCTCGCGGCGTACAGCTTCTTCGTGAAGAAGGGCGACAAGCTCGCGCTGCAGCCGCTGCGCTCGCAGCTCGTCACCGCGGGCTACACGCACGTGACGCAGGTGGTCGCGCCGGGCGAGTACTGCGTGCGCGGCGGGCTGATCGACCTCTTCCCGATGGGCTCGGCGCTGCCGTTCCGCATCGACCTCGCCGACGACGAGATCGAGTCGATCCGCACCTTCGACCCGGACACGCAGCGCACGGTCTACCAGGTGCCCGAGATACGCCTCTTGCCCGCGCGCGAGTTCCCGATGGACGACGCCGGGCGCACGCGCTTCCGCCAGCGGTTCCGCGAGACCTTCGAGGGCGATCCGTCGAAGTCGTCGATCTACAAGGACGTCTCGAACGGCATCGCGCCGGCGGGGATCGAGTATTTCCTGCCGCTCTTCTTCGACGCCACGGCGACGCTCTTCGACTACCTGCCGGAGGGCACGAGCCTGTGGGTGCCGGCGGACCTGCACGAGGCGTTCACGCGCTTCTCGCGCGACACGCAGTCGCGCTGGCAGGTGCTGAAGGGCGACCGCACGCGCCCGGTGCTGCCGCCGTCCGACCTCTTCCTCTCCGCCGAGAATTTCTTCGCCGAGGCGAAGCGCTTCGCGCGCGCCGAGACGCCCGACGTGCGCTCGGAGCCCCTCCCCGATCTCGCGGTCGAGCGCCGCGCCGCCGATCCGCTGCACCGGCTGAAGGACTTCGCCGCGGGGTTTTCCGGCCGCACGCTGCTGCTCGCCGAGTCGCCCGGCCGGCGCGAGACGATCGCGCAGTATCTCGCCGAGTACGGGCTGCGGCCCGAGAGCGTGCAGCGCTTCGCCGACTTCGCGAACGCCGACGTCCGGCTCGGCCTCGCGGTCGCGCCGCTCGCGGCCGGGTTCGCGCTGCCGGCCGAGGGCCTCGCGCTCGTCACCGAGTCGGAGCTCTACGCCGGCACGGCGAAGAGCCGCCTCGCCCGCGACAAGGCCCGGGTCAGCAGCGTCGAGGGCATGCTGCGCGATCTCTCGGAGCTTCGCCCCGGGGATCCGGTGGTGCACGTGCAGCACGGCATCGGCCGCTACCGCGGTCTCGCCGACCTCGACGTCGGCGACGGCAAGGCCGAGTTCCTGGTGCTCGAGTACGCCGACGCCGCCAAGCTCTACGTGCCGGTGTCGCAGCTCGAGCTGATCGGCCGCTACTCGGGCGGGCCGCCCGAGCAGGCGCCGCTGCACAAGCTCGGCGGCGACGAATGGGACAAGGCGAAGAAGCGGGCCGCGCGCGCGGTGCGCGACACCGCGGCCGAGCTCCTCGACCTCTACGCGAAGCGCGCGACGCGCCAGGGCCACGCGTTCAAGCTCGACCAGCACGACTACGAGGCCTTCGCCGAGGGCTTCGGCTTCCAGGAGACGCCCGACCAGGCGGCGGCGATCCAGGCGGTGATCGCGAACATGCGCGAGGGCAAGCCGATGGATCGCCTGGTGTGCGGGGACGTCGGGTTCGGAAAGACCGAGGTCGCCCTGCGCGCGGCCTTCGTGGCGGTCGCCGACCGGCGGCAGGTCGCGGTGCTCACGCCCACCACGCTCCTCGCCGAGCAGCACTTCCAGACGTTCTCGGACCGCTTCGCCGACTGGCCGGTGAAGATCGGCGAGCTGTCGCGCTTCCGCACGGGGAAGGAGACGGCGGCGGCGCTCGAGGGCATCGCGAAGGGCGACGTCGACATCGCGATCGGCACGCACAAGCTGCTGCAAAAAGACGTGAAGTTCAAGCGCCTGGGCCTCGTGATCGTCGACGAGGAGCACCGGTTCGGCGTGCGCCAGAAGGAGCGGCTGAAGGCGCTGCGGGCCGAGGTGGACGTGCTGACGCTCACCGCGACGCCGATCCCGAGGACGCTCGCGATGTCGCTCGAGAGCCTGCGCGATCTTTCGGTGATCGCGACCGCGCCGGAGCGGCGGCTCGCGATCCGCACGTTCGTCGCGCCGTGGTCGCCGAGCCTGATCCGCGAGGCGTCCTTGCGCGAGCTGAAGCGCGGCGGGCAGATCTACTTCCTGCACAACGACGTCGCGACGATCGAGTCGCGCCGCGAGCGCCTGGAGAAGCTGCTCCCCGAGGCGCGCATCGCCGTCGCGCACGGGCAGATGCGCGAGCGCGAGCTCGAGCGCGTGATGCGCGACTTCCTGCAGCAGAAGACGAACCTGCTGCTCTGCTCGACCATCATCGAGACCGGGATCGACATCCCGACGGCCAACACGATCATCATCGAGCGCGCCGACAAGTTCGGCCTCGCGCAGCTGCACCAGCTGCGCGGCCGCGTCGGGCGCTCGCACCACCAGGCGTACGCCTACCTGATGACGCCCGAGGAGGGCCTGACCGCCGCGGCGAAGAAGCGGCTCGAGGCGATCCAGATGATGGAGGAGCTGGGCTCGGGCTTCTACCTCGCGATGCAGGACCTCGAGATCCGCGGCGCGGGCGAGGTGCTGGGCGAGCGCCAGTCGGGCGAGATGCAGGAGATCGGCTTCAACCTGTATACGGACATGCTGAACCACGCCGTGCGGAGCCTCAAGGCGGGACGCGAGCCGAACCTCGACCAGCCGTTCGACGTCACCACCGAGGTGAACCTCCACCTCCCCGCGCTCCTGCCCTCGGACTACTGCCAGGACGTGCACGAGCGCCTCGTCCTCTACAAGCGGCTCGCCAACGCCGACTCGCTCGACGCGCTCGAGAAAATGACCGAGGAGCTCGTCGACCGCTTCGGCGACCTCCCCGGCGCCGCGCGGTCGCTCCTCGAATCGCACAAGCTGCGCATCCTCGGCAAGCCCCTCGGCGTCGCGCGCATGGACGCGACCAGCGAGACCATCCAGATCCAGTTCACCCCGCACCCGCCCATCGACCCGAAGAAGGTCCTCGTCCTCGTGCAGAAGCGCAAAGGCTGGAAGCTCGCGGGGCCGACGAAATTGAGGGTGGACCTGGTGACTTCGAATCTGATGGAAAGGGCCGGCGCAGCGAGAGATGTGCTGGAAAGCCTGAAGCTGACAACTACGATGTCATCCTGAGCGAAGCGAAGGATCTGCTTTTGTTCACCGAAGACCTAATCCTCCAAGGCCTCGAAGTCCAAACAAGAGACCTGAAAGAAATCGCCCAGCTCTCCGGCGCGACAAGCATCGAAAAAGTCGCCGACACCGCCTTCCGCCTTCACTCCCCGAAGACGAGAGAAGGCGTCCCCGCCCGCTGCGCCCAGGCCCGCCTCGACTTCGCCTTCGTCCCCTCCGACCGCAAGCTCTCCGACTTCAAGCTCCTCGTGATGGACATGGACTCGACCCTCATCACCATCGAGACCATCGACGAGCTCGCCGACCTCGTCGGCAAGAAGGAGGAAGTCGCCGCGATCACCGCGCGCGCCATGCGCGGCGAGATCGAGTACGACCAGAGCCTGCGCGACCGCGTCGCGGTGCTGAAAGGCCTCCCGGAGAGCGTGCTCGACCGCGTCTACGAAGAGCGCGTCCGCCTCTCCCCCGGCGCCGAGAAGCTCATCGCCGGCGTCAAGCGCGCCGGCCTCAAGATCCTCCTCGTCTCCGGCGGCTTCACCCACGTCACCGAGCGCCTCAGAGCGCGCCTCGGCCTCGACTGGACCAAATCGAACACCCTCAAAGTCGAAAACGGCATGCTCACCGGCGAGCTCGTCGGCACCATCGTCAACGCCATGGGCAAGCGCGAGGCCCTACTCGCGATCAGCGAAGAGCTGAGGATAACGAAGGATCAGATCATCGCCATGGGCGACGGGGCGAACGATCTGAAGTTCATGGGTGAGGCGGGGGTTAGCATCGCTTATCACGCGAAGCCGGTGGTTCGGGAGAAGGCGACGCTCGGGTTCGACTACGTGGGGCTGGACGGGGTGTTGAATCTTTACCGACATTAACTAATCACGTTTTCCACGGCGTGCCGCTGTTGTAGGCCTTTGCCTTTCCC
>DASRFB010000110.1:0-27010 GCA_035651815.1 Burkholderiales bacterium | reverse complement strand
ACGGGGAACGACTTCCACCGCTACGTCAACCCCGAGCGCTCGAGCGAGGAGGGCGCGCGCAAGGTCCACGGCATCGACGACGAGTTCCTGCGCGACAAGCCCAAGTTCGCCGAGATCGCGGCCGAGCTGCTCGAGTACCTGCGCGGCGCCGAGGTGGTGATCCACAACGCCGCCTTCGACATCGAGTTCCTCAACAACGAGCTGAAATTGCTGGGCCTTCCGGTCATCGAGCCGGGAAAGCCGAACGAGTACGGCATCACGGTCGTCGACTCGCTCGCGCTCGCCCGCGAGCTGCACCCGGGCAAGAAGAACTCGCTCGACGCGCTGTGCGAGCGCTACGCGGTGGACAACGCCCACCGGACGCTGCACGGGGCGCTGCTCGACGCGCGGCTCCTCGCCGACGTCTATCTCGCCATGACGCGCGGCCAGGACAGCCTCGCGATCGAGCTCGAGGCTCCTCGCGCGGCGGCCGCGGCCGGCGCGGGCGCGCTCGCCGGCGGGCGGCCGGCGCTCCTCGTGCTCGCGGCGAGCGCCGAGGAGCTCGCCGAGCACGAGCAGCTGCTCGCCGCGATCGACGCCGAGAGCAAGGGACACTGCGTCTGGAAGCGGCTCGACGCGGTGCCGATGCCGGATCCATCCGAGGCGGCGCTCGCCGGCGTGATGCCGATCAACCCCGCCGTCTCGCGCGCACCGGGGCCCGCGCCCTTGTAAAATCGGGTTCGTGGCGAACCCGTACGAAGTCGACCTCGAACGCAACCCCGCGAACTACGCTCCGCTGACTCCGCTCGGCTTCATCGAGCGCGCCGCGGCGGTCTACCCGGGCCGCACCGCCGTGATCCACGGCGAGCGCCGCTTCACCTGGGCCGAGACCTACGCGCGCTCGCGCCGGCTCGCCTCGGCGCTCGCGATGCGCGGTCTCGGGCGCGGCGACACGGTGGCGGTGATGCTCGCGAACACGCCCGAGATGGTCGAGTGCCATTTCGGCGTGCCGATGGCGGGCACGGTGCTGAACGCGCTCAACACGCGGCTCGACCCGGAGGCGATCGCGTTCATGCTGGAGCACTGCGGCGCGAAGCTCGTGATCGTCGACCGCGAGTACTCGGACGTGATGGCGAAGGCGCTGGCGATGCTCGAGTCGAAGCCGCCGGTGATCGACGTCGACGACCCGGAGTACCAGGGCCCCGGCCGGCGCATCGGCGCCGTGGATTACGAAGCGTTCATCGCGAAAGGGGACCCGGCATACGAATGGTCGCCGCCGAAGGACGAGTGGGACGCGATCTCGCTCAACTACACCTCGGGCACCACCGGCAACCCGAAAGGCGTCGTCTACCACCACCGAGGCGCGTACCTGAACGCGGTCTGCAACATCGTCACCTGGGCGATGCCGCACCACGCGGTCTACCTGTGGACGCTGCCGATGTTCCACTGCAACGGCTGGTGCTTCCCGTGGACGGTCGCGGCGAACGCGGGCGTGAACGTCTGCCTGCGCAAGGTCGAGGCGAAGGCGATCTTCGACCTGGTCCGCCGCCACCGCGTCACGCACTACTGCGGCGCGCCGATCGTGCACTCGACGCTGATCCACGCCGACCCCAGGCTGCGCGCCGGGATCTCGCACAAGGTGCACGCGATGGTCGCCGCGGCCGCGCCGCCCGCGGCGATGATCGAGGGCATGGAGCGCATCGGCTGGGACCTGACGCACGTCTACGGCCTCACCGAGGTCTACGGCCCGGCGACCGTGTGCGCGAAGCACGACGAATGGAAGAATCTCGACATCGGCCAGCGCACCGAGCGCATGGGGCGCCAGGGCGTGCGCTACCTGATGGAGGAAGGCCTCGCGGTGATGGACCCCGAGACGATGCGGCCCGTGCCCTCCGACGGCGAGACCATGGGCGAGATCATGTTCCGCGGCAACATCACCATGAAGGGCTACCTCAAGAACAGGAAAGCGAGCGAGGAGGCGTTCGCGGGCGGCTGGTTCCGCTCGGGCGACCTCGCCGTGCTGCAGCCCGACGGCTACGTCAAGATCAAGGACCGCGCCAAGGACATCATCATCTCGGGCGGCGAGAACATCTCCTCGCTCGAGGTCGAGGACGTGCTCTACCGCCATCCCGCGGTGCTCGCCGCCGCGGTCGTCGCGAAGCCCGATCCGAAGTGGGGCGAGACGCCGCTCGCGTTCATCGAGCTGAAGCCCGACGCGCAGGTGAGCGAGCAGGATCTGATCGAGCATTGCCGCGCGCACCTCGCGCGCTTCAAGGCGCCGCGCCAGGTCGTCTTCGGGCCGCTGCCCAAGACCTCGACCGGCAAGATCCAGAAGTTCATGCTGCGGCAGAAGGCGAAGTCAACGTCCGCAATCGAATAGCGAGGAGGATTCCGCGATGAACGCTCCCGTCGCCGCCGAGCCGGCGATTCTGAGACGCCGCGAAGGCGGCGTCGAGACCGTGATCCTGAACCGCCCGGCGCAGTACAACTCGATTCCGGGCGCGATGATCGAAGACATTCGCCTGGCTCTCGAAGACATCGCGGGCGACGAGGCCGTGCGCGCGGTCGTCATCACCGGCAGCGGCAAGGCGTTCTGCGCTGGCCACGACCTCAAGGAGATGATGGCGAACCGCAGCCACGATTTCATCCGTGACCTGTTCCAGCGCTGTTGCCGCATGATGATGACGATACAGCGCATGCCGCAGCCGGTCATCGCGCGCGTGCACGGCATGGCGACCGCAGCGGGCTGCCAGCTCGTGGCGATGTGCGACCTCGCCGTGGCGGCGGAGAGCGCAAGCTTCGCCACGTCCGGTGTCACCCTGGGACTCTTCTGCACCACCCCGGGCGTTGCGGTGGCGCGCAACCTCCTGCGCAAGCCCGCGCTCGAGATGCTGCTCACCGGCGAGTTCATCGACGCCCGCAAGGCGCAGGCGTGGGGCCTGGTGAACCGCGTCGCGCCCGACGTCGCGCTCGACGCGGAGGTCAAGCGCCTCGTCGACGCGATCATCTCCAAGCCGCGCGACGTGATCGCCCTCGGCAAGAAGGTGTTCTACGAGCAGGTCGAGCTGTCCATGACGCAGGCTTACGAGGTCGCATCGGAGGCGATGGCTTGCAACATGATGCTCGACGACACGGCCGAGGGCGTGAGCGCCTTCATCGCCAAGCGGAAGCCGAACTGGAAGCTCTGAGCGCCGACTAGACCCAGCGCGGCGCGCGCTTCGCGAGGAAGGCCGCGACGCCTTCCGCGAAGTTCTGCGACTCCGACAGCCGCACCGCCTCCTCCAACTCGATCGCGAGCCCTTCGTCGAAGCCGACGCCGCCGCCTTCGGTGATGCAGCGGCGGATGGCCGCAAGCGCGTTCCCCGGCTTCCCGGCGAGCCTGCGTGCGTAGCGCATGACCTCGTCGCGCAGGCGCGCGCGCGGCACCACCTCGTCGACCAGGCCGAGCTCGAGCGCGCGGCGCGCCGGGAGCAGCTCTCCGTCGTACAGGAACCGCAGCGCGCGGTGGCGGCCGACCAGGCGCGCGAGCGCCTGGGTGGCGCCGATCGGTGGAATGAACGCAATGTTGATCTCGGGCTGCCCGATGCGTGCATCGTCGGCGGCGAAGCGCACGTCGCAGTGCCAGGCGATCTCGAGCCCGCCGCCCACGGCCACGCCGTGGATCGCGGCGAGGAGAGGCTTCGTGCATATCCGCAGCTCGCGCACGATCTGGTCGTGACAGATCCCGACCCATTCGCGCATGGCGCCGCCGCGCACTTCGGCGAGCACCTTGAGATCGGCCCCCGAATTGAAGTACTTCTCCAGCGCGCTCGCGACGACGATGACCCGCACCGCGGGATCGCTCGCGAGCGCGTGCAGTGCGGCGGGTGCCTCGCGCAGCATCTCCCAATCGAAGGCGTTCACCGGGGGACGGTGGTACTCGAGCCAGCCGATGCCGTCTTCCGCGTGCACGAAGAAATGGCGAAACGCAGTGTGGCTCATGCGGTCGGGTTTCCGTAGATGCGCCGTTCCTGAAGGCCGTTGCGCGGGCCCATACGTTACCCGATAATCCTGGGCACTTCCATGAGTGCCGACGTCATCCTCGAGACGCGTGACCTGTCGAAGGAGTTCAAGGGCTTCGTCGCGGTCAACGGCGTCTCGTTGAAAGTCAAACGCGGGACCATCCATGCCCTGATCGGTCCGAACGGCGCGGGGAAGACGACCTGCTTCAACCTCCTGACGCACTTCCTGACGCCCACGCGGGGCGAGATCCTCTACAACGGCCGCGACATCACCGGGGCGAGCCCGGCGTCGATCGCGCGCATGGGCCTGGCGCGCTCGTTCCAGATCTCGGCCGTCTTCCCGCACCTGTCCGTGCTCGAGAACGTGCGCATCGCGCTGCAGCGCCGCCGCGGCGAGTCGTTCGATTTCTGGCGCTCCGAGCGCGTGCTCGACGAGCTGAACGCCCGCGCGCGCGAGCTGCTCGACGCGGTCGGGCTCGCTGCGTACGAGGCGGCGGTCGCGGTCGAGCTGCCCTACGGGCGCAAGCGCGCGCTCGAGATCGCCACCACGCTCGCGCTCGACCCGGAGCTGATGCTGCTCGACGAGCCGACCGCGGGCATGGCGCACGAGGACGTGGAGCGCGTGGCGGCGCTGGTCAAGAAGGTCGCGGCCCACCGCACCGTGCTCATGGTCGAGCACAACCTCGGCGTGGTCGAGCACCTGTCGGACCACATCACGGTGCTCGCGCGCGGCGAGGTGCTGGCCGAGGGCGACTACGCCTCGGTGTCGCGGAACCCCGACGTCGTCGCCGCCTATCTCGGGAGCGAGCGTGGCTGAGCCGATGCTGAAGGTCTCCGGGCTGAACGCCTGGTACGCCGAGTCGCACATCCTGCACGGGATCGATTTCGAGGTGCGCCGCGGCGAGGTCGTGACGCTGCTCGGGCGCAACGGGGCCGGGAAGACCACCACGCTGAAGTCGATCATGGGCATGGTCGGGCGGCGCGAGGGCTCGGTGGCGTTCGAAGGCGCCGAGACGATCCGGCTCGCCTCGTACCGCGTTCCCCGCCTGGGGATCGCGTTCTGTCCCGAGGAGCGCGGCATCTTCGCGAGCCTCGACGTGCGCGAGAACCTGCTGCTGCCGCCCACGGTGCGCGCCGGCGGCTTCACGGTCGAGCAGGTGTTCGAGCTCTTCCCCAATCTCAAGGAGCGGCTGCGCAGCCAGGGGAGCAAGCTCTCCGGCGGCGAGCAGCAGATGCTCGCGATCGGACGGATCCTGCGCACCGGGGCGCGGCTGCTGCTGCTCGACGAGCCGACCGAGGGTCTCGCGCCCGTGATCGTGCAGCAGATCGGCCGGACCATCTCGCGGCTGAAGGCCGAGGGGTTCACGATCCTGCTGGTCGAGCAGAACTTCCGCTTCGCGTCGCGCGTCGCCGACCGCCATTACGTGATCGAAAACGGCCGGGTGGTGGACATGATCCCGAACGCCGAGCTAGAGTCCCGGCTGCACGAGGTCCACGAGTACCTGGGCGTGTGATCCCGGGAGGGTTTCCCAATCAAAGGAGCGAGGACGATGATTTCCCAACGAGCATGGCTAGCGGTGGCGCTGCTGCTGGCGGCGGCCGGCGCGCAGGCGCAGATTTCCGGCGGCGTCGTGAAGATCGGCGTGCTGTCCGACATGTCGAGCCTGTATTCGGACATCGGCGGCCCGGGGTCGGTGGCCGCCGCGCGCATGGCGGTCGAGGACTTCGCGCCGGCGAAGCACGGCCTGAAGGTCGAGATCGTCTCGGCCGATCACCAGAACAAGCCCGACGTGGGCTCGGCGATCGCGCGCAACTGGTACGACACCGAGGGCGTCGACGTGATCGTGGACGTGCCGACCTCGTCGGTCGCGCTCGCGGTCAGCCAGGTGACCAAGGACAAGAACAAGGTGTTCCTGGTCTCGGGCGCGGCGAGCTCCGACCTCACGGGCAAGGCGTGCACGCCGAACACCATCCACTGGACCTACGACACCTGGATGCTCGCGAACGGCACCGGCAACGCCATCGTGAAGCAGGGCGGCGATACCTGGTTCTTCATCACCGCCGACTACGCCTTCGGCCACGCGCTCGAGCGCGACACCGCCGAGGTCGTGAAGAAGGCGGGCGGCAAGGTGCTGGGCGCGGTGCGCCACCCGCTCAACAACCAGGACTTCTCGTCCTTCCTGCTGCAGGCGCAGGCGTCGAAGGCCAAGATCATCGGCCTCGCCAACGCGGGCGGCGACACGACCAACTCGATCAAGCAGGCGTCGGAGTTCGGCATCGTCAAGGGCGGGCAGAACCTCGCCGGGCTGCTCGTGTTCCTGTCCGACGTGCACGGCCTCGGCCTCGACAAGGCGCAGGGCCTGATCTTCACCGAGACGTTCTACTGGGACATGAACCCGCAGACGCGCGCCTTCGCCAAGCGCATGGCCGCGGCCAACAACGGGAAGTACCCGACCATGGTGCAGGCCGGCGTCTACTCGGCGATCACGCACTACCTGAAGGCCGTCGCGGCGGGCAAGACGGACGCCGACGGCGCCAAGGTCGTCGCGAAGATGAAGTCGATGCCGACCGACGATCCGCTCTTCGGCAAGGGCAGCATCCGCGCCGACGGCCGCAAGATCCACCCGGCGTACCTGGTCGAGGTGAAGAAGCCGTCCGAGTCGAAGGGCCCGTACGACTACTACAAGATCCGCGCGACCATCCCGGCGGACCAGGCGTTCCGGCCGATCGACCAGGGGGATTGCCCGCTGGTGAAGAAATAAGACCGTCATCCTGAGCGAAGCGAAGGATCTGCTTTTGCAATGGTAAACAGCAGATCCTTCGTCGCCTTCGGCTCCTCAGGATGACAAGGCGACGATGGACAGCATTTTCGGCATCCCCGTCCAGGCGCTCTTCGGTCAGCTCCTGATCGGGCTGATCAACGGCTCGTTCTACGCGCTGCTGTCGCTCGGGCTGGCCGTCATCTTCGGCCTGCTCAACATCATCAACTTCACGCACGGCGCGCAGTACATGGTGGGCGCGTTCTGCGCCTGGTTCCTGCTGACCAAGCTCGGCATCGGCTACTGGTGGTCGCTGCTGCTCGTCCCGATCGCGGTGGGCGTCTTCGGGATCGTGATCGAGCGGCTGATGCTCTCGCGGCTGTACAAGCTCGACCATCTCTACGGGCTGCTGCTCACCTTCGGGCTCGCGCTGATCATGCAGGGGCTGTTCCGCCACGAGTTCGGCACGTCGGGCACGCCTTACGCGATGCCCGAGCAGCTCGCGGGCGGCCGCAACCTCGGCTTCATGTTCCTGCCGAACTACCGGGCCTGGGTGATCGTCGCCTCGATGCTCGTGTGCCTGGCGACCTGGTTCGTGATCGAGAAGACCAAGCTCGGCGCCTACCTGCGCGCCGCGACCGAGAATCCGGCGCTGGTGCAGGCCTTCGGCATCAACGTGCCGCGCATGATCACGCTCACCTACGGCTTCGGCGTGGCGCTCGCGGCATTCGCGGGCGTGATGGCGGCGCCGATCTACCAGGTGAACCCGCTGATGGGCGCGGACCTCATCATCGTGGTGTTCGCGGTCGTGGTGATCGGCGGCATGGGATCGATCATGGGCTCGATCGTGACCGGCTTCGCGCTCGGCCTGATCGAGGGGCTCACCAAGGTGTTCTACCCCGAGGCGTCGAACACGGTCATCTTCATCATCATGGCGATCGTGCTGATGATCAAGCCGGCGGGATTGTTCGGCACCGTGCGATGAGCGCTGTCATCCTGAGCGCAGCGAAGGATCTGCTTTTCGCCGAAAAGCAGATTCTTCGTCGCCTTCGGCTCCTCAGAATGACAAGGGGCTGACGTGGCCGCAGTCGATCCCGGCGTCATCGCCCCGATCCAGCCGGCGCGCACGCTCCCGCACCAGCGCGTCGCGTTCGCGGTGATGGTCGCGTTCTTCGCGCTCGCGCCGCTCGCGATCTACCCCGTGTTCCTGATGAAGGCGATGTGCTTCGCGCTGTTCGCCTGCGCCTTCAACCTGCTGATCGGCTACGGCGGGCTGCTCTCGTTCGGGCACGCGATGTTCCTCGGCGCCGCGGGCTACGTCTCGGCGCACGCGGCCAAGGTGTGGGGCCTGACGCCCGAGCTCGCGATCGCGTGCGGGACGGGCGCGGCGGCGCTGCTCGGGCTCGTGACCGGGCTGATCGCGATCCGCCGCCAGGGCATCTACTTCGCGATGATCACGCTCGCGCTGGCGCAGATGGTGTTCTTCTTTTCGCTGCAGGCGCCGTTCACCGGAGGCGAGGACGGGATCCAGTCGGTGCCGCGCGGCAGGCTCCTCGGCCTCGTCGACCTGGACAACATCTGGGCGATGTACGCGGTGGTATTGGCCGTCTTCGTCGGCGGCTTCCTCCTCATTTACCGCGCCGTGCATTCGCCCTTCGGCCAGGTGCTGAAGGCGATCCGCGAGAACGAAGCGCGCGCGGTGTCCCTCGGCTACGACACGGCGCGCTACAAGCTGCTCGCGTACCTGCTGTCGGCGACGCTCGCGGGGGCGGCGGGCGCGACCAAGGCGCTCGTGTTCCAGCTCGCCTCGCTGACCGACGTGCACTGGTCGATGTCGGGCGAGGTCGTGCTGATGACGCTGGTCGGCGGGCTCGGGACGATCTTCGGGCCCGTGGTCGGCGCGATCGTCATCATCGCCATGGAGAGCTACCTCGCCGAGCTCGGCGCCTGGGTGTCGGTGGTGCAGGGCGCGATCTTCGTCGTGTGCGTGCTCGCGTTCCGGCGCGGCATCGTCGGCGAGCTCGGGCATTGGCTGAAGAAGCCGCTGTAGGAGGACCTCGATGCCGTTCTTCAAGCTCGACGAGCTGCCCGGGAAGGTGATCTCGCCCGGCCACTCGACCGCCCACGGCCCGACGATCACCGGCCGCGAGCTCGAGATCGGCTGGTACACCGAGCCGAAGGGAACGGGCGCGAAGCCCCACCATCACCCGAGCGAGCAGATCATCCTGGTGCTCTCGGGAAGATTGCGGATGCGGATCGGGAAGGAAGTGCGCGAGATGGGCCCGGGCGAGGTGGCGCTCATCCTCGGCGACGAGGAGCACGAGCAGGTCGCGCTCGAGGAGGGCACGCGCTTCGTCAGCTTCAAGACCGCCGCGGGCGCGCAGCCCGTCGGCGAGTAGCGCGCCTAGTAGCTCGACCAGTCCCAGCCGTTCACGAGCCACTGCTCGGGCGACTTGCTGACGAACGTCACCTGGAGATTGCGGTCGGTCTGCGACGGGCTCGACCAGCTGTAGGTCCATTGCAGCGTGCCCTGCGACGAATCGCCCGAGGTCTTCAGCGCGGTGCGCTTCGGCTTTCCGAGCAGGCCGCGCACGTCGTCGGGGGTCATTCCCTGCTTCAGCTCGATCGAGCGCCGCTCCGCCTGGACGAAGGTCATTTTGTCCTCGGCCGGGGCGGCGATCGCCGCCCCGAGCGGCAGGCACGAGAGCGCCGCGAAGACGAGCATTGCGTGAAGTCGCCGTTTCATTTTGCTTTCCCTCGTGTTCAACGCTCGCCTCGCCCCATGGTCCTGCGGCCCTTGCTCCTCGGGAAGCTCCGGAACGGATCATGCTGGCCGAATGTCCGGGGACCGGCGGGGCGGCCGGCCGCGGTCGCGCGCGAGCCGGCATCGCCTGCCGCCAGCGCGTTGATCCGGACGATCTCGCGCTTCAGCGCCGCGATGTTGGCGGAATGCTGGCGCGCCGTCTCGCGCCGGTGCGATTCGGTGGAGAGGATCAATGCCGTGATGTCGCCGGTTGCCGAAGCATGTTCCATCGGGTGCTCCCTCGCGGGTCGTTATCGGGTGGTCGCGGCGGTGGTGCGCGATTCCTCGGGCTGCAGCTTGGCGCGCGCCTCGGCGACGGCAGCCCTGCGGGCGCGCGCCGAATCGTTGCGGCAGAGGACCCGCTCGTCGATCGCGAGCACTTCGCAGCGGCGGTTCGCCTGGTCGTAATCCTTGTCGGCGCGCCTGAGCGCGTCGCGGTATTCGGCGGCGTTCTCGCGGCTGCCCGCGCGCGATCCGTTCGCCGTATCGGCCGACGCCGGCAGGCCCGAGACGAGAGCGGCCGTCGCGAGCATGGCCGCCAGCATCAGGGCCCGGCGGACGCGCCCTTCGCGCGGCCGGTCGCGGAGGTCGGCGATGCTACTCACGCTTGCCGACCTTGCGGCGCGGGTCTCGTCCGGGCTTCTTCGCGGGAATCCCTGCACGCACTCGCCGCGGCGCCGCGGCGGTCCCGCCTTCGCCCTCCCAGGTTTCGACGGCTTCGCGCGTCGCGCCGTGCCGCGCGGCCGGAGAGCCCGGGGGGTGGTCTTCAAACTTGAATGGATCGCTGTCGGCCATGGGCCCATCATTCGCCGAGTCACCGTCCGCTTCTGTGCGATAGCGAACATAGGCGTATCATGGAAACACTAGCTTCCATCAGTTCACCGGTTAATGGTCGAAGGAGACCCGACATGGCCACCAAGACCAAGACATCGCGACCCGCGACACCTCCGCCGCTGCAGAATCAGCTTCTTGCCGCGCTGCCCCCCGCCGATTACGAGCGCATCCTGCCGCACCTCGAGTGGGTCGAGCTGCCGTTGGGGCTTGCGCTCTACGAGCCGGGCAGCCGCCTGAGCTACGTGTATTTCCTCACCGCGGGCATCGTCTCGCTGCTCTATGTCATGGAGAACGGCGCTTCGGCGGAAATCGCCATCACGGGTTGCGAGGGCATGGTCGGGATCTCGCTCTTCATGGGCGGGGAGAGCACGCCCAGCCGCGCGGTGGTGCAGAGCGCCGGCCATGCGTATCGGCTGCCCGCGAGCGTGCTGAAGAAGGAATTCGAAAGCGGCGGCGAGCTGCAGCACCTGCTGCTGCGCTTCACCCAGGCCCTCATCACGCAGATGGCGCAGACCGCGGTGTGCAACCGCCACCACTCGGTCGAGCAGCAGCTGTGCCGCTGGCTGCTGCTCAGCATCGACCGGCTGCCCTCGAACGAGCTGGTCATGACGCAGGAGCTGATCGCGAACATGCTGGGGGTGCGCCGCGAGGGGGTGACCGAGGCGGCCGGAATCCTGCAGCACGCCGGGCTGATCCAGTACAGCCGCGGCCACATCACGCTGACCGACCGGCCCAGACTGGAGCAGCGGGTGTGCGAGTGCTATGCCGTCGTCAAGCGCGAGACCGACCGTTTGCTGGGGCGGCCGTCCCCCGCGGGATCCGCCACCGCAGTACCTCAGGCGTAGCGGCGCAGGCGCTGCGAGAACTCGGCCAGCGGTCGTATGCCGCTCGCCTCGGCGCGGCGGCACCAGTCCTGCAATTGCCGCACGAGCTGCTCGCGCGAGGCGCTCGAGCGCTCCCAGACCGCCGCCAGCTCCGCGCGCATCGAGTACACGGTGTGCACCGGAGCGCTCGAGCGCTTCAGCGCTTCGGCGATCCGGCTGCGCTCGGTCTCCGCGAGCGCGCCCGCGTCGCGGTGCAGCCAGCGCTCGAGGCTCTTCAGCACGCGCGCGTCGTGCGGCGCGAAGCGGCGCAGCTTCTTCACTTCCTCGGCGTACGTGACGCGCAGCGATCTCGCGTACTTCGCGAGCACGTCGTAGCGGTGCGTGATCACGGCCTGGAGCGTCTCGGCGTCGATCGCAGCCTTCGCTTCCGCGAATTTCGGGACCGGCGCGACCTTCTTCACGCGCGCGAGGCCGAGCGACTCCAGGATCCGGATGTAGAGCCAGCCGATGTCGAGCTCGTACCATTTGTTCGACAGCTTCGCCGACGAGGCGAAGGCGTGGTGATTATTGTGCAGCTCCTCGCCGCCGATCAGGATGCCCCACGGAGCCATGTTGGTGCTCGCGTCCTCGGTCGGCCAGTTGCGGTAGCCCCGGAAGTGGCCGATGCCGTTGATGACGCCCGCCGCCCAGAACGGGATCCAGGCGATCTGCGCGAGCAGGATGAGCGCGCCCGGGACCGGGCCGAACAGGACGAGATCGGCGGCGCCCATGATCGTGAGGCCGAGAACGGCGAAGCGTGAATAGAGATTGCGCTCGAGCCAGTCCTCGGGCGTGCCCTGGCCGTAGCGCTCGAGCGTTTCCGCGTTGTACGCCTCCTTGACATAGAGCAGCACGCCGCCCCAGAGAACGCGGTTGATCCCGAAGCGCCGCGGGCTGTGCGGATCCTCGGCCGTATCGCACTTCGCGTGGTGCTTGCGGTGGACCGCCACCCACTCGCGGGTCACCATGCCGGTCGTCAGCCACAGCCAGAAGCGGAAGAAGTGGCTCGGGGCCGGATGCAGATCGAGCGCGCGGTGCGCCTGGCAGCGGTGCAGGAAGATCGTCACCGAGGCGATGGTGACGTGCGTGAGAGCGAGCGCGGCGAGCACGTAGCCCCACCAGGGAAGATCGAGAACGCCGGAGAAAAAGAAGGATTCCATCAGGCGTCGGCCGTTTGCCTTGCCGGGAGGGTAAACCGGAACGTGGAGCCGAGACCTTCCTTGCTTTCGACCGTCGCTCTGCCGCCGTGAGCCTCGATGAACGTCTTGACGATCGCGAGACCCAAACCGGCTCCCGATCCCTCCTCGTTCCGCGGGTCGGTCTCGAACTTGTCGAACACCTGTTCCAGACGCTCCGCGGCAATCCCCGCGCCGTTGTCGGCGACCCAGCATTCGACGTCGCCCGCCGCGCCCGATTCCCCCGCTCCGATGACGACCCGTCCGCGCGGCGTGTACTTGATCGCGTTGGCGATCAGGTTCTGAAATACACGCCGCAACAGACCGGCGTCCGCGTAGACGACCAGATCGTCGGGCACCTCGTTGACCAGCGCGGTGCTCGAGGTCCCCGCGACCGGATGCAGATCGTGAATGAGCGCCTCGACGAGCGGCCACAAGTCGAACGCGCGCGGCGCCAGCTTGATGCCGATTTCCGTCAGGAGATTGGAGTTCTCCTTGATCACCTTGCCGACGAGCCCGTCGAGATGCAGCACGTTGCGGCGCAAGGTCTTGAACATCTGAGCGCTCGCCGCGGTCGCTTCCTCCGGGGCCATCCGCTCGAGTGCGCTCGTCGCCAGCGAAATGGCATTCAGCGGAGTGCGAAGATCGTGCGCCACGAACGCGAGATACTCCTCCCTGCGCTCGCGCACCTCCAGCGCCCGCTGCGTCGCGAAGGTCTGCACGGCCAGTCCGATCGCGCCGTCCAGGACGCGGTTGAGAATATGGAAGGCCCGCCCTTGCAGGCTCAAGCCGTTCGCATCGGCGAGGTCGTGGATGCAGCCGCGCAGGATGTTGTACTCGGCCACGACCTCTTCGATGTCGAATGCGTCATGGACCCGCTGCAGGCCGTGCGCCGAGGGACCGCTCTCGGCGAGCGCCTCGGGGATGGTCTCGTCCGACCTCGAGCGGAGCTCGCTCGCCAGTTCATCGAGGAATCCCGGGAGATGATCGTTGAGCGTCGGGGTATCGAGGCCTCGCGCCGACGGCAGCTCCTGCACCTGGCGCCGCCACCGCGATAGCAGGGCGTCGCGGTCACGCGTGATGAGATCTGCGAGCCTATCGAGATCGTGAATGAGCATTTGACTCCTCATCGGTTCCGTGCATCGAGTATGTTCCCCGCGCGGCACCCGCTCTGTACGTTGTCATACATACGCGGCGCGCCGGACGGAGTAGGCTGGGATCTCATCCGGCAGCAAGCTGCCCGAAGTTCGCGCCGCTCACAAGGCGGAGCGACAACCGGCGGCCAGTTGCAAGCTCTCGACATCGGGTTGCTCCTTTGCCGTCTGTCCGGTTTTCCGGCTCGACGAACGCACCAGGAGCGCCCATGAAGACAATCATCCCGAAGATTTCCAACAAGCTGCTCGCCGCGCTGCCCCCCGGCAGCTATCGGCGGCTGCGCTCCGGCCTCGAGCCGGTCACATTGCACTTCGGCGACGTGCTCTACGAGGCGGGCCGCAGGATGCGGCACGTGTACTTTCCCGGCGACGCGCTCGTTTCGCTCCTGACGCTGGTGAACGGCCATCTCGCGCTCGAAGTCGGCATGGTCGGCCGCGAAGGCATGGTCGGCCTTCCGCTGGCCCTCGGCAGGGCCGTCTCGCCGGTCCGCGCGCTCGTGCAGGGCGCCGGCGGCGCGTTGCGGATGACGTCGGCGCGCTTCTCCCGGGAAATGCGCAAGACCCCGACGCTGCAGCAGGGCGTCTACCGCTACGCGGACGCGCTGCTCGCCCAGGTTTCCCAGACCGCGGCGTGCAACCGCTTTCACCAGGTCGAGCAGCGCCTCGCGCGCTGGCTGCTCATGACGCGCGACCGGGTGCGCTCCGACGAATTCCGGCTGACGCAGGAGTTCCTCGCGCACATGCTCGGCGTGCGCCGGGTCGGCGTCACGCGGGCGGCGGCCTCGCTGCAGGACCGCGAGCTGATCGAGTACAGCCGCGGCAGCATCCGCATCCTCGACGGCAAGGGCCTCGAGGCGGCGGCCTGCGAGTGTTACCGCATCGTCAAGGACATGCACGACGGCGCGGGCGTCCTGCCGGAGCCGGGCCGCAGGCGGAAAAAGCCCGCGTCTGTACGCTAGCGCACAGAGCGGACCCTCGACGGCGGGGACAATTCGCGGAAACGCGCGAGCGCAGGGGGCGTCCGTCGACGGTTCTCGCCGCTCATCGCGTCGAAAGGAACCCCAGTGAACGCGACAAAACGCGCAGCGCCGCAGCCCCTGGCCAAGATGGCGACGGGCATCGCCGGATTCGACGAGTTGAGCGGGGGCGGGCTGCCGCGAAACCGCACGACGCTCGTGAAGGGCGGTCCGGGCTCGGGCAAGACCGTCTTCGCCCTGCAATCCCTCGTCAACGCGATCCGCCTGCGGCGCGAGCCCGGCCTCTTCGTCGCCTTCGAGGAGACTCCCCGGCAGATCACCGCCAACGCGGCGACCTTCGACTGGGGGCTCCCCGATCTGAAGGCGAGCAAGCTCTTCTTCCTGGACGCGCCTCTCGCCCGAGGTGGTCCAGTCCGGCAACTTCGACCTCACCGGGATGCTCGCGATGCTCAAGGCGAAGAAGGAGGAGATGGGCGCGCGCTGGATCGTGTTCGACGGCATCGACGTGCTGCTGACCTTGCTGCAGGACCCGATCGCGGAGATGCGCGAGATCTACCGCATCCGCGACTGGCTGGCGGAGAACGAGATGAGCGCGCTGATCACGGCCAAGGTCGAGGGCGCATCCTCCGAGGTCCTGAGCTACGGTTTCATGCAGTTCATGGTCGATTGCGTGGTCGGTCTCGAGCGGCGCCTGGAGTACGGCGTCGCCCTGCACCGGATCGAGATCACGAAGTACCGCGGCTCGGATTTCGTCGCGGGCGAGTATCCGGTGAACTTCGGCCCCTCGGGAATGGAAGTGGGCGCGCCCGAGCCGACCGAGATCCGGCACGAGGCCTCGAGCGAGCGGCTGTCGGCCGGCTTCGAGCGTCTCGACACCATGCTGGGCGGCGGACTGTTCCGCGGCAGCAGCACGCTGATCACGGGCGTGCCGGGGACGTCGAAGACGACGCTCGCGGGCAAGTTCGCCGAGGCGGCCTGCCTGCGCGGCGAGCGCACGCTGTTCGTCAGCTTCGACGAGGGCTCGGATCCGATCCAGCGCAATCTCGCGTCGGTCGGCATCCACCTCAAGCCGCACGTGAAGTCGGGCCTGCTGCGGATGTACTCCGGGCGGACCGAGTCGATCGGCGCGGAGGACCACCTGCTCAAGCTCAAATCGCTGATCCGCGAGCACCGGCCGCGCTGCATGGTGATCGACCCGCTGTCGGCGATCGCCAAGGCGGGCGGGATCGACACGGCGCGCGCCGTCGCCAACCGCCTCATCTACCTGGTGAAGGACGAGAAGGTCACGGTGATGATCACCGCCATGAACGAGGGCGACGATCCGCAGGCCGAGGCGACCGAGCTGCAGATCTCGACGGTCGCGGACACCTGGATCCATCTCTCGTACCTGGTGCGCAGCGGCGAGCGCAACCGCGCGCTCACCATCATCAAGTCGCGCGGGACCTGGCACTCGAACCAGGTGCGCGAGCTGGTCCTGGGCAAGGCCGGCCCGGCGCTGGCGGACGTCTACACCGCCGGCGGCGAGGTCCTGATGGGCACGCTGCGCTGGGAGAAGGAGGACGAGGAGCGCACGAAGACGCAGCAGCGCATCGCCGCGTTCGACCACAAGCGCAGCGAGCTGGAGGCGGCGGAAGCCGAGACCCGCGCCCGCATCAAGACTCTGCAGCAGGAGCTCGACCGGCACGCCGCCGCGCTCGCGCTGTACACCGGCGAGAACCAGGCGCGCATCGTCTCCTCGAGCGAGCGCGAGCAGGAGCTGCGCCGCATCCGCAGCGCCGACCCCGCCACGCGCGCGGCGAACGGCGGCATGCGGGGGGGGGGCAAGGCCTCGCGGCGGCAACGGTTCCAGAAAAGCGGCGAGCTGATCCCGGGAGGGCACAATGAGGCGTAAGGCGAGGAAAGAAGGCAAGACCGGGCCGCCGGCGTCGGCGCTGACGGTGATGCGTCTCTACATCTCGGACAACGCGCCCAACTCGGTCCAGGCCGTCGCCAACCTGGCCGCGATCTGCAAGGAGTACCTGGAGGAGCGCTTCACCCTCGAGGTCATCGACGTCCTCGAGGAGCCGCTGCGCGCTCTGGCCGACGGGATCATCGTCACGCCGAGCCTGACCAAGGTGTCGCCGATGCCGGCGGCGAAGATCGTCGGCAATCTCGGCGAAAAGAGCGACGTGCTGATCGCGCTGGGGATCAAGGCATGAGCCGGTGAAGCCCGCCCTGCGCGCGCTCGACGTCCAGCCTTGCGCGAACGCGGCACCCGCTGTCCCCGCCCGCATCTTGCGGCTGGTGAAGAGCGCTCCCGAGCGCAAGGCGCTCGCATCGGGCCAGGTCGACGCCGTCATCGACCGGGCGAACGGCGCGGTCTTCCTGCTGCACGAAGCGCGATGGGCCGCCGTTGCCGTTGCGAACCGGCTGCTGGCCGCGTTGCCGCAGGACGAGTATCAGCGCCTGCTCCCGGGCCTCGACGCGGTCGAGCTCGCCTGCGGCGACGTGCTGCACGAGCCCGGACAGCTGATTCGGCACGTGTACTTTCCCCTCGCCGGCCTCGTGTCGCTGCTCGCGCTCGTGGAAGGCCACCGTGCGCTCGAAGTCGGCCTGGTCGGCCGGGAAGGCATGGTCGGAATTTCGCTCGCGCTCGGTGTCGACGTGTCGTCCGTGCGCGCGGTCGTCCAGGGGGGCGGAGCGGCGCTGCGGATGACCGCCGCGCGCTTCCGCAAGGAGCTCTGCGCGAGCCTGGCGCTGCAGGACGAGGTGTACCGCTTTGCCGAGGCGACCTTGTCCCGGGCGAACCGGAACGCCGCGTGCCACCGCTTCCACGTGGTGGAGGCGCGTCTTGCGCGCCGGTTGCTGACGACCGGCGACGCGCTGCGATCCGATGAATTCCCTCTCACGCAGGCCTTTCTCGCGGACATGCTCGGCGTGCGGCGGGTCGGAATCACGGCGGCCGCCGGCGCTCTGCAGCGACGCAAGCTGATCGGCTACCGCCACGGCAGCATCCGGATCCTCGATCGCAAAGGCCTGGAGGCGGCCGCCTGCGAGTGTTACCGCATCGTCCGGAACGACTCGCGCTAACCCGCCTCGATCAGCGCTTCGCGGCCAGGAGGCCGATCAGCATGCCGGCCGCGGCCGCGACGGCGAGCGCGGCCCACGGGTTGGCGCGTGTGTAGTCGCGCACGGAGTCCTCGATGCGACCGGCGCGCGCGATCAGCGGCTGCGAGAGCTCCGCGAGCCGGGTCGTGGCGTTCTGCGCGCGCGCCGCGAATTGCGTGCGCGCCGCCTCGATGCGCTCGCCCGTGGCGTGCGCCGAGGCCTTCAGCAGCTCCTGGCCGTCGTCGACCGGCGTTTTCAGGTCATCGCCTATCACACCTCGGGCTCTTTCGAATTCACCCGGCTTGCGTTCCATTGCCGCTGCTCCTCGGATCCCTTTCGCGTCGCAATACACACTACGGGGCCGAACGCACTTCGCGTTCAGCCCCGCCCCTCGCTTTTACTTCACGGCTTCCGTTTCCTTCTGGCGACCGAGCCATTCGGAAATCTGCTTCTCGCTCTCCTCCCGGGTGACACCGTACGTTTCCTGGATCTTGCCGGCGAGCTGGTCGCGCTTGCCCGCCATGGTGTCGATCTGGCTGTCGGTGAGCTTGCCCCACTGTTGCTTGACGCCGCCCTTGAATTGCTTCCAATTGCCTTCGATGCGATCCCAGTTCATTTGGAGTCCTTAGGTTGGTTGAGACTTCCGAGCCGGATGGATCCCGGCTGCGTACCTCGCCCCGAACCGCGCGCCCGGCGCTCGAAGCGCGGCGCGGTGATCGGATCGGGTCGACGTCGTGAGCGATGGCTCCAAGCTACAGCAGCGCGAGCGGGCGGTCTGTTTGCTGGCGCACAGACGCTCGCCGCGCGCGCGATCGATTCGCCGTCCGCGAAGGTAGACCGCATGGCGCACGGCGCAGGAACCATGGGGCGACGAGCGCGGGCGCACATACGCGGCCGACCCGCCCGGGTAGGATGAAGGCTACGGATCGCGGGCGCGGGACAGCGTCCGGAATACTTCAGGAGATCGCATTGCACATCAAGCTCATTCACCCGGTCGCGGGCGTCGTGGCGGAATTCGCGAGCGCGTACGAAATGATGGACTACTTCATGCGCAAGGGCGGACGCGACGTTCCCGAGGGCGCCGAGCTGAAGGGGCTCATATTCCAGGTCGCCGAAGGCGGCCTCGTGTTCCAGGAGCTCGTCGATCGCCCCGAGGCGGCGCAGCAGACGGCCCGCGACGGGCTGCTCTGCCTGTACTCCGAATTCCCGCTGCAGTAGCGGCGCCGCCGAACATAAGCACCGCCGAACATAATGTTCGGTAGCGAACAGACGTTCCAGCCCGCCGGGAACAATATAGCCCGCTCGGACGGTCCCGCCGAATAGTCTCCTGCTGAGAGGGAAGGAGCGAAGGGACCGCTTTCAAGGGGGCTACCATGCACGGCGCACTGGCTGGAGAATCGAAGCTCGACGAACGGACGACGCCCGTCGTGCCGGTCGGGAGATCGCATCTCGGGTTCGCGGAGCGCGAGTCGCCGTCGTTGCAGGACGAGCTCGGCGAAGCGCGGCGGATCGGGCGGCTGAAGGACGAGTTCCTCATCACGCTGTCCCACGAGCTGCGCACGCCGCTCAGCGCGATACTCGGGTGGGCGACGATCCTGCAGCGCAACCCCGTCGACCCGAGCACGCTGCAGCAGGCGGCTTCCGTCATCGAGCGCAACGCGCGGCTGCAGGTGCAGCTGATCGACGACCTGCTCGACATGAGCGCGATCATGGCGGGAAAGCTCCGCCTCGAGGTGGGCCTCGTGTCGCCGGAGACGTTCATCGAGGCGGCGCTCGCGACGGTGCGCCCGGCCGCGGACGCGCGGCAGATCCGCCTGGAGAAGGTCCTCGACCCTTCCGCGGGTCCGGTGTCCGGCGACGCGAGCCGGCTGCAGCAGGTCATGTGGAACCTGCTGTCCAACGCGATCAAGTTCACGCCGAAGGGCGGCACGATCACCGTCGTGCTCGAGCGGTCGAGCTCGCACGTCGAGATCGGCGTCACCGATACGGGCCGTGGCATCAGCGCCGATTTCCTGCCGTTCGTGTTCGAGCGCTTCTCGCAAGCCGAGACGTCGCGGAAGACGGGCGGCCTCGGCATCGGGCTCTCGATCGTCAAGAACCTGACCGAGCTGCACGGCGGCACGGTCTCGGCGAAGAGCAAAGGCGTCGACCAGGGGAGCACCTTCGTGGTCTCGCTGCCGTGCACGGCGGTCTACCGCCAGCGTGCGGAGTCCGGGCATCAGCCCACGACGGGCGTCAAGGATCTCTCGGACTTCGAGCTGCCCGCGCTCGACGGCGTCAAAGTCCTGGCGCTGGACGACGAGCCCGACGGGCAGGATCTCATCGTGCGCATCCTCGAGCAGTGCGGCGCGGTGGTGCGCACGTTCCAGTCGGGCGAGGCGGCGCTGCAGGGCCTGAAGGGCTTCTCGCCGGACGTGATCATCAGCGACATCGACATGCCGGCGATAGACGGCCTGGAGTTCCTGCGACGCGCCCGCGCGGACGGCTCGGAGGCGCCCGCGATCGCGCTCTCGGCCCTCGGAAGAGCGCAGGACCGCATGGAAGCGCTGCGCGCGGGCTACGTCGCGTACCTGGTCAAGCCGGCCGAGCTGGTCGAGCTCGCGGCGAACGTCGCCGCCGTGCTCCGGCGCCCGGTGCCCTGAGCTCTCAGCTCGTCACGCCCTGCATCCCGGGCGCTTCCATGGCGGGGCTCATCCCGGCCCTGGAGAACCGGTAGCGATCCCGTCCGTTCTTCTTCGCCTGGTACATCGCCGCGTCCGCGGCCTTGAGCAGCGTTTCCGCGTCGGCGCCGTCGAGCGGGTAGATGCTGATGCCGACGCTGATCGTGACGAGCAGCTCGTGCCCGGCGACATGATGCGCCGCCTTCACGGCGGCGATGATCTTTTCCGCGGTGCCGGCGGCATGCTCGGCGAGCGCGATCTCGGAGAGGAGCACGACGAACTCGTCGCCGCCTCTCCGCGCGACCGCATCCGAGCCGCGCACGCACGCCTTCAGGCGCGACGCGACCGATTGCAGCAGCTTGTCGCCGGCGGCGTGACCGAGCGAGTCGTTGATGCGCTTGAAGTGGTCGAGGTCGATGAACAGCACGGCGAGCTGCTTGTCGTAGCGGCTGGCGAGCGCGATCGCCTGCGTGATCCGGTCGTCGAGCAGAACCGCGTTCGGCAGATCGGTGAGAAAGTCGTGCTGCGCCAGGTGCGACATCCTGGCGACCACGGCGCGCGAGGCGGTCACGTCGTGGAAGACCATCACCGCGCCGATGACGTCGCCGTCCCGGTTGTGGATCGGGGAGGCGGAGTCCTCGATGGCGCATTCGGTTCCGTCGCGTCCGACCAGGACGCTGTTCGCCGCCAGGCCGACGGGTTGGTTCTGCTCGATCGCGTGCGCCATGGGATTGCGGGCGGGCGGCTCGCCCGTCGCGGCGTCCACGACCCGGACGACCTCGGCGACGGGCCGGCCGCGGGCTTCCCCGCGCGGCCATCCGGTCATCCTCTCCGCGACGCAATTGAGATAGGTCACGCGGCCCGCGAGGTCGATGCTGACGACGGCGTCGCCGATGGAGTCGAGCGTGACCTGGGCGCGTTCCCGCTCCAGGAACAGCGCGTCCTCGGCGGCCTTGCGGTCGATCACGTTGCGCAGCGCGCGGGGCAGGGTGTAGTCGTCGAGGTGATTCCTCAGGAGGTAGTCCTGCGCGCCCCGCTGCACCGCCTGTCGCGCCAGGTCCTCGTCGCGCTCGCTCGCGAGGGCGAGAACGGGGACCTCCGGGGCGGCGGCGAGCAGCGTGTCCAGCGCGCCGATGCCGCGGACGTCTGGCAGCCGCAGGTCGAGCAGCACCACGCGGGTTGCGCCGTCGCGGAGCAGTCGAAGGCCGTCGCCGAGCCGGTTCGCGCATTTGAGGCGGAACGACACGCCGCGCACGCCCGCGAGCGCCTTCCCGACGGTGCGGGCGTCGTCCGCGCCGGCGGCCAGTAGCAGGACGTCGATATCCATATTGTGTCAGGCAATCGAGTGCTCCAGTTTTCCGCCGCCGGAGCTGGCGTTCTGTTCGGTATCGCACATAGGACCCGATGGCCTGGGCCGGCCGCGGCCGGCGCATCGGTTCACGCCCCGGGGCCGATGAGCCCGTCGATCACCAACACGCGCTCGCCGGGGCGCCATTGCGCCGGATTCGGGTCGGCGATCACGCGGCTCGAGCCGTCCATCAACCGAATCGTGATTTCGCGGCCGGCCGATCCGGCCGGCGCGCGGTTCGCGATGACCGACTCGATCAGGCCGCATTCTGCGCAGCGCGGTTTGCGGCGGGCGAGGCTCTCCACCGGCTGGGCTTCCAGCTGGACCGACGGGACCGCGCGGGCTTTTCGCGAGGCTGCGGCCAGAGACGTCGACATCAAGACGGCGAATCCGGCCGCGCCCAGCAGCGTCGCGGCCGTCGTCATGATCCAGAGCGGCGGGGACGGGCGTCGGGTTCGTCGCGGTTGCATGCAGCCATCATGCCGGCCGCTCGACATCGTTTCCGTACGCCGGCGCACATACCGGGCCGTCGCGATTGCGCGAGTGTTCCCGAACAGCCTAGGCCAGGGCCGCGGCGGGTTCCTGCACGGCGGTTGTGGGACGGATGTACGCCAGCATGGTGTCCGCGTCGGAGACCTCGAACGGATCGCCCAGCCCCTCGCTCTCGACGAAAACCTTCACGATCACCCCGTCCCTGACCAGCATGGAATAGCGCCAGGAGCGCAGCCCGAACCCCAGGTTGGACCGGTCCACCAGCATGCCCATGCCGCCGGCGAATTCGCCGTTGCCGTCGGGGAGCAGCGTGATGTTGTCCGCACGAAGCTCCCGCTTCCACTGGTTCATGACGAAAGCGTCGTTGACGCACACGCAGACGATCTCATCCACGCCGCGGGCCATGAATGCGCCGGCGAGCTCGTTGTAGCGCGGCAGATGGGTGCTCGAGTCGACGAGGTAGGCGCCGGGCAAGGCGAACAGGACGACCGTCCTGCCCTCGAACAGCTCGTCGCTGGTCACGTATTTCCAGTGCTCCAGCATGCGCGTCTTGAAAGTCACCCGGGGCACGCGCGTTCCCTCGAGAGTCCTGGCGCTGGCGATCATGCTGCTTCCTCGATGCGGCCAACCCAGAATATGGAAGGCATTTGTCGCGGTCTGTGGGGTAGCGCACGGATATCCGCGGCCGTTCGGCGCAGCGGCGGCCTCCGATAGCCTGGAAGGACTAGTCGATCCTCTCGCCGAGCGGATGCCGCGCGGTGCCGACTGCGCGTACGCCGCTACTGCATGAACCACCCGTGGCTGACCACGAGCGACTGGCCCGTGAGCGCGTTCGACGGGAACGAGGCGAACAGGAGCGCCGCCTCGGCGACGTCCTCGACAGTCGTGAACTCACCGTCGACGGTCTCCTTCAGCATCACCTTCCTGATCACGTCGTCCTCGGAGAGGCCGAGCGTCTTCGCCTGCTCGGGGATCTGCTTCTCGACGAGCGGCGTGCGCACGAAGCCCGGGCAGATGACATTCGCGCGCACGCCGTGCTTCGCGCCTTCCTTGGCGACGACCTTGGCGAGGCCGATCAGGCCGTGCTTCGCGGTCACGTAAGGCGCCTTGAGCACCGAGGCCTCCTTCGAGTGCACCGAGCCCATGTAGATGATGCTGCCGCCGCGGCCCGAGGCGTACATGCGCGGCAGGCAGGCGCGCGTGGTGAGGAAGGCGCCGTCGAGGTGGATCGCGAGCAGCTTCTTCCACTCGGCGAACGGGAATTCCTCGAGCGGGTGGACGATCTGGATGCCGGCGTTGCTCACGAGGATGTCGACGCCGCCGAACGCGTCCGCGACGGCGGCGATGCCCGCCTCGACCGCCGCCTCGCTCGTGACGTCCATCGCCACGCTCATCGCCTGGACGCCGCGCCTGCGCAGCTCGCCGGCGACGGCCTCCGCGGCGTCCTTGTTGAGATCAGCGATCGCGACCTTCGCGCCCGCGTGGCTGTACGCGAGCGCGATGGCCTTGCCGATCCCGCTCGCGGCGCCGGTGACGACGGCGACTTTGTCTCTGAGCTTCATCGGGTCTCCGTTTCCAGGGGGTGCGCAGGCTGCGGCGCGCGCACCAGAAAAAGGCCCCGCGACGCGGGGCCTTCGTGGCGCCGGAACGCTGCGGTTATTGCGGCATCCTGGAACCGACCAGCGCGACGTCGACGCGGCGGTCGGGCTGAAGGCACGAGATGACTTTCGCGCTCTTCGCGCCCGGGCAGTCGCCGGCGCGCGTCACCGGCTCGTTCTCGCCCTTGCCAGAGGTCTCCACGCGCTGCGCGGGGATGCCGATCCCGACCAGATAGGCCTTCACCGATTCCGCGCGCTCTTCCGAAAGGCGCTGGTTGTACTCGCTCGGGCCGATGCGGTCCGTATGCCCGACCGTCTTGATCGCCTCCGGATCGATGCCCTTGATCCTCGCCGCGAAATCGTCGAGCGTCGCGCGGCCCGCGGGACGCAGCGAAGACTTGTCGAAGTCGAACAGCATGTCGGCGTCGAAGCTCAGCTTCTCGAGCACGACGGGCGGCGGAGCCGCCGCGGCGACGACCGCCGGCTGCGCGACGGGCGCGGGCTCGACCGGCGTTGCGATGGCCACGGGCACGAGCTTCGCGTCACAGCCTTCGGTGAACGTCGGCGATGCCGGAGCGAAGCCGGTGTGCCAGCACAGGCCGTAGGCGCTCAGCGGAACGCTGCCGCCGGCGTCGCGGAGATATGTCGAGTCGGCGGGGCGCGCCTGCGGGCCCGCGGCCTCCTGCGCGATCGTGCTGGTCGACAGGATGATCAGGGCGAGCGCGACTGCCGCGGCGAGCCCGGTGGATCGCTTCATAAGCATGGAGGTCATGGTGTTCTCGTTTCGATGTGTTCCGCTTTGCTCGGATTCGGACTGCCAGCAAAAGCGGAAGAGATACTGACGGCTCGGTTGTCAAGCAGTATCCGCTTCGCCGCGCCGACGCTCTGGACGCCAGCGTACATACCGGCGTGAATCTTCCCCTATGTGCGCTAGCGCGCAGAGCCGCGAGCCGCATGAGCGGATACTGCGTCTGCGGGCCGATTCGCGGCCTCTTCCGGAGAAAGCCATGACTCATTCATTCACCACGAGGCAGCTTGTCGGGGTCGCGTGTGCCGTCGTCGTGGCATTCGCCGCGCTCGCCCTCGGCTGCACCCAGAAATCCGCGTCGACCTCGGCCGCGGCGGTCAACGACAAGGTCTATACCGTCACGCCCGACGCGGTCACGGTGACCGCGGGCATCGTCACCGCCGTGATCACCGAAATGAAGGTCACCGAGCGCGTCGAGGACGGCACCGGGCGGGTCACCGAGCCGGCGCGCCTGACCGGCAAGCTCGCGCTGAAGAACGTCTCCGCCGACCAGACGGTGCGCCTGGCCGGGGGCAAGATCCTCTACATCGATGCGCAGGGCCGGCCGATCGAGCTCGAGGACAACCGCGGCCAGCCGGCGATCAAGATGCCCTCGAGCTACAGCGCGCCCGAGCGGCTCGATCCCGGCCAGGACGCGACCCAGTCCATCGACTTCGATTTCCCGGCCGCGGCGCTGAAGGCGAAGAAGCTGAAGGAGATCCGCCTCGAGCTCTCGTACATCCCGTCGCCGTTCAAGGAAGAGAAGATGAACTTCGGCGTGTCGATCGGCGGCCAGCCGGCGAAGACCGCCGCGGTGAGCCAATGAATCCGAAAGCGAGCAAGGCCATGAGCATCCGTCCGCTGCACGACCGCGTCGTGGTGGAGCGCCTCGACGAGGAGCATAAGTCCTCCGGCGGCATCGTCATTCCCGACAACGCCGCCGAGAAGCCCGACCAGGGCGAGGTCGTCGCCGTCGGCAATGGCCGCATTCTCGAGGACGGCAATATCCGCGCGCTCGACGTCAAGGTCGGCGACCGCATCCTGTTCGGCAAATTCTCCGGCCAGGCGGTGAAAATCGAAGGCACCGAGTACCTCGTGATGCGCGAAGACGACATCATGGGCATCGTCGCGAAGTAGAACCCACGAATCCCCCAGGAGCCCCATGTCCGCAAAGTCCGTTCGTTTCCACGATATCGCCCGCTACAAGATGTTCGCGGGCGTCAACATGCTCGCCGACGCGGTCAAGGTGACGCTCGGCCCCAAGGGCCGCAACGTCATCCTCGACCGCTCGTACGGCGCGCCCACGATCACCAAGGACGGCGTCTCGGTCGCGAAGGAGATCGAGCTCAAGGACAAGTTCGAGAACATGGGCGCGCAGATGCTGAAGGAGGTCGCGTCCAAGACCTCCGACGTCGCCGGCGACGGCACCACGACCGCGACGGTCCTCGCCCAGGCGATCGTCAAGGAAGGCATGAAGTTCCTCGCCTCCGGCATGGACCCCATGGACCTGAAGCGCGGCGTCGACAAGGCGGTGATCGCCGTGGTCGCCGAGCTGAAGCGCATCTCCAAGGCCTGCACCACGAGCAAGGAGATCGCGCAGGTGGGCGCGATCTCGGCCAACGCCGACGCCGAGGTCGGCCGGATCATCTCCGATGCCATGGACAAGGTCGGAAAAGAAGGCGTGATCACGATCGAGGACGGCAAGGGCCTGCAGACCGAGCTCGAGGTGGTCGAGGGCATGCAGTTCGACCGCGGCTACCTGTCGCCGTACTTCATCAACAACGCCGAGAAGCAGGGCTGCATTCTCGAGAACCCCTACATCCTGCTGCTCGACAAGAAGATCTCGAGCGTGCGCGATCTCCTGCCGCTGCTCGAGCAGGTGGCCAGGGCCGGCCGGCCGCTGCTCGCGATCGCCGAGGACGTCGAGGGCGAGGTGCTCGCGACGCTGGTCGTGAACACGCTGCGCGGCATCCTCAAGACCTGCGCGGTGAAGGCGCCGGGCTTCGGCGACCGCCGCAAGGCCATGCTGGAAGACATCGCCATCCTCACGGGCGGCACGGTCATCGCCGAGGAAGTCGGCCTGACGCTCGAGAAGGCGACGCTCAAGGACCTCGGCCAGGCGAAGCGAGTCGAGGTGGCGAAGGAAGAGACGACCCTCATCGACGGCGCGGGCGACGCCAAGGCGATCGAGGCGCGCGTGAAGAGCATCCGCGCCCAGATCGACGAAGCGACCAGCGACTACGACAAGGAGAAGCTGCAGGAGCGCCTGGCGAAGCTCGCGGGCGGAGTCGCGCTGGTGAAGGTCGGCGCCGCGACCGAGGTCGAGATGAAGGAGAAGAAGGCGCGCGTCGAGGACGCGCTGCACGCGACCCGCGCCGCGGTCGAGGAAGGCATCGTTCCCGGGGGCGGCGTCGCCTACATCCGCGCCCGCGCCGCGCTCGACGCGCTGAAGGGCGACAACCCCGACCAGCAAGCCGGCATCGACATCGTGCG
>DASRFB010000109.1:0-27838 GCA_035651815.1 Burkholderiales bacterium | reverse complement strand
GTGCGCGCGTCCGGCTTGATCAGCAGCGGCAGGGCGGCCGTCAGCGTCATCGTGTATTCGTCGGGCCCCGCGTCCTTGGCGGGATCGAGCTGGATCGCGGCGTCGGGCTTTCCGTTCGTCACGATCGAGACCATGCTGCCGTGCTCGCGCATCGCCACGGACGCGGTCTTGCCGTCGCGGTAGAAGAACACCCTCGTCTCGGGCGGCTCGGCCAGCCCGTAGCGGTACACGCCCGAAGCCAGCCGGTCCGGGCTGAGCACCTCGGCGCGCCCGGTAAGCGCGGCGACCAGCAAGCCGAGGATGAGAGAGGCGAAGGCGTGGACGGGCCGCCACGCGACCTCGGAGTACCGGAACAGCCAGGCGCCGAGGACGATGTCGACCGCCGCGCCCGCGACCAGGCTGAGCTTGACCCCGACCTCGGGAATCATGACGTGGACCATCACCACCACGCCGACGATCGCGCCCAGCGTGTTCGACGCGTACACTTGTCCGATCGCGCGCTCGCCGTGGCCGCCGCGAAGCAGCACGTGCGTGAACAGCGGCAGCGTCATCCCCGCGAGGAACGTCGCCGGCAGCATGACCGCGAACGCGAGCCCGTGGCTGAGGACGTTGAACAGCACGTAGGCGCCCGCGTTCCGCTGGAGCGTCGCCATGATCCACGCCATCCAGTCGAACGTCCGGCTGTACACGAAGACGGTGGCGACCGCGGAGAGCCCCATGAGCACCTGCACGGCGCCGGCGAAATACACCGGACGCGCGATGCGGTCGATGCGCTTGCGGATCCACAGCCCGCCGAGCGCGAGGCCGGTGATGAACGCGGAGAGCATCAGCTCGAACGCGTGGAACGACGAGCCGAGCACGAGCGCGAGCAGCCGCACCCAGGCGATCTCGTAGATGAACGAGGCGGCGCCGGTGAAGAACGCCGCCGCGAGGAACAGCACGACGAGGCCGGTACCGGCCGGCGCGGCGCCCGCGCGCGGCGCGGCGGGCCGCGCCGCGGGCTCGCCCTGGCGCGCGACCCGCATCACGATCGCGGCGAGCGCCAGGTTGAGCGCGCCGGCGAGACGCATCGTGCCCGGCATGCCGAGCCAGCCGAGCAGCAGGAACGCGGCGGCGAGCGCGCCGAGCGCGGCGCCGATGGAGTTGGTGAAGTAGAGCATCGCGAGATGGTGGCCGCTCGCGTCCGGATCGCTGCGGATGACGGCGCCGCTCAGCAGCGGGAACGTCGCGCCGAGGAGGATGGTCTGCGGCACGATCAGCAGCGCGCACACCGAGTACTTGTAGATCTCGACCGAGTCGGGCGACCCGAGCGCGGGAATCACGCGGTCCAGCGAGAACTGGGTCGCGACGACGTAGACCTCGTGGAATCCGAGCGCGAGCAGCCCGATGAGCGCCTCGACCGCGGCGTACGCGGCGAGCGGCGCGCGCAGGCGCGCGCTCCAGCGGCTCGCGCCCCAGGCGCCGAGCGCCATCCCGCCCATGAACGCGGCGAGCACGAAGGACTGCGCGAACGCGGCGGCGCCGAGGAAGAGCCTGAGGTAATGCGACCAGACCGACTCGTAGATCAGGCCGGTGAAGCCCGATACCGTGAACAGCGCGAAAAGGAGCTTGAGATTCCGCGGCATGTCGTTGTCGTATCCTCCCGGGCGGGAGTGTAGCTTGCCCGGGCGCGGCACGGCCGGCATTTTTCACGCCGTTTCGACGCGGCGGCGCGCGCCGCGCTCAGTGCCGCAGGATCTTGGAGAGGAACTGCTGCGCGCGCGGCGAGCGCGGCTGACCGAAGAAGGACTCGGTGGGGGCGTCCTCGACGACGCGCCCGCCGTCCATGAACACCACGCGGTGCGCGACCTTGCGCGCGAATCCCATCTCGTGGGTCACGCACATCATCGTCATGCCCTCGCGGGCGAGCTGCACCATGACGTCGAGCACCTCGTTGATCATCTCGGGGTCGAGCGCCGACGTCGGCTCGTCGAACAGCATGGCGACGGGGTCCATCGCCAACGCGCGCGCGATCGCGACGCGCTGCTGCTGGCCGCCCGAGAGCTGGCCCGGATACTTGTCCTTGTGCGCGGCGAGCCCGACCCGGTCGAGCATCTTCAGCCCGCGCTCGAGCGCTTCGGGCTCGCTCCGCCGCAGCACCTTGATCTGCGCGAGCGTGAGGTTCTGCGTGACCGAGAGGTGCGGAAACAGCTCGAAGTTCTGGAACACCATGCCGATGCGCGAGCGCAGGCGCGGCAGGTCGGTGCGCGGGTCGCCGACGGAGACCCCGTCGACCAGGACCTCGCCCTGCTGGAAAGGCTCGAGCGCGTTCACGCACTTGATGAGCGTCGACTTGCCCGATCCGGAGGGCCCGCACACGACCACGACCTCGCCCTTCTTCACCTCGGTCGAACACTCGGTGAGGACGCGGAATTCGCCGTACCACTTGCTCACGTTCCGGATGGAGATCATGTCGCTCCGTCGGGGTCAGTGGACGAATGCGAGGCGGCGCTGCACGTGGCGCACCAGCGCCGACAGGCCATACGAGACCGCAAAGTACACGACCGCCACGAAGGTGTACATCTCCACGAGGCGATAGTCGCGGTTCGCGATCTTCGCGGCCGCGCCGAAGAAGTCGGTGGCCGAGATGACATAGACCAGCGACGTGTCCTGGAAGAGGATGATGGTCTGAGTGAGCAGCACGGGAACCATGTTGCGGAAGGCCTGCGGCAGCACGATGCGCGACATGGTCTGCCAGTAGTCGAGTCCCAGCGCCTGTCCGGCCCAGACCTGGCCGCGCGGGATCGACTGGATGCCGGCGCGCATGATTTCGCAATAGTAGGCGGCCTCGAACAGCGTGAACGTTATCGCTGCAGAGAGGAACTCGCCGATCTTGACGGGCTGAGGCTCGCGCAGGATCCAGGCTCCGATGTAGGGCACCAGGAAGTAGAACCAGAAGATCACCAGCACGAGCGGCATGGAGCGCATCAGGTTGACGTAGCCTCCGGCGATCGCGGCGAGCGACCTGAACCGCGACAGGCGCATCATCGCGAGCAGCGTGCCGAATATGATCCCGCCCGCCATCGCGATCAGCGTCAGCGTCACCGTGAAGCGCATGCCCTGCTCGAAGAGATAGGGCAGCGAGCGCTCGATGACGCCGAAATCGAAGCCGCCCATCTTCAGTGGCCCGCTTGCGGCGCACTGCCTGCCGCGATCAGGCCGGGAACGCGCACCTTGTTCTCGAGCGCGCGCATCACGACGACCACGACGAGGTTCGTGATCAGGTAGATCACGGTCGCGGCGGCAAACGCCTCGAAGGCGTGAAAGCTGAATTCCTGCATCGCCTTGGCGCGACCCATGAGCTCGGCGAGGCCGATCGTGAAGGCGACCGACGAATTCTTGATGATGTTCATCGACTCGGACGTGAGCGGCGGCAGGATGATGCGGAACGCCTGCGGCAGGACGACGTACCGGTAGGCCTGAGCCCGCGTCAGTCCGACCGCGATGGCGGCGGCGAGCTGGCCGCGCGGCAGCGAGCCGATGCCGGCGCGGACTTGCTCGGCGACGCGCACCGAGGTGAAGCTGCCCAGGCAAAGGACCGCGGGGATGTACATCCCCCAGGGCGGCGGCTGCTGCTTGATCCAGTCGCCCAAGGCGGTCGGCAGCAATTCGGGAACGACGAAGAACCAGAGGAACATCTGCACGATGAGCGGGATGTTGCGGAACACCTCGACGTAGACGTCGCCGAGCCGCGCCGCCCAGCGCACCGGCGTCGTGCGCGCCGTCCCGACCGCCGCCCCGATCGCGAGCGCGAGCACCCAGGCGGCGAGCGCGGTCGCCAGCGTCCAGCCGAGCCCGACCAGGAGATAGTGCAGATAGGTGCCGGTGCCGCCCGGCTCGGGCTCGAACAGGACGCCCCAGTGCCAGTGGTAGCTCACCCGGGCTACTTGTACGCCTCGGGGTCGCCGGAGTCGGTCGGGTGCGCCACGACCTTCTTGAACTGCGCGCTCATCGGCACGTCGAGGTTCAGGCCGCGCGGCGGGATCGGCTTGAGGAACCACTTGTCGTAGATGCGGTTGATCTCGCCGCTCTTGTAGACGCGCACCATGGCGGCGTCGACCACCTTCTTGAACGCGGGGTCCTCGCGCCGCAGCATGATGCCGTAGGGCTCGACCGAGAGCGCGGTCTGCGAGATCTCGTAGTCGGCGGGCCGGCGCGACTGCGCGGCCAGGCTGTAGAGCAGGATGTCGTCCATGACGAAGGCGACCGCGCGGCCGGTCTCGACCATCTGGAACGCTTCCGGATGGCCGTTCGCCGAGATGATGTGCATGCCGAGCCCCTGCGCGGCGTTGATCTCGGTGATCTGCTTGATGTTGGTCGTCCCCGCGGTCGAGACGATGGTCTTGCCCTTCAAGTCGGCGAGCGAGCGGATCTTCGCCGACTTCCTCGCGACCCAGCGGTTGGCCGTGACGAAATGCGTGATCGTGAACGCGACCTGCTTCTCGCGCTCGAGGTTGTTCGTGGTCGAGCCGCACTCGAGGTCGATCGTACCGTTCGCCATCAGCGGGATGCGGTTCGCGGACGTGACCAGCTGGTACTTCACCTCGAGCTTCGGCAGCTTCAGCTCCGCCTTCACCGCGTCGACGATCTTCAGGCACAGGTCGAGCGCGTAGCCGACCGGCCGCTGCTGGTCGTCGTAATAGGAGAAGGGGATCGACGCGTCCCGGTGCCCCAGGGTGATGGCGCCGCTGTTCCTGATCTTCGCGAGCGTGCCTTCCTGCGCCGCGGCGGGCACGGCGACGGCGAGAACGAGAATCGCGAGTATCGGTCGTACGAGTCGTATCATGTCGGTCTCCCGGGCGAGGCTGCACGATTCTAGCCCAGCGGCCGCTACAGCGAAGGAAAGGCCATGACCCAGGCCCCGACCAGGGTCGAGCACGATTCTCTCGGCGAGCGCGCCGTTCCCGCCGGCGCCTACTACGGCATCCACACGCTGCGCGCCCTCGAGAACTTCCCGATCACCGGGGTCCCGATCTCGATCTACCCGGAGCTCGTGCGCGCGCTCGCCTGCGTGAAGCAGGCCGCGGCCCTCACCAACAACGCGCTCGGCCTGCTGCCCGACGCCAAGGCGGACGCGATCGTGCGCGCCTGCGAGGAGATCCGCGAGGGCGAGCTGCTCGAGCAGTTCGTCGTCGACGTGATCCAGGGCGGCGCCGGCACCTCGACCAACATGAACGCGAACGAGGTGATCGCCAACCGCGGCCTGGAGCTGATGGGGCACGCGCGCGGCGACTACCGCCACCTGCACCCGCTCGACGACGTCAACATGAGCCAGAGCACGAACGACGTCTATCCCACGGCGGTGAACGTGGCGCTGCATTTCGCGATCGGCGCGCTCGCCGCCGCGATGGCGGGGCTGCGCGCCGCGTTCGGCGACAAGGCGCGCGAGTTCGCGACCGCGCTGAAGATGGGCCGCACCCAGCTGCAGGACGCGGTGCCGATGACGCTCGGACAGGAATTCAGCACCTACGCCGTGATGCTCGAGGAGGACGAGCAGCGGCTGCGCGAGGCGGCGCTGCTCATCACCGAGGTCAACCTCGGCGCGACGGCGATCGGCACCGGCATCAACGCGCATCCCGACTACGCCCCGCTCGCGTGCGCGAAGCTCTCCGACATCACCGGCATCCGCCTGGTCACGGCGTCGAACCTGGTCGAGGCGACCCAGGACGCGGGCGCCTTCGTGCAGCTCTCGGGCGTGCTGAAGCGGATCGCCGTGAAGCTCTCGAAGACCTGCAACGACCTGCGGCTGCTCTCGTCGGGCCCGCGCGCGGGACTGGGCGAGATCGTCCTGCCCGCGGTGCAGGCCGGCTCGTCCATCATGCCCGGGAAGGTGAACCCCGTGATCCCGGAGGTCGTGAACCAGATCGCGTTCGAGGTGATCGGCAACGACGTGACGGTCAGCTTCGCCGCCGAGGCCGGCCAGCTGCAGCTCAACGCCTTCGAGCCGATCATCGCGCACAGCCTGTTCAAGAGCATCGGCCACCTCGCGCACGGCATCGACGCGCTGCGCGAGCGCTGCGTCACGGGGATCGCCGCGAACCGCGAGCGCATGGCCCGGATGGTCGAGCAGTCGATCGGCATCGCGACCGCGTTGAACCCGTACATCGGGTACGGCGCGGCGAGCGACGTCGCGCGCGAGGCGCTCGCGACGGGCAAGACCGTATACGAGCTGGTGCTCGAGAAGAAGCTGCTGCCGAAGGAGCGCCTCGACGAGATCCTCGAGCCCGAGGCGCTCACCCGCCCCGGCTTCGTCGCCCCGGCGCGGGTGAAGAAGACCGACCTCTAGGCCGCCCGCCGCACCTTCCTGCCGAGAACGTGCCGCAGGTACTGCCCGGTGAAGCTCTGCGGCGCGGCGGCGATGTCCTCGGGCGTCCCGGTCGCGATGATGCGCCCGCCGCCGTCGCCGCCCTCGGGGCCGAGGTCGACGACCCAGTCGGCGGTCTTGACCACGTCGAGGTTGTGCTCGATGACGACGACGGTGTTGCCGTGGTCGCGCAGCCGGTGCAGCACGCGCAGCAGCAGGTCGATGTCCTTGAAGTGCAGGCCGGTGGTCGGCTCGTCGAGGATGTAGAGGGTGCGGCCGGTGTCGCGCTTGGAGAGCTCGAGCGAGAGCTTCACGCGCTGCGCCTCGCCGCCCGAGAGCGTCGTCGCCGACTGGCCGAGCTGGAGGTAGCCCAGGCCCACCTCGAGCAGCGTCTGCAGCTTGCGCTCGATGGCGGGCACGGCGTTGAAGAACGCGTACGCCTGCTCGACGTTCATCTCGAGCACTTCGTGGATGTTCTTCCCCTTGTATTGCACTTCCAGCGTCTCGCGGTTGTAGCGCCGGCCGTGGCAGACGTCGCACGGCACGTAGATGTCGGGCAGGAAGTGCATCTCGACCTTGATCACGCCGTCGCCCTGGCAGGCCTCGCAGCGGCCGCCCTTGACGTTGAACGAGAAGCGCCCCGGCCCGTAGCCGCGCTCGCGCGCCGTCGGCACGCCCGCGAACAGCTCGCGGATCGGCGTGAAGAGGGCCGTGTACGTGGCGGGGTTCGAGCGCGGCGTGCGCCCGATCGGGCTCTGGTCGACGTTGATCACCTTGTCGAAGAACTCGAGCCCCTTGATCGACTCGTGCGGCGCGGGCTCCGCGGCCGAGCCGTACAGGTGGTGCGCGACCGCGTGGTACAGCGTGTCGTTGATGAGCGTCGACTTGCCCGATCCCGACACGCCGGTGACGCACACGAGGAGCCCCACGGGGAGCTCGAGGTCGACGTTCTTCAGATTGTTGCCGCGCGCGCCGCGCAGGCGCAGGATCGCGCCCTTGTCGACGCGCCGGCGCGACTTCGGCACGGGGATCTCGGCCTTGCCGGACAGATACTGCCCGGTGAGCGAGGCGGCGTTGCGCTTGATCTGCTCCGGCGTTCCTTCCGCCACCACCTGGCCGCCGTGCTCGCCGGCCCCCGGCCCCATGTCGAGCACGTGGTCGGCGGCGAGGATCGCCTCCTCGTCGTGCTCGACCACGATCACCGTGTTGCCGAGGTCGCGCAGGTGCTTGAGCGTCGCGAGGAGGCGCCCGTTGTCGCGCTGGTGCAGCCCGATCGACGGCTCGTCGAGCACGTACATCACGCCCGTCAGCCCCGAGCCGATCTGCGAGGCGAGCCGGATGCGCTGCGCCTCGCCGCCCGAGAGCGTGTCGGCGGCGCGGTCGAGCGAGAGGTAGTCGAGGCCGACGTTGGCGAGGAACGAGAGCCGCGAGACGATCTCGTTCACGATCTTCTCGGCGACCGCCTGCTTCGCGCCGGGGAGCCTGAGCTTGCGGAAGAACTCCAGGCACGCCTTCAGCGGCAGCGCGCTCACCTCGTAGATGGCCTTGCCGTCCTTCTCGGTGCCGAGCTTGACGTTGCGCGCCTCGGGACGAAGGCGCGTGCCGCCGCATGCGGGGCAGGAGCGGGTGTTCAGATACTTGGCGAGCTCCTCGCGCACCACGATCGAGTCGGTCTCCTTGTGGCGCCGCTCGAGGTTGGGGATGATGCCCTCGAAGGCGTGCTCCTTCACGAAGGTCTTGCCGCGCTCGTTGAGATACGTGAACGGGATCTTCTCCCTGGTGCCGTAGAGGACGACCTTCTTCGCCTCCTCGGGCAGCTTCTGGAACGGCGCCTCGACGTCGAACCCGAAGTGGCGAGCGAGGCTGGTCAGCATCTGGAAGTAGAACTGGTTGCGCCGGTCCCAGCCCTTGATCGCGCCGCTCGCGAGCGAGAGATCGGGCAGCGCCACGACGCGCTTCGGATCGAAGAAGGTGATCGTGCCGAGCCCGTCGCACTCGGGGCACGCGCCCATCGGGTTGTTGAACGAGAACAGGCGCGGCTCGAGCTCGGGCAGCGAGTAGCCGTCGAGCGGGCAGGCGAACTTGGCCGAGAAGAGGTGCTCCTTGCCGCTGTCGGTTTCCACCGCGAGCGCGCGGCCCTCGGCGTGGCGCAGCGCGGTCTCGAACGACTCGGCGAGGCGCTGCTTCGCGTCGGCGCGCACCTTCAGCCGGTCGATCACGACGTCGACGTCGTGCTTCACGTTCTTCGCGAGCTTCGGCAGCGCGTCGAGCTCGTGCACCGCGCCGTCGATGCGCACGCGCACGAAGCCCTGCGCCTTGAGGTCCTCGAACAGCTCGACCTGCTCGCCCTTGCGGCCGGCGACGATGGGGGCGAGGATCATGAGCTTCGAGTCCTCGGGCAGCGCGAGCACGTGGTCGACCATCTGCGCGACCGATTGCGCGACGAGCGGGATGTGATGCTCGGGGCAGTACGGCGTGCCGACGCGCGCGTACAGCAGCCGCAGGTAATCGTGCACCTCGGTGATGGTGCCGACGGTCGAGCGCGGGTTGTGGCTCGTCGCCTTCTGCTCGATCGCGATCGCGGGCGAGAGCCCCTCGATCAGGTCGACGTCGGGCTTCTCCATGAGCTGCAGGAACTGGCGCGCGTACGCCGAGAGCGACTCGACGTAGCGCCGCTGGCCCTCGGCGTACAGCGTGTCGAAGGCGAGCGAGGACTTGCCCGAGCCCGAGAGGCCGGTGATGACGATCAGCTCGTTCCGCGGCAGCTCGACGTTGAGGTTCTTGAGGTTGTGCGTGCGCGCGCCGCGGATGCGGATGTGTTCCATTCCTGCCGGGTGCAAAGTCAAACCTGCTAGTATACGAAATGTCGCAGTGTCCCCGCTACTAAAATGAGCAACGGTCCGGTGGCGGCCGCCCGGATGTCGCCGCTCGAATGGCGCGCGAGCGTGTCGCTCGCGTCGCTGTTCGCGATGCGGATGCTCGGATTGTTTCTGATCCTGCCCGTCTTCGCGGTGTACGCGCTGCAATTGGAGGGCGGGCAGAGCCATTTCCTGGTCGGGGTGGCGCTCGGCGCCTACGGCCTCACCCAGGCGGTCCTCCAGATCCCGTACGGCATGGCGTCCGACCGCTGGGGCCGCAAGCGCGTCATCGTGATCGGGCTGCTCTTGTTCGCGGCCGGCAGCTTCGTCGCGGGCGCGGGCTCGGACATCTATACCGTCATCATCGGCCGCGCGCTCCAGGGCGCGGGCGCGATCTCGGCGCCGGTCACGGCGTTCGCCGCCGACCTCACGCGCGAGCAGCACCGCACCAAGGCGATGGCGATGATCGGCGGCTCGATCGGCCTCATGTTCGCGCTGTCCCTCGTCGCGGCGCCCGCGCTCTATCCCGTGATCGGCGTGAAGGGCCTGTTCGAGCTGACGGGATTCCTCTCGCTCGCCGCGGTGTGGGTGACGACGAGCGTCGTGCCGCCGGAGCCGCGCGAGCAGGACCCGGCGCGGCGCGTCGAACGCAGCGCGCTCGCCGCGGTGCTGCGCAACGGCGAGCAGCTGCGGCTCAACTTCGGCATTTTCACGCTGCACGTGGTGCAGATGGCGATGTTCGCGGTGATCCCGGTCGCGATGGTCCGGCACGGCGGCCTCCCCGTGAGCGAGCACTGGAAGGTGTACCTGCCGGTGGTGCTCGGGTCGTTCGCGCTCATGGCGCCCGCGCTGCTGTGGGCGGAGCGGCACGGACGCATGAAGCTGCTGTTCGTCGCGGCCGTCGGCCTGCTCGCGCTGGTCGAGCTCGGCCTCGCCGCCGGCTACGCGAGCCTGCACGCGACGGTGCTCCTGCTGCTCGCCTTCTTCGTCGCCTTCAATATTCTCGAGGCGAGCCTGCCCTCGCTCGTGTCGCGGGTCGCGTCCGCGGCGTCGCGCGGCACGGCGCTGGGCGTCTACAACACGACCCAGTCGCTCGGGCTCTTCGTCGGAGCCGCGGTCGGCGGCGGCCTCGCCGGGCGTTTCGGGGAGCCCGCGGTCTTTGTATTCGGATCCGCGCTCGTTGCGTTATGGCTGGTAGTGGCGGCGGGAATGCGCGCCCCGGGCGACGGCGGCCGGCGCGCGTAGCGCCTGGTCCGTCCGGGGCCGGCGCTCGCGCATCGCGCGGGCGCGGCACGCTCAACGGTGTATTCTGATATCTTCGGACGCGAGGGAGACGACTCATGGCATCGGTCAACAAGGTCATCCTGGTGGGCAATCTGGGCCGCGACCCCGAGACCCGCTACAACCCCGAGGGCGGGGCGATCTGCAACATCTCGGTGGCGACCACCGACACGTGGAAAGACAAGACGAGCGGCGAGAAGCAGGAGCGCACCGAGTGGCACCGCGTGGTGTTCTTCAGCCGGCTCGCGGAGATCGCGGGCGAGTACCTGAAGAAGGGCTCGCAGGTCTACATCGAAGGGAGCCTCCGCACGCGCAAGTGGCAGGACAAGGAAGGGCAGGAGCGCACCACCACCGAGATCGTCGCCGATCGCATGCAGATGCTCGGCAGCCGCCAGGGCATGGGCGACGCCGGCGCGCGCGAGAAGATGGGCGAGGCGAAGGAGCCGGCCACCGCGGGCGCACCGCAGGGCGCGAAGAAGGCCGGCGGCAAGCTCGACGACCTGGACGACGACATCCCGTTCTAGGCGCGACCGCGGCCCGCGCGAGCGCGCGCGGGCGCGATGCTAAAATGCGCGCTCGACATCGCGCATTTTTTCCCGGAGCATCGATGGACAGAAGAGAAGCACTCAAGGCCGGCGGCGGCACGGGCGTGATCGCGCTCGCGCTCGCCGCGGGAATCCTGAAACCCGAGGACGTGTTCGCCGCGGACTGGAACAAGGCCGCGTTCGACACCAAGTCCTTCGCCGACACGGTGAAGGCGCTCGGCGGCGGCGGCTCGAGCGAGAGCGACCAGATCCTGATGACCACCCCCGACATCGCCGAGAACGGCGCGGTCGTGCCGGTCACGGTCGAGAGCAGGCTGCCCGGCACGCGCCGCATCGCGATCCTGATCGAGAAGAACCCGAACACGCTGTCGGCCGATTTCACTCTCCCCGAGGGGACGGATCCCTTCGTCACGACGCGCGTGAAGATGGCCGAGACCTCGAACGTGTACGCCCTGGTCCAGTCCGGCGGGAAGTTCTACCACGCCGCGAAGGAGATCAAGGTGACCATCGGCGGGTGCGGAGGCTGACATGCCCGATCCGATGCGCATCCGAGCCAACATGGCGGGCGACAAGGTGGAAGTGCGCGTGCTGATGGCGCACGAGATGGAGACGGGCCTGCGCAAGGACGCGAGCGGCAAGCCCGTCCCCGCGCACTTCATCCAGAACGTCTCGGTCGATCACGACGGCAAGACGGTGCTCTCGGCGCAGTGGGGCACGTCGATCTCGAAGAACCCGTTCCTGCATTTCCGGTTCAAGGGCGGCAAGCCCGGCGACAAGATCAAGATCACCTGGGTCGACAACAAGGGCGAGACGCGCAGCGACGAGGCGACGATCGCGGCGGCGAGCTGAGATGCGCGCGCTCGCAGCGACCGTCGGTGCGGTGGCGCTCGTGTTCTGCGCCTCCGTTCCCGCGCAGGACAAGGACGTCACGCAGCGCGAGATCGAGCGCTACCGCGAGCTGCTCGCCGAAGGCAACCCGGCCGATCTCGCCGAGGCGAAGGGCGAGGAGCTGTGGAAGACCAAGCGCGGCCCGAAGCAGGCGTCGCTCGAGCGCTGCGACCTCGGCCTGGGCGCGGGCGTGGTGAAGGGGGCGTACGCGCGCCTGCCGCGCTGGTTCGCCGACACCGACCGCGTGCAGGACCTCGAGTCGCGCCTCGTGACCTGCATGGTGACGCTGCAGGGCTTCACCGAGGACGAGGCGAAGAAGAACCCGTTCTCGGCGCCCGGGCGGGGCTCGCCCATCGAGGACATCGCGACCTACGTCGCCGGCGCGTCGAAGGGCATGAAGTTCGCCCCGCCGCTCGAGCATCCGAAGGAGCTCGAGGCCTTCCGCACCGGCGAGGAATTGTTCTACCGCCGCGCCGGGCCGCACGATTTCTCGTGCGCGACCTGCCACGGCGACAACGGCAAGCGCATCCGGCTGCAGGACCTGCCCAAGCTCACCGACCCGAAAGAGGCGCAGAAGGTGTTCACCACATGGCCCGCGTACCGCGTGTCGCAAGGCTCGGTGCGCACCATGCAGCACCGGCTGTACGACTGCTACTGGCAGATGCGCCACCCGCAGCTCGACTACGTCTCCGAGGCGTCGATCGATCTGCAGGTGTTCATGGCGAAGTACGCGAGCGGCGGCACGGTCGAAGCGCCGGGGCTGAAGCGATGAGAAGCGCGGCCCTCTTCGTCGCCTGCGCCGCGCTCGTGGCCGGCTGCACCACCCCGCCGCCGGAGAACGATGCGCGGCGCGAGGCGCAAGCCGCGTTCGAGCGCAGCTTCACGCACGGCAACAAGGAAATGTTCGCGCGCGTCGTCGGCCAGGACGACGTGCAGGCGCTGTGCAGCCGCTACCGCAACCGGCCTCCGGCCGACGTCGCCGAGCGCATCCAGAAGTCGCAGGCCGCGACCATCGTCTACCCCGCGGACGGGAAGCTCATGGGCGACTGGCGCCAGGGCGAGAAGATCGCCGAGGACGGCTTCGGCCTGCGCTTCACCGACACCAACCAGCCGAACCGGCCGAACGGCGGCAACTGCTACGCCTGCCACCAGCTCGCGCCGCACGAGGTCTCGTACGGGACGCTCGGGCCCAGCCTCTACCGCTTCGGCCGCACGCGCGGCTCGGGCGAGGCGATCCAGCGCTACGTCTACGGCAAGGTCTACAACTCCGAGGCCTTCACCGCGTGCTCGGGCATGCCGCGCTTCGGGCTTCACCAGGTGCTCACGCCCGAGCAGATCCGGCACGTCGTCGCGCTGCTGCTCGATCCCGAGTCTCCCGTCAACAAGTAGCGCGCATTCGTGTCGCTGTCCCGGCGCGAATTCCTGCAGGCGCTCGCGACCGCGGCCGCCGGCGGCTTCGCGCTGGTCGGTGACGAAGACGCGCGAGGCGAGGCGGCCGCGGCGGCGCAATACGACGTGCCGCGCTTCGGCAACGTCTCGCTGCTGCACTTCACCGATACGCACGCGCAGCTGCTGCCCGTGTATTTTCGCGAGCCGAGCGCCAACATCGGCGTCGGCGAGGGCGCGAACCGCCCGCCGCACCTCGTCGGCGAGGCGCTGCTGCGCGCGTTCGGCGTCCGCGCCGGGACGCGCGAGGCGCACGCCTTCGCTTCGCTCGACTTCGAGCGCGCCGCCCGCCGCTACGGCCGCATGGGCGGCTTCGCGCACCTCGCGACGCTCGTCGCGCGCCTGCGCGCGTCTCGCCCCGGCGCGCTGCTGCTCGACGGCGGCGACAGCTGGCAGGGCTCGGCCGTGTCGCTGTGGACCCAAGGCCGCGACATGATCGCGGCGCAGAAGCGCCTCGGCGTCGACGTCATGACCGGGCACTGGGAGTTCACCTACGGCGCCGCGCGCGTGCGCGAGGCGGTGACGAAGGAGATCGCGCCGATCGCTTTCCTCGCGCAGAACGTCGAGACCGCGGACTTCGGGGATCCGGTGTTCGAGCCGTGGACGATGCGCGAGGTGAACGGCGTGCCCGTCGCGATCGTCGGCCAGGCGTTCCCCTACGTGCCGATCGCGCATCCGCGCCGCTTCGTCGAGCAGTGGAGCTTCGGCATCCAGGAAGCGCGCCTGCAGAAGCACGTCGACGCGGCGCGCGCCAAGGGCGCGCAGGCCGTGGTGCTGCTCTCGCACAACGGCATGGACGTCGACCTGAAGCTCGCGGCGCGCGTCACCGGCATCGACGTGATTCTCGGCGGCCATACCCACGACGCGGTGCCGGCGCCGGTCGCCGTCGGCAACGCGCGCGGCACGACGCTCGTGACCAACGCCGGCTCGAACGGCAAGTTCCTCGCCGTGCTCGACCTCGACGTGCGGGGCGGCAAGGTCGCGGACGCGCGCTACCGGCTGCTGCCCGTGTTCGCGTCGCTGCTGAGCGCCGATCGCGAGATGGCGGCGCTGATCGAGCGGACGCGCGCGCCGTGGCGCGAGCGCCTCGCCGCGCCGCTCGCGGTCACCGAAGGACTGCTCTACCGCCGCGGCAACTTCAACGGCTCGACCGACCAGCTCATCGTCGACGCGCTGCTCGAGGCGAAGGACGCCGAGATCGCCTTCTCGCCCGGGTTCCGCTGGGGAACGGCGCTGCTGCCCGGCGAGACCATCACCATGGAGCGGCTGCTCGACCAGACCGCGATCACGTACCCGCAGGTGACGCTGTCCGAGATGACCGGCGAGACGCTAAAGAGCGTGCTCGAGGACATCTGCGACAACCTCTTCAACCCCGACCCGTACTATCAGCAGGGCGGCGACATGGTGCGCGTCGGCGGCATGACCTACACATGCCGGCCGACCGCCGCCATGGGCAGCCGCATCGTCGACATGCGCCTGCGCGGCAAGCCGATCGAGCCCGGGCGGCGCTACAAGGTCGCCGGGTGGGCGCCGGTCGGCGAAGCCTCGGGCGAGGAGCCGGTCTGGGACCTCGTCGCCCGCTGGCTGCGGGCGAAGAAGCGCATCGCGCCGCCGGTCCTCAACCGCCCGCGGCTCGAAGGCGTCGCCGGAAACCGCGGCCTCGCCTCTTGAAAACGGCGGGGCAGACCCTATTTCCCGAGGGAATTCAAGAGGTCCGGGGTATAATCCCGGCTTTGCGGAGGGCGCCATGCCGATCTACGAATATCGCTGCTCCTCCTGCGGGTTCCAGAAGGAGTACCTGCAGAAGGTGACCGACCCCATCCTGACGCGCTGCCCCGAGTGCGACAAGGACACCTTCTCGAAGCTGCTGTCGGCCGCGGGATTCCAGCTCAAAGGCAGCGGCTGGTACGCCACCGACTTCAAGAACAGCGGCGCGAAGAAGCCCGAGGCGACCAAGGACAAGACCGAATCGAAGGACAGCGGCAAGTCGGACGCGAAGGATGGCGGCAAGTCGAAGGAAACCAAGTCGGAAGCCGTGTCCTGCGGCGCGGGCGCCTGCCCGAGCTGCTCCTAGAGTCTCCCGTACGCCGTCCTGCGGCGGCCCGGCCGCAACGTGAAAAAATATTTCATCACCGGGCTCCTCATCTGGATCCCGCTCGCGATCACGATCTGGGTGCTGCAGCTCATCGTGACGACCATGGACGACCTGCTGCCGGGTCAGCTCAAGCTGGCGCTGTTCGGACGCCAGGTCCCCGGCCTCGGCTTCCTGCTCACCCTGCTCATCGTGCTCGGCACCGGCGTGCTCGCCTCGAACATCCTCGGCCAGCGGCTGGTTTCGCTCTGGGAGATGCTGCTCGGGCGCATCCCGGTCGTGAAGACCATCTACTCGAGCGTGAAGCAGGTGAGCGACACGCTGTTCTCGCCGGGCGGCCAGGCCTTCCGCAAGGCGCTGCTCGTGCAGTATCCGCACCCGGGCTCGTGGACGATCGCCTTCCTCACCGGCGCCCCGGGCGGCGACGTGCCCAATCACCTGGAGGGCGATTACGTGAGCGTGTACGTCCCGACGACGCCCAACCCGACCTCGGGCTTCTTCCTGATGTTCGCGCGGGGCGACGTGATCGAGCTCGACATGAGCGTCGACGAGGCCTTGAAGTACGTGATCTCGATGGGCGTGGTCGCCCCCCCGCGGCCGCAGCTGCGCAAGCCGGAAGAGCCGGGTTGACCGCGCCCGCAGCCGCCGTGCGCAGCGCCCTGGTGATCGCGCTGCTCGCCCTCTACAGCGTCGCGTCGCACGTGGCGGCCACGAGCGGCGCCGCCGGCTACGCCTGGCTCGCGTGGTCGTCGCTGGTCTGCGGCGTCGCGCTCGCGCTGCCCTGGAAGGCGGGCCTCGCGCTCGCGCTCGCGCTGATCGGTCCCATGCCCTGGATCCCGGCGGCGTGGCTGCTCGCGGTTCCCCCCGTCGTGATCTACCTCGCGCTCGCGGTCTGGTTCGGGCGAACGCTGCTCCCGGGTAGAGTTCCGCTCATCAGCCGCTTCGCGAGCCTGGAGCGCGGCGAGCTCGAGCCCGTGCTCGCCCGTTACACCCGGCGCCTGACCGCGATCTGGGCCGCCTTCTTCATCGCGATGGCGACGCTCGCCGCGGTCCTGGCGGTGCTCGCGGACGGCCACACCTGGTCGCTCTTCACGAACGGCCTGAGCTATCTCCTCATGGGCGTGCTGTTCTTCGGCGAGTACGCGTACCGGCGCCTGCGCTACAGCGAGTTCCGTCACGCGTCGCTGCCGCGCATGATCCGCATGCTCGTCGCCGCCGGCAGGACCGCTCGGCGGGCGCAAGGCCGATGAATCGCCGATTTTCCGAATTCGCGTTTGTTATACTGCGGCTGGTCCAATCAGCCGCAAGCGGTTCGCCGGGATCGTGACGCCCCCTCAAGAGCTCGAATTCGCCGTCGTCATTCCGGCGTACAACGAAGCCGCCACCATCCGCGGGGTGGTGACGCGCACGCTGCGCTACGCCGGCCGCGTGATCGTCGTCGACGACGGCTCGGTCGACGGCACCGCGCAGGCGCTCGAGGGCCTGCCCGTGACGCTGCTCGTCCACGAGCGCAACCAGGGCAAGGCCGCGGGCCTCTGGCGCGGCATCGAGCACGCCCTCTCGCTCGGCGTCGAGGCGGTGGTCACGCTCGACGCGGACGGCCAGCACGACCCCGCCGACATCCCCCGGCTCGTGAGCGCCGCGCGGCGCTCGCCGGGCAGCATCGTCATCGGCGCGCGGCTCGCCGACAAGGTGAAGATCCCGCCGCTGCGCTACTTCGCCAACCGCTTCGCGAACTTCTGGATCGCGTGGGCCGCGGGCTATCCGATCGAGGACAGCCAGTCGGGCTTCCGGGTCTATCCCGCGTCGCTGCTCGCGCGCGTGCGCGTGCCGCACGGCCCGACCAAGGGCTTCGTGTTCGAGAGCGAGATCCTGATCGCGGCGAGCCGTCTCGGCTATCAGAGCGTGCCGGTCCGGGTGGCGGCCATCTATCCCCCGGAGGGACGGCCGAGCCATTTCCGGCAGTTCGTCGACGTCGAGCGCATCGTGCGCATGGTGACGCTGAAGCTGCTCGCGCGCGGCCTGCACCCCCTGGGACTCTTGCGCAGCCTGCGCCGGCGTCCGCCGCTCCTGGACGACGAGGATTCCGAGGAGCGCGCGAGCGCTTACAAGTCCTAGGCGCCGCCGCGGCGCGCGTCCGCGAACCTCATGAGAACCCACTACTGCGGCAAGGTCGACGCCGCGCTCCTCGGCAAGACGGTGACGCTCTACGGCTGGGCGCACCGCCGCCGCGACCACGGCGGCGTCATCTTCATCGACCTGCGCGACCGCGAGGGCCTGCTGCAGGTGGTGAGCGACCCGGACCGGCGCGAGACCTTCGCCACCGCCGAGAAGATCCGCAACGAGTATGTGCTGCGCGTCGCGGGGATCGTGCGCCGCCGTCCCGAGGGCACCGTGAACCCGAGCCTGCATTCGGGCGAGGTCGAGGTGCTCGCGCACGAGATCGAGATCCTCAACCCCTCGCTCACGCCGCCGTTCCAGATCGACGACGAGAACCTCTCGGAGAACGTGCGGCTCACCTACCGCGTCCTCGATCTGCGCCGCGAGACGATGCAGAAGAACCTGCGGCTGCGCTACCGCGTCGCGATGGCGGTGCGGCGGTATCTCGATGCCGAGGGCTTCATCGACATCGAGACGCCGATGCTGACGCGCTCGACGCCCGAGGGGGCGCGCGACTACCTGGTGCCCTCGCGCGTGCACGCGGGCGAGTTCTTCGCGCTGCCGCAGTCGCCGCAGCTGTTCAAGCAGATGCTCATGGTCGCGGGCTACGACCGCTACTACCAGATCGTCAAGTGCTTCCGCGACGAGGATCTGCGCGCCGACCGCCAGCCCGAGTTCACCCAGATCGACTGCGAGACCTCGTTCCTCGGCGAGCAGGAGATCCGCGACCTCTTCGAGGGCCTGATCCGCAGCGTGTTCCGGGAGGCGATCGGCGTCGCGCTGCCCGAGCCGTTCCCGGTGATGACGTACGCCGACGCCATGCGCGACTACGCCTCGGACAAGCCCGACCTGCGCATCCCGCTCAAGCTGACCGAGCTGACCGACGCGATGAAGGCGGTCGAGTTCAAGGTGTTCTCGGGCCCGGCGAACACCCCCGGACACCGCGTCGCGGGGCTGCTCGTCCCGGGCGGCGGCGCGCTGACGCGCGGCGAGCTCGACGCCTACGGCGAGTACGTCGCTCAGTTCGGCGCCAAGGGCCTCGCCTGGATCAAGTTCAACGAGACGGCGAAGGGGCGCGACGGCATGCAATCGCCGATCGTGAAGAACCTCTCCGACGCGGCGCTCGCCGCGATCGTCGCGCGCTCGGGCGCAACGGACGGCGACCTGATGTTCTTCGGCGCGGGAAAGACGAAGGTCGTGAACGACGCGCTCGGGGCGCTGCGCGTGAAGCTCGGCCACGACCGCGGCCTGGTGCAGCCGGGGTGGCGCCCGCTCTGGGTGGTCGATTTCCCGATGTTCGAGTACGACGAAGAGGGCAGGCGCTGGAGCGCGATGCACCACCCCTTCACCGCGCCCAAGGACGGGCACGAGGAGCGTCTCGCGACCGACCCGGGCGGCGCGCTCGCCAAGGCCTACGACCTGGTGCTGAACGGCTCCGAGATCGGCGGCGGCTCGGTGCGGATCCACCGCGAGGAAGTGCAGTCGAAGGTGTTCCGCGCGATGGCGATCTCGCACGACGAGGCGCGGCAGAAGTTCGGCTTCCTGCTCGACGCGCTCCAGTACGGCGCGCCGCCGCACGGCGGCATCGCCTTCGGCCTGGACCGCCTGGTCGCGATGATGGCCGGCAGCGAGTCGATCCGCGACGTGATCGCGTTCCCGAAGACGCAGCGCGCGCAGGACCTGCTCGTGAAGGCGCCGTCGCCCGTCGACGAGAAGCAGCTGCGCGAGCTGCACATCCGGCTCCGGAAGGAAGAGCCCAAGCGTGACGGTCCTGGCTGATTCGTCGCAGGCCGGCGTCTTCCACGTCGGTCTCGAGACCCGCACGGCGGCGCGCGACGCCGCCTCCGCCGGGCTGCTCGTCGCCTACGTCGACATCGGCCACGCGCACGACAAGGAGCATTTCGCCGAGCACGTCGCCGAGGCGCTGCGCTTCCCGGACGGTCACGACACGGGCTGGGACGATTTCGTAAAAGGCGTCACCGACCTCTCGTGGCTCCAGGCCAAGGGCTGGGTCGTGATCCTCGAGAAGAGCAAGCATTTCTGCGGGGGGCACCGCCGCGAGTTCGAGGACGCGATGCGCGTCATGTCCGACGCCGCCGCGCACTGGCGCGCGCGCGGCAAGCCGTTCTGGACCCTGATCGGCGGGCCGGAAGGATGGAAGTCCGGCTGGCCCGATCTGTCTTGAGCTACAAGATCCCGCGCTCGGCGCTGGTCGTCATCCATACGCCCGAGCTGCAGGTGCTCATGATGGAGCGCACCTCCTGGCCCGGGTTCTGGCAGTCGGTCACCGGCGGCCTGGACCGCGAGGACGAGTCGTTCCGCGACGCCGCGATCCGCGAGGTGCGCGAGGAAACCGGAATCGACGCGACCGCGTATGACCTCGTCGACTGGGGCCTCGAGCGCGAATTCGAGATCTTCGCCAAGCACCGCGATCGCTATGCTCCTGGCGTCACGCGCAATCTCGAGCACGTCTTCAGCCTCGAGGTTCCCGCGCCGCTCGAGGTTCGGCTCGAGCCGACCGAGCACCTGCGCTACCGGTGGCTTGCGTACCGGGAAGCCGCCGCGCTGACGATCTCCTGGAGCAACCGCGACGCGATCCTCGCGCTGCCCGAGCGGCGCGCGCAAGTCTCCCGCAAGCCTTAAGCCCTTGCCGGGCGCCGGCGCGATGCTGCATGCTGCGCCATGGCCGTCTCCCGTTTCGCCGCGCTGCTCGCGCTCGTTGCCTGCGTCGCGCCGTGCGCGGCGGCGGCCCAACCGATCGGGCTCGAGACCTACCGCCAGGGCGACGCCGTCAACGTCTATGCCGAGGTGCGGCTCGACGTCGACCCGAAGATCGCCTGGGACGTCCTGTCGGACTACGACCACCTCGCCGAGTTCATCCCCGACATGAGCTACTCTCGCGTCCTGTCGCGCGACGGGGACAAGGTGATCGTCGAGCAGAAGGGCGACTTCGGCGTGCTGTTTTTCCGGCAGCCGATCGAGCTCAAGCTCGAGATCGTGGAGACGCCGCGCAGGACGATCGTCGCGCACGCCGTCGGCGGGAGCTTCCGCGAGATGAGCGGCCGCTACGACCTGGAGAGCGGCGAAGGCCGCGGCGTGCGCATCAGCTACGCCGGGCACTTCGTTCCCGGGTTCGCGCTGCCCCCGTTCCTCGGGATCATCGGCGTCCGGCACACGGCGGCCGTGCAGCTCACGGCGCTGGTCGACGAGATCGTGCGCCGCGACGAGCGCGCGCGGTCGGGCCGCTGATCCGGGCGCCAGGCGGCCGCAGAGCTGCTTTCTTGATACGATTGGGGAATGCCCGCGGCGCCGGCCGCGGCCGTCGAACCGCTGCCGTCCGAACGAATGAACCTGCACATCGCCACCTACAACATCCACAAGGGCTTCTCGCATTTCAACCGCCGCATGATGGTCCACGAGCTGCGCGACCAGCTGAGGGCGCTGGGCGCGGACATCGTCTTCCTGCAGGAAGTGCAGGGCATGCACCACCGCCACGCGTCGCGCTTCGAGAACTGGCCGATCGAGCCGCAGTACGAGTTCCTCGCCGACCAGGTGTGGCCCGAGTTCGCGTACGGGCGCAACGTCGTGTACGACCACGGGCACCACGGCAACGCGGTGCTCTCGCGCTATCCGATCGTCAACGCCGAGAACGAGGACGTCTCGTCGCACGAGTTCGAGCGCCGCGGCCTGCTCCACTGCGAGATCAAGGTGCCCGGGCTGGACCGGAACCTGCACTGCATCTGCGTGCACCTCGCGCTGAACGAGCGCGGCCGCAGGCACCAGGTCGGCGCGCTCATCAAGCGCATCGAGCGCGAATGCCCCGCGGACGCGCCGGTGATCGTCGCCGGCGACTTCAACGACTGGCGCAACCTCGCGGGCAAGCGCCTCGCGGTCGAGCTCGGGCTGCGCGAAGCGCACACGGACCAGTTCGGCCGCGTCGCGCGCAGCTTCCCGTGCGCGTTCCCGCTGCTGCGCCTCGACCGCATCTACCTGCGCGGCTTCCGCGTCAACCATACCGAGGTGCACCGCGGCCGGCCGTGGTCGCGGATCTCGGACCACGCACCGGTATCGGCCCACCTGCAGCCCGCATGAGCTACGCGCTCGTCCCCGGCAACCGCATTACGCTGTTGCGCTCGGGGGTCGAGTACTTTCCCGCGCTCGAGGCGGCGATCCGCGCGGCGCGGCGCGAGATCTACCTCGAGTCCTACCTCTACGAGGCCGACGAGACCGGCTGGCGCATCACCAACGCGCTCGCCGACGCGGCGCGCCGCGGCGTCGCCGTCCACGTGCTGGTCGACGGCTTCGGCGCGAAGGCGATGCCGCCCGAGATGGTGCAGGCGCTCGCGCGCGCCGGCGCCGAGCGCCTGGTATACCGGCCCGAGATCTCTCCGTTCCGCATCCGCAAGTACCGGCTGCGCCGGATGCACCGCAAGCTCGTCGCGATCGACGGCGCGGTCGCGTTCGTCGGCGGCATCAACGTCATCGACGATTTCGGGCCCGACGGCCGGGGGCCGCCGCGCCTGGACTTCGCGGTCCGGATCGAGGGGCCGCTGCTGCGGCCGATCCAGGAGGCGCTGCAGCGGCTCTGGACGCGCGTCGCCTGGGTGCGGCTGCACCGGCGCCGGCGCGCGAAGCACCGCGTCCAGGTCGACGACGCGCCGAAGGGCGCGCAGGCGGCCGCCTTCGTCGTGCGCGACAACTTCCGCCACCGCAGCGACATCGAGGACGCGTACCTCGCCGCGATCGACGCGGCGCGCGACGAGATCCTGATCGCCAACGCGTACTTCTTTCCCGGGACGCGGTTCCGCAGGGCGCTGCTGCGCGCCGCGGGGCGCGGCGTGCGCGTGACGCTGTTGCTGCAGGGCAAGATCGAGTACACGCTGCAGCACTATGCCTCGCGCGCGCTCTACGGCGCGCTGCTCCAGTCGGGCGTCGAGATCTACGAGTACCACAAGAGCTACCTGCACGCGAAGGTCGCGGTGATCGACGGGCACTGGGCGACCGTGGGCTCGTCGAACATCGACCCGTTCAGCCTGCTGCTCGCGCGCGAGGCGAACGTCGTGGTCGAGGACCGCGACTTCGCCGCCGAGCTGCGCCTCGCGCTGCACGCGGCGCTCGAGGACGGCTCGCTCGTGATCGAGGGCGGCCGCTGGTTCAGGCTGCCGCTGTGGCGGCGCATCCCCATGTGGGTGTCGTACGCCATCGGCCGGTTCATCATGGGCATGGTGGGGTTCGGCGGCCAGGTGTGAGCCGCCGCCCGGGCGCTTGCGGGACCGCCCGGGCTGGTAGTTAAATGAGGAGGCACCCTTTCCCGACGTCCGGCCATCGCAGCGAGGAGACCGGCTCATGCCGAAGTATTCGACCGAAGCCATCCGAACCGTCGCGCTCGTCGGCCACACCGGCGCCGGCAAGACCACCCTCGCCGACGCGCTGCTCGCCAAGGCCGGGGCGATCCCGGCGCCGGGCAGCATCGAGCGCGGCAACACCGTCTGCGATTTCGATCCGCTCGAGAAGCTCTACAAGCACTCGCTCGCCTCGTCGCTCGTCAACTTCGCGTGGAAGAACACGCACGTGCACCTCATCGATACGCCCGGGTCGCCCGACTTCATGGGGCAGGCGGTCGGCGCGCTCGCCGCGGTCGAGACCGCGGCCGTGGTGGTGAACGCCGAGACCGGCATCCAGCTCGCGACCGACCGCATGCTCAAGTGGGCGGCGAAGCGCGGCCTGTGCCGGATGATCGTGGTCAACCGCATCGACGCGGAGAACGTCGACCTGCCGGAGCTGCTCGGCCGCATCCAGCAGTCGGTGGGCCGCGAGTGCCTGCCGATCAACCTGCCGGCGAAGGGCGCGACCGACGTCGTCGACTGCTTCTTCAATCCCGACGGCGAGTCCGATTTCTCGTCGGTGAAGGAGGCGCACTCGGCGCTCGTCGACCAGGTCGTGGAGGTGGACGAGGACCTGATGGCGAAGTACCTGGAGCAGGGCGAGATCAGCCCCGAGCAGCTGCACGCGCCGTTCGAGCGCGCGCTGCGCGAGGGGCACCTGATCCCGGTGTGCTTCGTGTCGGCGAAGAACGGCGCGGGCGTCGAGGCCTTCCTCGACATCCTCGCGAAGCTCGCGCCGAGCGCGACCGAGGGCAACCCGCCGCCCTTCCTGAAGGGCGAAGGCGCCGACGCGAAGGAGTTCTACGCGGTGCCCGGGCCCAGGGCGCACGTGCTCGCGCACGTGTTCAAGATCGTCGTCGATCCCTTCGTCGGCAAGGTCGGCATCTTCCGCGTGCACCAGGGGACGATCACGCCGAACACGCAGCTGTTCATCGGCAGCGGCAAGCGGCCGTTCAAGGTCGGGCACCTGTTCACGATCCAGGGCAAGGACTACGTCGAGACCGACGCCCTCGTCCCCGGCGACATCGGCGCGGTCACCAAGGTCGAGGACATCGAGTTCGACTGCGTGCTGCACGACTCGCACGAGGAGGACCACATCCATCTGCGGCCGCTCGAGTTCCCCACGCCCATGCACGGCATCGCCGTCGAGACGAAGAAGACCGGCGACGAGCAGCGCCTGTTCGAGGTGCTGCACAAGCTCGAGATGGAGGATCCGTGCTTCCGCGTCGAGCGCCACGCCGCGACCAACGAGACGGTGATCCGCGGCCTGGGCGAGCTGCACATCCGCGCGAAGCTCGAGAAGCTCGGCCAGCAGTACAAGATGGAGCTCGCGACGCAGCCGCCCAAGATCGCGTACCGCGAGACGGTCACGCGCCGCGCGGAGGGCCATTGCCGGCACAAGAAGCAGACGGGCGGCGCGGGCCAGTTCGGCGAGGTGTTCCTTCGCGTCGAGCCGCTGCCCCGCGGCGCCGGCTTCGAGTTCGTCGACGCGGTGAAGGGCGGGGTGATCCCGAACGTGTTCATCCCCGCGGTCGAGAAGGGCGTGCGCATGGCGCTCGACGCGGGCGTCGCGGCGGGCTACCCGGTGCACGACGTGCGCGTCACGGTCTACGACGGCAAGCACCACGCGGTCGACTCCAAGGAGGTCGCGTTCGTCTCGGCGGGCCGCAAGGCCGCGATCGACGCCATTTCCAAGGCCGGGGCGATCGTCCTCGAGCCGCTCGTCAACATCGAGATCAGCGCGCCCGAGCGCTTCGTCGGGGATCTCACCTCCGACCTCTCGGGCAAGCGCGGCCAGGTGACGGGCACCGACACCGCGGGGGGCGACCTGATCGCCGTGCGCGGAGTCGCGCCGCTCGCCGAGCTCGCCGATTACCAGACGCGGCTGAAGTCCGTGACCGGCGGCCAGGGCTCGTACTCGATCGACTTCAGCCACTACGCGCCGATGCCCTCCCATCTGCAGGCGCAGCTCGCGTCCAGGCACCGGCAGCCGGTCGAGGAGGAAGGCTAGCCGCTTCGCGTCAGAAGCCGGTCTTCGACATGAACGAGAACTGATACGACTTGATCCCGGTATCTCGGTGCACCGGGAACGCGAAGTCGACGTGCAGCGTGGTGCCGGTCGCAGAGCGCGCGCTCTGGATGCGCAGGCCGAAGCCGACGTCGCTCAGCCAGCGCGAGTTGGGCGGCGACAGCGGCTCGCTCCAGGCGCGGCCGTGATCGAAGAAGATCGCCGAGCCCAGCCGGAACAGCCGGAACGGGTACCAGTCGGTGTAGAAGCGCTCTTCGGCCGTGAACAGCACCCGCTGGTTGCCGCTCTGATAGCTCGAGGGATACCCGCGCATGCCCGTGTCGCCGCCGAGGGTGAGCGGCAGCGTTCCGTCCACGTACCGGGCGTGGTCGGCGCTCAGCGCGGAATAGAGGACGGAGCCGCCCTGCTGGCGGTGATAGAACCGCAGCAAGCCGCCGGTGAGCTGCTGGTCGCCGCGGCCGTTCGCATACTCGCCCGAGAAGGAGCCCGAAGCGAGCAGCGTGGCGTCGCCCGGGAGCCGGAACCCCTTGCCCAGCGTGCCCGAATAGAGCGATGCGTATTCCGACGACCCGAGCGCGGGCAGGGCCCGGCCGTACTGCAGGCTCGAGAAGAACCCGAGCGTGAAGTACTCGGGGCGACCGATCTGGTCGACGTTCGTGACCTTCCGGAAGTTGTCCTCGACCACCTCGTAGCGCACGAAGGGCGCGACCAGCTTGCGGTCGGCGGGAAGGCGCTCGGCCGGAACGACGCCGTCGTCGAGACCGTAGCGGTCGCGCTCGTAGTCCAGGCCGACGGAGTAGCGCTGGACCCAGCCGTTCACCAGGCCGCGCGACCATCCCCCGAATGCCTCGTCCTTTTCCTGCTTGCGACGGTATTGGCCGGTGCTGCCGTCGCTGTTCACGATCGAGAACGGCCGGTTGTCCCGCGACAGGGAGACGCCCGCGGCCCAGCGGGCGTCGAGCGCATAGAAGGGGCGGCTGAGCACGAATCCCTGGCTGCTGCCGCCGGCGAAGGTCGCGCGCGTGTAGCCCACCGCGACGCGTTCGGCGAACGCGTTCGGATACGACTGCTGGAAATCGGTGCCGGTGTGGCTGACCCCGCCGGTGCTGCCGACGTTCGCCTTGGAGGCGAGGCTGATCCTCATGCCGGACCCGAGCACGTTGTAGTCGCGCAGGCCGATGCCGCCGCTGTTGGTGCCGCCGGCGCGGCTGAGGCTCGCGCTCGGCGCGAGCGACCAGGAGTCGCGCGTCCTCACCTCGACGTCGACGATGCCGTCGTGCACCTCGACCGGCCGGATGCGCACGTCGTAGAGATAGACGTTCCCGCGCAGCAGGCGCTCGCTCTCCTCGATCACGCGCACCGAGACCCGGTCGCCGCTCGCGAACAGGAGCTGCCTGCGGATCACCTCGGGGCGCGTGCGCACGTGCATCCAGTTCACGAGCCGGTACAAGGCGTTGTTCTCGCGCGGGTCGCGCTCGTCGAAGACGTTCTGGTTGTCGATGCGGATCTCGCCGATCACCGCGCCGGCGGCTTCCAGCTCGGCGAAGGACGGCGGGGCGGGGTCGGCCTCGAGAGGCGCCTGGCTCCAGGCGGGAGCGGCGACGCACGCGAGCGCGAGCACGCAGCCGGCGAGCGGGCGGCTCACGAGCCCTCGATGCGGGACAGGCGCACCGGGACAAGATAGCGCGCCTGTCCTGCATCGGGCTGACGCCGATCAAAATCCCGTCTTCGACATGAACGAGAACTGGTACGACTTGATGCCGTCCTCGCGGTGCAGCGGGAAGGCGAAGTCGACGTGCAGGGTCGTCCCGCTCGAGGAGCGCGCGTTCAGCACGCGGATCCCGAAGCCGATGTCGCTCAGCCAGCGCTGGTTCGCCGGCGTCTCGTCGAGCGGTCCGTTCCAGGCGCGGCCGGCGTCGAGGAAGATCGCGCCGCCGACGCGGAACAGCCGGTATGGGAACCAGTCGGTGTAGAAGCGCTGCTCGGCGGTGAACAGCACGCGCCGGTCGCCGCTCTGGTAGTGCGCGGGGTAGCCGCGCAGGCCGTTGTCTCCGCCGAGCAGCAGCTGCTGCGAGCCGTCCCTGAACCGGAGCCGGTCCGCGGAGAAGGAGGCGAAGAACACCGAGGTCGCGCTCTGCGCGAGGTAGTACCTGAAGCTCGTGTTTCCGAGCTGCCGGTCGCTCTGATGGTCGCTGTACTCGCCCGCCACCGAAGCCGAGGCGAGCAGCGTGCCGCTCGGGCCGACGTCGAAGCCCTTGCTCACGCTGCCCGAGTACATCGAGACGTACTGCGTGGATCCGAGCTGCGGCAGCGAGCGCCCGAACTGCGCGTTGGCATGCAGGCCCATCGCGAAGATCTCGGTGCGCTCGATCAGGTTGCGGTTGACGACCTTGCGGAAGTCGTCCTGGACCGCCTCGTACTGCAGGAAGGGAGAGACGAGCGTGCGGTCGGCCGGGATCTGCGCGTCGGGCGCCGCGTCGGCGGCGGGGCCGTAATTGTCGGACAGCCACGAGAGGCCGAGCGAATAGCGGTGCGTCCATCCGTCCACGAGGCCGGGCGACCAGCCGCCGGAGACCGACGCGGTGTCCTCGCGCCGGCGATATATGGGCACGGCGGTGTTCGCTCCGACGAACGAGAATATGGTGCGGTCGTCGCGGCTTCCGGCGACGCCGCCCGACCAGCGGGTATCGAGCGCGTAGAAGGGCCGCGCGACCGAAAGGCCGTCGTGGCGGCCGTCGGCGAAGCGCGACAGGTTGTAGCTCAAGGCCGTGTGGCCGTCGAACGCGTTCGCCTGCGACAGCTGCAGGTCGAG
>DASRFB010000108.1:0-40074 GCA_035651815.1 Burkholderiales bacterium | reverse complement strand
TTGGAATAACCGTAGACGTTGAGCGGCGCCTCGAACGCCGGGTCCTCGCGGAAGGTCGTGCTCGCGCCGTAGACCGCGGCCGACGACGCGTAGATCAGCGGCACCTCCTCCTCGAGGCAGAAGTCGAGCAGCGCGAGCGAGCAGCGGTAGTTGTTCTCCATCATGTAGCGCCCGTCGGTCTCGGTGGTGACGGTGCACGCGCCCTGGTGGAAGACCGCGTCGACCGCGCCCTCGAAATCGCCGCGCGCCAGGCGCTCGAGAAAATCCCGCTTGTCGAGGAAGTCGGAGATCGTGCAGTCGACCAGGTTGCGGTACTTGTCGCCCCGGGTCAGATCGTCGACCGCGACGATGTCGGTCTCGCCGCGCGCGTTCAGCGCGCGCACGAGGTTCGAGCCGATGAAGCCGGCGGCTCCGGTCACGACGTAGTGGCTCACGACAGCGCCGCCATCAGCTCGTCGGGGCGCACCACCGTCGCGCCGAACTTGGTGACCTTCACGCCCGCCGCCGAATTGGCGATGCGCATCGCGTCCTCGAGCGGCGTGCCGACCGCGAGCATCACGCCGAGCGTCGCGATGACGGTGTCGCCCGCGCCGCTCACGTCCGAGACCTCGTGCACCATGGCCGGCTCGTGCAGCATCGTGTCGGCCTGGAACAGCGTCATCCCCTTCTCGCCCAGGGTGACGAGCAGCGCGCCGAGCTTGAGCTTCGCGCGCAGCGCGCGCGCCTTGTCGGCGAGCTCGGCGTCGTCGGCCCAGGGACCGACCACCTGCGCCAGCTCGTCGCGGTTGGGCGTGACGACGCTCGCGCCCTCGTAGCGCGAGTAGTCGTGTCCCTTGGGATCGACCAGCACGATCTTGTTCTGCGCTCTCGCGGCCTGGACCATCTGCGCAATGTGAGTCAGCCCGCCCTTGCCGTAGTCGGACAGGATGACGACCTCGCAGTCCGAGAGCAGCCGCCGGTAGTCGGCGAGCTTGTCGAGCAGCACCTCGCGGCTCGGCGGCGTCTCGAAGTCGACGCGCAGCAGCTGCTGGCGGCGCGCGCCGCCGATCATGCGCAGCTTCACCGTGGTCCTGATCGAGCCGTCGCGGTGCAGGCACGCCGTGACTCCGTCGCGCTCGACCAGCTGCTTGAGCGTGCCGCCCGGCTCGTCGTCGCCGATCACCGAGAGCAGCGACACCTTCGCGCCGAGCGCGGCGGCGTTGCGCGCGACGTTGGCCGCGCCGCCCGGCTGTTCCTCGGCGCGCACGAACTTGACGATCGGAACGGGCGCCTCGGGCGAGATGCGCGTCACTTCGCCGAACCAGTAGCGGTCGAGCATCGCGTCCCCGACGACGAGCACGCGCGCCCGCCCGAGCGCGGACGGATCGAAGCTGCTGGGTCGTTCCTTCGCGTTCATGCCCGCTGCCTGACCTTTCTTCCGATCGGATAGTACTCCAGCCCGTGGCGCGCGACCTGCTCGGGATCGTAGAGGTTGCGGCCGTCGAAGACGGCCGGCGTCTTCAGCCGCGCCTTGATGGCGTCGAAGTCCGGGCTGCGGAACTCGGTCCACTCGGTGATGATGGCGAGCACGTCGGCGCCGTCGAGCGCCGCGAGCGGCGAGTCGGCGAAATCGATCCCCGAGCGTCCCGCGTAGAGATGCTTCGCCTCGGGGATCGCGATCGGGTCGTACGCGCGCACGGTCGCACCGGCGGCGAGCAGCTGCTCGACGAGCACGCGGCTCGGCGCCTCGCGCATGTCGTTCGTGTTCGGCTTGAACGCCAGGCCCCAAAGCGCGATCCGCTTCCCGCGCACGGTGCCGCCGAAGCGCCTCGCGATCTTCGCGCCGAGCACCTCCTTCTGCCGCGCGTTCGTCTCCTCGACCGCCTCGAGGATGGGCAGCGACCCGCCCGCCTCGCCCGCCGTGTGCAGCAGCGCCTTCACGTCCTTCGGGAAGCACGAGCCGCCGTAGCCCGCTCCGGGGTAGAGGAAGTGATAGCCGATGCGCGGATCGGCGCCGATCCCCTTGCGCACGTGCTCGACGTCGGCGCCGAGCTTCTCCGCGAGGTTGGCGATCTCGTTCATGAAGGAGATGCGCGTCGCGAGCATCGCGTTGGCCGCGTACTTGGTGAGCTCCGCGGAGCGCGCATCCATGACGATGATGCGGTCGTGGTTGCGCTGGAACGGCGCGTACAGGTCGCGCATCAGGCGCGTCGATTCCTCATCGTCGCTGCCGATGACGATGCGGTCGGGGCGCATGAAGTCCTCGACCGCGGCGCCCTCCTTGAGAAACTCCGGGTTCGAGACGACCGAGAACGGGTGCTTGGCGCCGCGGCGCGCGAGCTCCTCGGCGACCGCCTTGCGCACCTGGTCGGCGGTGCCGACCGGCACGGTGGACTTGTCGACGACGAGCCGGTAGCCGTCCATGTGCCGGCCGATGTTGCGCGCCGCCTCGACCACGTGCGAGAGGTCGGCCGAGCCGTCCTCGCCCGGCGGCGTGCCGACCGCGATGATCTGCACCGTACCGAACGCGACCGCTTCCTCGATGCCGGTGGTGAAGCTCAGGCGCCCGACGGCGCGGTTGCGCTTGACGACGGCTTCCAGCCCCGGCTCGTAAATCGGAATCCCGCCTTCGTTGAGGACGCGGATCTTGCGCTCGTCGATGTCAAGGCAAAGGACGTCGTTCCCCACCTCGGCGAGGCACGCGCCCGTGACGAGCCCGACGTAGCCGGTGCCGTTTACAGTGATCTTCATGGTGTCAGGTCAGTTTCCTCGGTCCGCTTCGGCGGATACGTCTCCCACCCGCCGCACGCGGGACAGTGCCAGTAGAACTGCCGCGCCTTGAAGCCGCAGTTCTCGCATTTGTAGCGCGCCAGGCGCCGGGTGTGGCTGTGCACGAGGTTGCGCACCAGCTCGAGGTCGTTGCGACGCTCCGGCGGCGCGACCAGGATTTGCGCCTCGAGCAGCTTGTCGAGGCCGAGCAGCGTCTGGTTGCGGCGCAGCTCGTCCTTCACCAGCTTGTACGCGGCCTCGGTGCCCTCGATCTCGAGCGTCGACTGGAACGCGACGTCGAGCAGGTCGAGCGAAGGCCACGCCGAGAGCCACCCGCGCAGCAGCGTCAGGCCCTCGCCCGGGCGCCCGAGCGCCCGGTACGCCTCGAGCAGCCGCTGCGCGACCAGCGCGAGGTAGACCGGATTCTGCTGCTCGATGCGCTTCCATGCCTCGATCGCTCCCGCGGGGTCGCCCGCGGCCAGCGTGATGTCGCCCAGGACGATGTTCGCGCGCACGCACTTGCGGTGCACCGCGAGCGCCTCGCCGAGGTAGCGCCTCGCCTCCTCGGGACGCGAGTGCGTCGCCTCCGAGGCCGCGAGCTCGCAATAGTAGTTGGCGATCTCCTTCTGCCACGACTCGCCCGTGTCCTTCTCCAGCTCGCGCGCGATCTCGGTCGCCTGCAGCCAGTCCTTCTCCTGCTGGTAGATCTCGAGCAGGAACTTGAGCGCCGCCGGGCGATGCGTCGAGTCCTTCAGCTTGACGAACACGTCCTCGGCGCGGTCGAGCAGCCCGGCCTTGAGATAGTCCTGGCCGAGCTCGATCATCGCATGCAGCCGCTGGTCCTGCCCCATGTCCGAGCGCTCGAGCAGGTTCCTGTGCATGCGGATCGCGCGCTCGGTCTCGCCGCGCCGCCGGAACAGGCTCCCCAGCGCGAAGTGCAGCTCGATCGTCTCCGGGTCCACCTTCACGACCTCGATGAACGCCTCGATCGCCTTGTCGGGCTGCTCGTTGAGAAGAAAGTTCAAACCGCGGAAGTACGAGCGCGGGAGCTGCTTCGACTCCGAGAGCAGGTGCTTGATGTCGATCCGCGCGGCGAGCCAGCCCAGGCCGAAGAACAGGGCGAAACCGAACAGCCACCAGAGCTGGAAATCGGTGAAGTCCATCGCCGCTCACACCGCCGCTTCCGGGGGCCCCGGGGCACGGTCCGCCGAGCGCGCGCGCAGCTCGCGCTTGAGACCGACGATCTCGCGCCGCTGCCGCAGCAGGCGCGACGTGCAGGCCAGCACGCCGCACACCACGCCGAGCGCGAAGAACGCGAGCAGCGCCAGCACCAGCGGGCCCTCCCAGTCGGCGTCGAGGTAGAACCGCACCGTCACGGGATCGGTGTTGCGCAAGGCGAACAGCAGCAGCGCCGCGAACACGAGCAGCCAGAACACCCACGCGACGATCTTCATTTGGCGCTGTCTCTCAAACGCAAACGGCGGCATCTCGCCGATGCCGCCGCCGCGTGATGCCCACCGGTCCTATTTCTGGTCCACCCGCTCCCGCAGCTCCTTGCCCGCCTTGAAGTGCGGGACGAATTTCTCGGGGACGTGGACCTTTTCGCCGGACTTCGGGTTGCGGCCCGTCCGCGCCGGCCTGTGGTTCAGGCCGAAGCTGCCGAAGCCGCGGATCTCGATGCGCTGTCCCTTCACCAGGCTCTGCGTCATCGAGTCGAGGATCATCTTGACGGCGAATTCTGCGTCCTTGGCGACGAGCTGCGGATAGCGCGCCGCCAGCCGGGCTATGAGTTCGGACTTCGTCATGCGTGACCCTCCCGCGGGTTCCGGAGCGCTATTGCTGCGCGTTCTGTTTGTCGAGCTTCGCCTTCAGCAAGGCGCCCAGATTGGTGCTGCCCGCGCTGGCCGCGCTCTCGCTCTGCAGCTTCGCCATGGCCTCGTTCTCCTCGGCCATGTCTTTCGCCTTGATCGAGAGGTTGATCGTGCGGTTCTTGCGGTCGACGTTGATCACCATCGCGGTGACCTTGTCGCCCTCCTTCATGTGCGTGCGCGCGTCCTCGACGCGGTCGCGCGCGATCTCGGAGGCGCGCAGGTAGCCCTCGATGTCGCCGGCGAGCCCGATCACGGCGCCCTTGGCGTCGACCGACTTCACCGTACCGGAGACGAGCTTTCCTTTTTCATGACCGGCGATGAAGTTGTTGAACGGGTCGCCCTCGAGCTGCTTGATGCCGAGCGAGATCCGCTCGCGCTCGACGTCGATCGAGAGGACGACGGCCTCGGCCTCCTCGCCCTTCTTGAACTGGCGCACGGCCTCTTCGCCGGGCGTGCTCCACGACAGGTCGGACAGGTGCACCAGCCCGTCGATGCCGCCCTGCAGCCCGATGAAGATGCCGAAGTCGGTGATCGACTTGATCTGGCCCTTCACCTTGTCGCCCTTCTTGAAGTTCATCGCGAACTCTTCCCACGGGTTCGGCATGCACTGCTTCATCCCGAGGGAGATGCGGCGGCGCTCCTCGTCGATCTCGAGGATCATGACCTCGACCTCGTCGCCGAGCTGCACCACCTTGGACGGATGCACGTTCTTGTTGGTCCAGTCCATCTCGGACACGTGCACCAGGCCCTCGATGCCCTGCTCGACCTCGACGAACGCGCCGTAGTCGGTGAGGTTGGTGACCTTGCCGAACAGGCGCGTTCCCGGCGGGTAGCGGCGCGAGAGGCCCACCCACGGGTCCTCGCCGAGCTGCTTGAGACCGAGCGACACTCGGTTCTTCTCGGTGTCGAACTTGAGCACCTTGGCCTGCACCTCGTCGCCCACCGAGAGCACCTCGGAGGGATGCTTCACGCGGCGCCACGCGAGGTCGGTGATGTGGAGCAGCCCGTCGATGCCGCCCAGGTCGACGAACGCGCCGTAGTCGGTGATGTTCTTGACGATGCCCTTGACCGTCGCCCCTTCCTGCAGCGACGCGAGCAGCGCCTCGCGCTCGGCGCCCTGCGAGGCTTCCAGCACGGCGCGGCGCGACACGACCACGTTGTTCCTCTTGCGGTCGAGCTTGATGACCTTGAACTCCATCTCCTTGCCTTCGTACGGAGTGGTGTCCTTGACCGGGCGGATGTCGACCAGCGACCCGGGCAGGAACGCGCGGATGCCGTTCGTCATGACCGTGAGGCCGCCCTTGACCTTGCCCGAGATCACGCCCTTCACGAGCGAGCCGTTCTCGAGCGCCTTCTCGAGGTCCATCCATGCCGCGAGGCGCTTGGCCTTGTCGCGCGACAGGCGCGTCTCGCCGTAGCCGTCCTCGAGCGCCTCGATGGCGACGCTGGTGAAGTCGCCCGGCTTGACCTCGACCTCGCCGCGGTCGTTCTTGAACTCCTCGATCGCGATGAAGCTCTCGGATTTCAGACCCGCGTTCACGACGACGTAGTTGACGTCGACGCGCACCACTTCCGCAGTAATGACCTCGCCCGTGCGCATCTCCTTGCGCGTGAGGCTTTCCTCGAACATCGCGGCGAAGTTTTCCTGTTGGGGAGCCACTGCGGTTGCTGCATTCGACATAAAAGAGTTACCTACACTTGCCCGCCGTCGCCGGCGGGGCTGGTTGATCAATGACAAAGACGGCCCGGGGCCGCGCTTCGTCGCTCAAGAGGTTTCTCACCCGCTCCTTCCGCCGGACATCCCGCGATACCACTCGACGATCCGGGCGGCGGCCTGCGCGGCGCTCATGTCCGTCGTGTCGAGCAGCCGCGCGTCCGGCCCTTGCTTGAGGGGCGCCACGCTGCGCGACGCATCGCGCGCATCGCGCTCGCGCAAATCCTGCAGAAGGCCGGCAAGTGTAGCAGCGATTCCTTTGTCTTTCAACTGTTTATAGCGCCGCTCGGCGCGCGATTCGGCGCTCGCCGTGAGGAATACTTTGAGGCTCGCGTCGGGAAAGACGATCGACCCCATGTCGCGGCCCTCGGCGACCAGTCCCGGGGGCTGCCGGAACCGGCGCTGGCGCTCCAGCAGGGCGCTGCGCACGGCCGGGACGGCCGCGACGCGCGAGGAAGCCGCGGAGACCTCCTCGGTGCGGATCGCGTCGGTCACCCGCTCCCCCGCGAGCCAGAGGTCGCCGCCCTCGAAACGCGCATCGAGCTTTTCGGCGACCGGGGCCGCCTGCTCCGGGGGCAAGCCCGCGCGCAGCGCGGCCAGCGCGACCAGGCGGTAGAGCGAGCCGCTGTCGAGGTATCGATATCCCAGGTCCCGGGCCACCCTCTCGGCCACCGTGCCCTTGCCCGAGGCCGACGGGCCGTCGATGGCGATCACCGGGACCCGCATCGGCGCGGCGGCGCTCACGCGGAGACGATCCCCGCGAGCATCGCGAAGTAATCCGGGAAGGTCTTGCGCACGCAGCCCGGGTCCATGATGCGCACCGGCACGCCGCCCAGCGCGACCAGCGAGAAGCTCATCGCCATGCGGTGATCGTCGTAGGTGTCGATGGCGGCGTTCGGGGTCAGCGGGCCCGGCTCGATACGGATGGAATCGGGGCCGGCCTCGACGCGGGCCCCGAGCTTGCGCAGCTCGGTCGACATCGCGGCGAGGCGGTCGGTTTCCTTGACCCGCCAATTGGCGATGTTGCGGATGGTTGTCGGGCCATCGGCGAAGAGCGCCACCACGGCGGCCGTCATCGCCGCGTCGGGGATGTGGTTCAGGTCCAGGTCGACGCCGCGCAGGCCGCCTCCCGAGGAGGCCGCCTCGATCCAGTCCTCGCCCATCGTCACCCGCGCGCCCATGCGCTCGAGCACCTCGGTGAAGCGCACGTCGCCCTGGATGCTCCCGCGGCCGACGCCCTCGACCCGCACCGGCCCGCCCGCGATCGCGCCCGCGGCGAGGAAGTACGACGCCGACGAAGCGTCGCCCTCGACCAGCACCCGGCCCGGGCTCGCGTAGACGCCCGCGGGGACGTCGAACCGGCTCCAGCCGGTGCGCCGCACCTCGATCCCGAAGCGGCGCATCACGTTGAGCGTGATCTCGACGTAGGGCTTGGAGACCAGCTCGCCCGCGACCTCGATCGCCGATGGCCGCCCCGCGATCGGAAGCGCCATCAGCAGCGCGCTCAGGAACTGCGACGAGACGTCGCCCCGCACTTTCACGGGCGCGTCGAGCGACATTTTTCCGGGGTGAACCGCGAGCGGCGGATACCCCTTCGCGCCGGCGTAGTCGATGCGCGTCCCGATCGCGTTCAGCGCGTCGACCAGGTCGCGGATCGGGCGCTCGCGCATGCGCGCGACGCCGTCGAGCCGGTACTCGCCGCCGCACAGCGCAAGCACGGCGGTGAGCGGGCGAAACGCGGTGCCCGCGTTGCCGAGGTGCAGCTCGGCGCGCTTCGCCGGGAACGGCCCGGCCGCGCCGGCGATCTCGAGCGCGGCGTCCTTCTCGACCACGGCGACGCCGAGGCGCGCGAGCGCGTCGCGCATCACGCGCGTGTCGTCGGCGTCGAGCAGGCCCCGGACTTCGGTGCGGCCGCGCGCGAGACCGGCGAGCAGCAGCACGCGATTGGAGATGCTCTTCGAGCCCGGAAGACGCACGCTGCCCGTCGCACGGCGGACGGGAGCGAGGTCGAGATGGTCCATGCGCCTCAGGACTTCGGGTCGCGCGGCTGCTCCTGCCCGGAGTCGAGCCACCGGTCGCGCGCGGAGCGCGCGTGCGCGAACAGCGCCTCGAGCATCTTCGCGTCCCCGCGCTCGAGCAGGCCGCGGATGCGCGCGAGCTCGCCGCCGTAGCGGTCGAGCTCCGCGAGCAGCGCCTCGCGGTTCGCGAGGCAGATGTCGGTCCACATGCGCGGATGGCTCGACGCGATGCGCGTGAAATCGCGGAAGCCCCCGGCCGCGAAGGCGAACAGCCGCTCCGGGCGCGGGTGCCGGGCGACCTGGTGCACCAGGGCGTAGGCGAGCACGTGCGGAAGATGGCTGACCGAGGCGAGGATCGCGTCGTGCTCGGCCGGGTCGAGATCGACGACGACGGCGCCGCAGCGCTCCCACGCGGCGCGCACCCGCTCGAGGGCGCCCGGATCCGTCTCGGCGAGCGGCGTGAGCACCACTTTGCGGCCGCGGTAGAGATCGGCGAAGGCCGCCTCGGCGCCGCTCTTCTCGGTTCCCGCGACCGGGTGCCCGGGGACGAAGCGCGGCATCGCGGCGCCGAGCTCGCGGCGCGCGGCGGCGATCACGTCCTGCTTCGTGCTGCCGCCGTCCGTGATCGTCGTCGAGGGGCCGAGATGCGGCGCGAGCGCGCGGAACACGGCGCTCATTTCTCCGACCGGCGTCGCGACCATGACGAGGTCGGCGTCGGCGAGCGTCGGCCCGTCGAGGGCGCCGGCCGCGTCGATCACGCCGAGCTCGCGCGCCCGGCGCAGGTTCGCCTCGCTGCGTCCGACGCCGACGACCGTGCCGACCGCCTTCGCCGCCTTCAGCGCCAGGGCGAACGAACCGCCGATCAGGCCCACCCCGACGACGACCAGCTTGCCGATCTTCATTTGAGGCTCATTGCCTTCTTCAGCGCGTCGAGGAAGCGCTCGTTCTCCTGCGGCGTCCCGATCGTCACGCGCAGGTGGTCGGGCATCTCGTAGCCCGCCAGCGGCCGCACGATCACCCCGAGGCGCAGGAGCTTCTCGTAGACCGCGGCGGCCTGCGGCCTGTGGTCGACCGGCGCGATGCGGAAGGTGAGGAAGTTCGCCGACGAAGGGATGAACGCGATGCCGAGGCGTTTCAGCTCGGCGCCGATGCGCTCGAGACCCTCGCGGTTCATCGCCGCGCTCTTCGTCACGAAATCGTCGTCACCGAGCGCCGCGGTCGCCGCTGCGAGCGCGAGGCTGTTGACGTTGAACGGCTGGCGCACGCGGTTGAGCAGGTCGGCGATCTTCGGGCTCATGACGCCGAAGCCGACGCGCAGGCCCGCGAGCCCGTAGACCTTGGAGAAGGTGCGCGTCACGATCAGGTGCGGATATCTCGCGAGCCACGAGAAGCTGTCGTAGCGCTTCTCGGGCGGCAGGTACTCGGTGTAGGCCTCGTCGATCACGACCGCCACGTCCTGCGGCACCGACGCGACGAAGGCCTCGAGCTCGCGTCCCGGGACGAAGGTGCCCGTGGGGTTGTTCGGGTTGGCGACGAACACCACGCGCGTCTCGGGGGTGATCGCCTTGCGCATCGCCGGCAGATCGTGGCCGAAGGTCTTCGCGGGCACGACGATGCCGGTCGCGCCGCGCGCGATCGTCGCGAGCGGATACACCGCGAAAGCATGCTGCGAATAGACCGCCGCGCGGCCCGGCGCGAGGAACGCCGAGGCGACCAGCTCGAGCAGGTCGTTCGAGCCGTTGCCGACGACGAGCTGCTCCTCGCTCACGCCGTAGCGCCTCGCGAGCGCGGCCTTCAGCTCGAAGGCGTTGCCGTCGGGGTAGCGCGACAAGTCGGCGAGCTCGCGCTCGATCGCCTTTTTCGCCTTGGGCGACACGCCGAGCGGGTTCTCGTTCGACGCGAGCTTGATGATCTTCTTCTCGTCGAGCCCCATCTCGCGCGCGAGCTCCGAGATCGGCTTGCCCGGCTGGTACGGCGCGATCGCGCGGATGTACGAAGGACACTGCTCGCACAGATCCATGGCGGCGGTGCTTCAGAAGACGGCAGCTGGGTAGCTGCCGAAGATCTTGACGAAGGGCGCCCTGGCGCGCAGCTCGGCGAGCGCCTTGGCGACGCGCTCGTCGCTCTGATGGCCTTCGATGTCGACGTAGAAGTAGTACTCCCACTGCCCGGTGCGCGCGGGACGCGACTCCAGGCGCGTCATCGAGACGCCGTGGGCGGCGAACGGCGCGATCAGGTCGTGCACGGCGCCGGGCTTGTTGTGCGCGGTCATGACGAGCGAGGTGCGGTCCGCGCCCGAGCGTCCCGCGTCCTCGGCGCCGAGCACGAGGAAGCGCGTGCGGTTCTTGGCATCGTCCTCGATCGAGCGCGCGAGCACCTTGAGGCCGTAGCGCTCGGCCGCGATCTCGGGGCCGATCGCGACCGCGCCCGCCTCCTTCGCGGCGAGCCGCGCGGCCTCGGCGTTGCTCGATACCGAGATGCGCTCGGCGCCCGGCAGGTGCTGCGACAGCCAGCCGTGGCACTGGGCGAGCGACTGCGCGTGCGAGTACACCCGCTTCGCCTTCGCGTACGAGGCGCCCTTCGCGAGCAGGTTCTGCTGCACGCGCAGCACCACCTCGGCGCAGATCTTGAGCGGCGTCGCGAGCAGCAGGTCGAGCGTGCGCCCGATCGCGCCTTCGGTCGAGTTCTCGACCGGCACCAGCGCGTACTGCGCCGTCCCCGTCTCCGCCGCGCGCACCACCTCGTCGATCGACGCGCACGGCAGCCCCTCGACGCTCGCGCCGAACTGCTTCACCACCGCCATCTCGCTGAACGTGCCCTGCGGCCCGAGGTACGACACGCAGACCGGGTGCTCGAGCGCGCGGCACGCCGACATGATCTCGCCGAACAGGTGCCCGACCGCCTCGGGCGGGAGCGGGCCGCGGTTCGCCGCGCGCGCCCGCCGCTGCACCTCGGCCTCGCGCTCGGGACGGTAGGCCTTGCCGTTGCCCTTCAGCCGGCCGATCGCCTGCGCGTGCGCCGCGCGCTCGTTCAACAGCTCGAGCAGCTTGTCGTCGAGCGCGTCGATCGCGGCGCGGCGCTTGGCGATGTCGTCCGGCATCGTCACACCGCGGGCAGGTAACGGACCGCGAGGACGCCCTTGATGCGGCACAGCTGCTCGATCAGCGAGCCCTTGACCGGGCTGTCGACGTCGACCAGCGTGTAGGCCATATCCCCCCTGGACCGGTTCATCATGTTGTGGATGTTGAGCTGCTCCTTCGCCATCGCGCTCGAGATCTGTCCGACCATGTTCGGGACGTTGGCGTTGGCGATCGCGACGCGGTACGGCGACTCGCGCCCCATGACGACGTCGGGGAAGTTCACCGCGTTCTGGATGTTGCCGTTCTCGAGGTACTCGCGCACCTCGTCGACGACCATCACGGCGCTGTTGTCCTCGGCCTCGCGCGTCGAGGCGCCGAGGTGCGGCAGCGCGATCACCGCGGGATTGCCGCACAGCGCCTCGGCCGGGAAGTCGGTGACGTAGTACTTCAGCTTCTTCGACGCGAGCGCCTTCGCGACCGCCTTGGCGTCGACGATCTCCTCGCGCGAGAAGTTGAGCAGGATCGCGCCCGCGTGCATCAGGTCGAGGTTCTTGGCGTTGACCAGGTGCTTCGTCGCCGGCAGCAGCGGCACGTGCACGGTCACGAACTGGCAGGTCTTGAGGATCTCCTCGATCGAGCTCGCGCGCTTCACCTGCGACGGCAGGCTCCACGCCGCCTCGACCGTGATCTGCGGATCGTAGCCGAGCACGTTCATGCCGAGCTTGATCGCCGCGTCGGCGACGAGGCTCCCGATCTTGCCCAGGCCGATCACGCCCAGCACGTGGTGCGGCAGCTCCATCCCGGCGAACTGCTTCTTCTCGGCTTCGACGCGCTCGGCGAGCGTCTTATCGTCGCAGTCGAGCGCGCTCACGAAGTTGACCGCGGGCACCAGGTTGCGCGCCGCCATGAGCATCCCGGCCAGCACCAGCTCCTTCACCGCGTTCGCGTTCGCGCCGGGCGCGTTGAACACCGGCACGCCGCGCTCGCTCATCTTCTTGACGGGGATGTTGTTGGTACCGGCCCCGGCGCGGCCGATCGCGCGCACCGTGTCGCCGATCTCCATCGCGTGCATGTCGGCCGAGCGCACCAGGATCGCGTCGGGCTTGGCGACTTCCTTGCCGCACTTGTACCGCTCGCCGGGGAGGCGCTTGAGGCCCGCGGGCGAGATCTGGTTCAGCACCAGGATTTCGTACTTTTTCGCGGCCATCCCGAGACTATAAACCAGCGCGCGCTCAGCCGCGCTTCGCCTCGAACTCGCGCAGGTACTCGACCAGCCGCCGCACGCCCTCGATCGGCATGGCGTTGTAGATCGAGGCGCGCATGCCGCCGACCGAGCGGTGCCCTTTCAGCTGGAACATGCCGCGCGCCTCGGCGCCCTTCAGGAACTCGCCGTCGAGCTTCGAATCGGCGAGCGTGAACGGCACGTTCATGCGCGAGCGGTCCTGCTTGCGCACCGGGCTCTTGAAGAACGAGCTCGAGTCGAGGAAATCGTAGAGCAGCTTCGCCTTGGCGATGTTCTTCCTCTCCATCTCGGCGAGGCCGCCCTGGCGCTTCAGCCACTGGAACACGAGCCCGGCGATGTACCAGGAGTACGACGCGGGCGTGTTCGACATCGAGTCGGCCTCGGCCTGGACCTTGTAGTCGAGCACGGTCGGCGTGTCGGCGGAGGCGCGGCCCAGAAGGTCCTCGCGCACGATGACGATGACGAGCCCCGCGGGCCCGATGTTCTTCTGCGCGCCGGCGTAGATCAGGCCGAACTTCGACACGTCGAGCGGGCGCGACAGGATGTGCGACGAGGCGTCGGCGACGAGCGGAACGCTTCCCGTCTGCGGGATCCAGTGGAACTCGACGCCGCCGATGGTCTCGTTCGAGGTGTAGTGGACGTAAGCGGCGCCGGGGTCGAGCTTCCACGCCGACTGCTCCGGGGCGTAGGTGAAATTCTTGTCCTCGGAGCTCGCGGCGACGTTCACCTCGCAGTACTTGTTCGCCTCCTTGATCGCCTTCTTCGCCCATTCCCCGGTGTGGATGTAGTCGGCTTTTTTCTTCCCGCCGAGAAGGTTCATCGGCACGGCGGCGAACTGCAGCGTCGCGCCGCCCTGGAGGAACAGCACCTTGTAGTTCTTCGGCACCGCGAGCAGCTCGCGCAGGTCGGCTTCGGCCTGCGCCGCGATCGAGATGAACTCCTTGCCGCGGTGGCTCATCTCCATCACCGACATCCCCGAGCCGTGCCAGTCGAGCATCTCGGCGGCGGCCTGCGACAGCACCTCCTCGGGAAGCGCGGCGGGACCCGCGCTGAAGTTGAATACCCTATTCGCCGGCCGGTTGCCCATTGCCGCTTCCGCTGCCTCCGTGTCCGTTGCCGTTGCCATTGCCTTCGTTCTCTTCGCGCTCGGCGATGCACTCGACGCCCGCGAGCTTCGTGCCCTCGTCGAGGTTGATCAATACGACGCCCTGGGTCGATCGGCCCATCTCGCGGATCTGCTTCACGCTGGTGCGTATCAGGACGCCGCCGGTCGAGATCAGCATGATCTCGGCCTCGTCTCCTACGAGGACCGCGCCGACGAGCTTTCCGTTCCGCTCGCTCGTCTGGATCGCGATCATGCCTTGCGTGCCGCGGCCGTGGCGCGTGTACTCGGCGATCGCCGTGCGCTTGCCGAAGCCGTTCTCGGTCGCGGTGAGCACGGTCTGCGCCTCGTCGGCGGCGACCAGCATCGAGATCACGCGCTGCCCCTCGCCCAGGCTCATGCCGCGCACGCCGCGCGCCTGGCGGCCCATCGGGCGCACGTCGTCCTCGGCGAAGCGCACCGCCTTGCCCGCGTCGGAGAACAGCATCACGTCGTGCTTGCCGTCGGTGATGGCGGCGCCGATCAGGTGATCGCCGTCGTCCAGCTCGACCGCGATGATGCCCTTCTCGCGCGGGTTGGAGAATTGCGTGAGCGGCGTCTTCTTCACCGTCCCGAGCGCGGTCGCCATGAAGACGAAGTGCGCGTCGTCGTACTCCTTGATCGGCAGGACCGCCGTGATCTTCTCGCCCTCGCCGAGCGGGAACAGGTTCACGATCGGCTTGCCGCGGCTGGTGCGCGTGCCCTGCGGCACGTTGTAGACCTTCAGCCAGTAGACGCGTCCGCGCGACGAGAAGCACAGCAGCGTGTCGTGCGTGTTGGCGATGAACAGCCGCTCGATGAAGTCGTCCTCCTTGGTCGTCGCCGCCTGCTTGCCGCGCCCGCCGCGGCGCTGCGCGCGGTAGTCGGTGAGCGGCTGCGCCTTGACGTAGCCCGAGTGCGAGAACGTCACGACCACGTCCTCGGACGCGATCAGGTCCTCCATCGACAGGTCCTCGGCCTGGACCACGATCTCGCTGCGGCGCTTGTCGCCGTACTGTTCCCGGATCGCCTTCAGCTCGTCGGAGATGATCGCCGTGATGCGCGCGGGCTTCGCCAGGATGTCGAGATAGTCGGTTATCTGGGCGATCAGCTCCTTGTACTCGGCGACGATCTTCTCCTGCTCCAGGCCCGTGAGGCGCTGCAGCCGCATCTCGAGGATGGCCTGCGCCTGCGCGTCGGAGAGGCGGTAGCCGTCGGGGTGCAGGCCGAACGCCTCGGGGAGGTCCTCGGGCTTCGAGATCTCGGCCATCGCGCGCTGCAGCATCTCTTCCACGACGCTCGAGCGCCACGCCTTCGCCATCAGGCCCTGCTTCGCCTCGGGCGGCGTCTTCGACGCCTTGATGAGCGCGATGATCTCGTCGACGTTGGAGAGCGCGACCGCGAGGCCCTCCTGGATGTGCGCGCGCTTGCGCGCCTCGCGCAGGTCGTAGACGGTGCGCCGCGTGATCACCTCGCGGCGATGCGCGAGGAAGTGCTCGAGCATCTCCTTCAGGTTGAGCAGGCGCGGCTGGCCGTCGACCAGCGCGACCATGTTGACGCCGAAGCTGTCCTGGAGCTGCGTCTGCTTGAACAGGTTGTTCAGCACCACCTCGGGCAGCGCGTCGCGCTTGAGCTCGATCACCGCGCGCATGCCCGACTTGTCGGACTCGTCCTGGATGTGGGCGATGCCGTCGATCTTCTTCTCGTTGACGAGCTCGCCGATGCGCTGCAGCAGCACCTGCTTGTTCACCTGGTACGGGATCTCGTCGATGATGATCGCCGTGCGGTTGCCGCGCTCGAGCTCCTCGAAGTGGGTGCGCGCGCGCATCACGATGCGGCCGCGCCCGGTGCGGTACGCCTCGCGCACGCCGGCGACGCCGTAGATGATGCCGGCGGTCGGGAAGTCGGGCGCGGGCAGCGCCTCGATCAGCTCTTCGATCGGGACCTCGGGGTTCCTGAGCAGCGCCTGGCAGGCGTCGACCACCTCCGCGAGGTTGTGCGGCGGGATGTTCGTCGCCATGCCGACCGCGATGCCCGAGGAGCCGTTCACGAGCAGGTTCGGGATCTTGGTCGGCAGCTGGTTCGGCTCGCGCTCCTTGCCGTCGTAGTTGGGGACGAAGTCGACCGTCTCCTTCTCGATGTCGGCGAGCATCTCGGAGGCGATGCGGTCGAGCCGGCACTCCGTATACCGGTACGCCGCCGCCGGGTCGCCGTCGATCGAGCCGAAGTTGCCCTGGCCGTCGATCAGGGGATAGCGCATCGAGAAGTCCTGCGCCATGCGCACCAGCGCCTCGTAGGTCGCGGCGTCGCCGTGCGGGTGGTACTTGCCGAGCACCTCGCCGACCACGCGCGCGCATTTCACGTAGGCGCGGTTCCAGACGTTGTTGGTCTCGAACATCGCGTAGAGCACGCGCCGGTGCACCGGCTTCAGGCCGTCGCGCACGTCGGGCAGCGCGCGCCCGACGATGACGCTCATCGCGTAGTCGAGGTACGAGCGCCGCATCTCCTCTTCGAGGCTGACGGGGAGCGTTTCTTTGGCGAAGGTTTCCATCGAATCGGGACCGAGATGCGTGACCGGAGAAGGGCGCTCGAAAAAACATAAATTTTAGCAGCTTGCGAGGGCCGGACCCAAGCGCGATTGGTGTATGATTCCGGCGCACCGACAAGCCGATCCAGGGAGGAAAAAGATGTCCACAGAACAGGCCCTGAAGTCGTTCATCGCCGCCGGTCTTCTGGTTCTCGCCGGCTGCGCCAGCCAGGCACCCGCTCCAGCGCCCGCGCCCGCGCCCCGATCCGAGCCCGCGCCGACCACCGCCGCGCCCGTGCAGCAGGTGGCGCCCGCCGCGGTCGCGACCCCGGCGAAGCGCTGCGACGCGACGGTGACGCTGACCAACAACGAGACCTTCGCCTTCCGCAAGGCCGACCTCACCGCCGCGGCGAAGGCGCGGCTCGACCGCGACGTCGTCGCCAAGCTCGCCGGCTGCGCGCGCGTCGAGGCGATCGTGATCGAGGGCCACGCCGACCGCCTCGGCACCCAGGAATTCAACCAGAAGCTCTCGGAGCAACGCGCCGAGGCCGTGCGCGCCTATCTCGCCCTCCACGGCGCCGCGAACGATCCGATCGAGACGATCGGCATGGGGAAGACGGTCCCGGCGAAGTTCTGCCCCGACATCAAGGACCGGGCGAAGCTGATCGACTGCCTGGCGCCCAATCGCCGCGCGATCGTGACGATCAAGGGCACGGGCAAGTAATCTAAACTGCCGTAACCCGGAAGGCCCCGCCCGCGGGGCCTTTTCTTTTCGCGATGGAAAACGCCGACCTCATCATCAGCGCCCGCTGGGTGATCCCGGTCGAGCCGGCGCTCGCCGTGCTCGCCGACCACGCGGTCGCGGTGCGCGGCGGGCGCATCGCCGCGGTGCTTCCGGCGGCCGAGGCGGAACGGCGCTACGCCGCCGCGGAGCGCGTGCGGCTCGACGAGCACGCGCTCATCCCGGGCCTCGTCAACCTGCACACGCACGCGGCGATGACGCTGATGCGCGGCCTCGCCGACGACCTGCCGCTGATGCAGTGGCTCAAGGACCACGTCTGGCCGGCCGAGGCGAAGCACGTGTCGCACGAGTTCGTGCACGACGGCACGCTGCTCGCCTGCGCCGAGATGCTGCGCGGCGGCGTGACGTGCTTCAGCGAGATGTATTTCTTCCCGGACGCGGCGGCGAAGGCCGCGCTCGAAGCGCGCATGCGGGCGGTGATCGGCATCATCGCGATCGAGCTGCCGACCGCGTACGCGAGCGACGCCGACGACTACATCGCCAAGGGCCTCGCGACGCGCGACGCCTTCCGCGACGAGAAGCGGCTCTCGTTCAGCATGGCGCCGCACGCGCCCTACACCGTCGCCGACCGCACCTTCGCGCGCATGCTGACGATCGCCGAGGAGCTCGACCTGCCGATCCACGTGCACCTGCACGAGACGGACGAGGAGATCCAGCAGAGCCTCGCCCGGCACGCGAAGCGCCCGCTCGAGCGGCTGCACGCGCTCGGGATGGTCGGCCCGCGGCTGATCGCCGTGCACGGCGTACATCTCACGCGCGAGGAGATCGCACTGCTCGCGCGCTACGGCGCCTCGGTCGCGCACTGTCCCTCGTCGAACCTGAAGCTCGCGAGCGGCTTCGCGCCGGTCGCGGCGATGATCGACGCCGGCGTCAACGTCGGCATCGGCACCGACGGCGCGGCGAGCAACAACCGCCTCGACATGTTCGAGGAGATGCGCACCGCGGCACTGCTCGCGAAGGCGGTCGCGCACAGGGCCGACGCGATGCCCGCGCACCAGGCCCTCGCGGCCGCGACGCTCGCGGGCGCGCGCGCGCTCGGGCTCGATCAGTCGATCGGATCATTGGTTCCAGGGAAGTGCGCCGATCTGTGCGCGGTGTCGCTCGCCGACGTCGAGCTCGCGCCGGTCTTCGACCCCATCTCCCATCTGGTCTATGCGGCCGGCAGAGAGCACGTCACGCATGTCTGGTGTGAGGGGGAACTTCTCGTGGAAGAGGGTCGTCTGACCCGGTGGAGCAGGCCGGATTTGCTGTGTCGTGCGCATTCGTGGCGCGACCGATTGGCACCAGACCAAAAAGCCTAAGCCGAGCGCTCGCGACCGCGAGCATTCACTGGGAGGCGCGCCTGCAAGTACATCGCGCAACCTTTCCAGAGGAACTATGAGCACGACTCCAGGACTCCGTTTTCATCCGGCGCTGGTCGCCGCCTCGGTGGCGGCCGCCTTTGCGACGATCGCGCACGACGCCGCCGCGCAGGCGGCCGTCGAGCGCACCACGATCACTCAACCGACGATCGTCGAGCGCAGCGACGCATCGCGCTACGTGACGACGAACCAGGGCAACGTCGTCGTCAGCGGCACGGGACTGTGCGTAGAGACGGGATCGTGGACGCCGGGCACGAGCGTCGCGGGCTGCGACCCGCTGCCGCGCCGCGTCGCCGCCGCGCCCGAGCCCCAGCCGGAGCCGCCCGCGCCCGCCGCGGCCGCGCCCGCCGAGCCGGTCGCGCCGCCGCAGCAGCTCGCGGAGCCGGCGCCGGCGCCGATGCCCGAGAAGCTCTCGCTCTCGACCGACGCGCTGTTCAACTTCGACAAGTCGGACCTGCGTCCCGACGCCAAGGCCGAGCTGGACAACCTGCTCGAGCGCATGCGCGCGTCGAACGTCGACGAGATCAACCTCGTCGGCCACACCGACTCGATCGGCACGGACGATTACAACCAGAAGCTGTCCGAGCGCCGCGCCGACGCGGTGAAGGCCTATCTCGTCAGCCAGGGCATGCCCGCGGAGAAGATCCACACCGAGGGCCGCGGCGAGCGCGAGCCGATCGCCGACAACAAGACGAAGGAAGGCCGGCAGGAAAACCGCCGCGTAGACGTCGCGGTCGCGGGGACGACGACGCAGCCGCAGATCGTCGGCCAGACGCCGTCCGAGTCGACGACGACGACGACGCAGTAAGCGCCGGCCGGTCGTCCAGGAAGCCCCGCTCCGGCGGGGCTTTTTCATTGCAGCGTCCCGCGGTATCATCGGCGCCACAACAACGACCCCGGGGGAAAACATGAACAACGCCGTCCGATCCGCATTCGCCGCTTCCCTGCTCTTCGTCGCCGCGTGCGCGAGCCGGCAGCCCGCTCCGCCGCCGCCCGCGCCGGCGCCCGAGGTCACGGCGCCGAAGCCCGAGGTCGCGCCCGCCGCGGTCGAGGCGCCCGCGCCCAAGGCCTTGCCCGAAAAGGTGACGCTGCAGGCCGACGCCCTGTTCGACTTCGACAAGTCGGCGATCCGCGCCGACGCGCAGGGACGCCTCGACGACGTCGTCGCCAAGGCGAAGGGCGTGTCGGTCGAGACGATCAACGTCGTCGGCTACACCGACTCGACCGGTCCCGACGCGTACAACATGAAGCTCTCGCAGCGGCGCGCGGCCTCGGTCAAGGATTACCTCGTGAAGCACGGCGTGTCCGCGGGCCGGGTCCACACCGAAGGCAAGGGCAAGGCCTCGCCGGTCGCGGACAACAAGACGCGCGAAGGCCGCCAGAAGAACCGGCGCGCGGAGATCGAGGTGCTCGGCACGCGCTAGGTTCCGCTTGCGCGGGGCGACGCGACTTTCGTTGCGTCGTATGATGGCGCCATGAACGCCGATCCCGCAGAGCTCGCCAAGTTCAGCGCGCTCGCGCACCGCTGGTGGGACCCGACCAGCGAGTTCCGGCCGCTGCACGAGATCAACCCGCTGCGCCTCGACTGGATCGACTCGACCGCCCGGCTCGCCGGGAAGTCGGCGCTCGACGTCGGCTGCGGCGGCGGGATCCTCGCGGAGGCCATGGCGCGGCGCGGCGCGCGCGTGAAGGGCATCGACCTGTCGGAGAAGGCGCTGAAGGTCGCCGAGCTGCACGGGATGGAGAGCCGCGCCGGCGTCGAGTACGAGCAAATCGCGGCCGAGGCGCTCGCGGCGCGCGAGCCCGGCCGCTACGACGTCGTCACCTGCATGGAGCTGCTCGAGCACGTTCCCGAGCCCGAGAGCACGGTGCGCGCCTGCGCGCAGGCGGTGAAGCCGGGCGGGCTCGTGTTCTTCTCGACCATCAACCGCAATCCGAAGTCTTACCTGTTCGCGGTGATCGGCGCGGAGTACCTGCTGCGGCTGCTCCCGCGCGGCACGCACGACTACGCGAAGTTCGTGCGCCCTTCGGAGCTCGCGCGCTGGTGCCGCGGCGCCGGCCTGGAGACGCGCGAGATCAAGGGCATGACCTACAACCCGCTCACGCGGGTGTACGCGCTCGGACGCGACACCGACGTCAACTACCTCGTCTGCGCGAGGAAGGCCGCCTGAATGGCGGTACGCGCGGTGCTGTTCGACCTCGATGGAACGCTCGCCGATACGGCGAGCGATCTCGCGCGCGCGCTCAACCGCGTGCGCGCCGAGCGCGGCCTCGGACCCGTGCCGCCGGCCATGACACGGCCTCACACCTCGAAAGGCGCGCGCGGGCTCCTCGGCGTCGGCATGGGCGTCGCCCCGGAGCACGCGACGTACGAGTCGCTGCGCGACCGCTTCCTCGGGTACTACGCCGAGGACTTGTGCGTCGACACGAAGCTCTTCGACGGCGTCCCGGAGCTGCTCGGAACGCTGCGCGAGCGCGGCCTCGCCTGGGGCGTGGTCACGAACAAGCCCGAGCGCTTCACCTTTCCGCTGATGCAGCGGCTCGACCCGGACGGCGGCGCGTCGTGCATCGTGTGCGGCGATACCACGCCGAAGGCCAAGCCCTTCCCCGAGCCGCTGCTGCACGCGGCGCGCGAGATGGAGATCGCGCCGCGCGAGTGCCTCTACGTGGGCGACGACCTGCGCGACGTGCAGGCGGCGCGCGCCGCCGGCATGAGCGTGGTCGTCGCCGCCTGGGGCTACCTCGGCGACGCCGGCGACCCCGCCGGCTGGGGCGCCGACGCGGTCATCGCGCACCCGCGCGAGGTCCTCTCGCACTTGTCATCCTGAGCGCAGCGAAGGATCTGCTTTTCGCAAAGGAGAACTGCAATGCCCGCCTACTGGGTCGCAAGATCGCGCATCGACAACCCGGTCGAATACAAGAAGTACACCGACCGCGTTCCCGGGATCATCGCGAAGTACGGCGGCCGGGTGCTCGCGCGCGGCGGCAAGTACCGGATCATGGAAGGCCCGCAGAAGTTTCACCGCTTCGTCGTGATCGAATTCCCGAGCCTGGACAAAGGCGTCGCCTGCTTCGAGTCGAAGGAGTACCGGGACGCCGCGGCCTTCCGCCGCAACGGCGGGGGCGAAGTGGAGCTCGTGATGGTCGAGGGCGGCGATGCGACCTCGTGAGGGCACGATCTACGCGGTCGACATCGACCCGGACATGATCCAGGTCCTGCGCGAGCGCGCGAGGAGCAAGAACGCGACGAACGTCGAGATCGTCTCCGCGAAGCCGGGCGACCCCTTCCTCCTCGAAAAGCAATCGTTCCCGATCTTCGCCCGCTGAAGCCGGAGCCGCCGCCGGCGATCCAGACAGGGTCGTCCAGCGAAACGGAACTGATGCTGGACCGACCTTCCCACGGCGAAACCTCGCATCCCCGTTGGTCCGGGCTGATCGCACCTGTCGCAGCCGACTCATTTTGAAGCTCGACATCAGGGACGTGCGCGGTCTGGTGAGATTCGCGATCCGGCACGGCATCGCGACGCTCTGGCCGCGCTCGCGGCGTACAGGTTCCACTACAAGGCCGCGCTCCGCCGCGCGGCCGCGTACATGTTTCACGACAGACACCGCTGGCAATCCCCGCTATCTTGCGTCCTGTTCGGATCGTGCGCCGTGCAACCGATCAGGCGATGAAAAAAAACGCGAAGACCAATCCGCTGAGCCAGCTCAGCGCGCGCGAACACCAGGTCCTCAGGCTCGTCGTGGACGGCAGGACGAGCAAGGCCATCGCGGCGCTGATCGGGGTGAAGCCCAGCAGCATCCACACGTATCGCAGCAGGATCATGGCCAAGCTCGAGGTCGAGGACCTGCCCAGTCTCGTTCGCCTCGCCATCCGCCACGGCCTGATCAAGCCGTAGCGATGAACAGGCGACTGCGCATCCTCCATCTCGAGGACGACCCGCATGACGCGGAGCTGGTCGCGCGCACGCTCGCCGCGTCCGGCCTGGCAGCGGAGTGCTCGCGCGTCGCGACGGAAGCGGCGTTCCTGTCCGCTCTCGAATCGTCACCGGACGTGGTCATCGCCGACTACTCGCTGCCGCAGTTCGACGCTCTGCGCGGGTTGCGCCTGCTGAAGAGGCGCCTGCCCGATGTCCCCTTCATCCTCGTCACCGGAACGATCGGAGAGGAAAAAGCGACCGAAGCGCTCCGCCTCGGCGCGGACGACTATCTGCTCAAGGACCGGCTCGGGAGGCTGCCTTCGGCGGTCGAGAACGCCGTGCGCCTGGCCGAGCAGCGCATCGCGCACCGGCAGGCCGAGGCGAGCATACGCCGACTCACGCGCGTGTACGCGGTGCTCAGCGGAATCAACGCCGCGATAATCCGCATCCGCGACCGGCAGGAGCTCATGGAGGAGGTGTGCCGCGTCGCGACCACGCAGGGCCGGTTCGTGATGACATGGCTGGGGATGGTGGATCGCACCGCCAAGATGGTGAGGCCCGTGGCCTCGGCCGGCGACGTCGGGAATTTCTTCGAAGTCGCCCCGCTCGCGATCGTCGCGACCGACCGGGGAGGCCACGGTCTCGCGGGCCGCGCGGTGCGCGAGCTGCGGCCGATCGTCTCGAACGACGTCGCGACCGACGCGCATCTCCTCATGCGCAAAGAGCTCGCCATGCGCAGGATCAATTCCATCGCGGTCATTCCCCTGATCGTCGGCGTCGAGGCAATCGGCGTCATCGCGCTCTACGCCGCGGAGGTCGGGGCCTTCGACGACGACGAGATGCGGTTGTTGATCGATCTCGCCGGGGACGTTTCCTTCGCGCTGGAGCACATCGACAAGGCGAACCGGCTGCAGTACCTCGCCTACTACGATCCGCTCACCGGCCTCGCCAACCGCAACCTGTTCCTCGAGCGCCTGGAGCAGAGGATGATCGCGGCGAAGCACGCGGAGCGGAAGCTGGCCGTGTCTATCGTGGACATCGAGCGCTTCAAGGCGATCAACGACGCCTTCGGCCGGGGCGTGGGCGACGAGCTGCTGAGACAGGTGGCCGCGCGCATCCAGTCGGTCGGCCCCGACCCGACGCGGGTCGCACGCATCGGCGCCGACCATTTCGCGATCATCTCCGCGGGGTTCGAGCACGAGGACGAGATAGGGCGCCTCACCGAGCAGAAGCTCGACGCCTCCTTCGCCCACCCTTTCCCCCTGGACAAGGAGGAGCTCCGGGTCTCGGCCAAGGTCGGAATCGCGATTTACCCGAACGACGGCGGCGACGCCGAAGCGCTGTTCGCGAACGCGGAGGCCGCGCTCAAGAGGGCCAAGGCGACCGGCGAGCGCTATCTCTTCTTCGCGCCGGCGATGACGAATCGCATCCACGAGAGCCTCTCGTTCGAGAACAAGCTCCGCCGGGCGCTCGAGAAGCAGGAGTTCGTGCTGCACTACCAGCCCAAGGTGTGCCTCTTCACCCGGCGGATCGTGGGGCTGGAGGCGCTGATCCGCTGGCGCAGCGCCGAGCTCGGCCTCGTCCCGCCCGCGCAGTTCATTCCCTTGATGGAGGCGACCGGGCTGGTGCTGCAGGCGGGTGCCTGGGCGTTGCAGCGCGCCTCGCTCGACCACCAGCTGTTGAAGGGGCTGGGACTCGAGCCGCCGAGGATCGCCGTGAACGTGTCGGCGGTGCAGCTTCGCCGGCGCGATTTCGTGGCCACGGTGGAGCAGGCGATCGGCGGCGCCGTGCCCGCCGCGATCGACCTCGAGATCACGGAAAGCCTGGCGATGGAAGACGTCGCCGCGACGATCAGCAAGCTCGAGTCGGTGCGCCGGCTCGGGGTCAACATCGCGATCGACGATTTCGGCACGGGCTACTCCTCGCTCGGATACCTGGCGAGGCTGCCGATACAGGCGCTCAAGATCGACCGGTCGTTCATCGCCGCCTTGCCGGATGATCGGAACGCGAACACGCTGGTCTCGACCATCATCTCCCTGGCGCACTCGCTGCAGCTGACCGTCGTCGCCGAAGGCGTGGAGACCGAGGCACAGGTCGACCTGCTGCGTCGGCTGGGCTGCGACGAGATGCAGGGCTACGTGTTCAGCAAGCCGCTCGCCTTCGACGAGTTGAGCGTGCTCCTGAGGAACGCGCCGGAGGCTACGGGTCGATGATCCCGCTCCGGATGGCGAAGCGGACGAGCCCGGTGACGTCCTCGATGCCGAGCTTGAACATGATGCGGCTTCGATAAGTGAAGACGCTCGCCGGTGCGATGCCCAGCTCGCGGGCGATTTCCTTCCCCGAGCGGCCTTGGACGGCGAGCTTCAGCACCTCGCGCTCCCGTGCGCTGAGGAGCGCGAGCGGGCTCTCCTCCTTTCCTCCCGGTCCCGTCAGGACGGCGTGCTCGGCGGCGAACTTCTGCGCGAACAGCGATCCCAGCCCGAAGCCCAGGTCGGCCGCCAGCTCCTCGATAAGGGCGCATTCTTCGAGATCGAAGGCGTCCGGCTCGTCGGCGAAGACGGTCAGCGTCGCGAATACCCCGGAATCGTCCTTGATCGGCGCGGTCGTCTCGGATTGGAAATCGTACCGGCGCGCGAGCTCGTGCCAGGGCGCCATGCGCGGATCCGCGAGGAGATGCTGGGTGACTTGCGGCTTGCCCGCGCGGACCGCGCGGCCGATCGGCCCGCGTCCGCGCTCGTCGTCAGCCCATGTAACCACCGCTTCCGGAAAATATTCCTCCGCCGCTCCGGCCTTGGCGACGAGCTTCATGCTCGACCCGGCGTCGTGCTGCACGAAGTGCACGGCGGCGAGGCAGTAGCCTCTCTGCTCGACGAGGATCCGGCAGATCGCCTCGAGCAGGCCCGACTCCGACTGCGCGGTGATGATCTGCTTGCGCGCATCGCTCAGCACGCGCAGCGCACGGTTGACTTTCTGGAGCGCGCGCTCGGCGCGCTTGCGCTCGGCGATGTCGTAGACGGTGGTGCGGCTCTCGACGAACCGGCCGGCCTTTTCGAACACCGCTACGGACTGCAGCAGCGCGGAAAACCTCGTGGTGTCTTTACGTACGACCTCGAACTCGACGTTGCGAATCACGCCCGCCGTCTTGAGGTATTCGAATTCCCTCCAATAGGCGGGTTGGCTGTCCGGCGCCAGGAAGTCGGCGAAACGCGCCTTCCCGACGAGCTCGTCGCGGCTGCGTTGCAGCATGCGCAGCTCGGTGCCGTTCACGCGGCGAAACGTGCCGTTCCCGTCCACCGAGTGATAGCCGCAGGGCGCGTTCTCGAAGAGCTCCGCGCTCTCCTGCACCGTCTTGCGCAACGTGGCCTCCAGCTCGACGTGTCCGGTGATGTCGCGACAGGAGACCAAGATCCCCTGGAGCTCGGGAAGCTCCAGATAGTTGCGGGCGAGAGTCTCGAGCGTGATGATGGTGCCGTTCTTGCGACGCACGCGGATCTCCGCCGTGACGGTCTTGCGGCTCGCGAGCGATTCGGCGAATGCCTCTTTCGCGCGTTCGACATCCTCGATGACTGCGAGGTCGCCGAATCGCCGGCCGATGATCTCCTCGGGCGCGTATCCGGTCACGTCGCGCACCGCGGGGCTCACGTACTTGACCGTCCGGTCCCGGTCGAGGAGCGCGACGAAATCCGGCGCAAGCTCGATCAGCGTCCGGTTCATCTCGCGCGCACCCACGGGCCGGGATCTCCTTGTCGTTCCGTGCTCATCCTGCACCCGCCGCCGGGGCGTGGCAATAGCGACACGAAGCTCTGCGTCTCGTCGCAGTTGCGCGCAACAGGAACTCGAACTGGTGCTTCGTCTCGACGCCTTCGGCCGCGACCTTCGACTTCAGGTCGCGGCGTCATCCGGTCGGAGGTGACCTCGCGGATGGCTTCCGCATGCCTTCGCCGTGCCGAGCTTTGCACACCCGGCACGCCGGCCTCCGTCATTCATAATCAACGGGATGGGTTCGGCAAGATGATGTCGTCATCCGCGGGCCGCTCCCTGCGCCGGTTCACACGGCGCGCCCTGGCGCCTTGAACCCGAGGGCCGGTCCCCCACGTATGCGATAATTGCATCGCTGCAATCGATCCCGGGGGCGACCTGGTTTCGACGTGGGTTGCGAAGCAGCGCAGGGCATGCCGAGGACCAGAACACCTCGTAAATCCATCTGGAACATCTATACACGCCAACGACGAGCGTTTTGCTCTCGCGGCCTAATACCCGCGGGACGCTGCACTAGCCTGCTGATGGGCTAGGCCTCCGCAAGGAGGTGCAGCGCCATTCACATCAGCCCCTCTACCCGGTTTGGCCGCTTGGCCGGGCGGATCCGTCGAAGCGGCTAGCCGAACGTCAGCCTGCCGGCCGGCGGACGCGAGGCGAAGCTCAAACGACCAGGCTAAGCATGTAGTCCTGACTGTGGACCGCTTACGGACGCGGGTTCGATTCCCGCCGCCTCCACCAATTACAATCGCGCGTGGCTTCCCTCTTTCGCATCACGCGGATCTCCTGGCGCGACTTGTCGATGACGGTCGTGCCGTTCGTCGTCCTGCTGGCCGTCGCGCTCTGGATCGCGTCGCGCTTCGTGCACCCGGCGCCGCCCGACACGATCACGATCACGAGCGGTCCGGAGGGCAGCAGCTACGCCCTGGCGGCGGAGCGCTACCGCAAGATCCTCGCGCGCCAGGGCGTGACGCTGAAGACCATGCCCTCGCAAGGCTCGCTCGATAACCTGAAGCGCCTCGCCGATCCGAAGGTGCAGGTCGACATCGGCTTCGTGCAGGGCGGGCTCGCCGCGCAGGCCGACACGGGCGATCTCGTCTCGCTCGGCAGCATCTTCTACACGCCGGTCTACGTGTTCTATCGCGCGCCGAAGCCGATCGAGCGCCTCTCCGAGCTCTCCGGCAAGCGCGTCTCGATCGGGCGCGAGGGCAGCGGCACGAACGTGCTCGCCGCGGCGCTGCTGAGGGCGAACGGCATCGACGGGAAGGACGCGACGAAGCTCGTCAACCTGGAAGGCAAGGTTGCCGAGGACGCGCTGCAGGCGAAACAGGTGGACGCGGCGTTCCTGATGGGCGACTCGGCGGCGTTCGCCAATGTCCGCGACCTGCTGCGCACCGAGGGCGTGCGGCTCTTCGACTTCAAGCAGGCCGACGCGTACGTGCGCCGCTTCCGCTACCTGACCAAGCTCGAGATTCCCGCCGGCGCCCTCGACCTCGGCAGGAACCTGCCCCCCGAGAATCGGGCCATGGTCGCGCCGACCGTCGAGCTCATCGCGCGCTCCGATCTGCACCCCGCGCTATCGGACATGCTGATCGAGGCGGCGCGCGAGGTGCACGGGCGCGCCAATCTGTTCCAGAAGGCCGGCGAGTTCCCCGCGCCCCTCGAGCACGAGTACCGCGTCAGCGACGATGCGAAGCGGTATTACCAGTCGGGCAAGACGTTCGCCTACCGGCACCTGCCGTTCTGGCTGGCGAGCCTGGTGGACCGCATCGTCGTCGTGCTGGTCCCGCTCGCCGTGCTCCTGATCCCCGGCTTCAAGCTCCTGCCCTGGCTCTACCGCTGGCGCGTCAACCAGCGCATCTACCGGCGCTACGCCGAGCTGATGGCGCTCGAGCGCGCGGCGTTCGCGCAGACCACGCCGCAGGAGCGCACCGATCTCCTGCGGCGGCTCGACAAGATCGAGGAGAACGTCATCAAGCTCAAGGTCCCCGGCTCCTTCGCGGAGCAGGGCTACATCCTTCGCCAGCACATCGGCTTCGTGCGCGCGCGGCTCGCGCAGGCCGGCGGCTGATGAACGCGTTGCACCTGGTCGGCTCGGTCCCCCTCGACACCCCGAAGGACGTCTTCGAAGCCTTCGGCCGCGCGCTCGGTCCTCATCTCGCCTGCTGCCCCGACGGCGAGGTCGGCCTGCGCCGGCACTGGATCAGCCGCGTGCACTTCCAGGTGTTCGCGATCCATCCCGACATCGAGGTCGTTCAGCGCCCCGCGCTCGAGGACGGCGTCGAGCGCCTGATGCCGCGCAGCGCGGCGGACAGCTGGCGCTTCCGCGTGCGCGACGGCGTGGAGCGGATCCGGTTCGGCGAGCCGGGGTGGCGCCTGGGGTTCGCGCGCGAGGCGCTCAATTCCTGGTTCGTCTTCCGCACGCTGAAGGAGAAGGGCGCCCTCCCCGCGCATCTGCGCTTCCAGGTGTCGATGCCGATGGTGAACAGCGCGGCCCCGCCCCGCCTTTTCCCCGACGAGCGCTCGTGCGCGGTCGTGCGCGAGGCGTACGCGCTCGCGCTCGAAGCCGAGGTGGCGACGATCGTGGAGAAGATCCCGCACCGAGAGCTCGCGATCCAGTGGGACTGCTCGACCGAGTTGCAGGAGGCGTACCAGGGACGCATCGCCGCGCAGGTGCCGCAGGTCGCGCTGTCGGCGAAGATTCCGTCCGACGTGCTATTGGGCTTTCACCTGTGCTTCGGCACGCTTGGCGGCTGGCCGCGCTTCACGCCGAAGGACCTCGGCGCGGCGGTCGAGCTCGCGAATGCCTACGTCGCGGCCGCGGGTCGCCGCGTCGACTGGGTCCACATCCCGGTCCTCGACACGAGCGACGACGCGTTCTTCGCGCCTCTCCGCGGTCTCGAGCCGCGCGGCGCGCGCATCTACCTCGGCATGGTGCACAACATGGAGCGCTTCCCCGCGCGGCTCGCCGCGGCGAGGAAGCACCTGAATGACTTCGGCGTCGGCGCCTACTGCGGCTTCGGACGCCTGCCGCCCGAGGATCTCCCGCGCGTGCTCGAGGAGCACCGGCGGGCGGCCGATCTGCTCTCGCGCTAAGGTCCCAGCAGCTTCCCGACCTGGTCCGCGATGATCGCGTGCCCGGCCTCGGTCGGGTGGATGCCGTCCCAGAACAGGTACGTGCGCGGCGCCTGGCAGAAGAACGGAGCGAGGTTCGGCCGGATGCACGGATCGGTCACGTTCGTCAGCCCGAACGCCGCCGGACTCGCGGCGATCGCCGCGAGGGCGGCGTAGACGTCGTAGCGCACGAAGCGCACGCCCGGGAGCGCGGCCTCGAGGCCCGAGAGCACCTGCGCGAGACCCGCGTTGTACTGCAGCGTGACGCCGTCGACTGCCTGGGCCGTTCCCGGGAGCGCCGCGTCCGCCATCCGGATCGCCGGCGTCGCGGCGACCTTGGGCGCGTTCCACACGAGGAAGGTCCTCGCGCCCGCGCCGTGGAGGCGCGCGATGTTGGCCTGGATCGCGCCGAGCGCCGCCGCCGCGAGGGTGGGGTCGCGCGTCTGCGCGATGTCGCGGATGTCGTTGCCGCCGACTTCGATGACGTAGAGCGCGCCGCCGGGCGCGCCGCCGCCCGTGTCGCCGAGGAACGCGTCGACCTGGCGGCTCAGGCTCGTGGCGGTGCCGTCGTCGCGCGCGCGCGCCCCGCCGATCGCGTAATTGGCCGCGCCCGCCGCGTTGCTGCGGAACGCCGGCTGCGCATTCGCGTTCATGCCGCGCGCTCTCGCGAGCAGCTCGATCCACGTGTCGCCGTTCGTGAAGTGGTGGCCGCCGCGCGCGTAAGGCTGGCTCGGGACGAGGAAGAAGTCCACCGAGTAGTCGGGCGGCGTGTTCGTCCCGCCGGCCAGCGCGAACGCGTTCCCGGGATCCGACAGGCTGTCGCCGAACACGACGAGCCGCGGCGCGGGCTGCGCCAGCGCCGGCGCCGCTAGCGCCAGCGCGAGCGCGCCGGCACAGGTCCATTCGACGATCCGTTCTGCGAGCTTGGACATGGGTCTTCTCCTCCGTAGGGACTGTGATTGTCGCTCAGGAGCCGGACCGCTGCAGGCAACCTCGGCGTGGAAGCTCAGGCGTCGCCCAACCGGCGGCCCGCGGACAGCAGCTGCGTGCACTCGGCGGCCGGGACCGGGCGCGCGAACAGGTAGCCCTGGATCTCGTCGCAGCCGTGCTCGCGCAGGAAGTCGAGCTGGGCCTGCGTCTCGACACCCTCCGCGATGACCTTCAGCTTCAGGCTGTGCGCGAGGTTGATGATGGCGATGGTGATCGCGGCGTCGTCGGGATCGTTGTTGACGTCGTGCACGAACGCGCGGTCGATCTTCAGCGCGTCGAGCGGGAAGCGCTTGAGGTAGGCGAGGCTGGAGTAGCCCGTGCCGAAATCGTCGACCGAGATCCGCACGCCGTAGGACTTCAGCGTCCTCAGCACGCGGATAGCCTGCTCCGCGTCGCGCATCAGCAGGGTCTCGGTCAGCTCGAGCTCGAGCTGACGCGGATCGATCTCGGTGTCCTCGATCAGCCGCGCGATGGTCGCGTCGAGCCCGGGACGCTGGAACTGCCTCGCCGAGAGGTTCACCGCCACCGAGCGGCTGCCGAGGCCATTGCGCTTCCACGCCTTGATCTGGGCGCACGCGGTCGACAGCACCCAGTCTCCGACCGGCATGATGAGCCCCGTGTCCTCGAGGATCGGCACGAAGCGCGCGGGCGACGCGAGGCGCCGGTCCGATTGCGTCCAGCGCAGCAGCGCCTCGAAGCCGGTGATCGCGCCCGTCGCGAGGCTCGCCTTCGGCTGGTAGTGCAGGTCGAACTCGCGGCGCTCGAGCGCTCCGCGCAGCGCCGTCTCGAGCTGCAGGCGCTGCGCCGTGCGCTCGTTCATCTCGGGCAGGTAGAACTGGTAGCCGTTGCCGCCCTGCTCCTTCACCCGGTCCTTGGCCGCGTTCGCGTTCTTCAGCAGCACGTCGCCGGCGGCACCGTCCTCGGGATAGAGCGCGACTCCCACGCTCGCCGGGACGTAGACCTGGCGTCCGCCGACCTCGAACGGCCGGCCGAGAGCGTCCAGCACCTTCTGCGCGGCGATCGCCGCGTCGTCGGCACGCGCGAGGCTGGAGAGCGCGATCGCGAACTCGTCTCCGCTCAGCCGCGCCGCGGTGTCGCCGCCGCGCAGCGTCTCGCCCAGGCGCTGCGCCGCCTGGCCGAGCAGCGCGTCGCCCGCGGCGATGCCGAGCGTGTCGTTCACCATCTTGAACCGGTCGAGGTTCACGAGCACGACGCCGACCAGCCAGTCGTTGCGCCGCGCCTGCGCGAGCGTCTGCTCCAGGCGGTCCTTGAAGAGGTCGCGGTTCGGCAGGCCGGTGAGCGGATCGAACTGCGCCAGATACGCGAGGCGCTGCTCGGCTTCCTTGCTCGCGGTGATGTCGCGGCAGTTGATCACCACCGCCGCGATGGCGTCGTCGGCGGTGAGGTTGTTGAACGAGCCGTCGAGGATTTTCCAGCCGTCGGTCTTGTGGCGGGCGCGACACTGGAACGCGATCGGCTGGCCCGGGGCCGTCAGGGATTCGGCCAGCCTCGCCTTCAGCGCCGCGGCGTCCTCGGGGTGCGTGAGCTCGATCATCGGCCGTCCGGCGCGCTCCTCGTCGGTGTAGCCGAGCAGCCGGCCGGTCGCGGGACTGCGGTAGAGCACCGCGCCGTCCCGGTCGACGAGGATGATCGCGTCGGCGCTGTTCTCGATCAGCGCCTGGAAGCGGCGCTCGATTTTCCGGCGCGCGTCCTCGATCCGGCGCGCCTCGACGCGGGCCTCCGCGTCGCGCACCGCGCGCTCCACCGCGGGCGGCAGCCGGATCAGATTGGTCTTGAGCACGTAGTCGGTGGCGCCGTTCTTCAGCGCGCGCACGGCGTACTCCTCGCCGATCGTGCCCGAGACGAAGATGAACGGCACATCGGGATCGACCTCGTGCGCAATGGCGAAGGCTTCCATGCCGTCGAAGCGCGGCATCGAGAAGTCGGAGATGATCACGTGCGGCCGGAATTCGCCGAGCTCGCGCCGGAACGCGTCCTCGGTATCGACGCGCCGGGCGACGCAGCGCAGCCCCGCGCGCTTCAGCTCCCGCAGCGCGAGCTCCGCGTCCATTTCGACGTCCTCGACCACGAGGACTCTGATGTGGTCCGTCCCCACCCGGCCTCCTCCCGAGGGCCGTAGCAAAGCTGCTACAGCGGCGTATTCTGAACGCTGACTGACAACGCCGCTATGGGGTTCCCCCTACATCCGGAAATGCGCTTTGACTTCGTGAAATTCTGCGCAGCCGAGCCGGGCTCGCGTCCGGATACCCCGCGCGACGCGTCCGGATTTTCCCGGCACGCGCCGGCTACGCCGGCCCCACGAACCCGATGTAGACCCCGCACGCGTGCTCGGGCGTGACGAGCATCGCCTGCTCGCCGGTGTTGCGGACGCCGCGCTTGGGCGGCGGAACGCCGTGATCGGCGATCCACTTCGCCGCGGCGTCCATGCTCGCCGTGCGGAACAGCACCTGGAACGGCCCCGGTCCCCGGCGCGCGAGCGCGTCGGCGCACACGCCCGGCTCGGCCGGCTGCGCGAGGCCGAGCCCCGTGGGCCCGAGCTGGAAGATCGCCATGTCGGCGCTGATCACCGTGCCGCGCTCCATCTTCGGCGCGGCGAGGCCGAGAGCGCTTCGATACTGCTCGACCGCGGCGGCGAGATCGGTCACCGCGATGTACACGCGCTCGATGCGCTGCACGCGGTTCGGGTGGTGCCCGCCGGGCAAGGGCCGGTGCGGGACGACGTCGATCCATTCGGCCGCGGCGCGCGCGAACCGACCGTCGTCGCTCCGGAGCGCGATCGACCTGAGGCCCTCGCCGCCGCCGACGAGGACCAGCCCGTCGTCGTCGGCGAACGCGGCGCCGCCATCGTCGACATCGAACCCGATCCTGCGGTAGGCCTCGATGCCCGCCTGGAAATCCGGCGCTCCGATCGTGACGTGATCGATGCGCTCGAGCACCGCCGTCACTCCGCCTGGATGTTCGCGCGCTTGACGATGTCGCGCATGCGCGCGAGCCCGTCGCGCGTCCAGCGCGTGACCGTCTCGGGGCCCGAGCCGACCGGCTCGAGGCCCTGCGCGATCAGCTTGTCGCGCACGTCCGGCGCCTTGACCGCGCGCACGAGCTCGGCGTTCAGCCGGTCGACGACGGGCTTCGGCGTGCGCAGCGGCACGACGAACGACGCCCAGGTGCGCCATTCGAAGGCGGGCACGCCCGCCTCGGCCATGGTCGGGACGTCGGGCAGGAGCGGCGAGCGCGCCGCGCTCGGCACGCCGAGCGCGCGCATGCGGCCGTCCTTGATGTAGGGCTGCACGATCGAAACGGCGCCGAAGTGCGCCTGCACGCGGCCCGACATGATGTCGATCGCGGCCTGCGTCGCGCCCTTGTACGGGATGTGCACGAGGTCGATGCCGGTCGCCGCCTTGAACGCCTCCATCGCGACGTGCTGCGGGCTGCCGTTGCCGCCCGAGGAGTAGTCGATCCTGCCGGGCCGGCCCTTCGCGTAGTCGATGAACTCGCGCACGGTCTTCACCGGCACGTCGTTGTTGACCACCATGACCCAGGTGATCGCCGCGACCACGCCGACCGGCTCGAAGTCCTTCACCGGGTCGTAGCCGACCTTGCGGATGTTCGGGATCATGGTGAGGATCGAGTCGTTCAGCACGCCGACGGTGTAGCCGTCGGCGGGCGCGCGCTTCACGCGCTCGGCGCCGATCGAGCCCGCCGCGCCGGGCTGGTTCTCGATCAGGATCTGCTGGCCGAGGTTCTCGCTCATGCGCTGCGCGACGATCCGGATCATCACGTCGACCGCGCTGCCCGCCTGCAGCGGCATCACGACGAGCACGGGCTTCGCCGGGTAGCCTTGCGCGGCGCACGGCAACGAGACCGCAGCGAGCGCCGCGGCGGCGAGCGAGACCATCACGAGTCTGGCGGGCTTCATGGGCATCCTCCTCTCGAGCGACGCGAGAGGATAGCACCGGACGCGCGCGCTCACGCGGCGGCGCGCTCCGCGTCCGGCGCCTCGACAGCGGGCAGCTTCACCGTGAAGCGCGCGCCCGAGCCCGGCCCGGCGCTCTCGGCGACCACGGTGCCGCCGTGCATCTCGACCACGCGCTTCACGACCGCGAGCCCGACGCCGATGCCGCCGCCCGAGCGCGAAAGGCCCTGGTCGCCCTGCGCGAACAGGTCGAACACGCGCTCGAGGTCCGCGGGCGCGATGCCCACGCCCTCGTCCTCGACGACGATCCGCGCCGTGCCGCCCTCGGCGCCGACGCGAACCGAGATCGCCTTGCGCGCGGGCGTGTACTTCGCCGCGTTGTCGAGCAGGTTCGACACGACCTGCTCGAGGCGCCGCCGGTCGGCGTTCACCCACACCGGCGCGGACGAGAGGCGCACGTCGTGGTCGCGCAGCCGGTGCCGCCAGCCCTCGACCAGGCGCGACACGAGATCGGCGACGTCGAGTCGCTCCAGGTCGAGCTTGGCCTTGCCCATGGCGATGCCGCTCAGGTCGATCAGCTCGTCCACGAGCTTCTTCATGTGCTGCGTCTGGCGCTCGATGACCCGCTGCGCCGTCGTCAGCATCTCGCGGTCGATCCCGCCGCTCTTGAGCAGGTAGGCGGCGTTCGCGATCGCGGCGAGCGGGTTGCGCAGCTCGTGGCTCAGCATCGCCAGGAACTCCTGCTTCGCCCGGTCCGCCGAGCGCAGCGCGTCGCGCTCGCGCACGAGCAGCTCGCCGCGCTCGCGGATCGCGTGCGAGGCGCCGTCGAGAGCCCAGGCGAGCTGCTGCAGCTCCTTGACCGTAGTGTGCGTCCCGACCCGGGCGACCCCGGTGCCGAGCGCCGGCGCGGCCGACGCGAGCGCCTCGATGGGCCCGGCGATCCGCCCCGCGAGCCAGAGCGCGATGCCGATCGCGATCGCGAGGAACAGGGCGACGCCGATCGCCATCAGCCACACCGCGCGGGTCGCGCCGCCGAGCACGACCTGCGCCGGGATCGCGAGGCCCACGCTCCACCCCGAGTAGGCCGAAACCGCGAAGGCGGTGAACGTGTCGATTCCCTCCACCGTCGGACCGCGGTAGAAGCCTTCGCTCGCCGCGCGCACCCGCTCGAGGTACGGGCGGCTCGCCGGGCTGCCGATCGGCCGGGTCGGGACCCTGGCCACGAACACCCCGTTCCCGTCGACCAGCCCACTCACCCAGCCGGAAGGCAGCTGCTGGCTCTCGATCAGCCGCTGGAAGACCGCGGGATCGACGATGGCGGTGACGACGTAGACCGTCGCGCCGTCGCGCACGATCGGCACGCGCACCGGGATGCCTTCGCGCTTCACGAGCGCGCCGGGCGGGGCGACGTTGCCGACGACCGGCGCACGCGTGCCCGCCGCCCGGGCGAGCGAGTCGGGCTGCACGGGAGTCGTCCGAAGGGTCCTTCCCCGGGACGCGAGCGCGTTCATCACCTGATGTCCGTCGGGCGTGGTGAGGACCACGTTCAGCCAGTCCGGCTGGGTCCGCAGGACCGCGGCGGCGTCCTCGTGGAACATGCGCAGGTCCCCGGCCGCGAGGCTGCGCGCGGCGGCGAGCGCCCGCAGCGAGGTGACGTTCCCCTTCAGCTCGGCGTCGACCGCGCTCATGAACGCGCGGTCGCGGTCGACCATGGCCTGGATGAAGTTGTCGCGCTCGTAGCGGACGAGGAAGACCGTCACGAGCGCCGCGAACAGCACGAGCGGCACGACGGTTGCGACGACGAGGGTGACGAGACTGGAGCGGAGCCGCATGCCTGCCCTATTCTAGCTCGGCCTTATACTCGCCCGATGGACAAGCCCGAGCCCCTCTTCCCCGCCATCGCCGCGTGCCCGAACTGCGGCAAGCGCACGCGCCTGAAATGGGAGGCGCCCAAGCAGCTGCCGCGCGGGGTCGAACGCGTCGGCATTCTCAACTGCCCTTCGTGCGGCGGCTCGTTCCTGCGCACCGTCGGCAGCTCCGAGGGCATCGCCGCGCTCGCGCAGGCGCTGCGCGAGGAGCACGTGCGCCATCACCAGCACGACCACGGCGAGCCGAGGATCCTCGGGCGCACCGAGCGCTGGGCGTACATCGAGGTGCCGCACCACTAGGCGGCGGCCCCCGGCGCGGACTAGAGCACGACCCGCGTCCCCAGCTCGACCACCCGCTCGGGCATGAGCTTGAAGTATTCGGCGGTCGCCGGGCTGTTGCGCTGCATCCAGCGGAAAAGCTCGCGCCGCCAGGTGAACAGTCCCGGCTTCGCCGCGCGCGCCAGCGCGGTCTTCCCGAGGAAGAACGTGGTGTCCATCGGCTCGAAGCGCAGCCCATGGCGCGCGAGCAGCTTCAGGCCCTTCGGGACGTCGGGCTCTTCCATGAAGCCGAAATGCAGCTTCACCCGGTACGCCCGGCCGATCTCCATGACGGTCACCTCCGTGCGCTCGCGATCCGGGACGCGCGGCTCGTCGGAGTCCACCAGCGTCAGGAGGACGATGCGCTCGTGCAGCACCTTGTTGTGCTTCAGGTTGTGCAGCAGCACCGCGGGCAGCGACTCCGGATCGGGCGACAGATAGACGGCGGTGCCGGGGACGCGCGGGGTCTCCGGACCGGCGAGCTTCGCGAGCTCAGCGAGCGGCAGGCGCCGGCGCGACTCGTGCGCGGCGAGCACGGTCTCGGCGCGCTTCCAGGTCGTCAGCGCGACGAAGATCGCGAGCCCGCACGCGAGCGGGAACCAGCCGCCGTCGGCGAACTTCAGGCTGTTGGCGGCGAAGAACATCAGCTCCACGAGCCCGATCACCGCGAGCAGCGCGAGGAACGCGACGCGCAGGCGCGCGCGCGCGAACCAGGCGACGACGCCGACCAGCACGGTGGTCAGGAGCATCGTGCCCGACACGGCGATGCCGTAGGCCGCGGCGAGCGCCGTCGACGACTTGAACTCGAGCACCAGCAGCACGACCAGCACGAGCATCACCCAGTTGAGCTGCGGGACGTAGATCTGCCCGGGCTGGCTCTCGGAGGTGTGGCGCGTCGGCACGCGCGGCAGATAGCCGAGGCGCGTCGCCTGCTGCGTGACCGAGAAGGCGCCGGCGATCGTCGCCTGCGACGCGATCACGGTCGCCGCCGTCGCGAGCAGCACGAGCGGCAGCGTCCACTCCTGCGGCGCGAGCAGATAGAACGGGTTCTTCATCGCGGCGGGATCGCGCAGCGCGAGCGCGCCCTGGCCGAAGTAGTTGATCATCAGCGCGGGAAAGACGAGGGCGAACCACGCCAGCCGGATCGGCGCGCGCCCGAAATGACCCATGTCGGCGTAGAGCGCCTCGGCACCCGTGATCGCGAGGAACACGGCCCCCATGACGATGAACGTGAGGCCCGGGAACTGCCACGCGAAGCGCAGCGCATGGCGCGGATCGAGCGCCGCGACGACCGACGGCGTTTGCGCGATCGACTGCGCGCCGAGGCCCGCGATCACCAGGAACCAGACGACGATGACCGGCCCGAAGAGCCTGCCGACCGATCCCGTGCCGCGGCTCTGGATCGCGAACAGCGCGACCAGGATCGCGATCGTGACCGGCACGACCCAGTGCTCGAACGCGGGCGTCGCGACCGAGACGCCTTCGACGGCCGACACGACCGAGATCGCCGGCGTGATGATCGCGTCGCCGTAGAAGAGCGACGCGCCGAAGATCCCCACCAGGGCCACCGCGGCCGCCAGGCGCGGACGATCGCGCGTCACGCGCGACGCGCGCGCGAGCAACGCGAGGATCCCGCCCTCGCCGCCGTTGTCGAAGCGCAGCACGAAGCCGACGTACTTGAGCGACACGATGAGCGCGATCGACCAGAACATCATCGACAGGACCGCGAGCACGTTGGCCTCGTTCAGAGCCAGCGGATGCGCGCCGGCGAATGCTTCCTTGAACGCGTACAGCGGGCTGGTGCCGATATCGCCGTAGACGACGCCGAGCGCGGCGAGCGCGAGCGCGCGCAGGGACGAGGGTTGGCCGTTGGTGTTGTTGTCCATGGGAAGCCTTCCGGGACCTCGAGAGACGCCACTCTACGCCTGCCGATGTTGCATCGCAACACGGCCCCCTGCGCACAAAGTCACGCGTAACGCCGTGATCCGGATGAACTAAATCACGCGGCTAGCACTCCCAGGGTATCGCCTGCTGCTTTCGGCGTAGGGGACGCACAAGAACAAGATCCGCCGCTCTTTGCTGGGGAGAACGGCGCGCGGAGGAAAGCTTGAAGGAAGATAAGGAAATTCAGCATGTTATCGGCTTCTCGGTATCCGACATCGAGGAGCTTCCGATCGGTCCCGCCCGCTATATACGGACGTTCCGGATCCGCACTCTGCTTGGAAACGAGCTGGTCCTCACGCTAAGGAGCGAGAGCCGCCTGGGGCTGGTGCTCGAGGCCGAGCGCGACGGCCCGGTCATCCCGAAGCAAAAGCTGCGTCGCAGGAAAGACGACCGCGAGCGCAAGCCCGAGCATTGAATCGCGCGGGCATCGCCCGCCTGCGCATGATCCGACCGGGCCTACGCTCCGGTGGAACCTTTCCGCAGCGCCGCGTTCTGAACCTACAGATGGCTTCGGCCATCTCCCGCTTCTCCTCCCTGAGCGGGATGCCTTCTAAAGGCATTTTCAGCCCCGGCCTATCCCTTTAGTCCGGGGCTTTTTTATTTCGGTACGGCGGCAGGAAGCCGGTGTCGAAGCGATCGACGTCCGCCGCGTCGGCGAGCGGCGGACTCTGGCGGAACGTCACCGTGCACGCGCCGCACTTGTAATAGCGGGCCGCGATGAGCATCAGCGGAACGCGCTCGACGTCGTGCGATCCGCACGCCGGGCACGGGGGTGACGGGTCTCGGGCCATCGGCCGAGTGTACGGCCGCGATGCGGTCGCTTTCGTGTCCGCCCGCGGCGTGCCGAAGAACTATCGGCGCGCCCCGCTCAGGCGACCATCTCCTTCGTCATGCCGGCGAGCTCGGTGCTCAGCCGCTGGATCTCCCGCTCGAGCGCCTGGCAGGCGGCCTCGGCCCGCGGGTCGTCGCGCGAGCAATCGAGCGCCTGCAGGCGCGCGGCGGCCTCCTCGGCCGCGGCCGCCGAGAAGTTGCGCAGCATCCCGCGCAGCGTGTGCGCGGCGTAGCCGAAAGCGTCGCGGTCGCGGCGTTCCAGCGCCTCGCGCACGCTGGCGATGAGCTTGGGCGCGTCGCGCAGCAGCATCCCGGTCACCTCGGAGAGCAACTCGTGGTCGCCGGCGACGCGCTCGAGCAGCGCCTTGCGGTCGAGCACCGGGGCGCCGGGTTCGGCGACCTGCGCGGCGGCCGGCGCCGCGCGCGCGGGCGCGACGACCCGGAGGCGCTGGATCGCCTCGAGCAGCGTCGCGGGCCGGATCGGCTTGATCAGATAGCCGTCCATCCCGGCGTGCAGGCAGCGCTCGCGGTCCCCGGCCATGGCGTGCGCGGTGAGCGCGATGATGGGCACGTGCGCGCCGGTCGCGCGTTCCTTGTCGCGTATCGCGCGCGTCGCCTCGATCCCGTCCATCTTCGGCATCTGCACGTCCATGAGGACCAGGTCGAAGCTCGACGATTCGAGCACCGAGAGCGCGGCCTCTCCGTTCTCCGCGGCGACGACGTCGTGACCGTCCTTCTCGAGCACGTGCACCGCGAGCCTGCGGTTGACGGGATTGTCCTCGACGAGCAGCACGCGCAGCCGCTCGCGCGCGGACGCCGCGGCGGGCGGCGCGGCGGCGGCCTGCGCGGCAGCGTCGCCGCCGAGCGCCAGGCCAACCGCGGCGAGCAGCTCCGAGGGCTTCACCGGCTTGGCGA
>DASRFB010000107.1:0-6682 GCA_035651815.1 Burkholderiales bacterium | reverse complement strand
CGCCTGCACCTCCCCTGGCGCCTCCTGCGCTTCGCCCTGCTCTCGCTGCTCCTCGTCGCCGCGGGGTTCACGTTTTATCTCGACTTCCGCGTCCGCAGCGAGTTCGAAGGCCGCCGCTTCGCGCTTCCCGCGCGCATCTACGCGCGGCCGCTCGAGCTGCACGCGGGCCTCAAGGTGCCGCTCGCCGACGTCGTCGACGAGCTGAAGGACGAGGGCTACCGCGAGGGACGGCAGGAATCCGGCGACGGCTGGTTCTACCGCTCGGGCGACGAGATCGAGATCGCGGTGCGCCCTTTCGTGTTTTGGGACGGGCCGCAGCCGGCGCGCAGGCTCCACGTGGCCTTCGACGGCAAGGCGGTCGCTGCGGTGAAGGACGCCGACGGCAAGCCGCTTTCGCTCGCGCGCCTGGAGCCGCTGGCGATCGGCGGCATCTACCCCGCGAACAACGAGGACCGCGTGCTGGTGCGGCTGTCGGAGGTGCCGAAGCCGCTGATCGACACGCTGATCGCGACCGAGGACCGCAATTTCTACACGCACCACGGCTTCGACCTGCGCGGGATCGCGCGCGCGGCGTGGTCCACCGTCCGCGGCGCCGGCACGCAGGGCGGCAGCACGCTGACGCAGCAGCTCGTCAAGAACTTCTTCCTCACACCCGAACGCACGCTCACGCGCAAGGGGACCGAGCTCGTCATGGCGGTGCTGCTCGAGGCGCACTACGACAAGAACGAGATCCTCGAGACCTACCTGAACGAGATCTACCTCGGCCAGGACCGCGACCGCGCGATCCACGGCGTGGGCCTCGCGGCGCTGCACTATTTCGGCAAGACGGTCGATCACCTCACCCTCGCCGAGAGCGCGCTGCTCGTCGGCATGGTCAAAGGTCCCGCCGTCTACGATCCCTACCGCCACCCGCAGCGCGCGCTCGAGCGGCGCAACCTCGTCCTGCGCGAGACGCGCGAGCGCGGCGCGATCACGATGCAGGATTACGCCGCGGCGCGCGCGGCGCCGCTCGGCGTGAACGCGCGCAACGCGATGGGCACCTCGCCCCACCCGGCGTTCCTCGAGCTCGTGCACCGGCAGCTGCGGCGCGAGTACGACGAGAACGATCTGCGCTCCGAAGGCCTGCGTATCTTCACCACGCTCGACCCGCGCGTGCAAGGGAAGGCCGAGGCGGTGCTCGCGCGGCGTCTCGCGCAGTTCGACAAGGAGAAGCGCTTCGGCGCGCCCGGCCTCGAGGGCGCGGTCGTCGTCACCGACAGTCAGACCGGCGAGGTCGAGGCGCTGGTCGGCGGGCGCGACGTGAAATTCCGCGGCTTCAACCGCGCGCTCGACGCCGCGCGCCCGGTCGGCTCGCTGCTCAAGCCCGCGATCTACCTCACCGCTCTCTCCGAGCCGTCGCGCTACACGCTGGTCACGCGCCTCGACGACAACCCGTTCGTGTGGAAGAGCGCCGGCGCGCCCGACTGGGAGCCGGCGAACTACGACAGGAAGTTCCACGGCGAGGTGCCGCTTCGCACCGCGCTCGCGCAGTCCTACAACGTCGCCACCGCGCGCCTGGGGACCGATCTCGGGCTCGACCGCGTCTTCGGCACCATCAAGCGTCTCGGCATCGAGCGCGAGATGAAGCCCTACGCGTCGACGCTGCTCGGCGCGATCGACCTCTCGCCGTTCGAGGTCGCGCAGATGTATCAGACCATCGCGAGCGGCGGCTTCCGCACCCCGCTGCGCGCGATCCGCGAGGTCACCACGCAGGACGGCAAGCCGCTCAAGCGCTACGCCATCGCGGTCGAGCCCGCGTTCCCGCCCGAGCCCATGTACCTCATCACCGCGGCGATGCAGGGCGTCGTGCGCGAAGGCACGGGCCAGGCGCTCAAGAACTGGATACCGCCCGACACCGCGGTCGCCGGCAAGACCGGCACCACCGACGAGCAGCGCGACGCCTGGTTCGCGGGATTCACCGGCGACCGGCTGGCCGTCGTCTGGGTCGGCTACGACGACAACCGCGCGGCGCACCTCTCGGGCGCCGCCAGCGCGCTGCCCGTGTGGGGCGAGATGATGGCGGCGCTCGGAAGCGAGCCGCTCGCGCTGCCCAAGCCCGACGGCATCGAGCAGGTCCTGATCGACCCGGCCAGCGGGCTGCGCGCCGACGGCGGCTGCCCGGGCGCGACCGAGCTGCCCTTCGTCCAGGGATCGGCGCCGGCCGAGCGCGCGCCGTGCGCCACCTCGGTCGGCATCGTCGTCGAGCAGGTCAAGCAGCGCGCGAAGAGCTGGCTCGAGCGGCTGTTCGGAAGATAGGCGCAGAATAGCGGTCCAATGAGATTCCTCGCTGCTCTGGCGGCGCTGCTGCTCGCCGGCTGCGCCGCCGTCGCTCCGTCACCGGCGCCGTCGCCGGCCCCCGCGCCGACGGCGCCCCCGCCGGCCGCGCGCACCGAGAACCCCGCGGTCGCGGGGCTCCTCGACGCCGCGCGCGCCGATGTCGCTTCCGGGCGGCTGGTCAACGCCGCGGCGTCGCTCGAGCGCGCGCTGCGTATCGAGCCGCGCAACCCGCGCCTGTGGGCCGAGCTCGCGCGCGTGCGCTTCAAGCAGGGCGACTACGCCCAGGCCGAGAGCACCGCGCGGCGCTCCAACTCCTGGGCCGGATCGGACAGCGCGCTGCGCGCGGAGAACTGGCGCCTCATCGCCCAGTCGCGCGAGGCGCGCGGCGACGGCGAGGGCGCGAGAACCGCGCTCGAGCAGGCCGAGCGCCAGCGCTAGGCGAAAAAAAGCCGCGCGGTCGCGCGGCTTTTCGCCCGGGTCGTCTCAGCGTGCGCGCAGCGCGACGTGGCGATACTCGAGCGGCCGGGCGATCGACTTGGTATCGGCCGCGCGAGCGAGCACGTGGGCGGGGATCTCGATACGGTGGCCCTCCGGATCGACGAACTGCGCCGGCTCGCCGCGCCCGAGGACGCGCGTCCTGCTCAGTTCCCACCAGTCTCCGGGATAGGCGACCGCGACCCCGCGGCCGTCGGCGAGCTTGTAGACGCGCAGCGCGTCCCAGCGGGTTTCGCCCGCGTGGGCGAGGACACAAGCGAGCGTCACGGCGGCGGCGGACAACGACAGCATCAAGCGCTTCATGGGAGGCTCTCCTTTTTGGTGCCGGAGCGGTATCGGCGGGGGGCGCCGCCGCTCGTGACCAGTATAGGAAGACCCCGGGGATGGCCGAGCCGTAGGAGTTGGCACTGCGCGCGCGGTCGCGCGTTTTCCGGACGAAAAATTACGCAGCGCCGCCCCACTGTCGCATGGCGGCGACACCCCGGTCTCGTCAGCGGCCCGCGAGCTGCGCGCTCAGCGCGCTTCCCTGCGCTTGAACGTCCAGTACAGCACGAATATGAGGAAAAAGCCCAGCACCGTCCCGGAAGGAACCTTCTGCAGCAAGTCCACCGTGTTGCCGGCCACCGAGGCAATGAAGCCCCCGGCGTCCTTCCCGAGGATGAGGCTGAGGAGCACGCACAGGACGACCAGCATGAACGCGAGCTCGACCACGAGCCAGCCGATCTTGGTGATTCTCTGGATCATCGGGTTGGCGGCGGGGCGGGACACGCCCGCCCGCGCCGCGCCGCTACGCGAGAGACCTATTGGAGAACAGCCAGACGATGATGCCGAGGGTGATCAGCCCGACGAGGCCGTTCGCGCCCAGATCCTTGATCAGCGCGGTGATGTTGCCGACCACGGTTCCGAAGAACGGCAGACTACCCCCAACCAGCAGGGCTGCCACGATCGCAAGGGCCAGCAACATCAGCCCCACGTCCGTGAGCGCGCCGATCCAGGCCTTGATGCTTTCGATCATCTTCATGAAGCCCCCCTTTGGGTGAGATCCAACGCCGCGTGCACCATGAGAGTGCGGCGCGGCTATGGTATAGCAAGCCGGGCGCGATTTCAACGCCCTGCCCACTATATCTTGGGCAGACCGCGCCTCGGGCTACAATGTCTTGTATAAGGGCCGATCAACTGCGCGGCGTGGCCTGGCGCCTCCGGCGCCCGCCGCCCGAGGCGTTCGCGCGCTCGGCCTCGATCTTCTCGTCGGTCTTGCCGATCCGGGCTTCCTCGGCCTGGTCCAGGCCGCCGCCCAGTCCCGCCTCGCCCGGCGTCGCCACGCGGTCGGTGTCGCGGTCCCCGGAAGGCCGCGCGCTCGGCTCCTTGCCGGCGGCATAGCGCACTCCGGTCCCCGACCGGTCGCTGTTCTCGTCCATGCCGAGGTCGCCGATGCTCGCGCCGGCGTCCGCCACGTCGTCACGGCCGGCCTCCGTGTCCTCGTTCGTGCCGCGGTCCAGGTTCACGCGGTCGTCGTCGATCAGGCCCGGGCCCGCCATGTCGGAGCCGGAGTCCGAGCTGTCGCTGGGGCCAAGCGCGGCGGTGTCGTGCCCCTTCTGCGTCTTGCGCTTGTCGCGCGGGTTCTCGGGAAGGTTGTCGGGATCGAGCGTGCTGCCGGCCATGGGATCCTCCGTCGCTGCTGATTGGATCGATATTGGCAACATCCGTACCATGCGGGATGCGCGCGCGGCGCCCGGCCCGGCGCGGCCGGTAATTTGTACCGGCACGCGCCGCCGCCGTTGCAGCTTTTACAAGGAGCGATCGATGGCCCTGAAGCGACCCAAAGGCTCCCCGGGCACGCTGGTCGTGCTCGAGCACGACTCGCGCGTGCTGCGCGGGAATCCGCTCGGCGACCCCCACGTGCGCCGGCTCGGCGTCTGGCTGCCGCCGCACTACGACGACGGCACGCGCCGGCGCTTTCCGGTGCTCTACGACCTCGTGGGCTTCACCGGCTCGGGCCTCGCGCACGCGAACTGGAAGCCGTTCGGCGACAACGTTCCCGAGCGCGTCGCGCGGCTGATCCGCGAGGAGCGGATGGGGCCCGCGATCGTCGTCTTTCCCGATTGCTTCACCGCGCTCGGCGGCAACCAGTACGTGAACTCGAGCGCGATCGGCGACTACGCCGACTATCTCACGCGCGAGATCGTGCCCTTCGTCGACCGCGAATTCCGCACGCTCGCGTCGCGCGAGCACCGCGGCTGCTTCGGCAAATCGTCGGGCGGCTACGGGGCGATCGTGCACGCCATGAGATACGCGCGCACCTGGGGCGCGATCGCGAACCATTCCGGCGACGCCTACTTCGAGTTCGTCTACGGCCACGACTGGCCGAACACGCTCGACGAGCTCGCCAAGCACCGGGTACCGCGCCGGCGCGAGGGCCGCTACGACGCGCTGCGCGAATCCCGCCGCAAGGGACTCGCCGTCGGCGAGGACGACGGCCGCATCCGACGCTTCCTCGCGCACGTGTGGAAGCAGGAGAAGCTCTCCGGCAAGGAGGGGCACTGCATCATGAACCTGTGCATGGCCGCCACCTACGACGCGGATCCGCGCGCCCCGAACGGCTTCCGCGTGCCGTTCAACCTGGAATCGGGCGAGCCGGTCCCCGGGCGCTGGTCGGGCTGGCGCCGGCACGATCCCGTGAACCTCGTCGAGCGCCATCGCGCGAGCCTGCGGACGCTGCGCGGCATCTACCTGGATTGCGGCTGGCGCGACCAGTACCACATCCACTACGGCATGCGCATCCTCTCCGCGCGGCTCGCGCGCGCCGGCATCCGCCACACCTACGAGGAATTCGACGACGACCACTCGGACATCGACTACCGCATGGACGTGAGCCTGCCGTTCCTGTACCGGGCGCTCGCGCCCTAGCGTGACAAACGCCGCGTCCGCGCGGCCGGCCGCGGAGTAGACTTCCGGCGTCATGATCCAGGCCACCGCAGCCGCCGCGCCACGCAAGCTGCTCGCGCGCCCCGAGCGTTGGGGCTTCTCGCTCTCCGATCCTGCGGGTGCGACGCCGCTCGAGTTCCCCCGGCGCGGCGCGGGGCTCGCGGCGGCCATCGTCGCCGTCATGTTCGTCGTCTTCGCCGGCGCGCTCGTGACCGTCGCCTCGGGGCTGGACTCGCACCCGGGGAGCAGTCTCGGCGCTCTCGTGTCGACCCTGTTCCGGCTGTTCTGGCTGCTCGGCTGGTCGCTCGGCGTCCTGGCGCTCGGCGCGCTGACCGTGCTCCTGTGCTTTTACCGCCCGGCGACGTGGCTGTCCGGCGGAGCGCTGATCGACGCGCCGCGGATCGGTCCGCTGCGCATGATCGCCGAGTACGATCTCGCGCGCCTGCGCAACGTGCGCGCCGACCCCGAAGGCGACAACGCGCGCGTTCGCTTCGACTACGGCGAAGGCACGCGCACGCTCGGCGAGGCGATGCCGCGCGCCGACGCGGAGCGCCTCGTCGCCGCGATACGCGGCGCGATGCCCGCGTCTGCAGTGGCCCCGCTAACCGAGCCCGCGGCCCCGGGCGCGCCGGCCCTCGCCGCCGCGACCCCCGCGGAGCCGTCGCGGCCCCTGCCCGCCGTGTCGACCTTCGCGCTGGTGCTCGCGAACCTGCTGCCCGTGCTGGGCGTGCTCCTCGGCGGCTGGCGCCTCGAGCAGGTCATGCTGCTTTTCTGGGCGGAGAGCGCGATGATCGCGTTCTATACGGTGCTGAAGATGATCGTCGTCGGCCGCTGGCTCGCGATCGTCGCCGTGCCGTTCTTCGTGGCGCACTTCGGCGCCTTCATGGCGATCCATTTCCTGTTCATCTACGAGCTGTTCGTGCGCGGACCGCGCCACACGGGGCCC
>DASRFB010000106.1:0-24303 GCA_035651815.1 Burkholderiales bacterium | reverse complement strand
CGGCGGATTTTGAGTCCGCTGCGTCTACCAGTTCCGCCATCCCGGCCGCGAGCGTCGAAATTATACTCGGCGCACCGTGCTTTCCATCGACGACTTCGACTACGCGCTGCCCCCGGAGCTGATCGCGCAGCGTCCCGCGCGCGCCCGCGGCGAGAGCCGCCTGCTGCGCGTCGCGGCCGACGCGCTCGAGGACCGGCGCTTCGCCGAGCTGCCCGGGCTGCTCTCGCCCGGGGATCTGCTGGTCGTGAACGACACCCGCGTGATCAGGGCGCGCCTGCTCGGGGAGAAGGACACGGGCGGCCGGGTCGAGGTGCTGGTCGAGCGCGTGCTCTCCGAGCACGAGGCGATCGCCCAGGTGCGCGCGAGCAAGGCCGCGCGTGCCGGGGCGAAGCTGCGGCTCGCCGGCGCGTTGGACGTCGAGGTCGTCGGCCGCGAGGGCGAGTTCTTCCGCCTGCGCTTCGGCGCGAGCGTGCCCGACGCGCTCGAGCGCCACGGCTCGGTGCCGCTGCCGCCTTACATCGAGCGCGCCGCGGACGACGCCGACGCCGGCCGCTACCAGACGGTGTACGCGCGCCGCCCGGGCGCGGTCGCGGCGCCGACGGCCGGGCTGCATTTCGACCGCGAGCTGCTCGGCGCGCTCGAGCGCCGGGGCGTCGCGCGCGCGAGCGTCACGCTCCACGTGGGCGCCGGCACCTTCCAGCCGGTGCGCGTGCGCGATCTCGCGAAGCACCGGATGCACGCCGAGTGGTACGACATCCCCGAGGCGACCGTCGCGGCCGTCGCGGCGGCCAAGCGCCGCGGCGGCAGGGTGGTCGCCGTCGGCACGACCACGGTGCGCTGCCTCGAGGGCTCCGCCGCGGCGCACGGCACGGTCGTCGCCGGCGCGGCCGAGACCGATCTCTTCATCACGCCCGGGTTCGAGTTCCGCGTGATCGACCGTCTCATCACGAATTTCCACCTGCCGAAGTCGACGCTGCTCGTGCTGGTCTCGGCGTTCGCGGGCGTCGAGCGGATGCGACGAGCCTACGCGCACGCGATCGAGCGCGGCTACCGCTTCTACTCGTACGGCGACGCCATGCTGGTTGATAGAATCCACCGATGAGATTCGCCGTGACGCACACCGACGGCGCGGCGCGGCGCGCGACGATGCAGCTCGCGCACGGCGCGGTCGAGACGCCGGTCTTCATGCCCGTCGGCACCTACGGCACCGTGAAGGCGATGAGCCCGGCCGAATTGCGCGATCTCGGCGCGCAGATCGTCCTCGGCAACACCTTCCATCTCTGGCTGCGCCCGGGGCTCGAGGTGATCGCCGCGCACGGCGGGCTGCACCGCTTCATGGGCTGGAACGGCCCCCTCCTCACCGACTCGGGCGGCTACCAGGTGTTCAGCCTGGGCGAGCTGCGCAAGATCAGCGAGGAGGGCGTGCAGTTCGCCTCGCCCGTGAACGGCGATCGCCTGTTCCTCACGCCCGAGGAGTCGATGCGCATCCAGCGCGTGCTCGACTCCGACATCGCGATGGTCTTCGACGAGTGCACGCCCTACCCCGCCGACGAGCGCGCCGCGGGCGACTCGATGCGGCTGTCGCTGCGCTGGGCCGAGCGCTCGAAGCGCTCGTGGGCGTCGCACGCGCGCGGCAACCCGAACGCGCTCTTCGGGATCGTCCAGGGCGGCATGCACGAAGATTTGCGCGACGCCTCGCTCGCGGGCCTGCGCGCGATCGGCTTCGACGGCTACGCGATCGGCGGGCTGTCGGTGGGCGAGCCCAAGGGCGACATGCGGCGCATCCTCGCGCACGTCGCGCCGCGGCTGCCCGAGAGCGCGCCGCGCTACCTGATGGGCGTCGGCACGCCGGAGGACATCGTCGCGGCGGTCGAGCAGGGCATCGACCTGTTCGACTGCGTGCTGCCGACGCGCAACGCGCGCAACGGCTGGCTCTACACCCGCCGCGGCGACGTCAAGATCCGCAACGCCCGGCACCGCTCGGACACCGCGCCGCTCGACCCGGCGTGCGGCTGCTACACCTGCCGCAACTTCACGCGCGCGTACCTGCATCATTTGCAGAAAGTGAACGAGATCCTCGGCGCGCGCCTGAACACGATCCACAACCTGCACTTCTATCTCGCGCTGATGCGCGAGCTGCGCGAGGCGATCGCCGCCGGACGGCTGCGCGAGTTCGCCGGCGCCTTCCGCGAGGAGCGCGGCGCGGCGCCCGCCGACGAGGACGCCGAGTCCCCCGACGACTCCGCGGCGGAGTGAGCGCGCGCGCACGACCTCAAGTATAATTTTCGGCCCGGGCGCCCCTCGACCGCCCGCCGCGACACCGCGACATCGACCACGAGACTGGAGACCTTCGTGCTGATTTCCTCCGCCTTTGCGCAGTCGACCGCCCCCACCGGCGACGCGGGCTGGACCGGGCTGCTGCCGATCGTGCTGATGTTCGTGCTGCTGTACTTCCTGATGATCCGGCCGCAGATGAAGCGCGCCAAGGAGCACAAGACGATGACCGAGGCGCTGCAGAAGGGCGACGAGGTCGTGACCTCGGGCGGCGTGCTCGGCAAGATCACGGGGGTCGCGGAGCCGTACCTCACGCTCGAGATCGCGCCGAACACCGAAATCAAGGTCCAGAAGTCGGCGGTGCAGACGCTGCTGCCGAAGGGCACTCTCAAGTCGCTCTAGGATGAACCGCTACCCGGTCTGGGTCTACGCGACCGTCGCCGTCGCGCTCGCGCTCGGGCTGCTCTACACGCTGCCGAACTTCTTCGGCGAGGCGCCCGCGGTGCAGGTGTCGCCCGCGCGCGCCACGGTGAAGGTCGACACCGCGGCGCTCGGCCGCGTCGAGGAGGCGCTGAAGCAGGCCGGGATCCGGCCGACGGGGCTGTTCCAGGACCCGAACAGCATCAAGGTGCGCCTGGCCGACTACGACACGCAGCTCAGGGCGCGCGACGTTCTCGACGGCGCGCTGAACACCGACCGCGGCAATCCCTCGTACACCGTCGCGCTCAACCTCGTGTCGCGCTCGCCGGCGTGGCTCTCGGCGATCAACGCGCGGCCCATGTACCTCGGGCTGGACCTGCGCGGCGGCGTGCACTTCCTGCTGCAGGTCGACATGCGCGCGGCGATCGCGAAACGCGTCGAGAGCCTGACCGGGGACGTGCGCTCGCTGCTGCGCGACCGGAACGTGCGGCATTCGGGGATCACGCGCGAAGGCAACAACATCGTCGTGCGCTTCCGCGACGCGCAGACGCGCGACCGCGCGCGCTCGGCGATCGGCGATCAGATCCCGGAGCTGCAGCTCGCCGACGCCGGCGCGGGCGACGACCTGCGGCTGGTCGCGACGCTCAAGCCCGACGCGGTGAAGCGCACGCAGGAGTTCGCGCTGCGCCAGAACATCCAGACCCTGCACAACCGCATCAACGAGCTCGGCGTGGCCGAGCCCGTGATCCAGCAGCAGGGCTCGGACCGCGTGGTCGTCCAGCTCCCCGGGGTTCAGGACACCGCGCGCGCGAAGGAGATCCTCGGCCGCACCGCCACGCTCGAGATCCGCATGGTGGACACGGACAACATGAACGCCGCCGCGCTCGCGGCGGCCAAGGCCGGGCAGGTCCCCTTCGGCGACGAGTACTACGTCGAGCGCGACGGCGCCCCGATTCTCGTGAGGAAGCAGGTCGTCCTCACCGGCGATCGGCTCACCGACGCCCAGCCCGGGTTCGACAGCCAGACGCACGAGCCCGCCGTGCACCTGACGCTCGACGCGACCGGCGCGCGCATCTTCAAGGACGTGACGCGCGAGAACGTCGGCAAGCGCATGGCGATCCTGCTGATCGAGAAGGGCAAGGGCGAGGTCGTCACCGCGCCCGTCATCCGCACCGAGATCGGCGGCGGCCGCGTGCAGATCAGCGGCCGCATGACGACCGCCGAGGCGAACGACGTGGCGCTGCTGCTGCGCGCCGGGTCGCTCGCCGCGCCGATGGAGATCGTCGAGGAGCGCACCGTCGGCCCCTCGCTCGGCGCCGACAACATCAAGAAGGGCTTCGATTCCACCGTCTTCGGCTTCTCGGTGCTGACGCTGTTCATCGTCGTCTACTACTCGATCTTCGGCGTGTTCTCGGCGCTGGCGCTGTGCGCGAACCTGCTGCTGCTCATCGCGCTGCTGTCGCTGCTGCAGGCGACGCTGACCCTGCCCGGCATCGCCGCGATCGCGCTCACGCTCGGCATGGCGATCGACGCCAACGTCCTCATCAACGAGCGCATCCGCGAGGAGCTGCGCAACGGGACCAGCCCGCAGGCGGCGATCGCCGCGGGCTACGAGCGCGCGTTCGGCACCATCCTCGACTCGAACGTCACCACGCTGATCGCCGGCCTCGCGCTCCTGCTCTTCGGCTCCGGGCCGGTGCGCGGCTTCGCCGTGGTGCACTGCCTGGGCATCCTGACGTCGATTTTCTCGTCGGTGGTGGTGAGCCGGTCGATCGTCAACGCGGTCTACGGCGGGCGGCGCAAGCTCGAGCGCGTGCCGATCGGCAACACCGCGTGGAAATGAGGGCCGGCTGATGGAATTCTTCAAGATCCGGCACGACATCCCGTTCATGCGGCATGCGCTGGTGTTCAACGTCGTCTCGTTGATCACCTTCCTCGCCGCGGTCGGGTTCCTCGCCACCAAGGGCCTCAACTTCTCGGTCGAGTTCACCGGGGGCACCGTCATGGAGGTCAAGTACCGCCAGACGGCCGACCCCGAGAAGATCCGCCGCGAGCTCACCGGCGCGGGCTTCGCCGACGCGCAGGTGCAGAACTTCGGCACGTCGCAGGACGTGCTGATCCGCCTGCCGCTGAAAAAGAGCGAGAGCGGCGACACCAACCGCGCGACCGCGCGCCAGAGCGAGCTGGTCTATGCCGCCTTGACGTCCCAGCCGTCCCCGGGCGAGGACGCGGCGTGCGCGCCGATGGACGCTCTCTATGCCGAGCTCGTGAAGATCCCCGAGGCGCGCGACCGGCCCAAGGACAAGCTCGACCAGCTCGAGAAGCAGCGCGCGCAGCTCGCCGGCAAGTGCACCGAGATCACGCGCGTCGAGTTCGTCGGCCCGCAGGTGGGCGAGGAGCTCGCCTGGAACGGCGCCCTCGCGCTGCTCATCACGGCGATCGGCATCGTCGTGTACCTCGCATTGCGTTTCGAATTGAAGTTCGGCTTCGCGGCCATCATCGCCAACCTGCACGACGTCGTGATCATCCTCGGCTTCTTCGCGCTGTTCCAGTGGGAGTTCTCGCTGCCGGTGCTCGCGGCGGTGCTCGCCGTGCTCGGCTACTCGGTGAACGAGTCGGTGGTCATCGCCGACCGGATCCGCGAGAACTTCCGCAAGATGCGCAAGGCCTCGGTGACGGAGATCATAGACAACGCGATCACGCGCACGATCTCGCGCACGATCATCACGCACGGCTGCACCCAGCTCATGGTCACGTCGATGCTGGTGTTCGGCGGGCCGGCGCTGCACTACTTCGCCCTCGCCCTGACGATCGGCATCTGCTTCGGCATCTACTCCTCGGTGCTCGTCATGGCGCCGCTGGTGCGCTGGCTGGGCGTCCGCCGCGAGGACCTGGTGAAGCCGCTGAAGGACAAGAAGCAGGAGGCGGTGGTCTAGGTATACTCCCGCCCTGATCCGGGGAATAAACCGCCGGCGCAGAGTGTTTATGGGCTTCGTGCGGCGGACGCCGCTGCATGACACCCGCATATCAACCTGATCCTAGAGGAGCATTGGAATGAAAAGAACCCTGGTAGCGACAGGCCTCGCCCTGGCCCTGGGCGCGGGCTACAGCCTGAGCGCCTTCGCGCAGGCGAAGCCCGAAGTCCTGGTCAAGCAGCGTCAAGCGGCGATGACACTGTTCGGCAAGTATTGGGGTCCTCTCGGCGCGATGGCGGCGGGCAAGGCGCCCTACAACGCCGAGACGGTGAAGCGCAACGCCGCCTATCTGAGCGTCCTGGACAAGATGCCGTGGGACGGCTTCAGCCCGGAGACCAAGGGCACCTCGGCCAAGACGGCCGCGCTGCCCGCGATCTGGAGCGAGCCCGACAAGTTCAAGCAGGCGCAGGAGCGGCTGCAGAACGAGGTCTCGAAGCTGGTCCAGGTCAGCGCGAGCGGCGATGAAGCGGCGGTGAAGGCGCAGCTCGGCGCCACCGGCAAGGCGTGCGGCGGCTGCCACGAGAACTTCCGCGAGAAGCAGTAAGGCGCAAAGTTCGCCACGGGCCCCGCTTCGGCGGGGCTTTCTTTTCCAGGCCACGGAACATGCTGAACCGATACGGTCTCGCGCTCGTTCTCGCGCTGAGCACCGCAAGCGCGCTCGCGCAGGGCGATGCCAAGCGCGGCGAATACGTCGCCAAGGCGGGCGGCTGCATCGGCTGCCACACCGAGGACAAGGAGAACGCCCAGCCCTTCGCCGGCGGGCGGGCGCTCAAGACGCCGTTCGGGACGTTCTACGGGCCGAACATCACGCCCGACCCGAACGCGGGACTCGGCCGCTGGACCGAGGCCGATTTCATCCGCGCGATGCGCTTCGGCGAGCGGCCCGACGGCGCGAACTATTTCCCCGCGTTCCCGTACACCTCGTTCACGAAGACCACCGACGGGGACCTCAAGGACCTCTGGGCGTACCTGCGCACGCTGAAGCCGAGCGCGCAGCCGAGCCGGCCTCACGACGTGCGCTTTCCCTATTCCTGGCGCTGGCTGGTGACGATCTGGAAGTGGTTCTTCTTCACGCCCGGTCCGTACGTCGCGGCGGCGAACGCTTCGGCGATGGTGGCGCGCGGCGGCTACCTGGTCGACGCGCTCGGGCATTGCGGCGAGTGCCACACGCCGCGCAATTTCCTCGGCGCGATGAAGAAGGACCGCTGGCTCGCCGGCGGCAAGGGCCCCGAGGACAAGTACATCCCGAACCTGACGCCGACGCACCTCGAGAAGCAGAGCGACGCCGAGCTCAAGGACTTCCTCGTGACCGGAACCACGCCCGACGGCGACGCGCCGGCCGAGGCCATGGCCGAGGTCATCCGCAACACGACGAGTCAGCTCGCGCCCGCGGACTTGGACGCGCTGATCGCCTATCTGCGCTCGCTGCCGCCGCTGCCGGAGGAGAAGAAGGAGAAGAAGTAGCGGCTAGGCTTTGCGGGCGAGCTTCTCGGCGAGCCCGGTGTAGGCGCCCGGCACCATCTCGAGCAGTCGCTTCTTCGCGCTTTCGGGCAGCGCGAGCCCGCGGATGAAGGCGCGCATCGAGTCGGCGTCGACGCGCTTGCCGCGCGTGAGCGCCTTGAGCTGCTCGTACGGATCGGGAAGGCCGTGCCGACGCATCACCGTCTGCACCGCCTCCCCGAGGACTTCCCAGTTGGCGTCGAGGTCGGCGGCGAGACGCGCGGGGTCCGCCTCGAGCTTGCCGAGCCCGCGAAGGCACGACTCGTACGCGAGCAGCGTGTGGCCGAGCGCCACGCCGACGTTGCGCAGCGCGGTCGAGTCCGACAGGTCGCGCTGCCAGCGCGACACGGGCAGCTTGTCGGCGAGGTGCCGCAGCAGCGCGTTCGCCACGCCGATGTTGCCCTCGGAGTTCTCGAAGTCGATCGGGTTCACCTTGTGCGGCATGGTCGAGGAGCCGACCTCGCCCGCCTTCGGCTTCTGCCGGAAGTAGCCGAGCGAGATGTAGCCCCAGAGGTCGCGGTCGAGGTCGAGCAGGATCGCGTTGGCGCGGGCGAAGGCGTCGAGCTGCTCGGCGAGGGAGTCGTGCGGCTCGATCTGCGTCGTGTGGGAGTTGAACTCGAGGCCGAGGCCTTCGACGAAGCGCTTCGCGAAGCCTTCCCAGTCGAGCTCGGGATACGCGGCGAGGTGCGCGTTGTAGTTGCCGACCGCGCCGTTGATCTTTCCCTGCAGCGACACGGCGGCGATTCGCGCGCGCGCGCGACGCAGCCGCTGCGCGAAGTTGGCGAGCTCCTTGCCGAGGGTCGTCGGCGTGGCGGGCTGGCCGTGCGTGCGCGACAGCATCGCGAGGCCCGCGTGCTCCTTCGCGAGGGCCGCGAGGCGGTCCACCACGCGGTCCAGCGCGGGCAGCAGCGCCCGGTCGCGCGCGTCGCGGAGCATCAGCCCGTAGGCGAGGTTGTTGATGTCCTCCGAGGTGCAGGCGAAGTGCACGAACTCGCCCACGCGCGCGGCCTCCGGGTTGCCCGCGAGCCGGCGCTTGAGCCAGTACTCGATCGACTTGACGTCGTGGTTGGTCTCGGCCTCGATCGCCTTCACGAGCGCCGCGTCCTCGTCCGAGAACGCCTCGACGAGGCCCTCGAGCTCGTCGCGAGTCCCGCGGGAGAAGGGCTCGATCTCGGCGACGGCGCGCTCGTCGGAGAGCGCGAGCAGCCAGCGGATCTCGATAGCGACGCGGTAGCGGATGAGCGCCGCCTCGCTGAAGTGACGCCGCAGCGGCTCGAGCTGCTGGTGATAGCGCCCGTCGAGCGGCGACAGTGCGCTGAGCGGCGAGAGCGGCATCGGCTGGATCCGTGACACGGACAGCCCGAATTTTACCACGCGCGGGCCCCGGGCCCGCGCCGGCGCTAGGCTCGGCGCCGGCGCAGCGCTCTCGCGCGCGCCCAGCCGAGCGCGTCCACGGCGAAGGCGGCAAGCGCCTTGGGGCGCAGCGGATACACGCGCAGCGAGACGCAGCGGCGCTCGTCGCGCGTCCAGTCGCGCGTCCACGCCGCCGCGGCGCCGAGGAACTCGTACGAGCGCAGGCCGCGCTCGGCGGCCCAGGCGATGGTGTAGCGCGTGAGGAGCGCCCCCGGCGAGCAGCGCGCGAACGACTCGTCGAAGCCGATCTTGAGCGTCCAGAGGCTCTCCGCGCACTCGACCGCGATCACGGTCGCGATCGCCCGGCCGTCGACGCGCATGAAGAACAGCCGCAGCAGCCCGCTTGCGCACGCGGCCGCGGCGTACCGCCGGTAGAAGCCGCCCGCGCGCGCGTTTCGCGACAGCGCCGATCCGGTCTCGCCCTTCCAGCCGGACGCTTCGACGCGGAACGCCTCGTCGAGGAGCGAATCGAGCTGCGCGGGCGTCGGCGTGATCGCCTGGTACGTCAGCGCGCCCAGGCGCTCGGCGTAGCGCTGCTTGCGGCGCAGGTCCGAGCGGCGCGCGACGCCCGGGTGATTCTCGGGCTGGCGCCACGCCGCGTCGAGCGCGATCCGCGGACAGCCGACCGCCGGACGCGTGATCGCGATCGCACGCACGCCGCACGCCGCGCGCAGCCCGGCGATCAACGGCGAATCCGCGAAGACGCGCTCGACGTAGAGCGGCGTCCCGGTCCGGACGAGCGCCTCGAGCAGCGCCCGCAGCGCGGCGGGATCCTCGTGGATCGGATCGAACGGCTCGCCCGTCTCGCTCGATCCGAGCGCCTCGAGCCGCGGCAACAATGATGCCCGCAGAACCAGCGGGGCGATCGCGCAAGCGCGGCCGTCGCGCTCCAGCGCGATCACGCGCAGCGCGCCGCCGGCGAAGGAATCGGCGGCGGCGCGCGACCAAAGGTAATGCGCCATCGGCGTGCCGTGGGCGGCGAGCTGGTCCCAGCGCGGGCCGAGCTCGGCGAGCGCGGCGGCGTCCGCGATCACGCGCGGGCGCGCGGGCGCGGCCACCGGCGCGCCGGGCGCGAGCACGGTGGCGGTGGCTTCGCCGCGGAGCTCCATGGATGCCGAAGGTAGCAGAGCCCCGTGACAGGGCGGCGGCGGCGGCACGGCCCGTTAGGACCGGATGGCCATGCTATGATTGCGGCGCCTCGGAAGACCCGCTGACCCGTTTCCACCCATGAAGCTCATCGGCTCGCTCGCCAGCCCTTACACGCGCAAGGCGCGCGTGGTCCTGGCCGAGAAGAAGATCGACTACGAGCTCGAGATCGACAGCCCGTGGGACGCGGCGACGCGCGTTCCCGAGCGCAACCCGCTGGGGAAGGTGCCGGTCCTCGTGCTGGACGACGGGACGACGCTGTTCGACTCGCGCGTCATCGTCGAATTCCTGGACAACGCCTCGCCGCTCGCGCGCCTGCTGCCGCCGGGGAATCGCGAGCGCATCGAGGTGCGCCGCTGGGAGGCGCTCGCCGACGGCGTGCTCGACGCCGCGGTGCTCGCGAGGATGGAGCGCCGCCGCAAGCCCGAGCAGCAGAGCCCGGAGTGGCTCGAGCGCCAGATGGGCAAGGTGCGCGCGGGTCTCGCCGCGATGAACGCGGACCTCGGCGACAAAGCGTGGTGCGCGGGCGGCTCCTACTCCATCGCCGACATCGCGCTCGGCGTCTGCCTCGGCTGGCTCGACTTCCGCTTTCCCGACCTGGGATGGCGCGATCGGCACCCGAACCTGGCGCGCGCGCTCGCCAAGCTCTCCGAGCGCGCGTCGTTCGCCGAAACCCTGCCGCGCGAGTGAGCGCGGCCTACCGGATCACGCCGCCGCCGAGACAGATCTCGTCGCGGTAGAGGACGACCGACTGGCCGGGCGTGACCGCCCATTGCGGAGCGTCGAATTCGACCTCGAGCGCCCGGGTGCTCACGCCGGCGACGCGGCAGGGCGAGTCGGCCTGGCGATAGCGGGTCTTCGCGCCGTAGGAGAGCCCGGGATCGGGCGCCTCCCCGCTGACCCAGGCGAGGTCGGCGGCGCTCAGCTTGTCCCGCAGCAGCATGGCGTGGTCGCGGCCCTGGACGACGATCAGCTCGTTGCGCGCGAGGTCCTTGCCCGCGACGTACCAGGCCTCGCCGCTCGAGCCGCGCAGGCCGCCGATGCCGACTCCCTTGCGCTGGCCGATGGTGTAGAAAGCGAGGCCGATATGCTCGCCGACGGTCCTGCCCTCGGGCGTGCGCATCGGCCCGGGCACGCGCGGCAGGTAGCGGTTCAGGAACTCGCGGAACGGCCGCTCGCCGATGAAGCAGATGCCGGTCGAGTCCTTCTTCGCGTGGTTCGGCAGGCCCGCTTCCCTCGCGATGCGGCGCACCTCGGCCTTCTTCAGCTCGCCCACCGGGAAGGCGACGCGCGCCAGCTGCTCCTGAGTCAGCCGATGCAGGAAGTAGCTCTGGTCCTTGCCGCGGTCGGCCGCCCGGAGCAGCTCGACGCGCGACCCGGCGGCGCGCAGCCGCGCGTAGTGCCCGGTCGCGATGCGCGCCGCGCCGAGCGACATCGCGTGGTCGAGGAAGGCGCGGAACTTGATCTCGGCGTTGCACAGCACGTCGGGGTTGGGCGTGCGCCCGGCCGAGTACTCGCGCAGGAATTCGGCGAACACGCGGTCCTTGTACTCGGCCGAGAAGTTCACCGCCTCGAGCTCGACGCCGATCACGTCGGCCGCGGCGGCCGCGTCGATGAGGTCCTGGCGCGTCGAGCAGTACTCGTCGTCGTCGTCGTCCTCCCAGTTCTTCATGAACAGGCCGACCACGTCGTAGCCCGCGCGCTTCAGCAGCAGCGCGGCGACGGAGGAGTCGACGCCTCCGGACATGCCGACGACGATGCGTTCTGCCATGACGATGGGCGGCCGCGCGGCCGCGCGGGCTACGCGGCGCGGCGCGTGTTGCTGCGCACGAACTCGGCCATGCGCGCGATGCCCTGCCGGATGGCCTCGTTCGAGGCCGCGTACGAGAAGCGGATGTGCTGGCCTTCGCCCGGCACGCGCGCGCCGAAATGGATATCGGCGAGGACGGCGACCCCGGCTTCGTTCAGCAGGCGCTTCCTGAGCTCCTCGGAGTCGGACGCGCCGACCATGCGGCACGCCTCGGTCACGTTCGGCCAGGCGTAGAAGGCGCCGCCCGGGACGAGGCAGGAAACGCCCGGGACGCCGTTCAGCAGCCCCACGATCAGGTCGCGGCGCTCGAGGAAGGACGCGCGCATGCGCTCGGCGTCGTCCTGCGGACCGCGGATCGCCTCGACCGCGGCCCATTGCGTGATCTGCGAGGCGCACGAATCGGTGTTGGTCACCCAGCGCACGAACTCCGGGGCGAGCACCGGGTTGGACGCGAACCCCAGCCGCCAGCCCGTCATCGCCCAGGTTTTCGAGGCGCCGTCCGAAATGATCGTTCGCTCGTACATCCCGGGCAGCGACGCGATCGATGCGAAAGCGCCGTCGTAGACGAGCCGCGAGTAGATCTCGTCGGCGTACACCCAGACGTCGGGGTGGCGGCGCAGGATCGCGGCGATCGCCTCCAGGTCGCGGCGCGACAGGATCCCGCCCGTCGGGTTCTGCGGCGAGTTCAGGATCAGGAGCTTCGTCTTCGGCGTGATCTTGGCCTCGAGCTCGGCCGGATCGAACGCGAAGCCGCGCGCCTCGCGCAGGTGCAGCGGCACGGGGACGGCTCCGTGCGCGGCGATCTGGGACTCGTAGATGGGGAATCCCGGGTTGGGGTAGATGACCTCGTCCCCGACGCCGTAGTCGGTCGTCGACAGGATCGCGTAGGCGATGAAGGGCTTCGCGCCCGCGCCGACCACCACGTGGTCCGGCGAGATCGTCAGCCCGCGCATCGCGCCCATGTACTTCGCCGCGGCCTCGCGCAGCTCGGCGATGCCGGCCGACGGGGTGTAGCCGTGCTTGCCCTCGCGGATCGCGCGCACGGCGGCGTCCTGCACGTTCGCGGGCGTGTGGAAATCGGGCTGGCCGATGCAGAACGAGATGATGTCCTTGCCCCGGCGCACGAGCTCGTTCACCTCGGCGAGGACGACGAACGCGTTCTCGGTTCCCAGGGCGGCGGTACGGCGGCTGATCGCGGGCATGGGGGCGGGCTGATGGGCAAAGCGCAATTCTAGCCTATGGGCCGATGGCACCGGCTGCTATCATTTCCGTCGGGAGGTTCCATGCTCGTCAACTGCGTCGCCTACCAGGACGGCCGCAAGCTCGCCGACATCACGATCGAGCAGATCAGCGATTACGTGTCGCGGCCCGAGTGCTTCGTCTGGGTGGGCCTGAAGGACCCGGGCCCCGGCGAGCTGGCGGTGATGCAGAAGGAGTTCTCCCTGCACGAGCTCGCGGTCGAGGACTCGCGCCACGGCCACCAGCGGCCCAAGATCGAGGAGTACGGCGACTCGCTGTTCGCGGTGCTGCAGACGGTCGAGTTCGAGGGCGACGACCTGCTCGTCGGCGAGATCGACCTGTTCGTCGGCCGCAACTACATCCTCTCGGTGCGCAACGGCACCAAGAAGGGATTCTCCGAGGTGCGCTCGCGCTGCGAGCGCGAGCCCAACCTGCTGCGCCACGGCTCGGGATTCGTGTTCTACGCGCTGCTCGACGCGATCGTCGACCGCTATTTCCCCATCCTCGAGGAGCTCGAGACGGCGCTCGAGAGCATCGAGGAGCGCATCTTTTCCGAGGGCTCGCCGCGCGCGAACATCGAGGCGCTGTACGGCTCGAAGCAGGAGCTGATGACGCTGCAGCACGCCGTGCGGCCGCTGCTCGAGGCGGTCGGCAAGCTCTACGGCGGCCGCGTGCCGCAGGTGTGCGCGGGCATGCAGGAGTACTACCGCGACGTCTACGACCACGTCGTGCGCATCAACCAGTCGATCGACAGCTTGCGCGAAATGGTGACGACCGCGATATCGGTCAACCTCTCCATGATCACGCTGAAGGAGAACGAGACCACGCAGCGGCTCGCCGCGTACGCCGCGCTGGTCGCGGTCCCGACCATGATCGCTGGCGTCTACGGCATGAACTTCAAGCACATGCCCGAGCTCGACTGGACCTGGGGCTATCCGCTGTCGGTCGGCCTGATGGGCGCGATCGACGGCTACCTCTTCTACCGCTTCCGCAAGGCCGGCTGGCTGTAGCGCGCGCCGCGCGCCGATCGCGCCGGCCTAGACGGCCAGCATCCCGTGCACGCTGAAGAGCTGCCGCGGATCGGTCCAGACCTTCTGCGCGGAGAAACCGGCTTTCCGCGCGAGCTCCTGGAACTCGCCGACCGAGTACTTGCACGAGATCTCGGTATGGATGGTCTCGCCGACGGCGAAGTCGAAGCGCTTGCCGTCGACGTGCGCGACCTGCGCGTACCGGCTCTCGAGGTGCATCTCGACCCAGCCGCGGATCGGGTCGTAGAAGGCCTTGTGCCGGAAGCGATCGAGCGCGAAGTCCCCGCCCAGCTCGCGGTTGATGCGCTCGAGCAGGTTCAGGTTGAACTTCGCGGTCACGCCCGCCGCGTCGTCGTACGCGGCCTCGAGCGTCGCCTTGTCCTTCTTCAGATCGACGCCGATCAGCAGCGCGCCGCCCGCCCCCGCCATGCGCCGCACGCGCCGGAGGAAGGCGAGCGCCTCCTCGGGCGTGAAATTGCCGACGGTCGACCCGGGAAAGAACACCGCCTTGCGGCGTATCGGCAGCCCGGCGAACTGCGGCAGCTCGAGCGGCAGGGTGTAGTCGGCGCACAGTCCGACGATGTTGAGCCAGGGAAAGAGCTCGGCGAGCTGCGCCGAGGCCGAGCGCAGCATCCGGCCGTCGATGTCGATGGGCACGTAGAGCGGCGGCAGCAGCCGCTCGATCAGCAGCCGCGTCTTGATGCCGGCGCCGCTGCCGAGCTCGACGAGCTGCGTGTCGGGCCCGATGAACTGCGCCATTTCCGCGACGTTCTGCTGCATGATCCCGAGCTCGGTCCGCGTCGGGTAGTACTCGGGAAGCACGCAGATCTGCTCGAACAGCCGCGAGCCCGCGTCGTCGTAGAAGTACTTCGGCGGCAGGCTCTTCTGCGCACGGGCGAGGCCCGCCAGCACGTCGGCGAGGAACGGGTTCGCTTCGGGAAGGAAGTTGTAGAAGCGGAGCACCCCCTCGACGGGAAGGGGTGCGCGCTCGGCGTCCATGCGCCGGGATTCTATGCCGGGCGTTCGGCCCTGGGAAGCGTCGAGTTCAGGCTGCCGCCGCGGCGCACCTTCATCTGCACCGAGGCCTTCCTGAGGTGCCGCGGCGCCGTCGAGGGATCGAGCCAGTTGCGGATCCGCGAGGCGTCGGCGATCCGGGTGTACTTGCCCCACGAGTCGAGCAGCACGATGATGACCTTGCGGCCGGCGAGCTTCGCCTGCATCACCAGGCAGCGCCCGGCCTCGCTGATGTAGCCGGTCTTCGACAGGCCGATCTCCCAGCTCGAGTTGCGGATCAGGCGGTTGGTGTTGTGGAAGGCGAGCGTGCGGCGGCCGATGCGGACCTGGTGCGCGGACGTCGTCGAGTACTCGCGGATCTGGGTGTAGCCCTGCGCCGCGTTCACGAGCTTGGCCAGGTCCTCGGCGGTCGAGACGTTGGCGCTCGAGAGACCCGTGGGGTCGGCGAAGTGCGTGCCGCTCATGCCGAGGAGGTAAGCCTTCAGGTTCATCGCCTGGACGAAGGCGCCGGTGCCCCCGGGATAGGTGCGGCCGAGGGCCGACGCGGCGCGGTTCTCGCTCGCCATCAAGGCGAGCCGCATCAGATCGTCACGGCTGAGCTCGGCGCCGACCTGCAGGCGCGAGCGCGAGCCCTTCATCTTGTCGACGTCCGCCTTGGTGATCGGGATGACCTCGTTCGGGTCGAGGCTCGCATCGAGGGTCACCATGGCGGTCATCAGCTTGGTGATGGACGCGATCGGGAGCACGGAATGGGTGTTCTTGCCGAACAGCACCTCGCCGGAATCCTGGTCGAGCACGAGCACGGCGTTGGAACGCAGGCCGCGGATCATGGCCTCCTCGCCCAGCGCAGGCAGCGACAGCGCCGCCAGCGCCAGCGCGAACAGTAAGCCCTTGATCTTGCTCAAAGAATTCTCCCTGATGAACGATATTACTAGCGTTTTCACGAAGTGTATCGACGCGTCCAAGAATACGCAAGGAAAATAAGAAGATACAGGTCGTATTTAACATCGAAGGCGAGCACGCGATGACGTTGCCATAGGCCGGTTGGACCGCGTCGCAGGCCGGCGACAGTGCTCGAAAAAGCTGGCTTTAGTCCGGAAAGACTAAACGGAACAGAACGTTATACAGGAGCCGCCGCCTGGGCCTCCAGGTCCTCTTCGAGCTGTAACGCCCACATCTGCGCGTACAGCCCGCCGGCCGCGAGCAGCTCGCGGTGGCGTCCGCGCTCGACGATCCGCCCCGCGTCGAGGACCAGGATCTGGTCGGCGTCCATGATGGTCGAGAGCCGGTGAGCGATCACCAACGTCGTGCGTCCCCGCGCGATGCGGTCGAGCTCCGCCTGTATACCTTTCTCGGTCTCGGAGTCCAGCGCCGAGGTCGCCTCGTCGAAGATGAGGATGCTCGGGTTTTTCAGGATGGCGCGCGCGATCGCCACGCGCTGTTTCTCCCCGCCCGAGAGCTTCAGCCCGCGCTCGCCGACGCGCGTCTCGTAGCGGTCGGGGAGGCTCTCGATGAACTCGTGGATGTGCGCGGCTTTCGCCGCCTCGATCACCTCTTCGCCCGTCGCATCCGGCCGGCCGTAATGGATGTTGTACACGATCGTGTCGTTGAAGAGCACGGTATCCTGCGGCACGATCCCGATCGCCCCGCGCAGGCTCGCCTGCGTGAAGTCGCGGATGTCGGTGCCGTTGATGGCGATGCGACCGGCGTTCACCTCGTAGAACCGGAACAGCAGCCGCGCGAGCGTCGACTTGCCCGAGCCGCTCGCGCCGACCACGGCGACCTTGTCCCCGGCGGGGATCTCGAACGAGACGCCGAACAGGATCTGGCGCCGCGGTTCGTACGAGAAATCGACGTTGTCGAAGCGCACCGAGGCGCCTCCCTTGCCGAGCACCACGGCGCCCGGGCGGTCCTCGATCTCGCGGTCCTCGGTGAGCAGCCGGAACATGCGGTCCATGTCGGCGAGCGCCTGCTTGATCTCGCGGTACACCATGCCCAGGAAGTTGAGCGGGATGTAGAGCTGGATCAGCAGCCCGTTCACGAGGACGAGGTCCCCGAGCGTGAGCTTCTTGGCGACCACGCCCTGCGCCGCGAGGATCATGAGCAGCGTCACCGCGATCGCGATGATGAAGCTCTGGCCGATGTTGAGGATGCCGAGCGACATCTCGTTGCGCACCGCGGCCGACTCGTACTTGCGCAGGTTCTCGTCGTAGCGGCGCGCCTCGTACTCCTCGTTGTTGAAGTACTTGACCGTCTCGTAGTTGATCAGGCTGTCGATCGCGCGGGTGTTGGCGCGCGAGTCGAGCTCGTTCGCGCGCCGGCGGATCTCCATGCGCCACTCGGTGACGCTGACGGTGAACGTGATGTAGACGGCGACCGCGCCGAAGGTCACGGCGGCGAAGCGCCAGTCGAACTTGGCGAGCAGGATCGCCGCCACCAGGCTGAACTCGAGCACCACCGGGATGATCGAGAACAGCATGTACGACAGCAGCGTCGAGATGCCGCGCGTGCCGCGCTCGATGTCGCGCGAGACGCCGCCCGTCTGCCGCTCGAGGTGAAAGCGCAGGCTCAGGCTGTGCATGTGGCGGAACACCGACAGCGCGACGCGCCGGATCGCGCGCTGCGTCACTCGCACGAACACCACGTCGCGCAGCTCCGCGAACAGCGTCGTCGAGAAGCGCAGTAGCCCGTACGCCGCGAGCAGGGCGAGCGGCAGGACCAGGACCGCGACCGAGGAGTCGAGCGAATCGACTACACGCTTCAGGATCAGCGGCACCGAGACGTTGGCGAGCTTGGCCGTGATCAGGAACACCAGGGCGATCGCCACGCGTACCCGGAATTCCCAGAGATAAGGCACCAGCATGCCCACGGCGCGCCATTCGCTGCGGCGGCGACCGCCGGTTTCCGTCTTCCGTGCTGGGAACGTCAGGGTGTGGCTGCGGTGTTCGTGGGCCATGATGGCGCGGGGTCTCCGGCATTGTTACATGGGGCCGACCCCGCCACAACGAAAGCCCCGACGAAAAAACCGGGCCCTTGACAATCGGGCCGGCCGACGTATGATTTAAACAGTCGTTTGAATCCCATGGCCCGCCCACGCTCCCGCCCGCGCAGCACCGCCGGCGACGGCAAGTCGCCCGAGGCGACGCGCCGCCGCATCCTCGAAGCCGCCGAGCGGCTGTTCCTCGAGCACGGCTTCGACGGGACGTCGCTGCGCATGCTGACGGCGGCCGCGGGCGTCAACCTCGCCGCGGTCAATTATCACTTCGGCGGCAAGGAGGGGCTGTTCCGCGAGATGATCGGCGCGCGCTTCGACCCGCTCAACCGCGAGCGCATCGCGCTGCTCGCCGAGTACGAGCGGGCCGCCGCGGGCCGGCCCCTCGAATGCGAGACGCTGCTCAACGCGCTGTTCGCGCCGACGCTGAGGCTCGCGCGCGAGGCGAAGCGCGACGGCGCGCGGACCGACTTCCTGCGGCTGCTCGGCCGGGCCTACGTCGATCCGTCTCCGGTGCTGCGGCGGTTCCTGTCCGAGCGCTACGCGCCGGCCGCGGCGCGCTTCAAGGAGGCCTTCGCCCGCACCCTCCCCGACCTGCCCAAGCGCGAGCTCTCGTGGCGCCTCCACTTCATGATGGGCGCTCTCGCCTATACTCTGGCGGGGACCGACCCCTGGAAGCTGATCGCCGCGCTCAGTCCCGAGCGCGCTCCGGAACGCGGCGCCGAGGAGAGCGACGCCGTGCTCCTGCGCCGGCTCGCGCCGTTCCTCGCGGCCGGCCTGCAGGCGCCGCTGCCCGCGGGAGACGGCGAAGAGCATTCGATCGCAGCAACGAAGACGCCGCAGCGCCGCTTGCGCCCGCCCGGACGCAACGGCGACACGGCGCGTCCTTAGCACCCCGAACCGGGAGAAGCCCATGTCCACCGCCGCCTGGATTGTCCTCACCCTCGCCGCCGTCGCGATCGTCGTCCTCGGCGTCGCGCCGCTGCGCCGCGCGCTGCTCAGCCGGCCGCTGCTCGCGTGGTACCGCGGCCAGCTCCCGACGATGTCGCAGACCGAGCAGGAAGCGATCGACGCCGGCACCGTGTGGTGGGACGGCGACCTGTTCTCGGGCCGCCCCGACTGGAACAAGCTGCTCGCCGTGCCGAAGCCGGCGCTGACCGCGGAGGAGCAGTCGTTCCTCGACAACGAGACCGAGCAGCTGTGCGCGATCGCGAACGACTGGGAGACGACGCAGATCTACCAGGACCTGCCGCCGCACGTCTGGCAGTTCGTCAAGGACAAGGGCTTCCTCGGCCTGATCATCCCGAAGCGCTACGGCGGGAAGGAGTTCTCAGCGTACGCGCACTCGCAGGTCATCATGAAGCTCGCGACGCGCTGCAGCGCCGCCGCCGCGTCGGTCATGGTCCCGAACTCGCTCGGGCCCGCGGAGCTGCTCCTGCACTACGGCACCGAGGAGCAGAAGAACCACTACCTGCCGCGGCTCGCGAAGGGCCTCGAGATCCCGTGCTTCGGTCTGACGAACCCCAACGCGGGCTCCGACGCCGCCGCGATCCCCGACGTCGGCATCGTGTGCAAGGGCACATGGGAAGACCGCGAGATCGTCGGCATGCGCGTCACGTGGGAGAAACGCTACATCACGCTCGGTCCCATCTCGACCCTGCTCGGGCTCGCGTTCCGCCTGCGCGATCCCGACGGCCTGCTCGGAAATCGCGAGGACGTCGGCATCACCTGCGCGCTCGTGCCGACCGCGACGCCGGGCGTCAACATCGGCCGCCGCCACAACCCGCTGAACGCGGTGTTCCAGAACGGTCCGAACTGGGGCAAGGACGTGTTCATGCCGCTCGACTGGATCATCGGCGGGCCGAAGATGGCGGGCCAGGGCTGGCGCATGCTGATGGAGTGCCTCGCGGCCGGGCGCTCGATCTCGCTGCCCTCGTCGGCGACCGGGTACGCCAAGCTCGCCGCGCGCGCGACGGGCGCCTACGCGCGCGTGCGCAGCCAGTTCAAGACCCCGATCGGCAAGTTCGAGGGGATCGAGGAGCCGCTCGCGCGCATCGGCGGCAACGTCTACATGATGGACTCGGCGCGCCGCATGACCGCGGGGTCGGTCGATCTCGGCGAGAAGCCCTCGGTGATCTCGGCGATCTGCAAGTACCACCTCACCGAGCGCGGGCGCGCGGTCGTGACCGACGCGATGGACATCGTCGGCGGCAAGGGCATCTGCCTGGGTCCGAACAACTGGCTCGGCCGCTCGTACCAGCAGCTGCCGATCGCGATCACCGTCGAAGGCGCGAACATCCTGACGCGCAGCCTCATCATCTTCGGCCAGGGCGCGATCCGCTGCCATCCTTACGTGCTGAAGGAGATGGCCGCGGCCAAGGCGCGCGACGTGGTCGCCTTCGACCGGGCCCTGTTCGGCCACGTCCGACATGTCATCGGCAACAAGCTGCGCGCATTCTTCGGCGGCATCACGGGCGCGGCATTCTTCTCCGCGCCGGCGGGCGCGGCGCCGGAGACGCGCGCGTACTATCGCCGGCTCTCCCGCATGTCGGCCGCGCTCGCGTTCGTCGCCGACGTCTCCATGCTCGTGCTGGGCGGATCGCTCAAGCGGCGCGAGAAGATCTCGGCGCGACTCGGCGACGTGCTCTCGGCGCTCTACCTCTGCTCCGCGACGCTCAAGCGCTACGAGGACGACGGCCGCCCCGCGGCGGACCTGCCGCTGCTGCACTGGGCGATGCAGGACGCGCTCGCGCGCGCCGCGACCGCGCTCCACGGCGTCATCGTCAATTATCCGAGCCGGGTCGTCGGCCTCGGCTTGCGGCTGGTCGTGTTCCCGCTCGGACGGCCGTACGCGCCGCCCTCGGACCGGCTCGGGCACGAGGTCGCGCGGCTGCTCATCGCCCCGTCCGCCGCGCGCGACCGGCTGACCGACGGCATGTACCTGCCGAAGAGCGAGTCCGATCCGATCGGCTGCCTCGAAGCCGCGTTCGAAGCCGCGCCCCAGGCCGAGGCGATCGAGGCGAAGCTGCGCGCCGCGGCGAAGGCCGGCGACATCGAAGCCGCTTCGCCCGAGGACCTCGCGCGCGCCGCCGTCGCCGCGCGCATCATCACCGTCGAGGAGGAAGCGCGCCTCAAGCGCTTCGCCAAGCTGCGCGACGAGGTGATCCGCGTCGATCACTTCCCGCAGGACCTGGGCGTGTCCGAGGCGCGCGCTCCGGCGCCGCAGCGCGCCGCGGCGTGACGGGAGCGCCGCGATGAACAAGCCGATCTACGTCGTCGACGGCGCGCGCACGCCGTTCCTCAAGTCGCGGAACCGCCCGGGACCGTTCTCGGCAAGCGACCTCGCCACGGCCGCCGGGCGCTCGCTGCTGCTACGCCAGAAGTTCGCGCCCGAAGAGCTCGACGAGGTCATCCTCGGCTGCGCCGCGCCGAGCGTCGACGAGGTCAACATCGGCCGCGTCGCGGCGCTGCGCATGGGCTGCGGCGAGAAAGTGCCCGGCTGGACCGTGATGCGCAACTGCGCCTCGGGCATGCAGTCGCTCGACTCGGCGATCGCGAACATGCTCTCGGGGCGCTCGAATCTCGTGCTCGCGGGCGGCGTCGACGCGCTTTCGCGCACGCCGCTCATCTACTCCGACGCGATGGTGCTCTGGTTCTCGGCGCTCGCCGCGGCCAGAGGACCCGGCCAGCGGCTCGCGCGCTTCGCGCGGCTGCCGCTCAAGTCGATGTTCGCGCCGGTGATCGGCATCATGCGCGGGCTCACCGATCCCTACGTCGGCCTGCTGATGGGACAGACGGCGGAGAACGTCGCGTACCGCTTCGGCATCGGGCGGCGCGAGATGGACGAGTACGCGGCACGCAGCCACGAGCGCGTGCTGCGCGCGCAGCGCTCGGGCTGGCTCGACCGCCCGCACGACGGGCTCGCGGCCGAGACCGTGCCGCTGTTCGGTCCCGACGGCGCGCTCTATGCGAAAGACGACGGCGTGCGCGAGGACTCCACACCCGAGAACCTCGCGAAGCTCAAGCCCTTCTTCGACCGCAAGTTCGGCAACGTCACCGCCGGCAACTCGTCGCAGATCACCGACGGGGCGGCGTGGCTGGTGCTCGCGACCGAGGAGGCGGTGCGGCGCCACGATCTCGCCCCGGTCGCGCGCATCGTCGATACCGAATGGGCGGGCCTCGACCCGGCGCACATGGGCCTCGGGCCGATCCACGCGGCGACGCCGCTGCTCGCGCGCCACGGCCTGAAGCCGAACGACCTCGACGCGTGGGAGATCAACGAAGCATTCGCCGCGCAGGTGCTCGGCTGCCTCGCCGCGTGGCAGGACGAGCGTTACTGCCGCGAGCAGCTCGGGCTTCCCGGCCCGGTGGGCGGGCTCGACCTCGAGAAGCTCAACGTCGACGGCGGCGCGATCGCGCTCGGGCACCCGGTCGGCGCATCCGGCACCCGCATCGTGCTGCACCTGCTGCACGTGCTGAAGCGCACCGGAGGCAAGCGCGGCGTCGCTGCGATCTGCATCGGCGGCGGGCTCGGGGGCGCGATGATGCTCGAGACGGTCTGACGCCGCACGAACCATGGCGAACAACAATTACAAGCATTGGAAGCTCGAGACCGACCGCGACAAGCTCGCCTGGCTCTCGTTCGACAAGCAGGGCGCGTCGACGAACACCCTCTCGCAGGAGGCGCTCGCCGAGCTCGACGCCGCGCTCGAGGAGGTGCGCTCGCTCGCGCCGCGCGGGCTCGTGATCCGCTCGGCGAAGGCGTCGGGCTTCATCGCCGGCGCCGACGTCGAGGAGTTCACCCGGATCGAGTCCCCGCAGGACGCGCTCGCGCTCGTGCGCCGCGGCTGGGACACGTTCAACAAGCTCGCGGCGCTGCCCTTCCCGACCGTGGCGCTCATCGACGGCTTCTGCATGGGCGGGGGCCTCGAGCTCGCGCTCGCGTGCCGCTATCGGATCGCCGTCGACCAGCCCGGCACGCGGCTCGCGCTGCCCGAGGTGATGCTCGGCATCCTTCCGGGCTGGGGCGGCGTGAAGCGGCTCCCGCGTCTCGTCGGCCCCATGGCCGCGCTCGACATGCTGATGACGGGACGCTCGGTCGACGCGCGCCGCGCGCGCCGCATGGGCCTGGTCGACGCCGCCGTCCCGGCGCGGATCAAGGAGAACGCGGCGCGCATGACGGCGCTCGAGGCGCCGCGGCCGCGCCGGCTGCCGCTCGCGCAGGCGGTGATGAACATGCCGCTCGCACGGCCGCTGATCGCGGCCGTGGCCCGCCGGCAGCTGCGCGCGAGGGCGCGGCCCGAGCACTATCCGGCGCCGTACGCGATCCTCGCGCTGTGGGAGCGCTACGACGGCGATCCGCTCGCGCCGCATCCCGACGACCCGGCCTCGGTGGCGTCGCTCGCCGCGAGCGACACGACCCAGAACCTGATCCGCATCTTCTTCCTGCAGGAGCGGCTGAAGAGCCTGGGCAAGGAAAGCGACTTCCGCGCGCGCCACGTCCACGTCGTGGGCGCGGGCGTCATGGGCGGCGACATCGCCGCCTGGTGCGCGATGCGCGGCCTCACCGTGACGCTCCAGGACCAGTCGGCCGAGCGGCTCGCGCCGGCGATGAAGCGCGCGCGCGATCTGTTCGAGCGCCGCCTGCGCGACCGCGCGCGCGTGCGCGACGCGGTCGATCGCCTCGTTCCGGACACCGCGGGCGAAGGCGCGCGGCGCGCCGACGTGATCATCGAGGCGATCTTCGAGAACCTGGACGCCAAGCGCGAGCTGTTCGCGCGCCTCGAGGGGCTGGCTCGGCCGGACGCGGTCCTCGCGAGCAACACCTCGAGCCTGAAGCTCGCCGACATCGCGCAGGCGCTGCGCGCGCCCGCGCGCCTCGTCGGCATCCATTTCTTCAATCCCGTGCCGCAGATGCAGCTGGTCGAGGTCGTGTCGGGCGCGCAGACCGACCGCGAGGCGGCGAAGAAGGCATCCGCTTTCGTGCGGCAGATCGACAAGCTGCCGCTGCCGGTGCGCGACGCCTCGGGCTTCCTCGTGAATCGGGTCCTCGGGCCCTACCTCACCAAGGCGCTGCAGCTGGTCGACCAGGGAACCGCCCCCGAGACGCTCGACGCCGCCGCGACCGCGTTCGGAATGCCGATGGGTCCGATCGAGCTCGCCGACACCGTCGGCCTGGACATCTGCCTCGCCGTCGGCAAGGAGCTCTCGGGCGGCCGCGGCGACCCGCCGCGCAAGCTTGCCGAGCTGGTCGCATCGGGCAACCTCGGCCGCAAGACCGGCCGCGGATTCTACGCGTGGAAGAACGGCCGCCCGCAGAAGCGGGCGCCGGCGCCGGTCCCGGACGATCTCGCCGATACGCTGCTCGCGCCCTATCTCGACGAAGCCGAGGCCGCCGTCGCGCAAGGCGTGGTCGCCGACGCGGATCTCGCGGATGCGGGGCTCATTTTCGCGACCGGGTTCGCGCCGTTCCGGGGCGGGCCGCTGCACTAT
>DASRFB010000105.1:0-78271 GCA_035651815.1 Burkholderiales bacterium | reverse complement strand
GGCGCTCGCCCTTCGCCCTTCGACAAGCTCAGGAGCTCAGGGCGAACGGCTCGAGCACAGACCCGCGAATGCGATCACGATCCACAACGCGCGCGAGCACAACCTGAGGATCGACGACCTCCAGATCCCGCGCGACAAGTTCACCGTCATCACCGGCGTCTCGGGCTCGGGCAAGTCGACGCTCGCCTTCGACATCCTGTTCTCCGAAGGGCAGCGGCGCTACCTGGAATCGCTGAACGCGTACGCGCGCCAGTTCGTGCAGCCCTCGGCGCGCCCCGACGTCGACGCGATCTTCGGCATTCCGCCCACGGTGGCGATCGAGCAGCGCACCAGCCGCGGCGGCAGGAAGAGCACGGTCGCGACGCTGACCGAGATCTACCACTTCCTGCGGCTCCTCTACGTCAAGCTCGGCACGCAGTACTGCCCCGACTGCGACGTGCCGATCGAGCCGCAGAGCGAGGACGCCATCGCGGCGCGCGTGCTGCGCGACTACCGCGGCCAGGCGATCTCGGTGCTCGCGCCGCTCGTCGTCAACCGCAAGGGCTACTACACCGACCTCGCCAAGTGGGCGCGCGGCAAGGGCCACCGCCACCTGCGCGTCGACGGCAAGATGCTGCCGACCGATCGGTGGCCGCGGATCGCGCGCTTCCGCGAGCACACGATCGAGCTGCCCGTCGGCGACGTCGAGGTGAAGCCGGCGAACGAGCGCGCGCTGCGCGCCGCGATCGCCGCCGCGCTCGACGCGGGCAAGGGCCTGGTCCACGTCGCGCCCTCGGGCGACGCCGGGCGCGCCGCGGTGTTCTCGACGCTGCGCGCGTGCGCGTCGTGCGGGCGCAGCTTCCCCGAGCTCGACCCGCGCCTGTTCTCGTTCAACTCGCCGCACGGCTGGTGCGCGAGCTGCTTCGGCACCGGGCTGCAGATGAAGGACGTCGACTTCGACGCCGAGCGCGCGAAGACCGGCGCCGAGGACAACGTCCTCGACTCGTGGCTCGAGTGGCTCGAGGTCGACGAGCCCTGCCCGAGCTGCGCGGGCAGGCGCCTCAACCCCGAGGCGCTCGCGGTGCGCTGGAACGGCCGCTCCATCTCCGAGCTGACGGCGCTGCCGGTGTCGGGGCTCGCGGCGGCGATCGGCGAGCTGCGCTTAGCCGGCCGCGACGCCGAGATCGCGCGCGACGTGATCGCCGAGCTCCGCTCGCGGCTCGCCTTCCTCGGCGAGGTCGGGCTCTCGTACCTCTCGCTCGACCGCTCGGCGCCGACGCTGTCCGGCGGCGAGGCTCAACGAATTCGCCTCGCCGCACAACTAGGCTCGAACCTGCGCGGCGTCTGCTACATCCTCGACGAGCCGACGATCGGCCTGCACGCGCGCGACAACCGCGTGCTCCTCGACACGCTCGAGAAATTGCAGGCGAAGGGCAACACGCTGGTCGTGGTCGAGCACGACGAGGACACGATCCGGCGCGCGGGCCACGTCATCGACCTCGGCCCCGGGGCCGGCAAGCACGGCGGCCGCGTCACCGCGCAGGGCACGGCGCGCGACCTGATCCGCAATCCCGCCTCGGCGACCGGGCGCTGCCTCGCGCACCCGCTCGAGCACCCGCTGCACCCGCCGCGCGCGACCGGCCGCGACGCGCCCGCGCTCGAGATCCTGGGCGCGACGCTGCACAACCTCAAGGACATCGACGTGCGCGTGCCGCTCGCGCGCCTCGTCGCGGTCACGGGCGTCTCGGGCTCGGGCAAGTCGACGCTCGCGCGCGACATCCTGTACGCCAACCTCGCCGCGCTCCTCGGCGCGAAGCGCAGGAAGCGCGACGCCGCGCCCGCGGGCTGCCGCGAGATCCGCGGCTGGGAGGGCGTCGAGCGCGTGCTCGAGGTCGACCAGACGCCGATCGGCAAGACGCCGCGCTCGTGCCCCGCGACCTACATCGGCTTCTGGGACTCGATCCGCAGGATCTTCGCCGAGACGGCCGAGGCGCGCATGCGCGGCTGGAGCGCGTCGCGCTTCTCGTTCAACACGGCGGGCGGCCGCTGCGAGAGCTGCGAGGGCCAGGGCGTGAAGACGATCGAGATGAGCTTCCTGCCCGACGTCAAGGTCACCTGCGAGACCTGCGGCGGCGCGCGCTTCAACGCCGAGACCCTGGCGGTCCGCTGGCGTGGCAAGACGATCGGCGAGGTGCTCGCGATGAGCGTCGACGAGGCGGTCGACTTCTTCGCCGCGCACGTCTCGACGCACCGCGCGCTGCGGCTGCTGCAGGACGTCGGCCTCGGCTACCTCACGCTCGGCCAGCAGAGCCCGACGCTCTCGGGCGGCGAGGCGCAGCGGATCAAATTGGTGGCCGAGCTCGCGAAGGCGCACCCCCTCCCCGGCCCTCCCCCTGGAAGGGGGAGGCAAATCGGGTCTTCGACTCTATACGTTCTCGACGAGCCGACGGTCGGCCTGCACATGGCCGACGTCGAGAAGCTGATCCGCGTGCTGCACCGCCTGGTCGACGCCGGAAACACCGTGGTGGTCATCGAGCACAACCTCGACGTGATCGCGGACGCGGACTGGATCGTCGACCTCGGTCCCGAGGGCGGCGACGCGGGCGGCCGCGTCGTCGAGCAGGGACCGCCGGCGCGGCTCGCCGCTGGCCGCATGGTCGACCGCAAGCGCGCGTCGCACACCGCGCGCGCGCTCGCCGAGTTCCTCGCGACGCGCAAGCCCGCGGACCTGGAGCCCGCGAGCGCCGCCTGACTAGCGGTACAGCACCCCGTTCTTGCCGATGATGGTGAGGTCGACGGTCTTGCGGCCGACGCGCTCGGTCGCCGAGTAGCTCACGATGAAGCCGCCGACGTCGTAGTCCTTCATGGTGTTCAGCGCCGCGATGATCTTCTGCCGCGTCGGGTTCGGGCCGGCTCGCCGCAGGGCCTCGACCGCGATCTTGGCGCCCATGAAGCCCTCGAGGCCGTAGAACGTGAGCGGCTGGTCGGCCGCCTGCTCCTTCATCGCCTTGTGATACTCGCGCACGACCGCGAGCGCGTTGTGCTCGGGATACGGCACCGCCTGCGAGATCACGACGCCGCTCGCGTTCTCGATGCCCGCGACCTTCACGAAGGACGACGCATCGGACGTCGACATGGTGTAGATCTGCGCGTACTTGCTGGGCGTCTGGCGGAACTTCTTCGTGAACGCGTACACGCCGGGTCCCGAGGACATGACGACGACGGCGTCGGGGTCGGCCTTCGACACGCGCTCGACCGTCTCCGCCACGGACTTCTCGATCTTGTCGGGCGCGGTCTCGAAACCGCCGGTGGCGACGACGTTGGCGCCGACGCGCTTCGCGGCCTGCTCGGCGAACTTGAACAGCCCGGGCCCGAACGTCTGGTTGAAATAGACGAGCGCGACGCGCTTCTTCTGCGTGCTCACGGCCTCCTCGAGCAGCTTCTCGATCTCGTCGTCGTAGCCCGCGCGCAGCGGGTAGAAGTTCTGCGCGTTCATCGAGCCGACCGGCGCGATCAGCGCGATCTTCTTCTTCACCAGCGTGCCCTGCTTGATCAGCTGCTGCATGCCGGGCGTGTTGAGGTAGCCCACCAGCGCCAGCACGCTCGGATCGGCGGCGAGCTCCTCGGTGAGCTCCATCATCTTCTCGGGAACGATGCCGTCGTCCTTGTTGACGATCTTCACTCTGCGGCCGTGGACCCCGCCCTGGCGGTTGATCTGCTCGAGATAGACGTTGTAGCCGAGCAGCAGGTTGGTGACGTTCGTCCTGGAGAACGGGTTGCTGAGCGACGCGATGTTGCCGAGGACGATCTCGTCGGCGGCGCGCGCCGGCGCCGCGAGGCACGAGCACGCGAGCGCGATGGCGGCGAGCGCGCGCGCGGCGGAATTGCGGGCCATGGTCTCCTCCCCTGGAATCGGTGGCGCGCCGATATTCGCACGGCGGCCCGCCGCAAGTCCCCGCGCCGCCGCGCCTCGGCGTGATGTAGATCACGACCCGCGCCGGACACGCGGCGTCGGCGCCGCCCGACACCGCGCGTCACTGGTTGAACCGGGCAAAATGCACCATACTGCGCTGTTTCCGGAAGAAAAATCGGCTTCCTACCGTTCAAATCGCCATCGTGGAAAGCGCCTCGTACCGACGCCGAGCCGTCCTGAGCGCCAAAGGCGCGCGCAGGGCGCAGCCGCATCGCGGCAACGGCAGCGCGCCGGCCTGGTCCGAGCAGTTCCTCGCGCGCGAGAAAGCGATCCTCGAGATGATCGCGCGCGGGCGCCCGGTCGCCGCGGTGCTCGAGGCGCTCACGCGCTCGGTCGAGGCCGAGGTCGACGGGCTCCTGTGCTCGGTTCTCGTCGTCGACCGCGACGGCAGGCGCCTGCGCCACGGCGCCGCGCCGAGCCTGCCCGCGGCGTGGCGCGAGGCGGTGGACGGGATCGCGATCGGGCCGACCGAGAGCCCCTGCAGCCGCGCGGCGTTCAGCGCCGAGCGCGTCATCGTCGAGGACCTCTCGAGCGACCCGCTGTGGATCGACCGCCGCGCGCTCGCCGAGCAGCTCGGCCTGCGCGCCTGCTGGTCGGTGCCGATCCTCTCGGCCGAGAAGAAGGTGCTCGGCACGTTCGCGCAGTACTACCGCGAGCCGCGCGCGCCGTCCGAGCGCGACCTGGCGCTGATCGACCGCGTGCTCAACATCGCCGGCATCGTGCTCGAGCGCAGCCGCGCCGAGGACGCGCTGCGCGAGAGCGAGGAGCGCTTCCGCAGCCTGTCGAAGCTCTCCTCGGACTGGTACTGGGAGCAGGACGAGAATTTCCGCTTCACCCAGATGTCCGACGCGCTCCTCGGCCGCTCGGGCCGCGTGGCGGCGGCCGCTCACATCGGCAAGCGCCGCTGGGAGCTGCCGACGCTCAACATGACGCACGCCGACTGGGAGGCGCATCGCGCCATCCTCGATGCGCACCAGCCGTTCTCCGACTTCGAGATCTGCCGGCCCGACCCGGAAGGCAATCCCTGCTACGCGAGCATCAGCGGCAAGCCGATCTTCGACGACGCGGGCCAGTTCCGCGGCTACCGCGGCGTCGGCAAGGACATCACCGCGCGCAAGCGCGAGGAGGAGCTGCTGCGCCTCGAGCACTCGGTCGCGCGCAGCCTCGCCGAGGCCGAGAGCGGCTCGGCGGGCCTGCGCGCCGTGATCCGGGCGCTGTGCGAGACCGAGGTCTGGGACTGCGGGCGCTACTGGCACGCCGACGACGACGAGGTGCTGCGCTTCGGCGATGCCTGGGGCCCGTCGATCCCGCGCATCCAGGAGCTGATCGACGCGTCGCGCGAGTTCGTGTTCCGCCCGGGCGAGGGCTTCGCCGGCAAGGTGTGGCAGACCGGCGAGCCGCTCTGGGTCGCCGACGTCGGGAGCGACCCGCGCGCCATGTACCGCGCCTCGTTCGCGAAAGGCGGGATCCGCGCCGCGTTCGTGTTTCCCGTCACCGCCGAGGCGAGGACCATCGGGGTGATCGGCATCTCGTGCTCGCGCGTGCGCGCGCCCGACGAGCGGCTGCTGCGGGCGGTGCGCGTCATCGGCAGCCAGGTCGGCCAGTTCCTGAAGCGCAAGGAGATCGAGCGGGCGCTGCGCGAGAGCGAGGAGCGCTTCCGGAGCCTCACCGAGCTGTCGTCGGACTGGTACTGGGAGCAGGACGCGAGCTACCGCTTCACGACCATCGCCGGCGCGCACGTGGGCAAGTCCACCATGCCGCCCGAGTTCCTGATGGGCAAGACGCGCTGGGAGACCGGCGCGCAGCCGGTCGGCTGCACCTGGGAGGAGCACCGCGCCGAGCTCCAGGCGTACCGCGCGTTCCACGACCTCGAGATGTACTGGATCGACCCCTCGGGTCACGAGCACTTCATCAGCATCAGCGGCAGCGCGATCTTCGACGTCGACGGCCGGTTCCGCGGCTACCGCGGCAGCGGGCGCGACATCACCGAGCGCAAGCGCGCCGAGAAAGTGCTGCGGCTCGAGCACACGGTGGGGCGCACGCTCGCCGAGGCCGACAACGTGTCGGCGGCGCTGAAGACGGTCATGGGCGCCGTCTGCGAGTCGCAGAGCCTCGAGTGCGGCGTCTACTGGACGTGGGACGAAGCGAAGGACGTCATGACGTTCGCCGAGTCCTACAGCGTCCCCGGCAGCAGCATCGACGCGCTCGACAAGGCGTCGAGCGTCGGCACCTTCCGCCGCGGCGAGGGGCTGGTCGGCGTCGTGTGGGGATCGGGCATGCCGCTGTGGATTCCCGACGCCACCCGGGACGAGCGGGTGAAGCGGCCCGATCTCGTGAGCACGGTGGGCGTGCACGGGGTGTTCCTGTTCCCGGTCGTGTCCGAAGGCAAGGTCATCGGCGTGTTCGACTTCAGCAGCCGCAGCGTGCGCGAGCCCGACGCGCGCCTGCTCGAGGCCGCGCGCGTGATCGGCAGCCAGATCGGGCAGTTCGTCCATCGCAAGCGCGCCGAGAAGGTGCTGCGCGAGAGCGAGGAGCGCTTCCGCAGCCTGACCGAGCTGTCGTCCGACTGGTACTGGGAGCAGGACGCCGAGTTCCGCTTCACCGCGCTCGCCGGCAACATGCCCTCGCCCGCCGCGCGCCTGCTGGGCAAGACGCGCTGGGAGCTCGACAACAACGCCGAGCGCGACATCGACTGGATCGCGCACCGCGCGACGCTCGAGTCGCACCGGCCGTTCCGGGATTTCGTGCGCCCGGCGCTCGACCACAAGGGTCAGCTGCGCTGGCTGAGCGTCAGCGGCGAGCCCGTGTTCGACGAGAGCGGCGCTTTCCGCGGCTACCGCGGCACCGGCAAGGACGTGACCGAGTCGGTCCGGCGCGAGGACGAGCTGCGCCGCTTCCGCGCGTCGATGGACCTGTCGGGCGACATGATCTTCCTGATCGACCGCGAGCGCATGCGCTTCATCGACATGAACGAGACCGCGTGCCGCTCGCTCGGCTACTCGCGCGAGGAGCTGCTGCAGAAGGGACCCCAGGACCTGCTGCCCATCACGCGCGACTCGCTCGAGCTCGCCTACGACGACATGATCCGCACCGGCCGGATGCACAGCGGCATGCGCAGCCATTACCGGCGCAGGGACGGGTCGCTGCTCCCGTTCGAGTCGACGCGCCGCGTGCTGCGCTCGGCCGACCGCTGGATCGTGGTCGTCATCTCGCGCGACACGAGCGAGCGCATCGCCGCCGAGGAGGCGCTGCGACGGAGCAACGAGCGCTTCAACCTCGCGGTGCGGGCCACGAACGACATCATCTGGGACTGGAACCTGATCACCGACGAGCTCTGGTGGAACGACAACCTCACCAAGGTGCTGGGCTACGAGCGCGAGGAGATCGACCCGAGCAACCGCTTCTGGTACGGCAACATCCATCCCGACGACCGCGACCGGGTCGAGAGCGGGCTCGCGCAGCTGCTCGACTCGGGCGGCGCGAACTGGAGCGACGAGTACCGGTTCCGCCGCGCCGACGGCACCTACGCGCACGTGTTCGACCGCGGCCACGTCGTGTACGACGAGAACGGCAGGCCGGTGCGCATGATCGGCGCGATCGCCGACATCACGCGCCGCAAGGAGACCGAGGAGACGGTGCGCAGCCAGGCGCTGCAGCAGCGCCTCATCGCCGAGTTCGGCCAGCAGGCGCTCGCGAGCGCGGACCTCGAGGACGTGCTGAACCACGCCGTCGAGCTGGTCTCGGTCACGCTCAAGGTCGACTACTGCGAGGTGCTCGAGCTGAACGCCGACGGCAAGGCGCTGACCTACCGCGCCGCCGCCGGCTGGCCGCCCGAGTGGGTCGGGCGGCGCGTGGTGCAGGTCCGGGCCGGCGGCATGCTCGCGCACGTGCTCGCCTCGCGCGAGCCGGTCGTGGTCGAGGACCACTCGGCGGAGACGCGCTTCCCGGGGTCGGCGCTGATGCAGTTCGGGATCCGCTCGGGCATGCAGGTGCCGATCATGGGCAGCCAGGGCGCCTACGGCGTGCTCGGCGTGCACCGCTTCACCGTGCACCGCTTCAGCCGCGACGACGCGAGCTTCCTGCAGAGCGTCGCGAACATCCTCGCCGTCGCGATCGACCGCAAGAGCGCGGAGGAGCAGCTCGCGCACCTCGCGCAGTTCGACGTGCTCACCGGGCTGCCCAACCGCTACCTCTTCCACGACCGCCTGGTGCAGAGCATCGCGCAGGCGAAGCGCGCCGCGCGCGCGATCGCGGTGCTGTTCATCGACCTCGACCGCTTCAAGCTCGTCAACGACACGCTCGGGCACCGCGCCGGCGACACGCTGCTCGCGGAGGCGGCCACGCGGCTCGCCGACTGCGTGCGCAGCGGAGACACCGTCGGGCGTTTCGGCGGCGACGAGTTCGGCGCCATCCTCACCGACCTCGGCCGCGCCGCCGACGCGAGCCTGGTCGCGCAGAAGATGATCGACGCGCTGTCGCAGCCGTTCCAGCTCGACGGGCAGGAGACCTTCATCTCGGCGAGCGTCGGCATCACGATCTATCCCGCCGACGGCGAGCTGCCCGAGTCGCTGGTGATGAACGCCGACACCGCCATGTACCGCGCGAAGGAGCAGGGACGCAACACCTACCAGTACTTCACGCGCGAGATGAACGAGCGCGCGCTCGCGCGCGTGCAGATGGAGGCGTCGCTGCGGCGGGCGCTGGAGCGCGGCGAGTTCCTCATGCACTACCAGCCGAAGATGGATCTCGCGACCGGCGCGATCAGCGGCTTCGAGGCGCTGATGCGCTGGCAGCACCCCGAGCGCGGCATCGTGTCGCCGCTCGAGTTCATCCCGGTGCTCGAGGAGACCGCGCTCATCATCCCGGCGGGCGAATGGGCGATGCGCGAGGTGTGCCGCCAGGTGAAGGCCTGGAAGAGCCGGGGGCTCGACGTTCCCCCGGTCGCGGTGAACCTGTCCGCGCGGCAGTTCGGGCACAAGAACCTCGACGCGACCGTGCGCCGGATCCTGTACGAGACCGAGGTCGAGGCGTCGCTCATCCAGTTCGAGCTGACCGAGTCGCTGCTGATGAAGGATCCCGAGAGCGCGGCGCGCACGCTGAAGGCGCTCAAGGAGTCGGGCGTGGCGGTGTCGGTCGACGACTTCGGCCAGGGCTACTCGAGCCTCGCCTACCTCAAGCGCTTCCCGCTGGACGCCCTCAAGATCGACCGCGCCTTCATCCGCGACGTCACGATCGACCCCGAGGACGCGGCGATCACCTTCGCCATCATCGGGCTCGCGCACAGCCTGAAGCTGCGCGTCATCGCGGAGGGCGTCGAGACGCGCGAGCAGCTCGACCTGCTGTTCGCGCACGGCTGCGACGAGATCCAGGGCTTCTATTTCGCGTCGCCCGCGTCGGCGCAGGAGTGCGAGCGGTTGCTGCGCAAGGTGGCGTAGCGCAAGGGGATCGCGCGCACTATCATGCGCCTGTCTTGAGGCCCAAACTCCTGCTCGAACACCTGCGCCCGGTGCTGGCGCCGGTCGTGGTCCTGGTGGCGTCCGCCGTGGTCGTGTGGATCGGCTCGCTGCCGGACTCGCTCTCCGGCCTGACCGTGCTCGGGCCGTACTTCGTGCTGCTGCTCGGCGCCATCATCGCCGTGTGGTTCAACCGCGGCCGCGCCTTCGTCGCGCTCGCCTCGCTGTTCGCCGCGTACGCGGGCTACCGCATCGCGCTCGAGTTCGGCGCCGACAGCTTCACCGCGCGCGCCGTGTTCACCGCGCTCTCCGTGCTGGTTCCGCTGAACGTGCTGATCGCGCTGCTCTTCCCCGAGCGCGGCGTGGTCCAGCACCGCAACTACCGCTGGCTGCTGCTCGCGCTCGCCGAAGTGCTGCTGGTCGCCTGGGTCGCGAGCGCGGGACGCTCGAGCCTCTCGGGCGTCGCCTGGCACGGCGTGCTCGACCACTGGCTGCTCCGGTCGCCGCCCGCGCCGATCGCCGGGCGCATCGCGTTCGCCGCGGCCCTCGTCGCCGCGCTCGCGCGCGCCTGGCCGCGTCCCGCGGTCGAGGTGCGGCCGATCGACGCCGGCCTCGCGGGCGCGCTCGTCGCGTTCTTCGTCGCGTGCGAGTGGGCGCGCTCGGGCAGCGTGTTCGCGATCTTCATGTCGGCCGCGGGCATCGTGCTGCTCGTCTCGATCCTGCAGGAGTCGCACCGGCTCGCGTTCGTCGACGAGCTGACCGGCCTCCCGGGCCGGCGCGCGCTCGAGGAGCGCCTCTCGGGCCTCGGACCGGTGTATACGGTGGCGATGGTGGACGTGGACCACTTCAAGAAATTCAACGACACGCACGGTCACGACGTCGGCGACCAGGTGCTCAAGCTGGTCGCCTCGCGGCTCGCCGAGATCGACGGCGGCGGCAAGGCGTTCCGCTACGGCGGCGAGGAGTTCGCGGTCGTGTTCGCGGAGCACCCGCTCGACCAGGCGCTGCCGCACCTCGAGGCGATGCGCGACTCGATCGAGCGCTACCGCATGGCGGTGCGCGGGCTGGACCGCCCGAAGGACCCCGAGACCGGACTGAGGATGCGCATCCCGGGAACGCCGTCGCAGGCCGACCGCACGCTCTCGGTCACGGTCAGCATCGGCGTCGCCGAGCGCGACGGCATGCTGACCGCCGCGGGGCAGGTGATCCGCGCGGCCGACGCCGCGCTCTACCGCGCGAAGCGCGGCGGACGCAACCGCGTGTGCCGCTAGCGATCCAAGCCTCATGGCCTACTCGGTGAAAGAGATCTTCTATACGCTGCAGGGCGAGGGCGCGAACGCGGGGCGCCCGGCGGTGTTCTGCCGCTTCGCCGGGTGCAACCTGTGGAGCGGCCGCGAGGCCGACCGCGCGCACGCGGTATGCAAGTTCTGCGACACCGACTTCGTCGGCACCGACGGCGCAGGCGGCGGCAGGTTCGACGCCGCCGAGGCGCTCGCCGAGCGCATCGCCTCGCTGTGGCCGGGCGGGGGCTCGCGCTTCACGGTGCTGACGGGCGGCGAGCCCGCGCTGCAGCTCGACGCGGAGCTCGTGCGCGCGCTGCACGCGCGGGGCTTCGAGATCGCGATCGAGACGAACGGCACCGTCGACGTCGCGCCCGGCGTCGACTGGATCTGCGTGAGCCCCAAGGCGGGCACCGAGGTCAAGGTGCGCCGCGGCGACGAGCTGAAGCTCGTGTTCCCGCAGGAAGGCGCGCGGCCGGAGGACTTCGAGGGCTGGAGCTTCGGGCACTTCCTGCTGCAGCCGATGGACGGGCCGGAGAAGCGCGAGAATACCGAGCGCGCCATCGCCTACTGCATGCGCAACCCCCGGTGGAGGCTCAGCCTCCAGACGCACAAGCTGATCGGCATCCGCTAGAGGACGACGTGGAGATCTACCAGGAGTTCGGCTTCGACGCGGCGCACCGCTTTCCTGGAGCGCCCGAGGGGCACCGCTACCACGGCGTGCACGGGCACTCGTTCACCGCGCGCGTCGTGGTGGCGGGCGCGCCCGACGCGCGCACCGGCTTCGTCGCCGACCTGGGCGAGCTCGAGCGCGCCTGCGCCCGGCTGCGCGAGTCGCTCGATCACCGCTTCCTGAACGAGGTGGCCGGGCTCGAGGTCCCGAGCCTCGAGCACATCGCCATGTGGATCTGGGAGAAGCTCGCGCCCGCCTTCCCCGGGCTGTGCCGCGTCGAGGTGCGCCGCGACTCGGTGCGCCACGGCGCCGTCTACACGGGCCCCTGATTACTGCGTCAGGCCCTCGGCCTTCAGCGTCTCCTGCACCTTCGGCCGCGCCGCCACGCGCTTCATGAACGCCTGGATGTTCGGCCACTTCGACGTGTCGATCTTGTGGAAGTTGGTCCAGTTGAGCACGGTGAAGAGGTAGGCGTCGGCGACGGTGAACTTGTCGCCCGTGGCGTACTGCTTGCCCGCGAGCATCTTGTCGAGCGCGGTGAGGCGCCGGTCGATCACGCCGAGCTGGATCTCCTTCGCCTCGGGCGTCATCTTCGGGTTGAACAGCGCGCCGAGCTGCTTGTGCACCTCGGCCGCGGTGAAGTTGAGCATCTCCATCAGGCGGTAGCGCTCCATCGTGCCGCCGCGCGGCGCGAGGCCGGCGTCCTGCTTCTGGTCGGCGAGGTACTGGACGATCACCTGCGCCTCGGTGAGCACCTGTCCGTCGTCGAGCTTGAGCGCCGGGACGTAGCCCTTCGGGTTGACCTTCCAGTAGTCGTCGCCCGAGGCGGTCTTCTTGTTCGGGATGTCGACCTTCTCGAGGTCGAACTTGAAGCCTGCCTCGCGCAGGACGATGTGCGGCGCCATCGAGCAGGCGCCCGGAGCGTAGTAGAGCTTCATGGGTTTCCTTTCTTGCGGGGGTACGGGGATCGGGTCCGGAGATCGTTCGTGCCCGCCGGGCGGCGGGCGGCCGGTCGATAGTCTAGCGCACGTCCCGATTGGGCGTAGCATGGGGGTCCGATCCCGAGAAAGCCGCGCTCATGACCTCCGCGAAGACAGAGGAAGCAGGACATTCGATCGCCCAGCTGGCCGCGGCGATCTATGTCGAGCTCGTCGGACGCGCGTTCCTGCGGGTGGAGAACGCGGCGAGCATCAAGCCCGAGGCCGCGGTCCTCGCGAAGCTGAGCTTCCAGCTCGCCGCGACGTTCCACGAGACGACCAAGGGCGCGCTCGCGGCCCTGGGCCCGCAGAACGTCGGCTACAACGTCCAGATCGGGGATCTCGCCGGCTGGGACAAGTGAGGCGTCCGCGGCGCGAAATCCGTGTATACTGGCGTTCAGGGTTTCTGGTTGCTTCATCCGGTTAGCGACCTGCCCATTCGTGGTTCTACCCAGTCCCCGAATCCTTAAAACGAACGTGTCGTCCTGAACCGGTGGAAGGCGAGTCCTTCCCAGGCCGATCCAGGAGAAATCCATTAGCACGAGCTTTCAGAATCTCGGCCTCTCGGCCGAGCTGCTCCGCGCAGTCGCCGAGCAGGGCTACACCGAACCCACCCCCATCCAGTCCCAGGCCATCCCCGTCGTCCTCGCCGGCCGCGACCTGCTCGCCGCCGCGCAGACGGGCACCGGCAAGACAGCAGGCTTCACGCTGCCGATGCTGCAGCGCCTGGCCGCCGCCGGCGCGAGGCCGGGCCCGCGGCCGGTTCGCGCCCTGGTGCTCGTTCCCACGCGCGAGCTCGCCGCACAGGTGCAGCAGAGCGTGCGCGACTACGGCCGCCACCTCGCGCTCGAGTCGGTCGTGATCTTCGGCGGCGTCGGCTTCAATCCGCAGGCCGACAATCTCGCCGACGGCGTCGACATCGTCGTCGCCACGCCCGGGCGCCTGCTCGACCACGTGCACGAGAAGACGATCGATCTCGGGCGCATCGAGATCCTGGTCCTCGACGAGGCCGACCGCATGCTCGACATGGGCTTCATCCCCGACATCCGGCGCATCCTCGCGCTGCTGCCGGCGAAGCGCCAGAACCTGCTGTTCTCGGCCACCTTCCCCGACGAGATCCGCAAGCTCGCGTCGTCGTTCATGCGCGACCCGGCCACGGTCGAGGTCGCGCGGCGCAACGCGCCGATCGAGCTGATCACGCAGGTCGCGCATCCCGTCGACCGCGAGAGGAAGCGGGCGCTGCTCGAGCACCTGATCAAGAGCAACGACTGGACGCAGGTGCTCGTGTTCACCAAGACCAAGCACGGGGCGAACCGCCTCGCGCAGCAGCTCGGGCGCGCGAAGATCGAGGCCGACGCGATCCACGGCAACAAGGCGCAGAACGCGCGCACGCGCGCGCTCAAGGCGTTCAAGGACAACGAGCTGCGCGTGCTGGTCGCGACCGACATCGCCGCGCGCGGGCTCGACATCGAGCTCCTGCCGCACGTCGTCAACTACGACCTACCGAACGTGCCCGAGGACTACGTCCACCGCATCGGCCGCACCGGCCGCGCGGGCGAGACCGGCGAGGCGATCTCGCTCGTCACCCCGGAGGACCGGCCGCTGCTCGCCGCGATCGAGCGCCTCATCCACCGCAAGATCGAGAGCCGCGCGGTACCGGGCTTCGAGCCGGGCAGCGCGCCGCCGGCGCACGAGCGCGAGCAGCAGCAGCAACAGCAGCAGCAGCAGCAGCAGGGACGCGGGCGAGGCGAGCGCCGGCACCGCGATCAGCCGCGCCGGAACCCGCCGCACCGGAATCAGCCGCGGCACGCCGCGGCCAACCCGGGGAACGGCGGGCGGCCGCCGCAGCACAATCGCCAGGACCCGCGCAACGCCAACCGCGGCCAGGGACGCCCGCAAGGCCCCCGCGGCCCGGGCGCCCCGGGCCGGCCGGGCGCACCCGCCCGACCCGGCGGCCGCGGCGGACCGCCGAGGCCCGACGAGCAGGAGCGCCTCGCGCAGATCGAGTACGCCCGCCGCATGAAGCTCGCGGAGGAACAGGCCGGCAGCGAGCCCGCGCAGCCCGCGGGCAACGGCCAGAGCGCCCAGCAGCCGTCCGCGCCGAACCCGGGCCCGCGCCGCGACCGCGCGCCGCAGACGCCGGCGCTCTTCAACACCTTCGGCCGCAAGAACGGCGGCTAGTCCGCGGGCTAGGAAGCGGCGCCGAGCTCCAGCACGAAGCGCGAGCCGCCGCCCTCGCGCGCGAAGTAGCGCGCGTCGCCGCCGTGCTTGCGCGCGATCTGGCGCACGAGCGCGAGCCCCAGGCCGACGCCGCCGGCGCGCTCGCGCGTCCCCGCCGGCCGGTAGAACGGCTCGAAGATGCGCTCGCGCTCGGACTCGGGAACGCCGGGGCCGCGGTCGCACACCTCGATCACGGCCGCCGCGGCCGGCGTCTTGCGCACGCTCGCCTCGACCGGACCGCCGCCGCCGTGCCGGCGCGCGTTCTCGAGCAGGTTGCGCGCCGCGCGCCGCAGCAGCCGCGCGTCGCCGCGCACGGTGACCGGCTCGCCCTCGAGCGCCGCGTCCGCGCGCGCGCATTCCTCGGCGAGCAGGCCGAGCAGGTCGACCGCGTCGAGCGCGTCGGGCTGCTTGACCGTCTCGAGCCGGCTCGCGAGCAGGATCTCGTCGACCAGCGCGTCGAGCTCGGCGATGTTGCGCGCGAGCTCCTCGCGCAGCTCGGGCCGCGCGTCGGCGCGCAGGATCTCGATGCCCATGCGGATGCGCGCGAGCGGCGAGCGCAGCTCGTGCGAGGCGTTCGCGAGCATCGTCTTGTGCGCCGCGACCAGCTGCTCGATGCGCTCGGCGGCGCGGTTGAAGCTGGTCGCGAGGGCGGAGACCTCGTCGGCGCCGTCGACCGGCACGCGCGCCGACAGATCGCCCGCCCCGAGCGCCTCGACGCTCGCCTGCAGCCGCTCGAGCCGCCGCGTGAGGTGGCGCACCACCGGATAGGCCCCGACCGCGACCCCGAGCGTGATCAGGCCGAGGATGAAGAACAGCCCGAGCATCGGGTTGGGCCGGGGCCGCGGCAGCCGCGCGATCAGCGTGCGCCCGTCGGGCAGCGCGATCGCCCAGGCGTGGCGGCCGTCGGGACCGGGGATCCAGCCCCCCGCCTGGCGCCCCGGGCCCGGGCGCGGCACCGGCGCGCCCGCCGCGGCGATGCGCTCGCCGCTCGCGGCATAGAGCGCGAGGCCCGCGACGCGGCCGCGCACGCGCGCGCGCAAATCGTTCAGCGCCGCCTGCTGCGCATCGCGCGGCGCTTCGGCGTCGGCGAGCGACGCCTGCGCGAGCTCGGAGAGGATCTCGAACGCCTGGCGCGCGGGCGACGCCTCGGTGAGCGTGTGCCAGAGGAAGCCGGCGATGACCGCGAACAGCGCGAGGCTCGCGACCAGCGTCACGTAGAACTGCCGGTACAGCCGGCGCGGGCGCGGTTGAGTCACGAGGCCTCGCCGTCGTCCTGGACTTTGGCGAAGACGTAGCCCGCGCTGCGCACGGTGATGATGCGCCGGGCCCGCTTGGGATCGTCCTCGATCGCGGCGCGGATGCGCGAGATGTGCACGTCGATCGAGCGGTCGAAGGCCTCGAGCGGCTCGCCCTTCACCAGGTCCATCAGGCTCTCGCGCGACATGATCCGGCCCGCGTTCTCGGCGAGCGCGACCAGCAGCGCGAACTGGTAGGCGGTGAGCGGCCGCTCCTCGCCGTCGAGGCGCACGACGCGCGCGCCGCGGTCGATCTCGAGCCGGCCGAAGTGCAGCGCGGTCTCGGGCGGGCCGCTCGGCTTGCGCCGGCGCAGGATCGCGCGCAGCCGCGCGAGCAGCTCGCGCGGGTTGAACGGCTTCGGCAGGTAGTCGTCGGCGCCGAGCTCGAGGCCGACCACCCGGTCGGTCGCGTCGCCGCGCGCGGTCAGCATCAGGATCGGGATGTCCGAGCGCGCGCGCACGCGCCGGCAGACCTCGAAGCCGTCCACGTCGGGGAGCATGATGTCGAGCACCAGCGCGTCGAACGCCTCGCGCTCGAGCAGCGCCAGGCCCTCGCCGCCCTCGGCGCGCGACGACACGCGGAAGCCCGACTCGTGCAGGTACTCCGCCACCATCGCGGAGAGCCGCTCGTCGTCCTCGATGATCAGGATGTGGGCCGTCATTGCGCCGCTAGGGTACAACAAGCGCCGAAAGAAACGCCCGCCGCCGTTTCGGGCGGCGGGCGCAAGCCGGCCGATGTCATGGCCGGAGAGGACCGGTGGCGTCAGCCCGCGCGCCGTCCGCCGAAACGCTCGGACATCCGCTTCGCGAGGGCCGCGCGCTGGTCGGGCGTGAGCACCTCGGCGAGATCGGCCATCGCCTGCGTCGTGCGCTGGGAGATCTGCTCGCGCAGAGCCGCCTGCTGCGCGCGCTGCGCCTCGATGGCGTTGCGATCGATCGTCGGCCGCGAGAGCAGATCGAGCCCCGCGCGGCGTCCGTCGCGCAGCTTCTGCTCGAGCGGACGGATGTCGGAGGCGGCCTTGCGCACGATCGCGCCCGCCTGGTTTTTCTGCTCGTCGCTCGCCTTCACCGACGAGAACATGCGCTGCACCATGAACTCCATGCGGTCGGCGCGCGCCTGAGGATCGTTGCGGTGCCAGCGGTGATGCATCCCGGGACCGCCGCCCTCGGGCGCGCGGTCCTGGGGCGCACGGTCCTGCGCGAACGCGGGCGCGGCGATCGCGCCGCCGAGGAGGGCCGCGATCGCGGTCCGCTTGAGACTGCCTTTCATGATCGACTCCTGTTCGGATGACGGCGGGTCGCCGTCGATGGGGTCAATCTACGCGGCAGCCGTAACGGCCGTTTCTCCGGCGGGTAAAGTTTTGTAAAGGCGCAGGGAACGAAAACGGCGCCCGTAGGCGCCGTTCCGGTGCGAAGGCAGGACGAGACTACGTGAGCATCGCGTCCTGGGGCGCGTCGGTCTTCAGCGAGAAGATGTCGGCCCAGGCGACGCGCACGTTGTCCGCGCTCGCGGTCTCGAGAACGAGCGCCTCGCTCGACTTCTCGACGATGCGTCCGGTGATGCGCTCGCCGCTCTTCAGGATCACCTCGTCGGCGAACGCGGGTGTCGCCACGATGAGACCGCCCGTAACGGCGAGGAGCAACGACAGGGTGCGGAATCGGGTCATGGTTTTCTCCGGCGAAACGACCGTGGGCCGGGCGGAGCAGAGGCTCGCAAGTCGGTCCCGCGGATAAGTCTCTGACCCGTAAAGGAAGGAGCGGTTCCCCCAACCGCACGAGCCGGTCAGCGCATCGCCTGCAGCTTCTCCTGCACGCGCTTGTCGAAGCGCTCGACGTTCACGATCATGCGCTCGTGCGCGCCGTCGCCGATCAAGTCGCGCTCGTCCCGCGCCTCGACGCGGAACGAGAGCGTGCGTCCGTCGACCTTGACGACCTCGGCGGTCGCGCGCACGCGCATGCCGACCGGCGTCGCCGCGATATGGCGCACGTCGAGCAGCGTGCCGAGCGACTGGTAGCCCGGCGCGAGCAGGTGCTCGACCGCGGCGAGCGCGGCCGCCTCGATCAGGTTGATCATCACCGGCGTCGCGAGCACGTGCACGCGGCCGCTGCCGACGCGCGGCGCGGTGTGCTCCTCGCCGACCACGAGCTCGGCCGAGCCCGCGAGCCCGACTCTCAAATCCGGATGCAGGTTGCCCGCCATCTACCGCATGGTAGCCGAAGCGATAGAATCCGGCCCTTATGCCCGCGAGCGTCCCGCCGGAACGCCTCCAATCCTTCACCGCCACGGTCCTCGAGAAGGTCGGGCTGCCGCGCGCCGACGCGCAGACCTGCGCGCGCCTCATGCTGCGCGCCGACCTCTTCGGCGCCGACGGCCACGGCGTGTTCCGCCTGCCGCAGTACGTGCGCCGCATCAAAGGCGGCGCGGTGAACGTCGTCCCGCGCGTGCGCATCGAGCGCGAGGCGGCCGGCATGGCGCTCGTCGACGGCGACAACGGCATGGGCCACGTCGTGATGAGCTTCGCCGCGCGGACGGCGATCGCCAAGGCGAAGACGGCCGGCGCCGCGTGGGTCGGCGTGCGCGCGAGCAACCATGCCGGGCCGGCGTCGCTCTACGCGGCGATGCCGCTCGAGCACGACATGATCGGGATCTACCTCGCGGTCGGCAACGCCAACCACATGGCGCCCTGGGGCGGGATCGACCTGCTGCTCTCGACCAACCCGATCGCGGTCGCGGTGCCGGGCGCGGCGGCGCCGATCGTGCTCGACATGGCGACCACCGTCGCCGCCTACGGCAAGGTGAAGACGAAGGCGCAGCGCGGCGAGCCGATGCCCGAGGGCTGGATGATCGACCGCGAGGGCCGCCCGCTCACCGACCCGAAGCGCTCGGGCGAGGGGCTGCTGCTGCCGATCGGCGGCTACAAGGGCTACGGCCTCTCGCTCATGATCGGGCTGCTCGCCGGGACGCTGAACCGCGCCGCGCTCGGCAGCCAGACGATCGACTTCAACGCCGACGACACCTCCGTGACCAACACCGGCCACGCCATCGTCGCGCTCTCGATCGCGGCCTTCGGCGACGTCGCCGCGTTCAAGCGCGACGTCGACCGCGTCGCGGGCGAGCTGCGCGCCTCGCGCCGGCTGCCCGGCGTCGAGCGCGTCTGGCTCCCGGGCGAGCAGAGCCGCGCGAAATTCGAAGAGCGCTCGCGCGCGGGCGTGCCGGTGCCGCCCGCGCTGCGCGAAGCGCTCGACCGCCTCGCGCGCGAGGTCGGCGTCGCGCCCCTCGACTGACAAGGACCCCCATGGCCTCCGACATCGCGAGCGTGCTCATCTACGGCTACGGCGTCATGGGGCGCGGCGTCGCGCGCACCTTCGCCGATGCCGGCTTCGACACCGTGGTGAAGAGCTCGCGCGCGGCCGGGCTCGCCGACCTTCCCGCGAAGGTGCGCGCGGTCGACAAGCTTCCGGCCGAGGCGCCCGACCTCGCGATCGAGTTCGTCCCCGAGGACGTCGCGACCAAGCAGGCGGTCTACGCCGAGATCGAGGCGGCGTACCCGCGCAAGGACGTGCTGATCGCGACCGGCACCTCGGGCCTGGACCTGGTGAAGCTCTCCGCGAAGATGAAGGATCCGACGCGCTTCGTCGGCATCCACTACTTCATGCCGGCCGACACGACGCCGGTGGTCGAGGTGATGGCGGGCCCGTCGACGCCGCGCGAGGCTGTCGACCGCGCCGCGCGGGCGCTCGAGCGCACCGGCAAGGAGACGGTCGTGCTGTACAAGCCGATCGTCGGCTTTCTCATCAACCGGCTGCAGCACGCGATCCTGCACGAGGCCTACTACCTGGTCGAGGCGGGCGTCGCCTCCGCCGCCGACATCGACCGCGCGGCGATGCGCATGCTCGCGCCGCGCATGTGCCTGAACGGGCTGATCCAGCAGAAGGACATCTCGGGCCTCAGGATCCACGCCGACGCTCAAGCGTCGATCGTGCCGAAGCTCTTCCACAACGGCGCGCCGAACCCGATGCTCCAGGGCATGGTGCGGCGCGGCCACGAAGGCCTGTCGGCGGGACGCGGCTTCTACGACTGGAGCGGCTGCGACAAGGAGCTCGTCAGGAAGCTCGCCTCGTCGCGCCTCGCGAAGCTGCTCGCGTTCCTGCACGACGGCATCGAGCCGCTGCCCGAGCGCGCGCGGCCGAAGGAGATCACGCGATGAAGCCGTCGCTCGCGCCCGGCCTCGCGACGACGAAGAAGATCCGCGTCGACGAGGCGCGCGTCATCTCCTTCATGGGCGATGACTGCCGCGTCTACGCCACGCCGCGCATCATCTCCGACGTCGAGTATACGTGCCGCGACTTGCTGCTCGCGCACCTCGATCCGGGCGAGGACTCGGTGGGCACCAAGGTCAACTGGGAGCACGTCGGCCCGGCGCTGCTCGGCGCCGAGGTGGCGATCGAGGTGAAGCTGATCGCCGTCGACGGGCGGCGCGCGACCTTCCAGGCGAGCGTCTCGGACGGCGCGGACGCGGTCGCCCGCGGCACGCACGAGCGCTTCGTCGTCGACGTTCAGAAAGTGCGCGAGCGCCTGCTCGCGAAGGCGAGGAAGGCCTAGCGGCCGAGCTTCGCGAGGAAAGCGCGCACGCGCTTCGCGTTCGTGCCGAAGTCGCCGCGCCCGACGCGCGAGTGCGAGCGCACGTCGACGCGGCTGCCGGTCCCCTCGGCCTGCACGCGGATCACGATGTCGTCGGTGAAGCCCATGAACAAAGTCGAGTCGGTCGCCTCGATCCGGCCCTCGGCCGGCACCGACGCGACGATCGTCCAGCCGAGCGACCGCGCCGCGGCGAGCGCGCGCTCGAACGCCTGGTCGCGCGGAACGCCGAGCGTCGCCGGCGCGATGTCCGGGTACGCCTTCCTCTGGATCGCGGCCGTCTCCTCGCCGCCGTAGTCCATCTTCGCCGGCGCGCCCGCCCGCAGCGGCGCGATGTCGACGTAGCGCGGCGGGTTCGCCGTGTCGGTCGTGATGTCGTTGATCGGAGCGCTGCGCCTGGCGGTATACGCCCACGGGATGCCGAAGACGAGCGCGCCGAGCACGACGCCGGCGAGCGCGAGCGCGCTCACGCGCCGCGGCGGCGCGCCGGCGATGGCGAGCGTGCCGCCGATCCCGGCGAGCAGCCCCGCTCCCAGCCCGATCCATGCCGCCCAGCGCAGCACGGTGAAGGCGAACCGGTAGTCCCACCAGCCGGCGCGGTTGCCCCAGCCTCCCACGAGGATGGACACCGCCGCGAGCGCCGCCAGCGCGAAGCCGACGAGCGCGATCCAGGCCGGCCCGCGGACGCGGCTCACGAAGGTCGGTTCGGTATAGACGGCCGATTCGTCCACGGTCGCTCCTTCAGGCGGTGCGCTTCTTCAGCGCGTCGACGAGCGGCGTCAGGATGTCCATCGGCAGCGGGAAGACGATGGTCGAGGACTTGTCGCCGGCGATCTGGGTGAGCGTCTGCAGGTAGCGCAGCTGCATCGCCTCGGGCTGCTTGGCGAGCATCTGCGCTGCCTCGAGCAGCTTCACCGACGCCTGCAGCTCGCCCTCGGCGTGGATGACCTTGGCGCGGCGGTCGCGCTCGGCCTCGGCCTGGCGCGCGATCGCGCGCACCATGGTCTCGTTCAGGTCGATCTGCTTGATCTCGACGTTCGACACCTTGATGCCCCAGGCGTCGGTCTGCGTGTCGAGCGCGTGCTGGATGTCCATGTTGAGCTTCTCGCGCTCGGCGAGCATCTCGTCGAGCTCGTGCTTGCCGAGCACCGCGCGCAGCGTCGTCTGCGCGAGCTGGCTGGTGGCGGTGAGGTAGTCGGCGACCTGGATGATCGACTTCGCCGGGTCGACCACGCGGAAGTACACGACCGCGTCGACCTTGACCGAGATGTTGTCGCGCGAGATCACGTCCTGCGGCGGCACGTTGAAGACGATGGTGCGCAGGTCGACGCGCACCGCCTGCTGCAGCACCGGCCAGACGACGATCAGGCCCGGCCCCTTCACGCGCCAGAAGCGCCCGAGCTGGAACACGACCGAGCGCTCGTACTCGCGCATGATGCGGAACGACCAGAACACCACGATCAGGACGACGACGAGGATGACGGTGCCGAAGTTGAGAGCGAACATTTTTTCAGGCTCCTTGTCTAGCCGCGAGGCTCGGGAACGACGTCGAGCTCCAGGCCGTGCATCGCGGACACGCGCACGCGCTGGCCCGCCTTGAGCGGCGTCGCGCAGCGGATGCGCCAGGTCTCGCTGTGCACGCGCGCCCAGCCCTCGCGCTCACAGTCGGCGAGGACCTCGCCGGTGCTGCCGATCATCTCCTCGACGCCGCTCACCACGGGCCGCCGGCGCGCCTTGAGCGCGCTGCCGACGACGACGAAGACGAAGGCGCCGCTGACCGCCGCGACGCCGAGGATGAGCGGCAGCGGCAGGCTGAATCCCGGCACGTCGGTGTCGATCAGCATCACCGAGCCGGTGACGAAGGCGATCGCGCCGCCGACCCCGAGCGAGCCGTACGCGGGCAGGAACAGCTCCGCGGCCATGAACGCGATCCCGAGCAGCACCAGCGCGAGCCCGGCGTAGCTGACGGGCAGCAGGTGGAAGGCGTAGAGCGCGACGAGGATGCAGATCGCGCCCGCCACGCCGGGGAACACCAGCCCGGGGTTGGAAAACTCGAAGAACAGGGCGTAGATCCCGGCGAGCACGAGGACGTAGGCGATGCTCGGGTCGGTGATGACCGAGAGAAAGCGCGTGCGCCAGTCGGGCTCGAGCGACGTCACCGCGGCGCCCGCGGTCGCGAGCGTCCTCTCGCCCGCCGCCGTGGCGAGCTTGCGCCCGTCGAGGCGCTTGAGGAGGTCGGGCACGTCGGCCGCGATCAGGTCGATCACCTTGAGCTTCAGCGCCTCGCTCGCGGGCAGGCTGACCGCCTCGCGCACCGCGCGCTCGGCCCAGTCGGCGTTGCGCGCGCGCATCTCGGCGAGTCCCCGGATGTACGCGGCGGCGTCGTTCACCTGCTTGCGCGTCATCGTGTCGCCGGCCGGGGCCTGCTTCGCCGCCTTGCCCTTGTCCTTGTCCGGGGCCGCGACCGGCTCGTCGCCGCCCGGGCGCGAGCCGCCGCCGATCGCGACCGGCGTGGCGGCGCCGAGATTCGTCGCCGGCGCCATGGCGGCGACGTGGCTCGCGTACAGGATGTAGGTGCCCGCGCTCGCCGCGCGCGCTCCGCCCGGGGCCACGTAGGAGGCGACCGGGACGCTCGAGGCGAGGATGTCCTTGATGATGGCGCGCATCGACGTGTCGAGGCCGCCGGGGGTGTCCATGCGCAGCACGACGAGCTCGGCGCGCTCGCGGCCGGCGCGCTCGATGCCGCGGTGGACATAGTCGGCGGTCGCCGGGCCGATCGCCCCGGTCACGGTCAGCACCACCACCTGCCCGGCGAAGGCCCAGGCGGGCGCGAGCACGAGGGCGACGAGGGACCAGACCCGGAGCATGGGTCCGATCATACGCCCGGGCGCGAAAGCAGCGTCTCGAGGGCCCGCGCCGCTTCGGGGGAGAGGGTGCCTTTCGCCAGGCCGAGGGGCACGGTGCGCCGCGACAGCAGCCGGTAGAGCTCGAGCGACCCGGGCGCCTGCGCGGCGAGCGCGGCGAGGTGCTTGCGCACGGTTCCGGCGTCGCCGCGGGCGACCGCGCTCCCGAGGCCCCCGGCGGGTCCGAAGGCCTCGACGTTGTCGAGCGTCCCGCGCGCGAGCGGCAGGAGCGCCGCGAGCGCCTGCTCCTCCGGGACGCCCAGGCGCGTCCAGAGGTCGAGCGCCTCCTGGACCAGCGCGATCACGAAGGCGCCGACGAAGTTCGCCGACGCGTGGTACAGGGCGCGGCTGCCGGGGGGCAGCCGGAACGGCCGGCCGCCGATCGCGCGCGCGAGGCGCTCGAGCTCGGTCGCGAGCGGCTCGGCGCCGGCGATCGCGACCGCGGCGCCGTCCAGGGAAGCGACGGGCTCGCCGGGGCGGGCGAACATGCGCAAGGGGTGGAACCCCCCGACCGCGGCGCCGTCGCCCGCGGCCTTGCGCAGCAGGTCGAGCTCGCCCGCGCCGCTGCAGTGGACGCAGGCTTTCCCGGGGCCCCAGTCGAGCCCCGCCGCCACTGTCTCGATGGCGTCGTCCGGGACGCTCAGGAAGACGAGGTCCGCCAGGGCGACGGCTTCCTGCGCCGGGACCGCGCGGGCGCCCTGGAGGTCCCGCGCCAGGGCCTGGGCCGCGCCGGGGGTGCGGCTCGAGACGGCGACGACCTCCGCCCCCGCCCGGCTGAAGGCCCGGGCGAGGCCCGATCCCAGCCTTCCCGCCCCCACGAATGCGATCCTCATGGTCCGACCCGTAAGAAACCGACGGTTGTCACCCCTGTCCATTGTAGGGCCCGCCGGCTTTGGGGGCGGCGCCGGGCGTCAACCGCCCGGGCCGTCGCGCGTTAGTTCGGTTGCCCGGAGGTTCGGGCACCCCTACTTTGTACAGAGAGAAGGACGCACCATGAAGAGAACGATCGCAATTCTGATGGCCGCGCTTTTCGCCGGCACCACCCTGAGCGCCATTGCGCAGGGCACCGCGCCGGCTCCGGCCGACACGCCCAAGGCCGAGAAGAAGGCCGAGAAGAAGGCCGCGAAGAAGGAAAAGAAGGCCGCGAAGAAGGCCGAGAAGAAGGAAGGCTGAGTTTCTTTCAGCGCGCGGCGTCCAGCGCCGCGGAAGGCAAAAAGGCGGGCCCTCCCGCCTTTTTGCTTTTGGGGTTATGGTGCGGCTTGAGAAGCCGGCGGGCGTCCCCATCTAGCGCCCCGATCCCCTCCCGCAACGGAGACCGAACCCATGGTCAAGCGCGTTTTCCTGTTCCTCGTCACCAACCTCGCCGTGCTGCTGCTGCTCTCGGTGGTGCTGAGGGTCCTCGGCGTGGACCGCTTCCTCACCGCGAACGGCATCGACTACGGTCAGCTGCTCGTGTTCTCGGTGATCGTGGGCTTCGCCGGGTCGATCTTCTCGCTGCTGATCTCGAAGCAGATGGCCAAGTGGTCGACGGGCGCGCGCGTGATCGACGAGCCGCAGGGCGCGCACGAGCGCTGGCTGGTCGACACGATCCGGATGCTCGCGCAGAAGGCGGGCGTCGGCATGCCCGAGGTCGCCGTCTACGAGGGCGCGCCGAACGCGTTCGCGACCGGGGCGTTCCGCGACTCGTCGCTGGTCGCCGTGTCGAGCGGGCTGCTGAACTCGATGAACCGCGAGGAGATCGAGGCCGTGCTCGGCCACGAGCTCTCGCACGTCGCCAACGGCGACATGGTGACGCTGACGCTGATCCAGGGCGTGGTGAACACCTTCGTCGTGTTCTTCTCGCGGATCGCGGGCTACGTCGTCGACAAGGCGGTGTTCCGCACCGAGCGCGGCGTGGGCCCGGGCTACTTCGTCACCGTGATCGCGTTCCAGATCGTGTTCGGCGTCCTCGCCTCGCTCATCGTCGCCTGGTTCTCGCGCCGGCGCGAGTTCCGCGCCGACGCGGGCTCGGCGCGCCTGCTCGGCCCCCAGCCCATGATCCACGCGCTCCAGCGCCTGGGCGCGCTCGAGCACGGCGAGCTGCCGCAGTCGATGTCGGCGTTCGGCATCGCCCCCTCGTCGTCGGGCTGGATGGCGCTGTTCGCCTCGCACCCGCCGATCGAGGACCGGATTCGGGCGCTGCAGGCCCCCGGCGCGGCCTGAGCGAAGCCGCAGCTCAGCGCGCCGGCGCGAGGTCCTTGCGGCCGAGGCGCTTCAGCGCGATCAGCCCGAAGAACAGGGCGATGCGCGCGCGCGTGGCGAGCGAAGGCCGCCAGTTGCCCGCGAGGATGCTGACGATCGCGGGATAGAGGCCGAAGCGCTTCTTCTCCGCGAACCAGACCTCGCGGAACGCCGGGTCGTAGAAGCCGACCGCGAAGCGCCGGAAATGGTGGTAGCGCTTGCGCACCACGCGCTCGTAACGCGCGAACGCCCGCGCCGAGAGGTCGCCGTTGCTCAAGCCCGCGTCGATCGCCTCGGCCGCCTCGATCCCGCCCTGCATCGCGAGCAGCACGCCGGTCGAGAAGATCGGGTCGAGAAACGCGGCCGAGTCGCCCACCGCGATCCAGCGCTCGCCCGCCATGCGCGTCGCGAGGTACGAATAGTCGACGTCGACCCGCGCAGGCGACGTGCGCTTCGCGCGCTCGAGCAGCGCCGCGGCCTGGGGCGTCGCGGCGAAGTAGTGATCGAGGCTCGCCTCGGCGCTCTCCTTCGCCTCGCGCCGGTGCGTGGCCTTGGGGATCACCGCGCCGATGCTCATCACCGTGTCGGTGAGCGGGATCAGCCACAGCCAGCCCATGTCGGGCCGCGTGAACATGCGGATGTCGCCGGCGCGGCGTCCTTCGGCGCGCGGCACGCCGACCACCTGGGCATGGATGGCGACGTTCTGCAGCATCGGGTCGTATTCGTGGCGTCCGAAACGGTTTACGATGACCCCGGCGCGGCCCGAGGCGTCGACCACGGCGGCGACGCGCGAGGACCGCTCGGCGCCGTCCGCGTCGGCGTAGCGCACCGTCACGCCGTCGGCGTCGAAGGCCGCGTCGAGGAAGCGGTGGCGCTCGCGCACGTCGACGCCGCTGCGCGCCGCGTGGCGCAGCAGGATGTCGTCGAAGCGCTCGCGGTCGACCTGGTACGACAGCGGCGTCGGCGTCTCCACCGCGTGCGCAAAGTCCGCGTACTGCTCGGTGACGCCGTCGGGCCGGCGGAAGCTCGCGCCCCACTTCGGCATGAAGCCGCCGCCGGTGATCGCCTCGAACGCGCCGAGCTCGCGCAGCACCTCGTTGTTCCAGGGCAGCTGCGACTCGCCGATGTGGAAGCGCGGAAACTTGTCGCGCTCGAGCAGGAGCACGCGCCGGCCGCGGCGCACGAGCGCGGTGGCGGCGCTCGAGCCGCCCGGGCCGCCGCCGATCACGGCGGCGTCGTAGTCCACTTTAGTCATGGACGCGAGTTTATCATTCGCCGCAGGGGATTCCGCGAGCAAATCAGGTTTCCCGCGGCTCCGGTGCGTGCCAGCACCAGTGCCAGGGCTCGTAGGCGTAGCCCTGGTCGTTGCCGCGCGGAAACGACAGATGGAAGCCGAAGCGCCCCGCGTTGCGCTGCAGCCATTCGAACGCGGCGGTCCGCTCGAACTCCTCTTCCAGCGGCCGCACGCCGTCGGTGGTGACGTCGACGGCGCGGCCGGAGTGGTGCTCGCTGTACCCGGGCGGCGCGCTGACGCGCAGGATCTCGTCGATCGGCAGGCCGCGCTCCTGCTTCGCGCGCAGGATCTGCGCCTGGCGCTCGACGCTCCGGAACGCGGACACGATCTCGAGCGACACGCCGTCGGCGCGCGCGGCGGTGGAGAGCGCGCTCCACGCGCGCGCGGCGGCGGGAACGAGCCGGTGCTCCCGGCCGCCCGCGTCGACCTCGGCGACGACGAGGTCCATGGCCTCGGGATGCTGGAGCAGCGAGCGCGCGGCGATCCGCTCCCGCAGGCGCAGCGCCTGCCAAACGCGCTGCGGCGTCGCCGGCATGTCGAGGTCGTCGGCGCCGAGCGCGTCGCACAGCGCGTTCACCGCGGCCGCGGTCGCCGGCATGATGCCGCCTTCGCCGCCGCCTTTCACGCGCAGCGCGTTGCCGGCGGTCGGATGCTCGATGGCGTCGGTGCGGAAATCGGGAAGGTCGTCGGCGCGCGGAACGCAGTAGTCGAGGAAGGAGCCCGAGGCGACCTGTCCTTCGGCGTCGAGCGCGACGCGCTCGCACAGCGCCTGCCCGAGGCCCTGCGCGATGCCGCCGTGCACCTGGCCTGCGACGATCGCCGGGTTGACGGCCTGGCCGACGTCGTCGACCGCGGTGTAGCGGACGACGCGGACCGCGCCGGTCTCGCGGTCGATCTCGAGCTCGCACACCGCGGCGCCCGCCGGGTGCGCGGGCATGCGGCCGAAGAACTTCGCGCTCGCGGCGAGCTCCGCGGAGCGCGCGATCTCGGCGAGGCCGAGCGCGCGGTCGGTGCCCGCGACGCGCACCTTGCCCGACTCGAAGACGAGGTCCTGCGGCGCGGCCTCGAGCAGGCGCGACGCCGCGGCTTTCGCCTGGTCGACGATCCCGTCCGACGCCTGGACGATCAGGCTGCCGGCGATGCGCATCGAGCGGTCCGAGTGCGTGCCGCCGCCGCCCGCGACGTACGCCGTGTCCCCGTAGCGGATGCGCACCGCGGCGATGTCCACGCCGAGCCGGTCGGCGACCACCTGCGCGAAAGTCGTCTCGTGGCCCTGGCCGGTCGACTGCGTGCCGGCGATCACCTCCACCTCGCCGGAAGGCAGCGCGGTGATCCGCACCTCCTCGACCGGAGCGCCGACGGGCGCCTCGACGTGGTTCGCCACGCCGATGCCGCGTAGCTTTCCGGAGTCTTCCGACTTGCGCTTTCGCGCCGGGAATCCGCTCCAGTCCGCGAGCTCGAGCGCGCGCTCCAGGTAGCCGGCGAAGTCGCCGCTGTCGTAGGTGAAGCCCATGACCGTCCGGTACGGCAGCTGGTCGAGCCGCACGAGGTTGCGGCGGCGGATCTCCACGCGGTCGAGCCCCATCTCGCGCGCCGCGATGTCGAGCAGCCGCTCGATCGCGTGCATCGCCTCGGGGCGCCCGGCGCCGCGGTAAGGCGCGGTCGGCACCGTGTTGGTGAGCGCGCCTTTCACCGCCGCGTGCGCGAGCGGCACGTGGTAGACGGTCGAGAGGATCCGCCGGCCGTTCGACATCGGCACGAAGCTCACCGTGTGCGCGCCGACGTCGGCGATCCACTCGAGGTCGTAGGCGACGATGCGCCCGTCGCGGTCGAAGCCGAGCGCCGCGCGCGTGATCGCGTCGCGGCCCTGGTAGTCGGCGAGGAAGGCCTCGCCGCGATCGCCCGTCCATTTCACCGGTCGGCCGACGCGCCGCGCGGCCCAGACCACCGCGAGCTGCTCGGGGTAGACGTTGGTGCGCAGCCCGAAGGCCCCGCCCACGTCGGGGCAGACGACGCGCACGCGCTCGGGCGCCACCTTGAGCGCCTGCGCGATGGCGGCGCGCTGCGACGCCACGCCCTGGTTGCCCGAGATCAGCGTGTGCGTGCCGCTCTTCGCGTCCCAGTCGCCGATCGCGGCGCGCGGCTCCATCTGGCAGGACGCGACGCGGTTGTGGCGGAGCTCGCGGCGCACGACATGCGCGGCGCGCCCGAGCGCCTCGCGCACCGCCGCCGCGTCGCCGAAGGACTCCTCGACGCAGACGTTGCCCGGCGCGGCGTCGTGCAGCCGCGGCGCGCCGGGCGCGAGCGCGCCGGCCGGCGCTACGACGGCCGGCAGGATCTCGTAGTCCACGACGACGCGCTCGGCCGCGTCGCGCGCGCGTTCGCGGCTCGACGCGATCACCATCGCGACCGCCTCGCCGACGTGGCGCGCGCGATCCGTCGCGAGCGGGAAATGCGGCAGGTCGACCACGCGGCCCGAGAACGCGCGCTTCGACACGTCGAGCGCGTCGGCGGGGTTCGGGACGTGGCGGATTCCGTCCAGGCCGTCGGCGGCGTAGTCGGCGCCGGTCAGCACCGTCGCGCCCGGCGCGGCGCCGGCATGGATCCGCGCGATGCGCGCGTGCGCGTGCGGCGAGCGCACGAACACGCAATGCAGCTCGCCTTCGAGCGAGAGATCGTCGGTGTAGCGGCCTTGCCCGGTGAGAAAGCGCTGATCCTCGACGCGCGGGACGGAGCGGCCGACGTAGCGCGTCACTTGAGCCCGTACCGCCCTTCGGCGTCGCGGGCGAGCCGGCCGCCCGAGCGCAGCGCTTCGAGGGCGAGCACGATCTCGCGCCCGTCGCGGCTGCCGGTCGCGGCCATCAGCTGCTCGAAGCGCTTCGCGCCGTCGGCGAGCGCGGCCTCGACCGTGGCGTAACGCTTGCCCTCGAAGCGCGGCGGCTCGGGGATGCGGTGCTCGATCGACTGCGCCTGGCCGAACGGCAGCGTGCAGTCGAAGCCCGCCTTCGCGCCGGTGCGCGCGCCCGCGAGCGACGGGTCGAGCGGCAGCGCGCGGAACCCGGCCTGCACGACGAGGTCGCGGTCGGCCTGGAAGCGCGTCGCGAGCGCCCAGTCCACCTGCGCGTCGGAGAACACGTCGATGTCCGGGTCGACGACGAACACGTGCTTGACGTTCGCGAGCGAGCCGAACGCGGCGGCGATCGCGTTCCTCGCCTCGCCGGGCACGCGGCTGCGAATCGCCACGCGCAGGTTGAACATGCCGCCCGAGGACGGCGTCGCGTGCACGGCGAGCGGCTCGCGCACGGCGGTCTCGAGCGCGCGCCACACCATCACCTCGGTGCGCAATCCGTTCAGCTGCGCGGTGTCGGTGCGGCCGAGCAGCCGCCCGCCGATGGTCGCGGTCTGGAACAGCGCGTCCTGCCTTCGCGTGACCGCGGTCAGGTGGAACACCGGGTTCATCTTCACCGCGCCGTAGTAGCCGAGGAACTCGCCGTAGGGGCCTTCGGGCTCGACGTGGCCGCGGGCGTCGAGCGTGCCCTCGAGGACCCACTCGGCGTCGGCCGGCACGCGGATGTCGCAGGTGACGCACTTCACCACGGGGAGCGGCGCGGCGCGCAGGCTCGCGACCAGGCCGAGCTCGTCGACGGGGAGCCTGAGCGTCGCCGCGACGTAGTCGACCGGGTGCGCGCCGACGACGAAGGCGACGGGCAGCGCTTCGCCCCGCTTCGCCGCCGCCTCGTAGATCGCGCGCAGGTCCGACGGCGCGTTCAGGTCGACGCCGGCTTCGGACCGGCCGCGCAGCATCAGGCGGCGCACGCCGACGTTGGTCCAGCCGCTCGCCGGATCGACGACGTAATCGATCGCGGCCGAGATGTACGGGGCGCCGTCCATCCCGTGCTGCAGGTTCGCGGGGAGCTTCGTCAGGTCGGCGTCGGCGCCCGTCCAGACGACCTCCTGGACCGGCGCCTGCTCGCGCGGCACCTCGATCACCTCCGGGGCGAGCCTCGCGCGGCGCAGCACCTCGGCGAGCAGGCCCTCGGGCGCGACGCCGAAGGCGCGCGCGAGCCGGGCGCGGCTCCCCATCACGTTGCCGACGAGCTGCGCCCCTTCCGGCCCGACGCGCTCGAACAGCACCGCGCCATCGCTGCCTTCGAGCGCCGGCGCGACGTCGGCGAGGTCCGCCGCCCCGCGCACGACGCGTGCCTCGCCCGATTGCTGCAGCGCTTCCACGAACCGCCGCAGGCGGTAGCGCTCGCAATCGACGCGCTCCTGCGGACCGGGCTTCTCCGGCTTCATGCTCCTCCTCGCGACGGCGCCTATCGTATCACCGGGCCGCGATTGCAACTCCCGCGCGGCGGGGAATAAACTGATCCCGGATCAAAGGAGGAACCCATGGCCACGTTCAAGTTCAACGTCGACGGCAAGCCGGTCTCCGTCGACGCCGATCCCGACATGCCGCTCCTGTACGCGCTGCGCGGCGATCTCGGCATGACCAACCCGCATTTCGGCTGCGGCCTCGCGCAGTGCGGCGCGTGCACCGTGCACCTGAACGGCGAGGCGATCCGCTCGTGCGTGATGCCGGTCTCGGCCGTCGCCGGCAAGAAGGTCACGACGCTGAAGGGCCTCGGCACGCCCGAGAAGCCGCACCCGCTGCAGGCCGCGTACGTCGAAGAGCAGGTGCCGCAGTGCGGCTACTGCATCAACGGCTGGATCATGACCGCGGCCGCGTACCTCAAGAAGAACCCGAAGGCGAGCGACGCCCAGATCCGCGACGCGCTCGCGGGCCTGAAGTGCCGCTGCGGCACGCACGTGTCGATCCTGCGCGCCGTCAAGCGCGCGCAGAAGCAGATGGCCTGAGGAGGGAACCATGAACGCACCCATGAATGCGATTTCCCGCCGCGAATTCCTCAAGGCCTCGGGCGCGCTGATCGTCAGCGCGTCGCTCCCCGGCTTCGTCGCCGAGGCCCTGGCGCAAGCCGACGCGCCCGCGGGCGCGGCCTTCGGGGCGACCAAGCCCGCGGTCGTGCCGACCGAGCTCGACTCCTGGATCGCCGTCGGCGCCGACGGCCGCGTCACCGCCTTCTTCGGCAAGATGGACATGGGCCAGTCGCTCGACATCGCGATCGCGCAGATCGTCGCCGAGGAGCTCGACGTGAACGTCGACAAGGTCGACGTCCTGATGGGCGACACGGCGCTCACCTGCAACCAGGGCGGCGCCTCGGGCTCGACCGGCGTCTTCGAAGGCGCCAAGCCCTTGCGCAAGGCCGCCGCCGAGGCGCGCCGCGTCCTGGTCGGCGCGGCGTCGTCGAAGCTCGGCGTGCCCCCGGCGTCCCTGCGCGTGGACGACGGCGTGGTGACGGCGGTCTCGGACCCGTCGAAGAAATCGACCTACGCCGAGCTGATCGGCGGCCGCTACTTCAACCACACGGTCGAGTGGAACAAGAAGATCGGCAACCCGATGGACATCGAGGTGCCGGCGAAGGTCAAGTCGCCCTCCGAGTACCGCGTCGTCGGCAAGTCCCCGGTGCGCCGCGACCTCGTGTCGAAGGTGTATCGCACCGAGCCCTACGTCACCGACGTCTCGATCCCGGGAATGCTGCACGCGCGCGTCGTGCGTCCCGAGCGCGCCGGATGCGCGGTCGGCTCGGTCGACGAGGCGTCCATCGCGGCGGTGAAGGGCGCGCGCCTGGTCCAGGAGAAGAACTTCGTCGCCGTCGTCGCCGAGCGCGAGTGGGACGCGGTGAAGGCCTCGCGCGCGCTCAAGGTGAACTGGACCGAGACGCACCCCGATCCGTTCCCGGCGATGGCCGACCTGCACGAGCACATCCGGCGCGCGCCCGTGGTCAAGCGCGAGGAGCCGGTCAAGAAGGGCGACGTCGACGCGGCGTTCAAGCGCGCCGCGCGCGTGGTCGAGGCGGAATACGAGTGGCCGTTCCAGTCGCACGCCAGCATGGGGCCCGGCTGCGCCGTGGCCGACGTGCGCGACGACGGCGTCACGGTCTGGTCGGGCACGCAGAAGCCGCATTTCACGCAGCAAGGCGTCGCCAGGATCGTCGGCGTGGCTCCGGAGAAGGTCCGCGTCATCTGGGTGCGCGGTCCCGGCTCGTACGGACGCAACGACGCGGGCGACGCGGCGCTCGACGCCGCGCTGCTGTCGAAGCTCACCGGCAAGCCGGTGCGCGTGCAGGGCATGCGCCGCGACGGCATCGCCTGGGACCCGAAGGGGCCGGCTTCGGTGCATCGCGCGCGCGCCGCGCTCGACTCGTCGGGCAACGTGCTGGGCTACGAATTCACGAGCAAGGCGTTCTCGCGCGTCAACATCGCGACCAACGAGGCGAATCCGCAGGACAGCCTCGCCGGCATGGAGATCGGCGTGGCGCCGAAGCCGGGGATCGGTTACGGCAACCCCTCGGACTCGTACGGCTTCGAGAACAAGCAGTACGCCTGGGAGGTCATCGCACCGCTGCTCGATCGCTGCTCGCCGCTGCGGACGTCGCACCTGCGCGACCCGGTCGGACCCGACATCCACTTCGCCGCCGAGCAGTTCATCGACGAGCTCGCGGTCGCGGCGAGGATGGATCCCGTGGAGTTCCGGCTCAAGCACGTCACCGCGCCGCGCGACGCCGCCGTCATCAAGGCCGCGGCCGAGAAGGCGGGATGGAAGCCGCGCCCGGGCCCGCGCGCGCGCCGCAAGGGCGAGGTGATGCGCGGCCAGGGCATCGCGTACGCGACGCGCGGCGGCACGATCGTCGCGGTCGTCGCCAGCATCGAGGTCGAGCGCAAGACCGGCCGCATCTGGGCGAGGCGCGTCACGGTGGCGCACGACTGCGGCCTGGTCATCAATCCGACCGGGCTGCGTTACACCATCGAAGGCAACGTCGGCCACGGGCTGTCGCGCGCGCTGTTCGAGGAGGTCAGGTTCGACCGCGACAAGGTCACGAGCGTCGACTGGATGAGCTACCCGGTGCTCGAGATCCGCGACGCTCCCGAGACGGTCGACGTCGTCCTGATCAACCACCCGGAGGTCATGCCGACGGGAGCCGGCGAGCCGACCATCCGGGTGATGCCGGCGGCGGTCGCGAACGCGTTCTACGACGCGACCGGCGTGCGCATCCGGCGCGCGCCGCTCACGCCCGAGCGGGTGAAGGCGGCGCTGCTGGCCAAGGCGTAGCCTCCCGGCGACAAAAAACCCGCCGAACGGCGGGTTTTTTGTCTTCCTGCTTCTTGGTGGTTACTGCCGCGTCTGCGCGTCGTGCTTCTGCTTGGCGATGCGGCGGCTCTGGCGGTTCTCGCCCTTCTGCACGCGCTGCTGCTCGCGCGCGCTCACGTGCCCGTCGGCGCCCGCGCGCGCCTCGCGCCGGTCGGTGCGCGCCTGGCCGCCTTCCAGCTTGCCGACCTCGCGGTTGGTGAGCTGGCCCGAGCGCACGCCCTGCTCGACGCGGCGCTCCTGGTTGACGTTGCGCTGCACGTCCGCCTGCATCCGCTGCGAGGACGCCGAGCTCGGGTTGCCCGTCCGGTTGTTGCTCTCGAGCCGGTTGATGCGGCGGCTCTCCTGGTTCTGCGCGCGCCGGATGCGCGCCTTCTCGGCGGGACTGAGCTTGCCGTCCTTCTCGGCGTTCGACTCCATCTTGTCGATGCGCGACTCGCCGCGCTCGAGCTGCGAGGCCTCGCGCGTCGTGAGCGAGCCGTTCTTCAGGCCCTGCTCGATGCGCTGCTGCTGGTTGACGTCGCGCTGCACTTCGCTGCCGGTGGTCTGGGCCGGGGCGGCGACCGAGAACAGACCGGCGATCGCGGCGGCGGCGAGGGTCGTGGCGGCTTTCATGGTTTCTCCTTGTTACGATGCGGGGAAGCCCCGTGCGCACAATAACGCGCATCGCCGGCGCCGGGCGACGCCGCGACATGTAAGAGTTGTAACGGCGGTCGGGCCGTGAAATTTTTCGCGCGCCGTGGCAGCATGGGCGCGCACCGAGGGGGAGGCCATGGGATCCATCGAACTGCTCGCGCTCGCCGCGTTCGTGTTTCTCGCTACGCACTACGTCGCAAGCACGCCGCTGCGCGGGGCGCTCGTCCGCTCGCTCGGCGAGCGCGCCTACCTCGCGCTCTACGTCGCCGTCACGTTCGCCGCGCTGGGCTGGATGATCTGGGCGTTCCGGCGCGCGCCGTACGTGCAGCTGTGGTCGGGCGAGGAGTTCAAGGCATGGGCTCTGCTCGTCATGCCGCTCGCGCTCATCCTCCTCGTGTGCGGCGTCACCGTGCGCAACCCGACCGCGGTCGGCCAGGAGGCTGCGCTGCGCTCGACCGACGACCCCGCCGGGATCCTGCGCGTCACCCGTCATCCGGCGCTCTGGGCGATCGGGCTGTGGGCGCTCGTGCACATCGCGGCGCGCGGCGACGCCGCCTCGACGATCTTCTTCGGCGCGTTCGCGCTGCTCGCGTTCTCGGGCACCGCGCTGATCGACGCGCGCAAGCGGCGCACGCTCGGCGTCGAGTGGACGCGCTTCGCCGACGTGACTTCCAACGTCCCGTTCGGCGCGATCCTGCGCGGGCGCAACGACCTGCGGGCCGCGGAGATCGGCTGGGGCCGGCTGCTCGCCGGCCTCGCGCTCTTCGTCCTGATCCTGCTCGTGCACCCGTGGGCCTTCGGCGTGCGGCCGTGGTAGGCTCGGGCCGCCCATGAACCTACAAGAGCTGCAAGCGATTCCCCGTCGGCCCGCGTTCCCCGCCGGCACGCTCACCGAGCGCCTCGTCGTCGAGACGCAGGGGCCGATCGGCTGGCTGACATTCAACAACCCGGCGCGCCGCAACGCGGTCTCGATCGACATGTGGGAAGGCATCCCGAAGGCGCTCGACCGCTTCGAGGCGGACCCGGGGATCCGCGTCATCGTCCTCACCGGCGCGGGCGACAAGGCGTTCGTCTCGGGCGCCGACATCTCGCAGTACGAGAAGGATCGCTCGACCGCCGAGGGCGTCCGTCGCTACAACGAGATCTCGAACCTCGCGTGCGAGCGGTTCCAGGTCTGCGACAAGGTGACGCTCGCGATGATCCGGGGCTACTGCCTCGGCGGCGGCGTCAACGTCGCGCTGTGCTGCGACCTGCGCCTCGCCGCCGACGACGCGCGCTTCGGCGTCCCCGCGGCGAAGCTCGGCCTGGGCTACGGCGGCAATGCGCTCAAGAACCTGCTCGACACCGTCGGACCCGCGTACGCGCGCGAGATGCTGATCACGGCGCGCCAGTTCGGCGCGGACGAGGCGAAGACGATGGGTTTCGTGCAACGCGTGGTGCCCGCCGCCGAGCTCGAGCCGCTCGTTCTCGAGTACTGCGCCATGATCTCCGAGAACGCGCCGCTCACGATCCGGGCGAGCAAGCGCATCGTGCGCGAGCTGCTGAAGTCGAGCCCCGCTTTCGACGCCGCGGCGTGCGCGGGCTGGGTGCAGGCGTGCTTCGACAGCCAGGACTACGTCGAGGGCCGCAGAGCCTTCATGGAGAAACGCAAACCCGTGTTTCAAGGCAAATGAAGAGGAGAAAGAGCATGAGGATCATCGCGCTAGCCGCCGCATTCTCGTGTGCGGCCCCATGGGTCTCCGGCAACGCCTCGGCCCAGGCGTATCCCGCCCGCCCGGTCACGATCATCGTCGGCTTCGCCCCGGGCGGCGGCACCGACACCGTCGCCCGCGCCATGCAGAGGAAGCTCTCGGAGCTCCTCGGCCAGCCGGTCGTCATCGACAACCGCGCGGGCGCGGGCGGGACGATCGCGGCCGATATCGTCGCCAAGGCCCAGCCCGACGGATACACGATCCTGCTCGCGACCATCGCCGCGCTCGCCGTCGCGCCGCACCTGAACTCCAGGCTCCCGTACAGCCCGCTCAGGGACCTGGCGCCCGTCTCGATGGCGACCGAGTCCGGCAATGTCCTGGTCGTCAACCCGTCGGTGCTGCCGGCGAAGACGCTCGCCGACTACGTGAAGCTCGCGAACAGCCGGCCGGGCGGGGTCGCCTACGGCACCTCGGGCGTCGGCAGCGCCGGGCACCTGGCGGGCGAGCTGTTCCGGCTGACGGCGCACGCCAGCCTCGTGCACGTGCCCTACAAGGGCGGCGGCCCGGCGATGAGCGACCTGCTCGGCGGCCAGATCCCGTCGGTGTTCGCCTCGGCCGCGACCGCGACGCCGCAGGTGCAGCAGGGACGGCTGGTCGCGCTCGGGACGACCGGCTCGAAGCGCTCCGCCGCGCTGCCCAACGTCCCGACCATCGCCGAGCAGGGCTACCCCGGCTACCAGGCCACCAACTGGTACGCCTACGTGGCGCCGGCCAGGGTCCCGAAGAACATCATCGCCCGCCTGAACCACGACATCGTCGCGACGCTGAAGGACCCGGCGACCCACGCCGCCATCCTGAAGCAAGGCGAGGAGCCGACCCCGTCGACCCCCGAGGAGCTGGCAAAGCACATCAAAAGCGAGTACGACACCTGGGGCAAGGTGATCCGCGACGCGGGGATCCCGAAGGAACAGTGATCGAACCGTGACGGCAAGGCGGTCTCCCTGTATCTTAGGCGGTACAGGGAGACCCTCATGAAGAAAATACTGCTCGTCAACCCGGCGCACCGGGGGACGCTGCACTCGAACATCAAGGTGCTCGCGATCCCGCCGCTCAGCCTGGCGATGATCGCGCGCTACACGCCGGAGGACTACGAGGTCCGGATCGTCGACGAATTCGTCGAGGACCTCGACTTCGACACGAGCGCCGACCTGGTCGGCATCACGTGCATGACGCCGCTCGCGCCGCGCGCCTACGAGATCGCGGGCGAGTTCAGGAAGCGCGGCATCCCCGTCGTCATGGGCGGGATCCACGCCTCCTACCGGACCGACGAGGCTTTGAGGTACGTCGACGCGGTCTGCGTCGGCGAGGCCGAGAACCTGTGGCCGCAGCTGCTCGAGGACTTCGCGGCGGGCAAGCTGCAGAAGGTCTACCGCATCAGCGAGCAGCCCGACATCGAGAACCTGCCGACGCCGAAGCGCGAGCTGCTCGCCGACAAGTACTTCGTCGAGACCGTGCAGACGGGCCGCGGCTGCCCGATCAACTGCAACTTCTGCTCGGTCACCGCCTTCAACGGGGCGAAGTACCGCCTGCGCAGCCACGACAGCGTGATGAACGAGATCAACGCGCTGCGCTCGAAGCGCTTCTTCATCGTCGACGACAACATCGTCGGCGCGGGAATGAAGTACGCCCGGCGCGCGAAGGAGCTGTTCGACCGGCTCGCCGGCAGCGGCAAGGAGTGGGGCAGCCAGACCTGCCTCAACATCGTCGAGCACGACGACCTGATGAAGGCCGCCCAGCGCGGCGGCTGCAAGGGCCTGCTGATCGGCTTCGAGTCGCTCGACGCCGAGACGCTCGGCTCGATGCACAAGCCGGTGAACCTGCGCCCGGCGCTGCGCAACTTCAAGGACGCGATCAAGAAGATCCACGACCACGGCATCGCCATCATCGGCTGCTTCATCTTCGGCGCCGACAGCCACGACAAGGACGTGTTCAGGCGCACCGTCGACTTCGCGCTCGAGACCGAGATCGACGCGGTGCAGATGTCGCTCGAGACGCCGCTGCCGGGAACGCAGTTCTACCGCCAGATGGTCGCCGAGCGACGGCTCCTGCTCACCGACTACCCGAACGACTGGCGCCACTACAACATCTTCGAGCCGGTGTTCCAGATGAAGAACCTGACGCCGAAGGAGGCGTACGACGGGCTGCTGCGGTCCTACGAGGAGGTCTCGTCGCTCGGCTCGTCGCTCAAGCGCGGCGTGAAGACTTTCATGAACACGAGGAGCCTCTTCTCCACCGGCATCGCGTTCTCGTGGAACTACCACGCGTACAAGCAGATCCAGCACACGCCGACGCCGCTCGCGGCGCGCGGCGACGGCGCGTGGGCCGTTCCGCCCCAGCCCGAGATCGGGGAGTGCCCGGACGTGCTCGTGCCGAAGGCGCCCATGCACTTCCACCCGCGCCAGGGAGCTGGCGAGCCCGCCTAGTCCATCTTCACGACGATCTTCCCGACCTGCGCGTTGGATTCCATGCGCGCCTTGGCCGCCGGGAGCTCGGCGAACGGGTAGACCTTGTCGAGCACCGGCTTGATGCGGCCCGCGGCGATGTGCGGCAGCACGTCCGCGACGAAGCCGCGCACGGTCACCGCGCGCTGCTCGGCGTTCCGCAGCCGGTTCGAAACCCCGAAGAGCGTCAGGCGGTTCGTGTGCAGCGCCTCGAGGTCGATCTCGGCCTTGAGCACATGGTCCACGTAACCGACCGTGGCATGGCGGCCTTGAACCGCGAGCGAGCGGATGGTTTCGGCGAACACCGAGCCGCCGACGTTGTTCACCACGAGGTTCGCGCCCTTGCCGTCGGTCGCTTTCTTCACGGCTTCGGCGAAGTCGGGCTTGCGCGTCGCGATGCCGACGTCGAGGCCGAGGGCTTTCAGCCGGTCGAGCTTCTCCTGCGATCCCGAGGTGCCGATCACTCTTGCGCCGATCGCCTTCGCCGTCTGCAGCGCGGCGACGCCCACGCCCGCCGAGATGCCGGTGACGAGCAGCCACTCGCCCGGCTGCAGCTTCCCCTGGTTGATGAGCATGTCGTGCACCACGCAGAAAACGAGCGGGATGCTCGCCGCCTCCTCCCACGACAGGTTCTTCGGCATCGCGATCGCCTCGCGCGCGTCCATGAGCGCGTACTCGGCGAACGCGCCCGAGCAGCGGCCCATGACGCGCTCGCCCGCCTTGACGTTCGCGACGCCGGCGCCGACCTTGGCCACTTCGCCCGCGCCCTCGCCGCCCGCGGCCTTGGCCGCGCCGCCCGCCTTCACCGAGTGGCCGACGATCAGCTCGCCGCGGTTGAGGCCGGCCGCGCGCATCTTCACGAGCACCTGGCCGGCGCCCGGCTCGGGCACCGCGACGTCAAGGGGCTCCATGTCGACGCCGCCGTGGGCGTTGGGCTTGATCCAGTACGATTTCATGCGAGGCTCTCCTTGGTGGCTTTGCGCGCCGACGCGCGGCGCAGATAGAGGTTGTTGGCGACGAGCGCGGCGATCACGACCAGCGCCCCGGCGAGCTCGACCGGCTCGAAGCGGTGACCCTGCGCGAGGCCGGTGGCGAAGGTCACGACGGGCACGGCGTTGAGCAGCAGCATCGTGTTCAGCGCGCCGATGCGCTGGTTGCCCCAGTTCCAGCAGATCATCGAGACGACGATGCCGCCGATCGTGAGGTAGGCGAGCTGCCACCCGACCGAGAGCAGATCGTCCGCCCCGGGAACGGTCGCGACCCCGGCCGCGTCGAGCAGCGCCGCCACCGCCAGGCACCCGATCGTCCCCGGCACGATCGTGAGCACCGTGAAGCGCAGCGCCGACCAGCCGCGGAAATTCTCCGTCGCCATGGTGTACGCGACCCAGCACGCCGCGCCGAGCAGGATCACGAAATCGCCGGCGAGCTCGCCCTGCCCGAACATCGTCGCGGGATGCCCCTTGGTCACAACGGCGAGCACGCCGAGGAACGCGACCGCGATGCACCCGAGCGTGAAGTTCGCCGGGCGCCGCCCGCGCAGCGCCCAGTCGGCGATCGCCGCCATCGACGGCTGCAGCGCGACGATCACCGCGGCGTGAGCGGGCCGCGACATGGCAATGCCCTGGAACACGAGCATCGGCGAGGCGCACATGCCGATGAGCCCGTAGACGGTCGCCGGCCAGAAGCGGCCGCGGTAGTCGAGCGCCGTGCGCCCCTCCTGCGCGACGAACAGCGGGATGAGGAGCAGCGTGCCGAGCCCGTAGCGGATCGCGGTGACGTGCCAGGCGTCGACCGCCGCGAACGCGTCCTTCGCCACCGGGAACTGCACGCCCCAGAGCACCGCGGTGGCGAGGACGGCGGCGAACCCTTGGGCGAACCGGCCGCCCATCTAAGGCGCCGGAGCGATCACTGGAATTTCGCGATCTTGCGCGCCTCGCCCGTCACCCGGAGGATGTGCATCCCGGTGTTCGCGCGGTCGACGATGTAGATGTAGCCGCGGTCGTCGACGTCGACGTTGTTGGTCTGGATCGCGCGCTTGCAGCGCTCCTCGGCGCCCTTCCCGACGCAGCGCTTGTCGGTCGCCTTCGTGATCGCCGGGATGTAGTAGCCGACCTCCTTCGGGTGGTACGGGTCGCGGACGTCGATCGCGCGCACGCCGGCGTTGAACCAGGCGACGAAGACGAGGCGCCCCGCGTACATCGGCGGCTGGTTCTCGTTCGGCGAGTGCGAGCCGAAGCGCCCTCCTCGCGTGCAGAAGCTGCCGGATTTCTCGGGCACCGTGAAGTTGCCGACGCCGAAGGGCTTCGATTCGGACGTCACGTCCACCATCCACACCATCTGCCTCGGCTCGAGGCACTCGTTCGCGATCTCCTCGTCGACGATCATGACGAAGTCGCGCTTCTTCGGTCCCTTGTCCTTGGCGAACTCGGCGACCTCCATGCCGAGGAGCGGCAGCGTCGTGTGCGCGCCGTTCGTCGGCGGCATGTCGAGCCGCCCGACCTGCGGGTAGACGAGGTTCTCGTCGGTCGGCTCCTTCGGTCCGTTGAGGAGCTTCTCGCGGTCGACGATCTGCAGCACGCCGTCCTTGTTGGTGCCGTAGCCGAAGTAGACGCGGTTGCCCTTGGGACCTGTCGAGATCATGCCGTGCAGGTCGGCCGGGGCGTCGCCCGGCTTGCCCGCCTGCTGCCCGGGCAGCCCGAAATTGCGGATGAACACCGGGTTCGCCGGATCCGAGAGATCCCAGACCTGCGTCATGCGGCGCACGCGCCAGCCGTCGACGCCCGAGACGAGGTAGGCGATGCCGCTGTCGCACTCCCACCAGCTCTTGTGCGTGCCCTTCAGGCCCTTCACCACGGTCGTCAGCAGCGACGGCTTCGCCGGATCGGTCACGTCCCAGATCTCGTGCGCGGCGTTGCCGAAGGTGCGCAGCAGATAGGTCTTCGACTTGTCCGCCTTCGGCAGCGTCGCGCCGTCGCACACGCGCACCATCTGCGCGCCCCCGGCCTCGGCCTTGCCCGGCTCGCCCGGGATGTGCGCGACGATGCGCGGCTTCGCCGGATCGGTCACGTCGACGATCGAGGTGCCGTTGTCCTCCTTCTTGCCGCTGATCGGGTTCGGCAGGTTGTCGCCGTGGTGCCCGACGTAGGCGATCCAGCGATTGCCCTGCTTGTGGATCGTCGGCTGGTACGCGGTGCGTCCCTGCAGGTCGCTGTAGCCGACGAGCTCCATGTTGCGCTTCTCTTCCTTGCCCGCCTGCGCGAAAGCCACGCCGCACGCGAAAACGAGCGGCAGAACGACCGTGGACCTCATTGTTTTTCTCCTCGGTGGAAAGATCAGCGCCGTCGCGGGCGCCGGGACGTTTTTCGCGAAGCCCGCGGTTTCGTCTTCTTCGACTTCGCTTTCTTCGCCTTCTTCGGCACGTAGCCGATCGCCTCGACCTCGAGGCCGCAGTCCATGGGCGTGCGGCCGGCCTGGATGCGCGTGCGCGCGGGCAGCGCCTCGCGGCTCGAGAAGTAGCCGCGGTAGATGCGGTCGAACTCCTCGGCCTGGCGCTGATCCTTCAGCCACACGATCACCTTCAGCAGGCAGTCCATGCTCGAGCCGGCCCGCTCGAGCAGCTTCTTCATGTTGTCGAGCACGAGGCGCGCCTGCGCCTCGAACGGCATGTCGGGGAACGGCGGGATCGGGCGTCCTTGCGCGCGCGCCTCGCGCACCGCGCGCGTGAACTCGGCGTCGAACGGCGGCAGCCCGGAGACGAACAACAGGTCGCCGTAGCGAACGCACAGGTTGAACGGGGCGCTCGAGGATTCGATGCCCGCGTCGTAGATTCGCTTTTCCATGGGGGGAAGGTCGGGGCGCGCAAATGAATAGTATGATGACGGCACCGTCCGCGCAACGGAGGTCACGATGTCCCGCCTGACGATCGCTCTCGCGCTGCTGGCGGGCGCCGGCGGCGCCCACGCGGCGACGCCGATGCGCGCCGGCCTCTGGGAGATCACGGCCCGGATCCCGGGCGGCATCCCGCCGATCACCTCGCGCACCTGCATCAGCGCCAAGGACGCCGAGGCGATGAGCCGCGGCCGCGCGGCGAACAAGGGCGCCGAGAACTGCGAGCCGATCGACTACCGCCAGGAAGGCAACAAGGCGACCTGGGCCCTGTCGTGCAGGGGCCGCCCGCCCATGACCGGCGCCGGCTCGATCGAATACGGCAACGACACCTTCACGCAGAAGATGGTGCTGAAGAGCAGCGAGGGCACCATGACCATGGAGAGCACCGGCCGCCGCGTCGGCGACTGCCGGTAATCAGGCCGGCCACAGCCACGCCGCCCCGCGCACCCCGCTCGCGTCGCCGTGCATCGCCGGCACGAGCCGCGTCATCACCGCCGGCGCGTATACGTATCCGGCCCAGCGCTGCGGCACGTTGCGGTAGAGCGTCGGCACGCCGGACAGCCCTCCGCCCGCGACGATGACGTCCGGGTCGATGATGTTGATGATGTGCGCGAGCGCGCGTCCCAGGCGCTCCTCGTAGCGCGCGAGCGACTCGGCGGATGCGCCCTGCCCCGACTGGGCGCGCCCCACGATCTCGGCCGGCGGCAGCTTCTCGCCGGTGCAGGCCTCGTGATCGCGCGCGAGCCCCGGGCCCGAGAGAAACGCCTCGATGTGGCCGGGCTGCCCGCAGCCGCAGCGCGGTCCCGGGCGCTCGTCGTCGCGAGGCCACGGCAGCGGGTTGTGACCCCACTCGCCGGCGATCGAGTTGGCGCCGTCGAGCACGCGGCCGTCGACGACGATCCCGCTGCCGACGCCCGTCCCGAGGATCACGCCGAAGACGGTGCGCGCGCCGCGCGCCGCGCCGTCGGACGCTTCCGAGAGCGCGAAGCAGTTCGCGTCGTTCGCGAAGCGCACCTCGCGCTGCAGCAGCATCTCGAGGTCGCGCTTGATCGGCCGGTCGTTGAACGCGAGCGCGAACGCGTTCGAGAGGATCCCCGTCTCGCGCGACACGCGGCCGGGCGTGCCGATGCCCACCGTGCAGCGTCCGCCCGCCTCGCGCTCGAGCGCGAGCACCAGGTCGGCCAGCGCGCGCATCGCCTCGGCGTACTCGCCGCGCGGCGTCGGCTCGCGCCGGCGCGCGGTGACCCGCCCGTCGTCGCCGAGCGCGATCAGCTCGGTCTTGGTGCCGCCGATGTCGACGCCGATGCGGGTCACGAGCGTCGGCGCCGATGCGAGCGCTAAAGGGTCAGCCGCCCGCGCGCCGCGCGCGCGTCCACTCGAGCGCGAGGCCGCGCAGCCACGCGCGCACGCCCTCGGGATCCGGGAGCCGCCACGCGGCGACCGAGTCGCCCGCGCCGACCTTGATGGAATGGCCGCCGAGCTTGTTGGCGACGGCGAATCCCGACTCGTCGGTGAGATCGTCGCCGACGAACACCGGCACGCGCCCCTTGAACGGCTCCTCGCGCATGAACTGCGCGATCGCCGCGCCCTTGCTCTGCCCGGCGGGCTTCAGCTCGTAGACCATCTTGCCCGCCTGCAGCTCGAAGTCCTCGCCGAGCTCGGCGATGGTCGCGGCGAACTGCTCGGCCACCTCGCGCTCGTAGCCCGGCGCGTTGCGATAGTGCACCGCGATGTTGAGACCCTTGTTCTCGAGGACCAGCCCGGGACGCTCGGCGACGAAGCGCCCCAGCCGCTCGGCGGCCACGCGCAGGCCGACGGGCTGGCGCACCTGGCGGTGCAGGCGGCCGGCGAAGTCGCGGCGCTCGGCGCCGTGCTGCCCGGCGACGCATAGGCCGAGCGGCGCGAACAGGCTCTCGACGTCGGCGACCGAGCGCCCGCTCACGAGCGCGAGCGCGCCGCCGGCGGCGCCGCACAGCCGTCCGAGGAGCTGACGCAGGGGCGGGCTGACCTTGACCGCCGCCGGGTGCGGCGCGATCTCGAGCAGCGTGCCGTCGACGTCCAGGAACAGCGCCCAGTCGCGCGAGAAACGCGGCACCCTGTAGAGCTCGTCGCGCACGGCGAGTTGTTGTTGCGTCCTCGGCATGGGAGTCAGCGGGGAACGTCGCCGCCGCGGGCCGGTCTCACCTCGGTCGGGCGGGCGGGCCGGTAGGACCGGACGGGCGAGCGCGTTGCAATCATACCTGCTCCTTCGAGTGCGATTTGGCGATTGCGGTTCACCGGCCGGATCGCCTACGATGCCGGGTCTGCGACCGCCTCCCCATCCATGTCCCAGCGTCCTTTCCCCAGGCGCGCCGTGCTGCGGCTCGGCGCGCTCTCTCTTGCGAGCCTGCTCATGCCCGATACGCCGTTACAGTCCGCCGAGACGGCCCTGCTGACCCGCCCCATTCCGTCCACGGGCGAGCCCCTTCCCGCCGTCGGCCTCGGCACCTGGCAGTCCTTCGACGTCGCGGGCGACCCCGCCGCCGTCGAAGAGGCGCGCGAGACCCTGCGCGCCCTGGCCGCCGCCGGCGGCCGCGTCCTGGACAGCTCGCCGATGTACGGATCGGCCGAGGCGGTCGCGGGACAGCTCGTGCAGGAGCTCGGCCTGCGCGAGCGCGTCTTCGTCGCGACCAAGGTCTGGACCGAAGGACGCAACGCGGGCCGCGCGCAGATGGACGCGTCGATGAAGAAGCTGCGCGTGGAGCGGCTCGATCTCATGCAGGTGCACAACCTCGTCGACGCCGGGACGCACCTGCAGACGCTGCGCGAATGGAAGGCCGCGGGGCGCGTGCGCTACGTCGGCGTCACGCACTACCACGCCGGCGCGCACGCCGCGCTCGAGACCGTCGTGCGCTCGGGGGAGGTGCAGTTCGTTCAGGTCAACTATTCGCTCGACGAGCCCGAGGCCGAGCGGCGCCTGCTTCCCGCGGCGGCCGCCAGCGGCGTCGCCGTCGTCGTCAACCGACCGTTCGCGGAAGGCTCGATGTTCCGCCGCGTGAAAGGCAAGCCCCTGCCGCCCCTCGCCGGGGAGCTCGGCTGCGCGAGCTGGGCGCAGTACTTCCTGAAGTGGATCCTCGGCCATCCGGCGGTGACCTGCGCGATCCCGGGCACGCGCAATCCCAGGCACCTCGCCGACAACCTCGCGGCCGCGCGCGGGCCGATTCCCGACGCCGCGGCGCGCAAGCGCATGGCCGAGCACTTCGCCTCGCTCTGACGCGGACGCGCCCTGGGGCGCGGGCGTTCGCGTAGAATTTGCATCCGAGAACAACACGCGCCGCCGCCCGCGCGGCGTGCCGCCCGTGCGCACCCTGTACCTGCTGATGCTGCTGTCGGTGCTGAACCACACGACGTTCGCCGGAACGCGCGTGGTGGTGGCGCTGACCGCGATCCGTCTCGGCGAGACGCCGTTCACGGTCGGCACGCTGATGGCGCTCTACGCGCTGCTGCCCATGCTGTTCGCCGTGAGCATCGGCCGCCTGACCGACCGCTTCGGCGCGCGCGCGCCGATGCTCGCGGGCTCGACGCTGCTCGCGGCCGGCGCGTCGATACCGTTCCTGTGGCCGGGCATCGCCTCGCTCTACCTCTCGAGCGTGCTGGTCGGATCGAGCTTCATGCTCTACCACGTGGCCTACCAGAACGTGGTCGGCTACGTCGGCGCCCCCGAGGACCGGCCGATCAACTTCAGCATCGCGGCGCTCGGCTTCTCGGTCTCGGGCTTCTCCGGGCCGATGCTCGCCGGCTTCGGCATCGACCACATCGGCATCCCCGGCACCTTCCTCGTGCTCTCGCTGCTGCCGCTCGTGCCGCTCGCCGTGCTCGCGCTCGACAAGGTGCCGCTGCCGCGGCTCCCGGGCCACGGCGCGGCGCCGGCCCCGAACCGGCGCCTCGCCGACCTGTTCCGGCACCGCGAGCTGCGGCGGCTCTTCGTCGTGAGCGGCCTGCTCGCGATGGCCTGGGACCTGTTCAACTTCGCGGTGCCGATCTACGGCTCGCGCGTCGAGCTGTCGGCCTCGAAGATCGGCGCGATCCTCGGCGCGTTCTCGGTGGCGACCTTCGTCGTGCGCACCTTCCTGCCCGCGATCTCGCGGCGCCTGACCGCGTGGCCGCTGCTCGTCGTGTCGCTCGTGGTCGCGGGAACGAGCTTCGTGCTGTTCCCGCTGTTCCGCACCGCGGCGCCGCTCATGGCGGTCGCCTTCTTTCTCGGGCTCGGGCTCGGGATGTCGCAGCCGATGGTGATGTCGCTCATGCACAACGCGACGCCGCCCGGGCGCGTGGGGGAGGCGGTCGGCGTGCGCATGACGCTCGTCAACATGAGCCAGACCGGGATGCCGCTCTTGTTCGGCGCGCTCGGCTCGGTGCTCGGGACGCTCGCGCCCGCGTTCTGGGCGATGGCGCTGCTGCTGCTCGCGGGCGGCGCCTTCGCCAAGCGCTACCACGACCGGCGCGCGAAGGCCGCCGGGGCCCCGGGCGCGACCCTGTAGAATCGGGCGCGTGCCGATCGATCTCGCCAAGCTGCGCCGCGAGTACATGCGCGCCGGGCTCGAGGAGTCCGCGCTGGCCCGCGATCCGCTCGAGCAGTTCGCGCGCTGGCTCGACGACGCCGTGCGCGCCGAGGTGCCGCTCGCGAACGCGATGACGCTCGCGACGGCGACCCGCTCGGGACGCCCGTCCGCGCGCGCGGTGCTGCTGAAGGGGTTCGATGCGCGCGGCTTCGTCTTCTTCACGAACTACGACAGCCGCAAGGGACGCGAGCTCGCCGAGAACCCGCGCGCGATGCTGCTCTTTTGCTGGGAGCCGCTCGAGCGCCAGGTGCGCATCGAGGGCGCGGTCGAGCGCACGGACGCGGCAGAGTCCGACGCCTACTTCGCGAGCCGGCCGCTCGGCGCGCGCCTCTCGGCGATCGTCTCGCCGCAGAGCGAGCCGGTCGCCAAGAGGTCGGACCTGGAAGCGAAGTTCGAGGCGGCGGCCAAGCGCCTCGGCGACGCGCCGGCGCGGCCCGCGAACTGGGGCGGGTATCGGGTCGTCCCGGAGTGGCTCGAGTTCTGGCAGGGCCGCGCCGACCGGCTGCACGACCGGCTGTGCTACGAGCGCGCGGGAAGCGCCTGGCGCATCGGGCGCCTTGCGCCCTGACAAACGAAGGCCGGGACTGCCCGACTGCCGCGGTCCCGACCCTGGAGCGACTTTGACGCTAGTACGACGACGCGCGGATAATCGCGCCGCTCGACCGCTCCGCGATCTCGCCCAGGCCGCTGTCGAGCTTCTCGCCCGCGACGTGGTTCGGGTTCATGTACGGCGCGATATCGGCCGCGGTCAGATCGCCCAGGCCGCTGTCGAGCTTCTCGCCCGCGACGCGGCTCGAGCCCATGTACGGGGCGAGCTCCGCGGCGCTGATGTTGCCGATGCCGCTGTCCGACTTCTCGCCCGCGACGTGATACGGATTGGCGTAGGCGCCGACCGACACGATGTCGCCCAGGCCGCTGTCCAGCTTTTCGCCGGCCACGTGGTACGGGTTCATCGAGCCGTCGACCACGCCCTGCGCCAGCGCCACCGGCGCGAACGCCATCGCCGCCGCCATCAAACCGAGCAGTGTGCACTTTTTCATGTTTCTCTCCCCTTTGATCGTTATGGCCGTCTGTTGGCCCCGCGTCATGCGCGGCGAGGATCGGCCACTTCGCTCCTCGATCCGTGCTCCAACGACGCTCGCTATCTCAGTGAGCAAGACCGATGCCAGAGGCCGTGAGCATTATTTCGCGCGTCGCGCGCATCGAGCCGGGCGAGGGCAAGGCCCTCGCCTGGTCGTTCGCGTATTTCTTCTGCCTCCTGTGCGGCTACTACATCCTGCGGCCGCTGCGCGACGAGATGGGCATCCAGAGCGGCGTCGCCAATCTCCCGGGGCTGTTCTCGGCGACGTTCGCCGCGACGCTCGCGCTGGTCCCGGTGTTCGGCTGGGCGGCGGCGCGGCTGCCGCGCCGGCGCCTCGTGCCCTGGACCTATCTCTTCTTCGTCGCCAACATCGGCGTCTTCTACGCGCTGTTCGAGAGCGGCGCGGCGCGCCCGGCGGTCGCGGCGGCGTTCTTCGTGTGGGTGAGCGTGTTCAACCTGTTCGTGGTCTCGGTGTTCTGGAGCCTGATGGCGGACCTGTTCACGCCGGAGCAGGCGGCGCGGCTCTTCGGCGTGGTGTCCGCGGGCGGCACGAGCGGCGCGCTCGCGGGGCCGGCGCTGACCGCGGTGCTGGTCGGCCCGCTCGGCACCGCGAACCTGCTGCTGCTCTCGGGCGCGTTTCTCGCGGCGTGCCTCGTGTGCATCCACGCGCTGCTGCGCTGGGCGCGCGGGCGCGACGCCGCCGGCGCGGCGCGGCCGCCCGAGGTGCGGATCGGCGGCACGACCTGGTCGGGGTTGGCCGAGATCGCGCGCTCGCCCTACCTCGCCGGCATCGTGGGCTACGTGCTGCTCTACACGGCGCTGCTCGGGTTCGCGTACTTCGAGCTCGCGCGCATGATCGCCGAGCGCTACGCCGATCCCGCCGAGCGCACGGCCCTCTTCGCGCACGTCGATCTCGCGGTGAACGTGCTGACGCTGCTCGGGCAGCTCCTCGTCGTGAGCAAGTTCGTGGAGCGGCTCGGCGTGGGCGCGGCGCTGGCGCTGCTTCCCCTGCTCGCGCTCGCCGGGTTCGCCGCGATGGGCGCCGCGCCCGTGCTCGCGGTCGTGCTCGCGTTCCAGGTGGCGCGCCGCGCCGCGGACTACGCGATCGCGCGGCCGGCGCGCGAGATGCTGTTCACCGTGCTCGGGCGCGACGCCAAGTACAAGTCGAAGAACTTCATCGACACCGTCGTGTTCCGCGGCGGCGACGCGGCGAGCGGCTGGCTGTACGCGGGATTCAAGGCGCTCGGGCTCGCGCTCCCCGGGATGGCGCTCGCCGCGATCCCGGGCGTGATCGCGTGGCTCGCGCTCGGGATCTTCCTGGGGCGGCGCTACGCGGGCCTCGCGCGACCACCCGCTCGCTAGCCGAGCGCCTCGCTCTTCCGGCGCGCCGGGGCGGCGACCACGCGCCGAGCCGGGAAGCGCGCGGCGAAGCGGCTGCCGCGGCCGGGCTCGCTCTCGATCTGGAGCGCCGCCTGGTGGCGCGCGAGCGCGTGCTTCACGATCGCGAGCCCGAGGCCCGTGCCGCCGCTCTCGCGCGAGCGCCCGCGGTCGACGCGGTAGAAGCGCTCGGTGAGCCTCGGGATGTGCTCGCGCTCGATCCCGATCCCGGTGTCCTCGACGGCGAAGATCGCGCCCTCGCGCGAGGCGCGCCACACGAGCCGCACCTCGCCGCCCGCGGGCGTGTAGCGGATGGCGTTGCTCGCGAGGTTGCCGAAGGCGCTCGCGAGCTCGCTCTCCGCGCCGAGCAGGTCGAAGCCCTCCTCGGCGTCCAGGCGGATGCGGTGGCGCCCGCCCGAGAGCGCCTGCGCGTCGCCGAGCACGCGCGCGAGCAGCAGCGCCGTGTCGACGCGCTCGTCGTGCTCGGGCGCGGGCGCCGACTCGAGCGTCGACAGCGTCAGCAGGTCGTCGATGATGCGCTGCATGCGCCGGCCCTGCTCGGCCATGAGGTTCAGGTAGTCGCGCGAGCGCCCGGGATCGAGCTTCAGCTCGCGCACCGTCTCGAGGAAGCCGATCAGCACGGTGAGCGGCGTGCGCAGCTCGTGCGAGACGTTGGCGACGAAGTCGCGCCGCATGGTCTCCAGGCGCGTCGCCTGCGTCACGTCGCGCGAGAGCAGCAGCCATTGCGACTCGACGTACGGCACGAGCTGCACCGAGAGGATCAGGCCGTCGTCGCGGGACGTCTTGAGCGCGAGCGGCGCCGAGAAGTCGCGCGCGGCGACGTAGCGCACGAACTCGGGCTGGCGCACGAGGTTGACGATCGGCTGGCCGACGTCCGAGCGCACGTCGATGCCGAGCTGGCGCTCGGAGGAGTCGTTGCACCACAGGATGCGGTGCTCCGCGTCGAGGATCGCCATGCCGTAGGGCAGCGCCCGGCCCGCGCGGCGCGAGCGCGCGAGCAGGCGCGCGAGCGTGCGGCGCCGGCGCAGCTCTGCGCGCTCGCGGCGGTAGAGCAGCGTCAGCACGTCCTGCCACATGCCCCTGCCCTCGGGCACGTCGGCGGCAAGGCCCGCCGCCCAGCGCGCGAGCAGCCGCAGGTGATGGGCGTGCGAGAGGAGCGCCGCCGCGAGCGCCAGCGAGAGGACGGCCCAGCCCCAGGCGGGGCCGAGGATCAGGCCGGCCGCGAGCGCGGGAACCGCGAGAAGCGCGATGGCGGCGAGAGTGCGAACGACGGGGTCGTTCATTCCGGACGAGCACTCATCCGAAGAGCACGACCGCCCATACCACGGCGACGTTCACGAGACTGAGGAACACCGCGGCGCTGCCGATGTCCTTTGCGCGCTTGGCGAGGCGATGATGCTCCGGCGAGGCGAGGTCGACGACGGCCTCGAGCGCCGAGTTGAGCAGCTCGACGACGAGCACGAGCAGCACGCACGCGATCATGAGCGCCTTGGCGGGCGCCGAGACCGGCGCGAGCAGCGCCGCGGGAATCAGCACCGCCGCGAGCACCAGCTCCTGGCGGAATGCCGCCTCGTGCCGCAGCGCCGACATCACGCCCTCGAGAGAGTAACCGAGGGCGTTGACGAGGCGCCGCACCCCGGTCTTGCCCTTGAAGGGGCTCTCCTGCTCCATCGCGAGCACCGCAGGGAAAAATGCGATTTTACGTCAGGCCCGCCGTGCGGCCGGACCTTTCTGTCACGCGCTCCGCGGGCGCTTGCGTCCCGCCGGCGCCGTCGCCTGGAGCGCGTCGGTTGCCGTCGTCGCGAGCATCGCGAGCAGCTGCTCCTGGGCGGAGCGCGGCAGCCGCCCGCGCGAGTGTCGCAGGCGGTAGTTGCCGTCCGCGTCCATCTCCCAGGCCTGGCTGCTGTCGGAGAGGTAAGGCCGCAAGCCCTCGCGGATGACGCGGTTCTTGAGCTTCTTCTCGAGGACGGGCACGCACACCTCGATGCGGCGGAAGAAATTGCGCTCCATCCAGTCCGCGCTCGCGAGGTACACGTCCTCCGCGCCGTCGTTCAGGAAGTAGAAGATCCTCGAATGCTCGAGGAAGCGCCCGACGACCGAGCGCACGCGGATGTTGTCCGAGAGGCCCGGGATTCCGGGCCGCAGCGCGCAAACGCCGCGGATGACGAGATCGATCTTCACCCCGGCCTGCGAGGCCTTGTACAAGGCCTCGATCACCTTGGGCTCGAGGAGCGCGTTCATCTTGGCGACGATGTGCGCGGGCTTGCCCGCGCGCGCGTGCGCCGCCTCGTTCCGGATCGCCGCGAGCACGCGCTCGTGCAGCGTGAACGGCGAGATCCAAAGGTGATTCAGCGGCCGCGCCCGGCCGAGACCGGTGAGCTGCTTGAAGACCTCGTTCACGTCGTCGCAGACGCCCTCGTCCGCGGTGAACAGGCCGAAGTCGGTATATTGCTTCGCCGTGCGCGGGTGGTAGTTCCCGGTCGAGAGATGCACGTAGCGCCGCAGCGTCCCGTGCTCGCGGCGCACGACCAGCGACATTTTCGCGTGCGTCTTGTAGCCGACGACGCCGTACACGACGTGCGCGCCGACCTCCTCGAGCTTGGCCGCCCAGTTGAGGTTCGCTTCCTCGTCGAAGCGCGCGAGCAGCTCCACGACGACAGTCACCTCCTTGCCGCGCTGCGCCGCGTCGATCAGGTACCGCATGAGCACCGAGTCCGTGCCCGTGCGGTACACGGTCTGCTTGATCGCCACCACGTCCGGGTCCTCGACCGACTGCTCGAGGAAGTCGATCACCGGGTTGAACGACTGGAACGGGTGGTGCAGGAGGATGTCGGCCTTGCGGATCGCGCGGAAGAGGTCGGCGCCCTTGTCGAGCGGCCGCGGCACGCCAGGGAAGAACGGCGGGTACTTGAGCTTGGGCTTGTCGACGAGCTCGGGAATCTCCATGAGGCGGACCAGGTTCACCGGACCGTCGACGCGGTAGAGATCGGGCGGCGCGAGCTCGAACTGCTCGAGCAGGAACTGCTCCATCTCGGCCGGCATGTCGGCGGCGATCTCGAGGCGCACCGAGTCGCCGAAATGGCGCTGCGGCAGCTCCCCCTGCAGCGCGATGCGCATGTTCTTGATCTCCTCCTCGTCGAGCCAGAGGTCGCTGTTGCGCGTCACGCGGAAAGGGTACGACCCGAGCACCGACATGCCCTGGAACAGCATGTCGACGAACGCCTGGAGCGCCGACGCGAGCAGCACGAAGGCGTAGTCGTCGCCGGCGAGCGCCGCGGGCAGCCGGATCGCGCGCGGCAGCAGGCGCGGCGCCTGCACGATCGCCTTGCCCGAGCTGCGGCCGAAGGCGTCGGTGCCCTCGAGCTGCACGGCGAAGTTGAGGCTCTTGTTGAGCACCCGCGGGAAGGGGTGCGCCGGATCGAGCCCGATCGGGGTGAGCAGCGGCATCATCTCGCGCACGAAGTACTCGCGCAGCCAGGCGCGCTGCTCGCGCGTCCACTGCTGCTCCGACAGGAACAGCACGCCGTCGTCGGCGAGCGCCGGCAGGACCTCCCGGTTCAGCACGCGGTACTGGTCGTCCACCAGCGCATGCGCGCGCTCGCTGATCGCCGCGAAGACCTCGCTCGCGGGCGTCTCGCCCGCGATCTCGATCTCCTTCCCGAGCTTGATCTTCTCCTTCACCTCGGCGACGCGGATCTCGAAGAACTCGTCGAGATTGTTCGACACGATGCACAGGAAGCGCAGCCGCTCGAGGGTCGGCACGCGGCGGTCTTCCGCCTGCGCGAGCACGCGCCGGTTGAACTCGAGCATGCCGAGCTCGCGGGGCAGGAACTGCGGACGGACGCGGCGCGGCGGGAGACGGACGGGCTGCAGCATGGGACGACTCTAGGAACGCTATGTTGCGTTTTCGTTACGGTTTGCGGTAACAATATCGTCATGCGAATCGGGCAAGCTGGCAACCGGAATCGGCGCTCCGACGCCAAGGGCTTGATCGCGCAGGCAGTCTTGCGGACGTGAAACCGGATACTCTCGCCGCGCTGGACCTCGGCTCGAACAGCTTTCACCTGCAGATCGCGCGGGTGCTCGACGACCAGGTGTACATGCTCGACAGCCTGCGCGAGCCCGTCCGCCTCGGCGGCGGGCTCACCCGCGACCGCAGGATCGACCGGCGCACGCGCGCGCGAGCCATGGCGGCCCTCGAGCGCTTTGCCGAGCGCCTGCGGGGCTTTCCGCGCGGCTCGGTGCGCGCGGTCGGCACGAGCGCGCTGCGCACCGCGAAGAACGCAGCCGCCTTCATCGCGCAAGCCGAGCGCATCCTCGGGTATCCGGTCGAAGTCATCTTCGGCCGCGAGGAGGCGCGGCTGATCTATCTCGGCGTCGCGCACGAGCTCGCCGCGTCGGACGAGCGGCGGCTCGTGGTGGACATCGGCGGCGGCTCGACCGAGTGCATCATCGGCAAGGGCCTGGAGCCGCAGCTGATGGAGAGCCTGCCGATGGGCTGCGTCGGCTACAGCCTGCGATTCTTCGCCGAGGGCCGACTCGACAAGCCGCGCTTCGAGCGAGCCGAGCTCGCCGCGGCGAACGAGCTGCAGCGCATCGTCGACGCCTACCGCGCCGCCGGCTGGACGCACGCGGTGGCCTCCTCGGGCACCGCGCGCGCGCTCGCGTCGATCGCACGCGAGTGCGGGCTGGTCGAGCACGGCCTCTCCGCATCCGCCCTCGGCGAGTTGCGCGAGCGCTTCATCGAGGCCGGGCGCATCGGCCGCCTGAAGATTCCGGGCTTGCGCGAGGACCGCAAGCCGATCATCGCCGGCGGCCTCGCGATCATGAGCTCGGTGCTGGCCGAGTTCGGGATCGACGCGCTCGACGTCTCGGACGCGGCGCTGCGCCAGGGCGTCATGTACGACCTGCTCGGGCGCGTGCGCCACCGCGACATGCGCGAGGCCACGGCGCGCCAGTTCATGCGCCGCTACCAGGTCGACGCCGCGCAGGCCGAGCGCGTCGCCGCGCTCGCGCAGCGGATCCTCGCGGGCGTCGATCCGAAGGCGCCCGAGAGCGACGCGGCGCTGCTGCGCTGGGCGGCGAGCCTGCACGAAATCGGCATCTCGATCGCGCACGCGGGCTACCACAAGCACTCGGCCTACATCGTCTCGCAAGCCGACATGCCGGGATTCTCGCAATCGGAGCAGGCCCGGCTCGCGCGCCTGGTGCTCGCGCACCGCGGGAAGCTCTCGAAGCTGCGCGGGCTGCCGAAGCGCAGCCCGGAGTGGCCGCTCGTGTTCGCGCTGCGCCTCGCGGCGCTGCTCCACCAGAGCCGGCGGGACCTCGGGCTGCCGTCGCTCGAGTGCAGGCGCTCGGCCGGCGGCTTCCAGGTCGCGCTGCCGCGCGCCTGGCTGGAGCGTCATCCGCTCACGGAAGCGGCGCTCGGCGACGAGTCGGCCGAATGGCGCGCGCTCGGGATGCGGGTCTCGGTCGAGCGCGGGACGCGCGTTAAGCGTCCGTGACGGGAATGTTTCCGCCGGGATCACGCCGGCTCGCGGCGAAGCGGTACCCCGTGCCGCGCACGGTCTCCACCAGGGCGTCGTGGCCGCTCGGCTCGAGCGCCTCGCGCAGGCGCCGGATGTGCACGTCGACGGTGCGCTCCTCGATGAACACGTGGTCGCCCCAGATCTCGTCGAGCAGCTGCGAGCGCGTGTACACGCGCTCGGGATGCGTCATCAGAAAGCGCAGCAGCCGGAACTCCGCGGGCGGCAGCTCGAGATTGCGGCCGTGCGCCTTCACCCGGTGCGCCGCCGGGTCGAGCCGCAGGCCGTCGACCTCGACCGCTTCGTCGGCGAGCTGCGGCGCGCGACGGCGGATCACCGCCTGGATGCGCGCGATGAGCTCGCGCGGCGAGAACGGCTTGGTCACGTAGTCGTCCGCGCCGGCCTCGAGGCCGGCGACCTTGTCGCCCTCCTGGGCGCGGGCGGTCAGCATGATGATCGGGATGTCGCGCGTACGCCGGTCGGCGCGCAGCTTGCGCGCGAGCTCGAGGCCCTGCATCCCGGGCAGCATCCAGTCGAGCAGGACCACGTCGGGAAGCGCCTTGCGGATCTCGGCCTCGGCCTGCTCGGCGTCGAGCGCGCGCCTCACGCGGTGGCCCGCGTGCTCGAGGTTGACCGCGATCAGCTCCTGGATCGCCGGGTCGTCCTCGACGACCAGGATCGCGCCGCCCATGGCGAGCGCCTCAGCGCGGCTCCTCGCCTTCGAGCTCGACGAAGCGCGTGTGGCGGATGTCGGTGCCCTTGACGATGTAGATCACGTCCTCGGCGATGTTCTTGGCGTGATCCCCGATGCGCTCGACCGCCTTCGCGATCCAGACGATCTCGAGGGCGGTGGAGATGGTGCGCGGGTCCTCCATCATGAACGTGATGAGCTGGCGCACGATCGAGCGGAACTCGTCGTCGATGGCCGCGTCCTGGCGGATCACCTTGGCGGCGTCGCCCGCGTCCAGGCGCGCCAGCGCGTCGAGGGCGTCGCGCAGCATCGAGATCGCGATATCGGCGGCGTGCCGGATCGCGCCCGAGCTCATGAGCTGCGGCCTGCCGCGCTCGTGGATCTGCCCCGACATGCGGGCGATCTTCTCGGCCTCGTCGCCGATGCGCTCCAGGTCGGTGACCGCGCGCATGATCGCCATGATCAGCCTCAGGTCCCCGGCCGCGGGCTGGCGCTTCACGATCACGTGGCTGCAGGTGTTGTCGATGTCGACCTCGTGCTGGTCGACGCGGGCCTCCGCCGCGATGACTTTCTCGACCAGCTCGCGGCTGCCGGTCGAGAAGGCCTCGATCGCGCTGCGGATCTGTGACTCCACCAGGCCGCCCATCTGCAGCACGCCCGACCGCAGCGTCTCCAGCTCGCTGTCGTACTGCTTGGATATGTGCTCGTTCATCGCGCCTCCTGCCGGCTCAGCCGAAGCGGCCGGTGATGTAATCCTCGGTCTCCTTGCGCTTCGGCTTGATGAAGATCTCGTCGGTCACGCCGAACTCGATCATCTCGCCGAGGTACATGTAGGCCGTGAAGTCCGATACCCGCGCCGCCTGCTGCATGTTGTGCGTCACCATCACGATGGTGTAGTCCCGCTTCAGCTCGTGCACCAGCTCCTCGATGCGCCCGGTCGAGATGGGATCGAGCGCCGAAGCGGGCTCGTCGAGCAGCAGCACGTCGGGCCGCACCGCGATCGCGCGCGCGATGCACAGGCGCTGCTGCTGGCCGCCGGAGAGGCTGGTCCCGCTCTGCTTCAGCTTGTCCTTCACCTCGTCCCAGAGCGCCGCCTGCCTGAGCGCCCATTCGACGCGCTCGTCCATCGCCCGCGGCGCCATGCGCTCGTAGAGGCGCACGCCGAAGGCGATGTTGTCGTAGATCGACATCGGGAACGGCGTCGGCTTCTGGAACACCATGCCGACGCGCGCGCGCAGCCGGTTCAGGTCCTGTCCCGGCGCGAGGATGTCGTCGCCGTCGAGCAGCACCTCGCCGCGCGCCTCCTGCTTCGGATAGAGCGCGTACATGCGGTTGAACGTGCGCAGCAGCGTCGACTTGCCGCAGCCCGAAGGACCGATGAACGCCGTCACCTGGCGCGGCGGGATCGCGAGATTGATGTTCTTCAGCGCCTGGAAGCCGCCGTAGTAGAAGTCGAGGTTGCGCACCTGGATCTTCGGCTGCGGCTGCGGCGCGGGCTGGAGGACGGCGGCCATGGTCAGTAGGTCGCGGTACGGTTGCGGAAGAACACGCGCGCGACGATGTTGAGCGCGAGCACCCCGAGCGTGATCAGCAGCGCTCCCGCCCACGCGAGCGCGTGCCAGTTGTCGTAGGGGCTCATCGCGAACTGGAAGATCACGACCGGCAGGTTCGCCATCGGGGCGTTCAGGTCGAGCGACCAGAACTGGTTGTTGAGCGCGGTGAAGAGCAGCGGCGCGGTCTCGCCGCTGATGCGCGCCACGGCGAGGAGGACCCCGGTGACGATGCCGGCGCGCGCCGCGCGCACGGTCACGAGCGTGATCATCTTCCACTGCGGCGCGCCGAGCGCCGCGGCCGCCTCGCGCAGGCTGTCGGGGACGAGCCGCAGCATGTTCTCGGTGGTGCGCACGACCACCGGGATCACGAGCAGCGCGAGCGCCATGATGCCCGCCCACGCCGAGAAGTGCCGCGTGCTCACCACGTAGACCTCGTAGACGAACAAGCCGATCACGATCGACGGCGCCGACAGCAGGATGTCGTTGATGAAGCGCGTCGCCGGCGCGAGCCAGCCGCGCTGACCGAACTCGGCGAGATAGATGCCGGCCATGATGCCGATCGGCGTGCCGATCAGCGTGCCGCCGGCTGCCATGGCGAAGCTGCCGACGATGGCGTTCGACAGCCCCCCGGCGCTGCCCGGCGCCGGGGTCGCCAGCGCGAACAGTTCCGGGCCGATCGCGCGGAAGCCGGCATCGACCAGCGTGAACAGGATCCAGCCGAGCCAGAACAGCCCGAACAGCATCGTCAGCAGCGACACCGCCAGGTTGAAGCGGTTGACGAAGATGCGCCGCGCGTAGATCGTCATGGCGCTCAGGTCTTCTGGCCCTCGCGCTTCGCGAGGCGCAGCAGCAGCAGCTTCGAGAGCGCGAGCACGACGAAGGTGATGAGAAAGAGGATCAGCCCCAGCTCGATCAGCGCCGAGAAGTAGACGTCGCCGACCGCCTCGGTGAACTCGTTCGCGAGCGTGGACGCGATGGTGTTGCCCGGCAGGAACAGCGACGAGGACAGCCTGTGCGCGTTGCCGATGACGAAGGTGACCGCCATAGTCTCGCCGAGCGCGCGCCCCAGGCCCAGCATGACGCCGCCGACCACGCCGACCTTGGTGTACGGCAGCACCACGTTCCACACCACCTCCCACGTGGTCGATCCGAGCGCGTACGCCGACTCCTTCAGCACCGAGGGCACCACCTCGAACACGTCGCGCATCACCGAGGCGATGAACGGGATCACCATGATCGCGAGGATGATCCCGGCCGAGAGCACGCCGATCCCGATCGGCGGTCCGCGGAACAGCGCGCCCGCGAGCGGGATCTCGCCCAGCGTCGCCGTGAGCGCCGGCTGCACGTAGTCGGCGAACGCCGGCGCGAATATGAACAGGCCCCACATGCCGTAGATGATCGACGGAATCGCGGCGAGCAGCTCGACCGCCGTGCCGAGCGGGCGCCGCAGCCAGGCCGGCGAGAGCTCGGTGAGGAAGAGCGCGATGCCGAAGCTCACCGGGACGCCGATGATGAGCGCGATCGCGGAGGTGACCAGCGTGCCGACGATGGGCGCGAGCGCGCCGAACTGCTCGGTGACCGGATTCCAGGTGGCGTCGGCGAGGAAGCCCAGGCCGAACTTGCGGATCGCCGGCAGGCTGCCGGCGACGAGCGAGGCGAGGATCGCGGCGAGCAGCGCGAGCACGAGGAACGCGAACGCGCGCGTCACGAGGCGGAACAGCAGATCGAGGCGCTGGTGCCGCCTGAGCCGCGCGTCGGGGATCGCTCGCGATTCGGGGGCGACGGACCGAGGGCTTCCGGCCAGGCCTTCGAGAGTGTTCGCCACGGTGCTCATTTTATCCGCTCCGCGGAGCGGGAGCCTATGCGCGCTACCAGAGCGGCTTCCCGCCCGCGTCCCTGATCTCGCCCTTCCACGCCGACTGGATGAGCTTCACCACGTCGTCGGGCATCGGGATGTAGTCGAGCTCGAGCGCCATGCGATCCCCGTTTCGGTAGGCCCAGTCGAAGAACCTGAGCACCTCTTTCGCCTTGGCGCCGTCGGCCTGCGTCTTGCGCATCAGGATGAAGGTCGCGCCCGTGATCGGCCAGCTCGCCTTGCCCGGCTCGTCGGTGAGGATTTCGTAGAAGCCCTTCGCGTGCTTCCAGTCGGCGCCCGCGGCCGCGGCCTGGAACGTCTTGTCGCCCGGCGCGACGAACTCGCCGTCGCGGTTCTTCAGCATCGCGAACGTCATCTTGTTCTGCTTGGCGTACGCGTACTCGACGTAGCCGATCGAGCCGCGGATGCGCTGCACGAACGAGGCGACGCCCTCGTTGCCCTTGCCGCCGGTGCTGGTCGGCGCCGGCCAGGACACCGAGGCGTTGTTGCCGACCTTGTCCTTCCACTCGGCGCTCACCTTCGACAGATAGTTCGTGAAGATGAACGTCGTGCCCGAGCCGTCGGCGCGGTGCACCACGGTGATCGGCTGGTTCGGCAGCTTCACCCCGGGGTTGAGCGCGGCGATCCGGGCGTCGTTCCACTTCTCGATCCTGCCGAGGTAGATGTCGGCGAGCGTCTCGCCCGTGAGCTTCATCTGCCCCGCCGCGATGCCGTCGAGATTGACGACCGGCACCACCCCGCCCATCACGGTCGGGAACTGTAGCAGCCCGTCCTTCTCCAGCTCGTCGGCCTTGAGCGGCGCGTCGGAGGCCCCGAAGTCGACCGTCCTCGAGCGGATCTGCTTGATGCCGCCGCCCGAGCCGATCGACTGGTAGTTCAGCCCGACGCCGGTCTGCTGCCTGTACGCTTCGGCCCACTTGGCGTACAGCGGATAGGGAAACGTGGCGCCGGCGCCCGTGATGTCGACGGCGTGCGCGATCGGGGCGGCGGCAATGGCCGCCGCGATTCCGACCGCGCGGAATGCTCGCATGACGTTCATGACTTCCCCCGTTCTGTTCCTGGAGTGCAGCCGCGATCGTAAACGAGCGATATTTCGGCCACGTTACGATGCGCGCCGGGATCGTTACGACCCGCCGGCCGCGATCGCCCTAGAATCCGGCCATGGACCTCCTCCTGTGGCGCCACGCGGACGCCGAGCCCGGCGCGCGCGACCTCGAGCGCGATCTCACCGCCAAGGGCAGAAAGCAGGCGAAGCGCGTGGCCGATTGGCTGCGCGAGTGGCTGCCGCGCGAGACGCGCGTCCTCGCGAGCCCGGCGAACCGGGCGCGGCAGACCGCCGAAGCGCTGACGAAGTCGTTCGCGACCGACGCGGCGCTCGCGCCCGGCGCCGACGCGGACCAGCTCCTCGCCGCGGCGGGCTGGCCCGACGAAGACGGCGCCGTGCTGATCGTGGGGCATCAGCCGACGCTGGGGCGGGCGGCGGCGCTCGCGCTCACGGGAACTCCGGCGGACTGGAGCATCAGGAAGGCGTCGGTATGGTGGCTCTCGCACCGCGAGCAGGACGGCAAGGTGCTGCTGCGCGCGGTGATCGCGCCCGACCTGCTGTGACGCCCGAAGCCTACTTCTTGACCTTCTCGAGGAAGTGCTTGCGGAACTTCGCGACCTTCGGCTTCACGACGAAGGCGCAGTAGGGCTGGCCGGGATTGCGGCGGAAATATTCCTGGTGATAGTCCTCGGCCGGGTAGAAGGTCGAGGCGGGAACGAGCTGCGTGACGATCGGCTCGTCGTAGACCTTCGCCGCGCCGAGCCGCTCCATCACCTCCCGCGCGGCCGCCTGCTGCTCCGGCGTATGGTAGAAAATCGCCGAGCGGTACTGCGTGCCGACGTCGTTCCCCTGGCGGTCGGGCGTCGTCGGATCGTGGATCACGAAGAACACCTCGAGCAGCTCGCGGTACGAGACCTTCGCCGGGTCGAACTCGATCTCGACGACCTCGGCGTGGCCCGTGGCGCCCGAGCACACCTGCTCGTAGGTGGGATTCGGGCGCTTGCCGCCCATGTACCCGGACGCGACGGACTCGACGCCCTTGAGATCGTCGTAGACGGCCTCGAGGCACCAGAAGCAGCCCCCCGCGAGCGTGGCGATCTCGCGCCCGGGCGCGGGTTGATTTGCGGTCGACATGACGCGATTCTACCGGCGCCCGCCGGTCCCGAGAAAGTTGCCGGTCGGCATGGTATGTTTGCCGCATGAGCACGCTCCGGATGCTGCTGGCGGCGCTGGTCGGAACAGCGGTCGCGGCGGCAGCGATGTCCGCCCCCGCGCAAACGCCGCAGCCGGGCCTGGAGAAGGCGACGTTCGCCGGCGGCTGCTTCTGGTGCATGGAGCCGCCTTTCGACAAGCTGCCCGGCGTGGTGTCGACCACCTCGGGCTACACCGGCGGCACGAAGCCGAACCCGACCTACGAGGAAGTCTCCTCGGGCCGCACCGGCCACGCCGAGTCCGTCGAGGTCCTCTACGACCCGAAGAAGATCAGCTACGAGAAGCTGCTCGACGCGTTCTGGCACAACATCGATCCGACCGTGCGCGACCGCCAGTTCTGCGACGTCGGCACGCAGTACCGCACGGCGATCTTCGTGCACAACGACGAGCAGCGGCGCGTCGCCGAGCGCTCGAAGGCGGAGCTGCAGAAGACCAAGCCGTTCAAGCAGGACATCGTCACGCCGATCGTGCCGGCGTCGACCTTCTACCCGGCCGAGCAGTATCACCAGGACTTCTACAAGAAGAACCCGATCCGCTACAAGTTCTACCGCGACGGATGCGGCCGCGACGCGCGCCTGAAGGAGCTGTGGGGCAGCGCCCCGCGCTGACCCGGCGACCATGAGCGACGCCTATACCGCGGACGCGAGGCGCCTCACGCTCGCCGGCGCGAGAAAGATCGCCGACACGGCGGCGGCGGCCGCGCGCAAGGCGGGCATCGCCGTCTCGATCGCGGTGGTCGACGCGGGCGGGCACCCGATCGTCCTCGAGCGCATGGACGGCGGGCGCTTCCATACGGTGCACTCGGCGACGACCAAGGCGGTGTCCGCGGCGTCGAACCGGCGCGCGACGGGCGCGCGCGGCGCGCAAGGGCAAGCGCTCGACACCGATCACGTGATCGGGCTCACGCTCGCGGCCGGCGCGGAGCGCTGGACCGCGATGGAGGGCGGCTGCCCGGTGATCGTCGGCGGCGAATGCATCGGCGGCGTCGGCGTCGCGGGCGGCGACTGGAAGACCGACGAGGCGATCGCGCAGGAGGCGGTCGAGTCGATCGGCGCCGCCTGGCGCGACGCCCGGTAGCCGGAGCGCGCGTTGGCGTCCGGGCCGGTCCGCGTCGCCTGCCTCGGCATGGGCTGGTGGTCCGACGTGCTCGCCGACGCGATCGTGCGCTCGGGCAAGCTGCAGATCGTCGCGTGCTACACGCGCTCGCAGGACAAGCGGCGCGCCTTCGCCGCGAAATACGGCTGCGCCGCGGCGCCGAGCTACGACGCGCTCCTCGCCGACCGCTCGATCGAGGCGGTCATCAACACGACACCGAACAACGCGCACCTCGAGACGACGCGCGCGGCCGCGCGCGCCGGCAAGCACGTCTTCCTCGACAAGCCGATCGCCAACACGGTGAGCGAGGGGCGCGAGATCGCGCGCGCGTGCCGCGCGGCGGGCGTGGTGCTCGCCCTGGGCTACCAGCGGCGCCGCGAGAGCCATTTCCGCTGGGTGAAGGCGAGAATCGAGGCGGGCGAGCTCGGGCGCCTCGTGAACGCCGAGGCCAACATCAGCCGCGACCGCCTGGGCAAGATCGATGTCTCGTCGTGGCGCTACAGCGCCGAGGGCATGCCGGGCGGCGTGATGCTGCAGATCGGCATCCACTACACCGACGTGCTCGAGTACCTGATGGGGCCGATCGTCGCCGTGAGCGCGCGCTCGGCGCAGCTCGTCCTGCCCGGGGACAACCCGGACGTCGCGAGCCTCGTGCTCGAGCACGAGGGCGGCGCGCTCTCGACCCTGAACGCGAGCTATGCGTCGGCCTCCGAGTACTACCTCGTGAACGTCTACGGCAAGGAGGCGAGCGCGTACTACGACCTGCACTCGGGGCTGCGCTTCCTGAAGCGGGGGACGGAGCGGCCGGCGGCGGTGGCCTGCGAAAAGAACGATACTTTCGTCGACGAGCTCGAGGAGTTCGCGCGCGCGGTGCGCGGCGACGGTGCGCCGGAGATGGACGGCGAGCGCGCCGCGCGCTCGCTCGCGGCCGTGCGGGCGGGCGTGCTGTCCGCGCGCACCGGGCGCCGCGTCGAAATCGCGGAAATCCTGGCGAACGACTGAGGAGATCGCATGGCCCGGCGCATCGTGCATGTCCTGTTTCTCGCCGCTTTTTCGTTCGCATTCGCGGCGGGATCCTCGCCTGCGCAGGAGCCGGCGTTCCCGCGCAAGGGCCCGGTCGAGATCACCGTGCTGTTTCCGGCGGGGTCGTCGGCCGACGTGACGGCGCGCGTGCTCGCCGACGGCATGGCGAGGCAGCTCGGCACGCAGGTGCTGGTCGTCGACCGTCCCGGCGCGGGCGGCGCGATCGGATACAAGCACGTGGCCGCGCAGAAGCCCGACGGCTACTCGCTGGTGTGGAACTCGAACTCGATCTCGACGACGTACCACTCGGGCCAGCTGCCGTTCGACTACCGCACGTTCGACGCGGTCGCGCGCGTGCTGGTCGAGGCGCCCGTCGTGGCCGTGCGCGCCGATTCGAAATGGCGCACGCTGGGCGATCTCGTCGCGGACGCGAAAGCCCGCCCGAAGGCGATCACCGTCGGCAATTCGGGCGCGGGCAGCCACACGCACATCTCCTCCGTCGCGCTGTTCCGGACGGCCGGCGCCGAGGTGATCGACGTCCCGTTCCCGGCCGCGCAGACGGTGCCGAGCCTGCTCGGCGGGCACGTGGACGCGCTGGTGCAGCTTCCCGCGGCGCTTTCCAGCTACGTCAAGAACGGCCAGGTGCGGCTGCTCGCCGCGCTGACCCCGTCGCGCGATCCCGCGCTGCCCGGGGTGCCGACCGCGCGCGAGCAGGGCGTCGACGTCTCCCTCGAAGCCTGGCGCGGCATCGCGGTTCCCGCGGGGACGCCGAAGCCGGTCATTGCCGCGCTCGAATCGGCGATACGCAAGACGGCCACGAGCACCGAGTTCGTGCAGGCGAGCGAGAAGCTCGGCGTCACGCCCGCCTTCCTGCCCGCCGACCAGTTCGGCGCGCTGATCGCGCGCGAGGATGCGACGCTCGCGCGGCTGATGGAAATCATCGGGCTGAAGAAATAGTGGCCGAAGGCGCCAACCAGCCGCCGCCGCTCGCGGGCTACGACGCCTGGTCGCGGGACCGGCAGCTCGTCGACGCGGTCGAGCGCGAAGGCGGCGGATGGATCGCGCCCGAGGCGAAGGCCATGGGCGAGCTGGTCGGCAGCGAGCGCATGCAGGCGCTCGCGCGCGACGCGAACCGCCACGGGCCCGAGCTGCGCACGCACGACCGTACCGGGGAGCGCATCGACGTCGTCGACTACCATCCGGCCTACCACGAGCTGATGGCGCTCGCCTTCGGCGCGGGGCTGCATTCGCTGCCGTGGACGTCGGCGCGCGCGGGACGCTGGGTCGCGCGCGCGGCGCTCTACTACCTGTGGAACCAAGGCGAGAACGGCGTCGCCTGCCCGGTGACGATGTCGTTCGCGGCCGTGCGCATGCTCTCGGCCGACTCGGCGCTCGAGGCGGAGTGGAAGCCGAAGCTGCTCGCGAACGGCTACGACCCGCGGCCGCTGCCGCTCGCGCGGAAGCGCGCCGTCACCGTCGGCATGGCGATGACCGAGCGCCAAGGCGGCTCGGACCTGCGTGCCAACGAGACCGTCGCCGCGTCCGCGGGCGCCGGCGAATACCGGCTCGAGGGCCACAAGTGGTTCTGCTCCGCGCCGATGAGCGACGCGTTCTTCACGCTCGGTCGCACCGAGGCCGGGCTCACCTGCTTCTTCGTCCCGCGCTCGCTCCCCGACGGCGGGCGCAATCCCTTCTTCATCCAGCGCCTGAAGGACAAGTGCGGCAACCGCTCGAACGCCTCCGCCGAGGTCGAGTACCACGGCACGCGGGCCCGCCGCCTGGGCGAGGAGGGCCGCGGCATCGCGACCCTCATCGAGATGGCGCACCTCACCCGCTTCGACATCGTGATCGCGTCCGCGGGCATGATGCGCGCGGGCCTGGTGCAGGCGCTGCACCACGCCGCGCACCGCCGCGCGTTCGGCAAGCGCCTCGCCGAGCACGCGCTCATGCAGAACGTGCTCGCCGACCTCGCGCTCGAGACCGAGGCCGCGACGCTGCTCGCCTTCCGTCTCGCGCGCGCCTTCGACCGCGCCGGCGACGACGCCGGCGAGCGCCTGCTGTCGCGCCTCGTGACCCCGGTCGCGAAATACTGGCTGTGCAAGCGCAACCCCGCGGTCGCGCTCGAGGCGATGGAGTGCCTCGGCGGCAACGGCTACGTCGAGGAGGCGCCGCTCGCGCGGCTGTACCGCGACGCGCCCGTGAACGGCATCTGGGAGGGCTCGGCGAACGTGATCTGCCTCGACGTGCTGCGCTCGATCCAGCGCGAGCCCGAGACGCTCGAGGCGCTCGCGCGCGAGATCGCGAGCGCGGGCCCCGAATTCCAGACGCTCGCCGGCCGGATCGCCCAGCAGCTCCAGCCCTGGGACACCGTCGAGCGGCGCGCGCGCCGCGTGGTCGAGATGCTCGCGGTGGCGCTGCAGGCGAGCCTGATGGCTCGCTACGCCACGGCCGAGGCGGCCGAGGCGTTCCGCGCCTCGCGCCTCGGCGGCGACTGGGGACGCGCGTTCGGGACGCTGCCCGCCGGCGCGAACGCGGAAGCGATCGTGCGGCGGGCGGGCCTGGACGAGTGACTAGAAGCTCTGGCTGTACTGGATGCCGATGATGTCGATCGACGCCTTGTAGGTGCCGACCAGCTGGCCGTTCACGTTGGCGTTGCCGGCGTTCTGGTTGATCGACGTGTTCTTGACGAACAGGTGCGCGTAGCCGTAGTCGAGCGTCGCGGTCTTCGACAAGCGATATTGGGCCCCGATGGAGATCCAGTACCGGTCGTTGTCGGGCAGGCGAGCGGTGCGATCGGTGTTGTTCACCGGGCTCTGGTCGTAGGCGACGCCCGTCTTGATCGACCAGGCGTCGTTGTAGCGGTAGACGCCGCCGACCCCGACGCGCCAGGTGTCCTTGAAATTCTCCGGCGTGTTGCTGAGCTCGGTGCCGTCATCGCGCACGATCCTCAGCTGCTGGATCGAGGACCACCCGGTCCAGGTCACGTCGGCGAGCAGCGTCCACTTGGAGTCGAGCTTGTGGCTCAGCGCCGCGGAGAACGAATCGGGCAGCTTGAGATCCAGGGTCACTTTGCCATTCGCGAACCGGCCGGCGAGCGCGCCGGTGGGATCGATCGCATTGAAGGTCGCCGCCGAGGGGATGTTGCTGAACGTCACGTCGCCTTCGACCTTGTACTTCATCTGCGAGCGGTACGACAGCCCGAGCCGGGTCTCCGGAGCGAGCTGGAACATCGCGCCGATGTTCCATCCCCAGGCGGTGTCGTCGCCCGTCACCTTGACGTTGCCTTCGGTCAGCCCCGTCGCCGCGACGGCGCTTGCCGCTGTGTTCGCCTGTGTGCCCGCCGTGACCTGATTGCCCGTGAGGCCCAGCACCGTCTGGAATACGCCGCCGAAGACGGCACCGGGGGTGTTGACCGCGTTGGTCAGCTCCGCATCGATCCTCTGGTAGTTCAGGCCGAAACCGAGCGCCGTCCGGTCGTTCATCTTCCAGGACACGGAAGGATTGATATTGACCGCTTGGATCTCAGACTTGATCGCCTGGAAGCGCCCGATCCAGTCGGAGTCGTACTCGGTCGCCAGCCCGAAGGGCACGCTGATGCCGATGCCCGCTTTCAGGTTCGGGGCGACGTCCATCGCGAAATAGACGTTGGGCACGAACGCGGGATTGCCCGCCTCGCCGCCGTTGCTGCCCAGAGGCCTCTGCGTCGCGGGCGACGTCGGGAAGCCGGCCGCGGTCGAGCCGCCGTTGCTGAATTTCGTGGAAGGCTTGATGTAGTCGCCGCCGAGCGAGAACTGCGGGCCCGCGGGCAGGAAGCTCATTCCCGCCGGGTTGAAGTAGATCGTGCTCGCGTTCTCGGCCGCGGCCGCCTGGCCGGCGAACGAATTGCCCAGCCCGCTCGCGTTCTGCTCCTGGAGCGCGAAAGCCGCGGCGTGCGCCTGCGAATAACCGACGGCTAGGGCGCTTGCGACCGCGAGGGACGCGGCCGTCTTCCTGATCCCGGGACGTACCATGTTCAATCTCCTCCTGACTTGAGCTGGCGTATGGGGGTGGAGTGAAGCTTGTTCTATGTCTATGCGCCCGACACGATAGCATACCGTCATAGGGCGCAGGCAACCGCGCAGACCCGATCAGCCGAGGGTCACGCGGGCGAACTTGCGCTTGCCGACCTGCAGCACGACGGTCTTCCCCGCCGGGATCTGCGTCGCCTTGTCCGAGACCTTCTCGCCGTCGATCCGGATCCCGCCCTGCTCGATCATGCGCAGCGCCTCGGAGGTGCTCGCGGTCAGCCCCGCGGCCTTGAGCACCTGGGCGATCGCCATGGGCCTGGCGCCCGCAGACACCGTCACCTCGGGCATGTCCTCGGGCAGGGCGCCCTCGCGGAAGCGCGCCTCGAAGTCGGCCTGCGCGCGCTCGGCGTCGCGCCCGCTGTGGAAGCGCGCGACGATCTCGCGGGCGAAGCGAACCTTGACGTCGCGGGGGTTGAGTCCGGATTCGACCTCGCGCTTCGAGCGCTCGACGGTCTCGGGCGGCTCGAAGGACAGGAGGTCGATGTAGCGCCACATGAGGTCGTCGGAGATCGACATGAGCTTGCCGAAGATGGTCTCGGGCGGCTCGCTGATGCCGACGTAGTTGCCGAGCGACTTCGACATCTTCTCCTTGCCGTCGGTCCCTTCGAGCAGCGGCATCATCAGGATCGATTGCTGCGGCTGGCCGTGGTGCTTCTGCAGCTCGCGGCCGACGAGCAGGTTGAACTTCTGGTCGGTGCCGCCCAGCTCGACGTCGGATTTCATCGCCACCGAGTCGTAGCCCTGCATGAGGGGATAGAGGAACTCGTGCACGGCGATCGGCTGGTTCGCGCGGAAGCGCTTGGCGAAGTCGTCGCGCTCGAGCATGCGCGCCACGGTGTAGGTGGCGGCGAGCTTCACCATGCCGGCCGCCCCGAGCTCGTCGCACCACCTGGAGTTGAAGAGCACCTCGGTGCGCTTCGCGTCCAGGATCTTGAACACCTGGTCCTGGTAGGTGGCGGCGTTCTTCAGGATCTGCTCCCTGGAGAGCGGCGGACGCGTGACATTTTTACCGCTCGGGTCCCCGATCATTCCGGTAAAGTCCCCGATCAGGAACTGGACATGATGACCGAGCTCCTGGAACTGCCGCAGCTTGTTGATCACTACGGTGTGCCCGAGGTGCAGGTCGGGCGCGGTGGGGTCCATGCCGAGCTTCACCCGGAGCGGGCGACCCGTCGCGAGCTTGTCGCGCAGCTCGTCCTCGACGATGAGCTCGGACGCTCCGCGCTTGAGGATGCCGAGTTGACGGTCCGCGTCGCTCATGCCGCGAAGGTGGTCGGGCTCATGGTTCCTTGCTAGACTCCCCGGCGATTCGAGCGCAACGGCGATGAACGAAGCGAAGACGCGGATTGTAACGCAAAGGTACCTGCAGGCGGCCCGCCGGCCGTGGCTCGCGGCCGCCTTGGCCGTGCCGGTCTTCGGTGTCGTGGCCGCATTCGCGACCGTGCAGCCCAATCCCGGGCCGGTGCTGACGCGCTCGGTGGTCGAGGCGCTGCCGCTTTCCGCCGATATCGCCGTGCAGGCGTCGGCGACGCCGTACTTCCACGAGGAGCGCTTCCAGCGCGGCGACACCGTTCCCGCGGTGCTGGCGCGCCTCGGCGCCGACGGCGACGATGCGCGCGCGCTGCTTGCCGCGCCCGGCGCCCGGCAGCTCGTGCGGCTCATGCGGCCCGGAACGACGGTGCAGGCGACGACCCAGGACGGCAAGCTGCAGTCGCTGTGGTTCCTGTCCGGAACGGATTCGCTCACGAGCGTCGAGCGCAAGGACGGCGCGTTCACGGCCTCCGAGCGCAAGGTGACCCTGTCGCGCGAGGTCGAGCTGCGGACCGGCCAGATCGCGAGCTCGCTGTTCGCCGCGACCGACGCCGCCGGCGTCCCCGACAACGTGGCGTCGCAGATCGCCGACATCTTCGCCGGCGACGTCGACTTCCAGCGCGACCTGCGCCGGGGCGACCGCTTCACCGTCGCGTACGAGATGTTCTACCACGAGGGCCGTCCGATCCGGTCGGGTCGCCTGCTCGCCGCCGATTTCACCAACCAGCGGCGCACCTACCGGGCGATCTGGTTCCAGCCGGCCGACGGCCCGGGCGGCTACTACTCGCCCGACGGCAAGAACCTGCACAAGGCCTTCCTGCGCTCGCCGCTCGAGTACTCGCGCATCAGCTCGGGCTTCGGCATGCGCAACCACCCGATCCTGCAGCAGTGGCGCGCGCACAAGGGCGTCGACTACGCCGCGCCGATCGGGACCCGGGTGCGCGCGACGGGCGACGGCGTGGTCGATTTCGCCGGGCAGCGCAACGGCTACGGCAACGTGATCGTGCTCCGGCACAACGGCGGCTACAGCACGTACTACGCGCACCTGAACGGCTTCGCGCGCGGCGTGCACCGCGGCGTGCGCGTCGCGCAGGGCGACATCATCGGCTACGTGGGGCAGTCGGGCTGGGCGACCGGGCCGCATCTGCACTACGAGTTCCATGTTCGCAACGAGTACCGCAACCCGCTCACGCTCGCGATGCCGGCCGCGAACCCGGTGCCGCACCATCTGCTGATCGCGTTCTTCCAGGCGTCGCAGCCCCTCGCGGCCCAGCTCGACCTGCTCAAGAACACCGACGTCGCGCTGCTCGAGTAGGTTATTCTTTCCCGACGCGTTGACCCGGCGCGACCCGCACGGTCGGCCGCCCCGCGGTAGCCCATGGGCGAGAAGAAGCGACGACAGGCCGCAGGGAAGCCGAGCGCGCATGATGCACGCTCGGCGATATCGCGCGCGCTCGAGCTCATGCGCTCGGGCCGCGGCGACGCGGCGCTCGCCCTTTGCGAGCCGCTGTTCGACGAGCCGCTCTCCGATCCCGAAGCCCTGCACTATCTGGGCTACCTGGCGATCGAGCTCGGACGCGCCCAGCGCGCGGTCGGCGTGCTGCAGCGGGCGATACGGCAGCAGCCGGCCGATGCCCACCTGCGCAACACGCTCGCCATCGCTTTCCAGAGGCTGGGGCAGCAGGATGCGGCGGTCGAGACGCTCGAGCGGGCGATCGCGCTCGCGCCCGGAGTCCACGAGCTCTACCAGAACCTCGGCAACGCGCTGTCGGTGCTCGGGCGTCACGCCGAGGCCGCGGCGAGCTACCTGCAGGCGGGCCGCATCGCGCCGGAAATCGGCGCCTACCGCTCGGCCTTCGCCGAGGCGCTGTCGCAGGTGCGCGGCGTCCCGGACCCGAGCCTGCGTCCCGACTTGCTGCAGGCGCTCGCGCACGAGCAAGTCGATCCGGGGACGCTCGCCGGCGCGATCGTCGCGCTGCTGCGCACCGAGCCGGACTTCGTCGAGATCGAGCGGCTCGCCGCGGCGGACGAGCTGTCGGCCGAGTCGCTCGCCGCGCCGCGGCCGTCCCTGCGCGACGAGCTGCTGCTCCGCGCGCTCGGCGAGACGATCCTCGGCGATCCCGGCATCGAGCGCCTGCTGACGGGACTTCGGCGCGTCGCGCTCGAATGCGAGGTCCGCGGAGCGCCCTGCCCCGCGGTGCCGACCGAGCTCGTGTGCGCTCTGGCGCTGCAGTGCTTCGCGACCGAGCGCGCGTGGTGGGTGACCCCGGAGGAAGAGCACGTGCTGCCCGCGCTCCGGCGGAAGGTGTTCCCCGTGCCGGCGGACGCGGGGCCGGCGTGGGAGCGTGCCTTGGCGCTGCTCGCGTGCTACGTGCCGCTGCACGATCTGCCCGAGGCGGGCGAGCTGCAGCCTCGCGCCGGGCCGCTCGAGGCCGTTCTGCGGCGACAGGTTTTCGAGCCGCGCGAAGAGGCGCGGCTGCGCCCGCTGATCCCCGGGCTCGCGCCGATCGACGACGCGGTCTCGCGCGCGGTCCAGGACCAGTACGAGACGCACCCGTACCCGCGCTGGACCCGTCTCGGGCGCTTCGATCACGCCGCGCCGCTCGGCACGGTCCTCGCGGAGCTCTTCCCGCGCAAGGCGCTCGCGCCTCCCCGCGGGCCGCTGCAGATCCTCGTCGCGGGCTGCGGCACCGGCGCGCATCCGGCGCGCTCGGCGCTCCGGTTCAGCGACGCGGCCGTCGTCGCGATCGACCTCAGCCGCGCGAGCCTCGCCCACGCGGTGCGCAAGACCCGCGATCTCGGCATCGCGAACATCGAATACGTGCAGGGCGACCTGCTCGCGCTGCCGCGCCTGGGCCGCAGGTTCGGCCTGATCGAGTGCATGGGCGTGCTGCATCACCTGCGCGATCCCATGCAAGGCTGGCGCGCGCTGCTGGAGGTGCTCGCGCCCGACGGCTATCTGCGCATCGGCCTGTACAGCGAGCTCGGACGCACGCACATCGTGCGCGGGCAGCGCTTCGCCGCGGAGCGCGGCCATGGCTCGACCGACGCGGGCATCCGCGCGCTGCGGCAGGACCTGCTGCGGGCTGCGCCCGCGGACGCGAGCCTGGCCAAGGTCGCCCGGATACGCGATTTCTACAGCATCAGCGGCACGCGCGACCTGCTCCTGCACGTGCAGGAGCACCGCTACACGCTGGCGCGGCTCGCGCAGACGCTCGCCGAGCTCGGACTCGAATTCCTGGGCTTCGAGCTCCCGGGCACGGAAGCAGCGCGCCGCTACAAGCAGAGCTATCCCTCGGACGCCGACATGGACGACCTCGCGAGCTGGCAGGCCTTCGAGGAATCCCAGCCCGAGACCTTCATGGGCATGTATCAGTTCTGGGCACGACGCGCCCGGGCGGGCGCGTAAACGCAAACGGGGGCCGGCGGCCCCCGTCTCGATGAGCTTGCGCGATCAGGCCGAGAACGAGGATCCGCAGCCGCAGGTGCTGGTCGCGTTCGGGTTCTTGATGACGAATTGCGCGCCTTCCAGCCCCTCGGTGTAGTCGATCTCGGCGCCGACGAGGTATTGGTAGCTCATCGGGTCGATGAGCAGCATGACGCCGTTCTTCTCCATCACGGTGTCGTCGTCGTTCTTCATCTCGTCGAAGGTGAAGCCGTACTGGAAGCCCGAGCAGCCGCCCCCCGTGACGAAGACGCGGAGCTTGAGCTCGGCATTGCCTTCCTCGTCGATCAGCTGCTTCACCTTGTTGGCGGCGCTGTCGGTGAAGACTAGCGGCGCCGGCATATCGGTAACTGAGTCGGTCACTGCGTTCATGGTCTGTCTCCTTCCGGCATTATCGGCCGCGCCGGCGGACGGGTCAAATGGAGGTGGGGGCCGGCGCGGCGCAGTTCAAGCGCCGCTCGGCTTGCTGGCGGCGAGCTTGAGCTCGACCGGTTTCGACTCGGCGGAAGCATGCGCCAAACGGCCCTCGACGATCGCGCCGAGGTGCATCTCGAGGACGTTGTACTGCACGTCGCCCTTCACCCGGCAGCGCGATTGCAGCTCGAGGAACTCGCTCGCGTGCACGGGTCCATTGATGGTGCCGTTCACCACCAGGTGCGACACGGTGATCTCGCCGTCGATGCGCGCCTGCTCGCTCACGACCAGCGTCGAAGGCTGGTCCGGGACGGCCGCGACGTTGCCGATCACCTCGCCGTCGACGCGCAGGCCGCCCGAGAAGGTGACGTTCCCTTCGATGCGCGTGCCGGCGCCGATCAGGCTGTCGATCCGGTTCTGCGGCTTGCTCGGCTGCTTCTTGAACATGGTTCTCCCCGCTTACGAAATCACCGCGTTCTGGACGGCGCGGGCGTCGCCCGATCCGCTCTCCATGACGCGCACCTGGACGGCCCGGACCTTCACCTCGGCCGGTACCCGAAACGTGCCTTCGACGCGGTGAAAATACTTGAAGGAAAGCTTGAACGCCGCGCTGCCCGCGTCGGCCGGATTCGGCATAAGAATCATATCATTCCTGCCGTCCCGCTGCACCTCGATAATGAGCTGCAGGGAGCCCGAAAAAGCCCGGTCGCGCTTGCCACCCTGGAGCACGAGGAGCCGGTAGCGGTACTCGCCCGGCAATACGTCACGGTCCACCTTGAAGCCGAGAATGCTCACCTTGTCGCCGCGGCGCTCGGCCGGGATCAGCGTGTCGAAGAAGGCGAGGTCCTCGCGCAGCCGGTTGTTCTCGTCCTCGAGCGCCTTCACCTGGCCGGCGAGCTGCTGCTGCGCCGCCTGCTCGATCTTGAGACGCGACTCGCTCGCGGTCGCGATCGAGCGCAGCCGGGCAGCCTCGCTCTTCACGTCCGAGAGCGAATCCTTCAGCTTCGAGACCTCGAGCTCGAGCTCGGTGCGGTCGAATCCGGCGAAGCGCCGGCCCGCGTCGTACATCCAGGCCGCAAGGGCCAGCGACACCGCGATCATCACCATCGTGCCGAGCCAGCGCCAGTACCATGCGAGGTGCGTGCGCACCGTCATCTTAGGCGCGGAGATGCCGAAGCGCAGCTGCATTCGTTTCCAGAGGCTCGGCACGCGCGATCCTCAGGGAACGATCGGCAGCTGCTCGAGGCCGAGCGCCTCGGGCAACCCGAACATGATGTTCATGTTCTGGACCGCCTGACCGGCGGCGCCCTTCACGAGGTTGTCGATCACGCAGAGGACGACGAGCATGTCGCCGCCGTTCGGCCGGTGGACGGCGATGCGGCACACGTTGGCCGCGCGCACCGAGCGCGTGTCGGGCTCGCTGCCCGGCGGCAGCACGTCGACGAACGGCTCGTCGCGGTAGCGCTGCTCGAAGAGCTTCTGGAAATCGGCCTCTTTCGTGACGCGCGCGTACAGCGTCGCGTGGATGCCGCGGATCATCGGCGTGAGGTGCGGGACGAACGTGAGCCCGGTCTTCGTCGCCGCGATCTGGTCGAGACCCTGGCGGATCTCCGGCCAGTGACGGTGGCCGGCCAGCCCGTACGCCTTGAAATTATCGGTCGCCTCGGCGAACAGCAGGTGCTCTTCGGTCTTGCGCCCGGCGCCGCTCACGCCGGACTTCGCGTCGGCGACCAGGTGGTCGAGATCGACGCAGCCGGACTCGACGAGCGGCAGGAATCCGAGCTGCACCGCGGTCGGATAGCAGCCCGGGTTCGCGACGAGCCGCGCTTCCCTGATCTGCCGACGATGCACCTCGGGCAGACCGTAGACCGCGCGCGCGACGAGCTCGGGCGCCGCGTGCTTGGTCTTGTACCAGCGCTCCCATTCCGCGACGTCGCGGATGCGGAAGTCCGCCGACAGATCGACGACCCGCACGCCGGCGTCGACGAGGGCCTTCGCCTGCGACATCGCGACCGTGTTCGGCGTCGCGAAGAAGACGACGTCGCAGCGCTCGAGCTTCGCCGCGGCGGGGTCCGAGAACTCGAGCATCACCGCGCCGCGCAGGCTCGGGAAGAAACGCGAGACCGCGACGCCCGCTTCCTTGCGCGAGGTGATGGCGACGAGCTCGGTCTCGGGGTGGCGCGCGAGTATGCGCAGCAGCTCCACTCCGGTATAGCCCGTACCGCCGACGATCCCGACCTTCAGCATCCTTGCCCCTGTAGCGCGGCGCGCCCGGCGTTCATTGTACCCACAGCCGCAAGCCCCCTAGCGGAAAACTCTCACACCGCCCGCGGGCGGCGTCGTCGCTGGGCGACGCCGCAAACAAAAAAGCCGCCCGAAGGCGGCTTCCCGGTCCCGCGATTCCGCCTCAGCGTTTCGAGAACTGCTTGCGTCGGCGCGCCTTGTGCAGGCCGACCTTCTTGCGCTCGACCTCGCGCGCATCGCGCGTGACCAGTCCCGCCTTGCTGAGCACGGGCTTGAGCGCCGGGTCGTATTCGATCAGCGCGCGCGTGAGGCCGTGCCGCACCGCGCCCGACTGGCCGAACTCGCCGCCGCCGACCACGTTCACCGTGACGTCGAATGTGGTCAGGTTGTTCGTGAGTGCGAGCGGCTGACGCACGACCATCTGGCTCGTCTCGCGGCCGAAGTAGTCGTTGGCCGGCTTGTCGTTCACGATGAAATTGCCCTTGCCGGGCTTGATGAAGACGCGCGCGACCGCGCTCTTGCGCCGTCCCGTGCCGTAGTAATACTCGCCGATCATGCGTTGACCTCCAGAGTCCGCGGCTGCTGCGCCGCGTGCGGGTGCTCGGGACCCGCGTAGACCTTCAGCTTCTTGAACATCGCGTAGCCGAGCGGCCCCTTCGGCAGCATGCCCTTGACCGCGATCTCGAGCGCCCGCGTCGGGAAACGCTTCTGCATCTTGCCGAACGTGGTCGAGTAGATGCCGCCGGGATACGTGCTGTGGCGATGGTAGACCTTGTCCTCGGCCTTGTTGCCGGTGACACGCAGCTTCGCGGCGTTGACGACGACGATGAAGTCGCCCGTGTCCATGTGCGGCGTGAATTCGGGCTTGTGCTTGCCGCGCAGACGGCGTGCGATCTCGGCGGCGAGCCGTCCGAGAACCTTGCCGTCGGCGTCGACGAGGTACCAGCCGCGCTTGATGTCGCGCGCCTTGGCGGAATAGGTGGTCATAACGTTGCCTGGAGGAGCTCGGGACTTCGACGAAAGGGCGTGATTTTATTGAAGAAGTACGAGGGTGTCAAACCCGATCCGCAGGCGCCGAGGCGCACCGGGCTCGCGCCGGGCGGATTAAAGCGTTGTTCGCGAATATATAATGCCCGGCTCGCGGCGAAAGGAGCGGACCCGGCGATGGAATGCACCGTGAAGTGGACCGGCGGAGACGGCATGAGCTTCGTCGCCGAGACCGGCAGCGGCCACGCGCTGGTGATGGACGGCGCGCCCGACGGCGGCGGCCACAACCTGGCGCCCCGCCCGATGGAGACGGTGCTCGCCGGCACTGGCGGCTGCACCGCCTACGACGTCGTGGTGATCCTGCGCAAGAGCGGACAGCGCATCAGCGGCTGCGAGGTGCAGATGACCTCGGAGCGGGCGCCGACCGACCCGAAGGTGTTCACCAAGATCCACATGCACTTCGTCGTGCGCGGCAAGGAGCTGAAGGCCTCGCTGGTGGAGAGCGCGATCAAGCTCTCGCACAACAAGTATTGCTCGGCCTCGGCCATGCTCGGCAAGACAGCCGCGATCTCGCACGATTACGAGATCGTCGAGGACTGACGCTCACAGCCGGTACGCGAGCGTCGTCATGATCCGGGCCGCGAGCCGCATGCCCCGGCGGACGGGCTCGGGAAGCTCGCGGGCGCCGAGCTCTCTCGCTTTCTCGCCGTGTCCCGCCTCTTCGTCGCGCATGCGCTCGATGACGGCGCGGGTGCGCTCGTCGCGCGGAGACAGGCGCTCGAGGTGTCCTTCGAGGTGCCGCTCGACCTGGCGCTCGGTCTCCGCGAGAAATCCGAGATTCCAGCCGTCGCCCAGCCGGCCCGCGGCGTAGCCGATGCAGAACGAGCCCGCGTACCACAGGGGATTGAGCAGGCTCGGACGACCGCCGAGCTCGGCGATGCGCTCCGCGCTCCACGCGAGGTGGTCGGCTTCCTCGCGAGCCGCGCGGCCGAGCTCGCGCCGGATCGCGTCGTTGTCCGACGCGAGCGCCTGACCCTGGTACAGCGCCTGCGCGCAGACTTCGCCGCAGTGGTTCACCCGCATGAGCGCGGCCGCGTGACGCCGCTCGGCGGGGTCGAGCACCGGCTCGTCGAGGTCCTGCGCGGGCGACGCGCGTTCCGCGGCGCCCACGCCGAAGATCGTCCGGAGCGCGCGGTCGACTTGGAGGATGATGCGGTCGGGAACCATGTCAGGCCATTATCGCCCACGCCGGCCGGACGCCGCCCGCGGACGCGGAAATAAAAACGGGCGCCCGAAGGCGCCCGTTCAAGTCACTGCTTCTCGGTCTTTTGCCGATTAGAAGTTGTGCATCAGGCCGATCGCCCACACGCGCGGGTCGGCGCCGGCACCGATTCCCGCCGGGGCGGCCGTGTAGCTCGCTGCCGAGTAGTCCGCTGCCGCGTTCGCCTTGTTGGTCGTCTTGTTGTAGGTCACGTAGGCCGCAGTGCGCTTGGATAACAGGTACCTCGCGCCCACCATGTAGCTGGTCGACTCGGTCGCATCGCAGGTGCTCCCGGACACGCCCGCCACTGCCCCGGCGCTCTCCGTGCAGCCGGTCGCCTTCTGCGAGCGCGCGGCCTGTGCGAGCGCCTGGATGTTGCCAAAGACCTGCTCCCAGTTCACGCCCACGCCGCGCTGCTTGACGTTGTCAAATTTCGCGGTGAAGCCGCCGACGGCTGTAGCGTTCTCTTGCTTGTTGATGAGCGCGATCACCGAGATCTGAGCGCCCGGCGCGTACGGCCAGCCCACGCCGATCTTCAGGCCCGTCACATCGCCCGCACCCGTGCCGGTCGCAGAGCCGACGACCAAATCGGTCTGCTTCTTGTTCTTGGCCC
>DASRFB010000104.1:0-26654 GCA_035651815.1 Burkholderiales bacterium | reverse complement strand
CCGCTCTGGAACACTTCCGTGATCGACGTACGGCACGCGCTCGCGGCCAGGATCACCTCGGACATCTTCGCCCGGACGGTGTAGTCCTGATACGCGGGCAGCGCGACGGCCGCCAGAATACCGATGATCGCAACGACGATCATCAGCTCGATCAGCGTGAAGCCCTTTTGCATCTTCTTCATGGCATCTCCTCTTGTCACGCCCTTAAATGTGGCGCTGGGATCAACTCAGCAAGCGCTATGCCTGCGCGATCTCGTATAACAAAACCTTGATTTAAAAGTCATTTACTGAGAGCGGCGCCTATGCCGAGGCGGCCGTCCGCCCTGCTAGGGCGGGGAGTGACGCTCTGCGTCACCACGGGTAAACCCGAAGACTGGAACCGGCGCCGGAATAGCATTCCGGCGCGTCAGGGTACGTATCCCGGGATCTGCCGCTCGTCCACCGAGTCGATCTGCTCCTTGTCGAGGAAGGCTTCCGCGTACCGCAAGTAGACCTTCCTGCGGATGAACACGTCGAACAAGTCGGGATCGATGTGCCCGCCCAGGGCGAATGTGCCGAGGATCTTCAGCGACTCCGAGAGCGTTTTGCCGCGCTTGTACGGACGGTCCTTCGCGGTGAGCGCCTCGAAGATGTCGGCGATGCCCATCACGCGCGCCTGCACCGACATCTGGTCGCGGGTGAGGCCGCGCGGGTACCCCTTGCCGTCCATGCGCTCGTGGTGCCCGCCGGCGTACTCGGGCACGTTTTTCAGGTGCTTCGGCCACGGCAACGCCTCGAGCATCTTGATCGTCGCGACGATATGGTGGTTGATGATCTCGCGCTCGGCACCCGTGAGCGTTCCGCGCGCGATAGTAAGGTTCGTCGACTCGTCGTCGGTCAGGAAATCGGCGGTGTGCCCGGAGACGTCGGTCCACTTGTACCCCGTTCCGATGCGCCGCACGCGCTCCTGCGCGGCGGGCGACATTTGCTCGCCGCCGATATTGCAGTGCCTCAGGAAGTCGCGGTCCGCGTCGATATGGCGGAGCGTCTCGCGCAGCGACTGATCGATGTCGTTCAGCCGCGCACGCGCCTCGGCTCCGCCCGCCCTGACGACCTCGAGCTTGCGCTCGAGCGCGGCGATCTCGGCGTCACGCTTGAGCACCTCGAACCGCGTATCGACCAGGTTGATACGGTCGAATATGGTCTCGAGCTTGGTCGCCTTGTCCACCACGTGCACGGGCGTCGTGACCTTGCCGCAATCGTGCAGCAGTCCCGCTATCTTGAGCTCGTAGCGGTCCTTGTCGGTCATCGCGAAGTCCTTGAGCGGACCGTCGCGCGTCTCGTTCACGGCCTCCGCCAGCATCATCGTGAGCGTCGGCACGCGCTGGCAATGACCGCCCGTGTACGGGGACTTTTCGTCTATCGCCGTGTTCATGAGCTGGATGAACGACTCGAACAGCTGCTCCAGCTGGATGATGAGCTGGCGGTTGGTCAGCGCGATCGCGGCCTGGGACGCGAGCGACTCGGCCAGTCGCTGATCGGACTGCGAGAAGGCGACGATCTCGCCGCTCTCGGGCTCGACCCGGTTGATCAGCTGCAGGACGCCGATGTTCTCGCCTTCGTGGTTGCGCATCGGCACGGTGAGGAAAGACTTCGACCGGTAGCCCGTCTTCTTGTCGAAGTTGCGCGTGCCCGAGAAATCGAAGCCCTCCTCGGTGTAGGCGTCCGCGATGCTCACCGTTTTCCCGGTGAGCGCGGCATACGCGGCGACCATCTGGTAGTTGGGCTTGCCGTCCTTGTTGTGCAGATGGATGGGATAGAACGGGACCGGCGTTCCGGTCGTCCCCCCCATGGCGATGTCGAGCGAGCTCGTACGCAGGATCTCGAACTTGAGCCGCGTCCCCTGCTCCTCCACGAGATACAGCGTGCCACCGTCGGCGCGGGTGATCGTCTTCGCCGCGACCAGGATGTTCTCGAGCAGCCGGTTGAGGTCCTTCTCGAGCGAGAGCGCCGCGCCGATCTCGTTCAGCTGCTCCAGGCGCCGGAAGAGGTCCTCGACCGTCTCCAGCCGCGACGGCGGCGTCAACGCGAGGGCCTCGGTGCGCTCCATCGTCTTTCTACTTGATGCAGACGGCGCGGACCTGGGCCATGTCGGTAATGCCCTGCAGGACCTTCTCGATGCCGTCCATCTTCAGGGTGCGCATGCCCTCCTCGAGGCAGACGGCGAGGATCTCGGCGACGCGCGCGTGCTCCTGGATCAGCTTCTTGACGTGGTCCGTCGCGACCAGCAGCTCGTGCAGGCCGACGCGGCCCTTGTATCCCGAGCCACCGCAGGCATCGCAGCCCTTCTTGCGCGCGAGCGTGAACTGACCGCGCTCGTTCGCGTATCCCTTGGCGAGATCGCGGTACGCGTGCTCGTACGCCGACTTGGCGTCCTTCTTGAACGCCGAGGTGTTGAGCAGCTCGGCGCAGTATTCCTGCAGGATCTGCTTCATTTCCTCGGGACCCGGCGTGTACGGCTCCTTGCATTTGCACAGGCGCTTGGCCAGCCGCTGCGCGAGGATGCCGAGCAGCGCGTCGGCGAAGTTGAAGGGGTCCATGCCCATGTCGAGCAGGCGGATGATCGATTCCGGGGCGCTGTTCGTGTGCAGGGTCGCGAACACGAGGTGGCCCGTGAGCGAGGCCTCGATGCCGATGCTCGTCGTTTCCTTGTCCCGCATTTCGCCGACCATGATGATGTCCGGGTCCGCGCGCAGGAACGACTTCATCACGGTTGCGAAATCGAGGCCTGCCTTCTTGTTGACCTGGACCTGCCGCAGGCCTTTCTGCGTTATTTCGACCGGGTCCTCGGCGGTCCAGATCTTGGTGTCCGGCGTGTTCAGGAACTTGAGCACCGAGTGCAGAGTCGTCGTCTTGCCGGAACCCGTCGGCCCGCAGACGAAGAACAGGCCGTAGGGCTTGCTCACGCACTCCTTCAGCTTCGGCGTGTTGCTGGGCGACAGCCCGAGCTTGTCGAGCGGGATCGGCTCGCCCGCGGCGAGGATACGCATCACCACGTCCTCGACGCCGCCCTGCGTCGGGATGGTGGCGACGCGCAGCTCGATGTCAAGCGGCGCGAACTTCTTGAACTTGATCTTGCCGTCCTGCGGCTTGCGGCGCTCGGAAATGTCGAGGTCGCACATGATCTTGATGCGCGCGATCAGCGCGTTGCGGTATGAAGGGGGCACCTCGATGTACGGGGCGAGCGAGCCGTCCTTGCGCAGCCGGATCTCGGTCTTACCCTTGCCGGGATACGACTCGATGTGGATGTCGGACGCGCCCTGCTGGTAGGCGTCGACGATGATCTTATTGACCAGCTTCACGAGCTCGTTGTCGGAGGCGGCCGAGGCATCGTCCGTGCCGCCCGCGTCGACCACCTCCTCCTCGCCCATCTCGGAGAGCAGCTCGCCGACGTCGCCGCCGAAGTCGGCCGCCTGCGCGCCGTAGAAGTGGTCGAGCGTGTCCTTGAAGTCCTTCTGCGTGGTGACCCGGTAGACGATCCGCGCCTTCGGGAACACGTTCTGCACGATCCGCGAGCTGCGCACGCGCTCGGGATCGGGACACACCACGACGAGCCCTTCCTTCGCGTCCTCGATCGGCACCCACTGGTTCGACTCGACGTACTCGCGCTTGAGGTTCTTCAGCAGGTCCATCGGCTTGACCCGATCGGGCTTGAAAGCCTCGTACGGGACGCCGAAGTACTTCGACAGCGCGGCGCCGATCGCTGCGGTCTTGACCTGGAACTCCTCCGACAGCACGACTTCGACGTCGACCGCCTTCTTGCGCGCCGAGCGCGCCGCGAGCTCGAACTCCGCGGCCGAGATGACGGCGTCGCCCACCAGGAAGTCGTACTTCGTCTTCAGGACCTGCGGCTTCTGGCGCTGCTTGAACGCGATCGCGAGCGTCTGCGACAGCTCCTGTACGCCCTCCTCGGCGAGCTGGCCGAACGGCGATCCGGACTTGTTGTTGATGAGCTGCACGACGCCGGTCAGCTCGTTGTTGGACGGGTCGATGACCGGGGCGACGAGCATCTGCTTGGTGCGGTAGCCCGTGCGCTTGTCGACCTCCTGCAGGAAGCGCAGGTTCGGGTTGTGCGACTTCAGCTCGGCGTCGTCATAGACGTCCTTGATGTTGAGCATCTTCTTCGACAGGGCGACGAAGCCCGCGATGGAGTGCTCGGCGATCGGCAGCTTCAGGTCCTTGAACGAGTTCAGCCCGGTCTTGACCTTCGAGACGATGGTCTGCTTGTCCTCGCCGATCGTGTAGATCGTCAGCCGGTCCGCGTTGAACAGGCGGCAGATGTCGGCGCTCACCTCGAGCATGATCTCGTCGACGTTGCTCGTCGCGTGGATCTTGTTGGTGACGGCCTGCAGGTTCTTGGAGAACGTCAGCCGGCTGGTGACGTCGCCCGCTGCAGGAGAGGTCTGGAGTACTGCGCTCATATACGGTCCGCCCTTGTTGATCCGCGCCTCATGCGCGGGGAGGCGCCGAACCGGGGCGTCCCCGCCGCGCATCGCGCCGTGTTCTTCGACCCGGTCCGCGAGTCACGGCTTAGCATAGCCCAGGCCGCGACTGCACACAGCCGGAAATAGTAGCCTTTGCCGGGTGCGCGTTCAAACCTAAATCCCGGAAAACCGTGCGAAAACACGGCTCCGCGGCTCGCGCCGTCGATTGCCTGCGCGCGCCGCCGCGCGCGGCCGGGATGGGCCCTCACGAGGCGGCCCTCCCGCGCGCCGCCCACAATCCCCCGGCCAGCAGAAATGCCCGGAACCCGCGCTGGGCGAGGAGGAAGGCGGCGGCCGCGCTGCGGCGGCCGCTCTGGCAGTAGACGACGTACTCACGCTCCTTGTCCAGGAGGGCGAAGGCATTGCGGATCTCCGAGAGCGGGACGCTCACGGCCCCGGGGAGCCGGTCGTACTGGTACTCCGAGGGGTAGCGGACGTCGATCCATTGCCCGCCGGCGGCGATTTTCTGCCGCGCCGCGTCCATCGAGACCTGCCGCAACAGCGGCTCGCGCAAGAGCGCGACGAAATCCTTCTTGTCGAGCCGGAGCAGCGCCCCGTCGGTCTTCATGACGACGGTGGCGTTGCGCTTCGCGTCGAACACCAGGGCCTCCTCGCCGAAGGCGTCGCCCGCCTTGAGCTCGGCGAGCAGCATCGAGACGCCTCCGATCGTGCGCTCGACCCTGCATTTGCCGCTCTCGATCACGTAATAGAAGTCGCCCTCGGCGCCTTCGCGGATGATCGCGTCGCCCTTGCTGACTTGGATACGCCGGAACCGCTTGAGGAGCTCGTCGATGTGGGCCGGAGGCAGCTGCGAGAACGCCCCGTATTTGAGGCTGCTCACGCTGAACATGCCCGACATGATGCTCCAGTTGGTGAGCGACGGCGTCTCGCCGACCGCAGGGCTGGCGGCCTCGACCGCGGCCACCTCGTCCCAGGTCACGAGGACATCGAGCAGCTCCTCGTCCAGACGCAGGAGCTCGACGTCGGTGACCGCCTTCGCGGCGACGAAAGCACCGCGCCGGCCCAGCGGATGCCTCGCCTCCTCGGTGCCCCCGACGATGACCAGCGCGGCGCCGTCCTGGTACGTCAGCGCGAGCTCGCCCGCGAGCAGGTAGACCGCCTCCCCGGCGATGCCGCGGGTCGCGAACGGATCGATATTGGGACCGGCGCTGTCGACGTAGCACACCTCGCGCAGCTCCTCGAGTCGCGCCTGGGACAGCGAGCCGATGGGCTGAAGGCGCTTCAGCGTGTCCGCGGTGACTTTGGTCGCACACATGACGTCGTCCGTCCCCGCCTCAGAGCTCGAATACCTGGTTGTTCTGCAACATGCGCGGGCGGTACTGGCCCGCGTCGTCCTCGATCTCCTGCATCGTGAGCTCGATCTCGCCCGGCTTCAGGTGCGTGATGTAGATCTCGACCGTGCGCTCGAGCTTGGCGAGCTCCTCGGCGAGCATGCTCGGGCACAGGTGCTTGGACACGATCGCCAGCTCGCGCTCCCGGTTACAGAACGCCGTCTCGATGATGAGGTGCTTGAGGTTCGGGATTCTGTTGACGATCTTCCACAGCGGATCGTTGGTGGTCGTGTCGCCCGTGAACACCAGGCTCGCCCGGCCCGAATCCAGCTGATAGCCGACGGCCGGCACGACGTGGTTCGCGGGAAGCACTGTGACCCTGCGGCTGCCGAGCTCGATCGTCTGACCGACCTGGATGGGCTTGTACTGGATGAAGGGCTTTTCCGGCAGCGGGATCTGGGTGAAGTCAGGCCAGATGCTCCAGTTGAAGATGTGATTCTGGATGATGCCGATGGTCGCCTGCAGCGCCCATATGGTGAGCGGCTTCTCGCGCATTCCGCCGACGGTGTCGACCATGAAGGGGATGCTCGCGATGTGATCGAGGTGCGAGTGCGTGAGGAACACATGGTCGATCAGCGACATCTCGGTCAGCGACAGGTCGGCGACGCCGGTCCCGGCGTCGATCAGCACGTCGTTGTCGAGCAGCATCGACGTCGTGCGCAGATGTCTGCCGCCGATTCCGCCGCTGCACCCGAGCACGCGCAGCTTCATGTCGAGGCCGGCCTACTTCTCGTCGAACACCGTGACTCCGTCCCATTCCGCGGGCAGCGGCTTGCGGCGATGCTCGGCCACCTTGTCGGCATACACGCGGTACAGGACGCACTCCGGATTCAGGCGCTGCAGGTTGAGCAGATTGACTTCCGCCTGGTCCCATTGCTGCGCGCGATACGAGCGCAGCATCTGCTGCCAGAGCTTCAACTCGTCGAGCGTCTTCTTGTCGACCTCGGACTCGAGACCGATGGGCTCGTAGACCGTCACCGCCTCCTCCTTGCCCTTCACCTTGATCTTGTCGATCTCGCGGAAGACGACGCCGGCCGCAAGCCGCCGGGTCGCCTCGCCCACGAGGATTCCGACCCCGTAGGTCTTGGTCCGCCCCTCGATGCGCGAGGCGACGTTGACCGGATCCCCCATGGCGGTGTACGCCTGCCTGACTTTGGAGCCCATGTCGCCCACGCGCACCTGGCCCGTATTGACGCCGATGCCGATCTTCAGCTCGGGCCAGCCGCGGGCCGCGAATTTCCGGTTCAGCTGCTGGCACTCGCGCTGCATCTCGAGCGCCGCGAGCACGCCGCTTCGCGCGTGTTCCTTCTCTTCGACCGGCGCGTTCCAGAACGCCATGATCGCGTCGCCGATGTACTTGTCGAGCGTCCCCCGGTACCGCGCTCGGATGATGTTGCTCATGTCGGTCAGGTACTCGTTGATGTACTCCTTGAGATCTTCCGGGCTGAGCGCCTCGGAGATGCTCGTGAACTCGCGCACGTCCGAGAACAGGATGGTCAGCTCGGCGGCGCGCGGCTCCATGTTGTACTTGTCCGGGTCCTCGGCCATCTTGTCGACCAGCTCGGGCGGCACGTACTGGCGGAACAGCTCGGTGAACTTGCGCTTGCCGCGCGCCTCGATGAAGTAGCCGTACGCCATGTTGACCACGAACAGCGAGATGATCATGAGCAGGCTGCCGGCGAGCGGCAGCACCATGCCGAGACCCGACCACACGGCGAGGTTCAGCGCGGTGATCACCACCAGCGTGCACAGTGACACCAGCGTCGCGCGCAGCGGAGACAGGAACGGGACCAGGATCGAGAGCATGACGCCGGCGAGGATCACGAGCAGCACCTCGGCCCCGAGCATGTAAGGCGGCTTCTGCTTGAGCTTGCGATCGAGCATTCCCGCGATGAGATTGGCGTGGATCTCGACGCCGGGATACACCGAGCCGACCGGCGTCGAGCGCAGATCCTGCAGTCCCGGAGCCGACGTCCCGATGAGCGCAATGCGTCCCTTCAGCTTCTCCGGAGAGACGCGGTCGAAGTACACGTCCGCGAGCGAGATGTACGGGAAGCTGCCTTTGGGACCGCGGTACGGCACGAGCGTCGTCACTTCTTCGTCGACCGGGACGATGAGCGGATCGGCGTCCACGAGCGGGCCGACCTCGAGCCACTCCAGGCCCGCGTATCCCCTGCCGGCGATGAAGCGGTCGGGCGGTATCCCCGCCGTCACTTTCGGCAGCGTGACGGTCTGGTTCTGCGAGCGCGCTGCATCCCGCAGCCCGAGGTAGACGCGGACCATCGCGAGCGAGAGCGACTCGTAGTACTTGCCCTTGTACTCGTGCAGCATCGGCACACGGCGCACCACGCCGTCGTCGTCCACCCGGGGATTGAAGTGACCCGCGTCGGCCGCGTTCGCCTGGAACGCGGGCAGGTTCGCGCCGTAACCCCTGGCCCGGATGAAGCTGATGTTCCGTCCGGCGAGCGTGGCGGCATCGAGGACCGGCGGCGGCAGCGTCCCGCTTTCGACCGCGTTCTCGTCGTAGTTGAAGTAGTAGGCGAGCACGACCGGCCGTCCGCGCAGGAAGCTCGCGAAGCGCGCGTCATGATCGAGCTGCGGGCGCAGCTCGTTGAGCGCGCTCTGGAACGAGGACACGTCCTTCAAGCGCGACTTCGCCAGGCGCTCGAGCACCGGCAGGCCGGAGCCCTCGTCGGGCTCGGCGAAAACGACGTCGAAGCCCGCCACCGCGACGCCATACTTGTCGAAGAGCTTTTGCAGCAGCGTGAGGATCTTGTCCCGCCCCCAAGGCCATCGGCCCAGTGCCCGCGGATCCAGGCTGCGCTCGTCGATGTCGAGGATCACGATGCGATCGTCGACGCCTCCCGGCATGGTGAGGCGCAGCCGGGCATCGTAGATGATGTTGTCGAGCTGGTTGACGAGGCCGATCTGGATGCCGTGCAGCTTCGCGGCGTGCACCGCGAAGATCAGCGTGATGATCAGGCCGAGCGCGATCCGGACGACGTGCTGCTTCAACCACCCTCCCCGGGTCAGCCCCAGCAAGACCCGTCAGGTCTTGATGAAGAACTCCATCTTCACGCCGGCGAGCTCGATGACGTCGTGATCCTGCAGCGCGTGCGCCTGCGCGTCGAGCGCCTTGCCGTTCACGACGGGAAAACTCGCGCCTTCGACGTGCGTGATGAAATAGCCCTGCGGCCGCCGCGTAATCACAGCGACCTGTACCCCCGGCTTGCCGAGCGTGGTCAGCGGCTTCGTGAGCTCGAGCTCCTTTCCCGCGCTCGCGCCGGAGAGGAGCTGCAGCATCCCGGTCTTCTGACCCGGCTGGGCGGCCGCCGGCTGCGGCGCTGCCGCTGCCGCTGCCGCCGTCGCGGCCGCCGGGTTGACGGCGGTGTCGCCGAAGCTCTTGGCGGGCGCGGGCGTCGGGGCGTTCGCTGCGGCCGCGGCCGCCGGCGCCGCGGCCGCTGCGGGCGCCGCCGCAGGCGCCGCGGGAGCCTGCGGCTTCACGGCACCCGGCCGCAGCACCATGGTCTTCTCGAAATCGGCGGCCTTCGCCTGCGCCGCGGGCGCTTCGTTGATGTACTTGAGCTTGTACTTGCCGAGCTCGATGACGTCGTTGTTCTGGAGAAAGTGCTTCTTGATCGGCTGGCCGTTGACGATCGTTCCGTTGGTGCTGCCGAGGTCCTCGAGGAACGAGTCCTGAAGTATGGTGACGATGACCGCGTGCTCTCCGCTGACCGCGAGATTGTCGATCTGGATGTCGTTGTGTGGCTTGCGGCCGATCGTGGTCCGTTCCTTCGTCAGGGTGATTTCCTTGAGTACAAGGCCGTCCATACTCAATATCAGCTTCGCCATAGCCGTATCCTCGACTTATCTTAGCCAGCCAAAAAGCTTCGCAACCACCCCTCGCGGCGCGGCGTATCCGCGCATGATGCGCACCAGGATCACGGAGACGTTGTCGCGCCCGCCGTTGTCGTTCGCCATCTGCACCAGGTGCTCCGCGCACAGCTTCAGGTTCGAGCTGAGCGTCTGCAGGACCATCCCTATGTCCTCGTCGCTCACCATATCACAAAGGCCGTCCGAACAGAGCAGGTAGATGTCTCCGGGCTCCGTCTCGTAATCGTGTATCTCCGGATCCACCGTCGGATCGATGCCCAGCGCTCGGGTCACCAGATTTTTGTTCTGCGACATCTTCGCCTGCTCGGGCGTGATCATGCCGCTGTCGATCTGCTCCTGGAGCAACGAGTGATCGCGCGTGATCTGCTTGAACTCTTCTCCGCGCAAGCGATAGAGCCTCGAGTCTCCGATGTGCGCGACGGTCATGCGGTTGTCATAGAAGAGCGCGACGACCAGCGTCGTGCCCATGCCGGCGTACTGCGGCTGGCTTTGAGACGCCTGGTAGATCGAAGCGTTCGTCTTGGCGATCTGCTCGCGCAGCAGTCGCTGTGCCAGGGGCAGTCCCGTCTCGGCGTCGATGTCGTGCGGCGAGCGCTCCTCGAGCAGGTGCTGGAGCTCGGTCACGAGCACGGTGGTCGCCATGCCGCTCGCGACCTCGCCGGCGTTGTAGCCGCCCATGCCGTCGGCGAGCACCACCAGACCCTTCGCTGCGTCGGCGGCGATCGAATCTTCGTTGTGCGAGCGCACCATCCCCGGGTCGGAATGGGTCGCGATCTCCAGCGACTGCTCTAGATTCATTTGGACGTCGGCGCGCGCTAGAGACTGATGTCGACGGCTCCCCCGCCCGTGGCGGCGGCGGCGCTGCCCGACCCCATGGCGGAGCGCAGCGCCGCGGCGAACTCCTCGCCGGTCTGATAGCGCTGGTCGGCGTCCTTGGACATCGCCTTGTCGAGGAACGCCACGAACGCGGGCGGCAGAGCGGCGTTGTACTTCAGGATGTCGGGCGCGTTCTCGTTCGCGATGCGGTACATGAGCTGCGCCATCGATTCGCCTTCGAAGGGCAGCCGGCCGGAGGCGAGCTGGTACAGCGTCACCGCGAGCGAGAACAGGTCGCTGCGGCCGTCGATCTTTTTGCCCTGCAGCTGCTCGGGCGACATGTACGACGGCGTGCCGAGCACCATGCCGGTTTTCGTCTTGGACGAGTCGGTGATCCTCGCGATGCCGAAGTCGGTGACTTTCACCACGTCGCCTTCGAGCTCGTACATGATGTTCGCCGGCTTGATGTCGCGGTGGACGACGTTCTGCCGATGCGCGTAGCCGAGCGCGTCGGCGACGCGCGCGACGATGGACACGACCTTGTCGACGGGCAGCGTCGCGCCCGCCTTGGTGTAAGGCATCAGGTCCCTGCCCTTCAGCAGCTCCATGGCGATGTAGCACAGGTCGTGCTCCTCGCCCGCGTCGTAGATCGTCACGATGTTGGTATGCGAGAGGCGGCCCGCGGTCTCGGCCTCGCGGAAGAAGCGCTCCTTCACCTCGACGAGCTCGTCGGCCTCGAACTCCTGGGAGAGCGCCATCGTCTTGATCGCGACGACGCGGCCGATCTTCGGGTCCTTGCCGAGGTACACGACGCCCATCGCGCCCTTGCCGAGCTCCTTCTCGACCTGGTAGCGGCCGAGCATGGGCTTTTCCGCGCCGCCGCCGAGGACCATCGTGCCGCCGGGATGCGTCGTGCCGCCGCCCAGGATGACCGTCTCCGACATCTGCTTGGCGCGCGAGAGACGCTGCTCGAGATCGCGGAACTTCGGGTTGTGGCCCGACATGTAACGGAACACCGCCTCGGCCTTGTTGAACTGGCGCTTGCGCTCGAAGTCGAGCGCGAGGTTGAACAGGTTGTCCATCAGGGTGTCGTCGAGCGGCACCTTGCGGAACTTGTCGAACGCCATGTCGAGCTGCCCCTGGCCCTGGAACGCGAGCCCGAGCATGCGGTTGGACTCGGCCGACTCGGCGTCCGACTTGAGCTTCCCGGCCTCGGTCATCACGAACCGCTTGGTCACGAGCAGCACGTGGCCGATCACGAGGAGCACGAGCGGCAGCATCAGCTGCAGCCACATGCCCTGGCCGCTCATCAGCGCGAAATGCGCGCCGAGCAGAAGCACGCCGATGGTGGCGGTCACGATCGCGCCCATGCGCGCCGACAGGCGCGGGAGCAAGGCGATCAGGTAAGCGGCGACCAGCGCGAATACCAGCGTCTCGACCGAGCCCGCCCACGTCGGCACCGTGAAGAAGTGTCCCTGGAGCAGCGACGAGACGGTGTGCGCCTCGAGCTCCACGGCCGGCATCGCCGAGGACACCGGCGTCACGAACACGCTGCCCAGGCCGGCGGCGGTCGGTCCGATGAGGACGATCTTGTCGCGGTACTTCTCGGCCGGGATCTTGCCGGTGAGGACGTCGAAGAACGAATCCTGCGGGAACGCCGCGCGGCCGTCACGCTCCTTGTAGAAGTAGGTGCTCATGCGCGCGTTGTAATCGGTGCCCGCCCTGAAGTTGCCGATCTGCACCGCCTCGCCGGGCTGGATCTTGATGTCCTTGGGCGTGAGGTTCAGGCTCTTCGCCACCATCGCGACGGCGAGCGACGGATAGAACTCGTCGTAGTGCCGCAGCGCCAGCGCTTCGGTGCGCACGCCGCCGTCGACGTCGGGCAGCAGGTTGAGGTGACCGACGCCCGAAGCGGCCGCGCCGAGCTGCGCGACGATCGGGATATCGAGCGCGCTTGTGGCATAGGGCCCGCCTTCTCCCGCCTGGATCGCCAGCGCGTTTCTGCGGATGAAGTCGGGCAGCGGCTGGTCGGGCTTGCCGCGCGGCTCGTCGACGGTGAAGACGATGGGCAGCACCACGTTGCCTGCCGCCGCGAAGCTCGCCGCGAGCTTGCGATCCGTGTTCAGGCTGTCCTCGGCCTCGCGCAGGAGCTGATAGATCGGCTTCTGGTCCTCGCGCAGCGGCGGCATCTCGCCCTCGATCGCCGGCTTCGGAAACATGTCGAGCAGCTTGGTGATGAATCCCAGTCCCGGGTCGCGCTGCGGCTCGGAAAAGAACACGGTGTAGCCGATGACCTTCGCTTTCGCCTTCGCGAGGATGTCGATCATTTTCGCGTGCACGTCGCGCGGCCACGGCCAGCGGCCGATATTGTCGATGCTTTGCTTGTCGATCGCGATCACGGCGATGCGGTCGGAAGGCGTGCGCGAGGAAGCGCGCACGCCCCAGTCGTAGGCGGTGCGCTCGAGGCTCTGCATGACGGCGGTGCCGCTCGCGATCAGCATGACGAGCGCGACCGCGAGGCCGAGGAACCAGTCCTTCTTCCAGAATCCTGCTCTCGTCATGAGTGCCCCTCCCGCTTGTTCTTGTTCTTGTTTGCGCTGCGTTTTTTGCCGACGCCCGCGGCGTTCGAATTGTACGCTATCCCGCCTGCTGGATTCGGCCGTGCATGGCGCGCGCGGTCCGCTTTCACCCCGCCCTCTCCCCTTGTAAGTCGCTGAAGAAACAGCGGCCTAGTCGCGATTGTTACAGTTAAAACTCAATACAGTCAAATACTTTGCGCGCGCGGGCGTGAACGACCACGCAGGCGCGGCGCCTTCGCGCGGCCTCGCGGGAGAGAGGGGAGGTGCGGAAGCCGCGTCAGCTGCCGAGCACGGTGCCCGGCGTGAGCCCGACGCTGATCACGAGCTCGGCGGCGGCGATCTTCTTGCCGTCTTCGTGCTTGGCGCGCAGCACTTCGATGCGGCCGCCCTGCGCCGTGACGAAGAAGCTGGTCGGCGTGATTTCGGAGACCTCGCCGATCTTGCCTTTCACCGCGCCGAAGGTGCGAAAGAGGTGCTTCTTCGCGTCGAAGATCTGGATCTTCTTGCCTGCGAGGGTGGTCCAGGCGCCCGGCGCCGGGTTGCAGCCGCGGATCGTGTCGTAGACGAAGTCGACGTGGTTCGCCCAGTTGATCCTCGCCTCGGCCGCGCGGCACCAGCCTTCGTAGCTCGCCTGGCCCTCGTCCTGGACGACTTCCTTGTGCTTGCCCGCCATCACGAGGTCGGCGGCCTCGACCATCGCCTTGACGCCCATCGGGAAGAGCCGGTCGAAGTACACGGTGCCGAGCGTGTCCTCGGGACCGATCGGCGTCTCCTTCTGCAGGATGACCGGCCCCTCGTCCAGCCCGTCGTTCGGACGGAATATCGTGAGGCCCGTCTTGGTATCGCCGCGGATGATCGGCCAGTTGATCGAGCTCGGGCCGCGGTACTTCGGCAGGAGCGACGGGTGGTACTGGATCGTGCCCTTCTTCGGGATGTTGACGAACTCCTGCGGCGCGAACTGCAGCACGAAGGCCATGATGCCGATATCGGCGTTGAGCGCGCGCATGGCGTCGAGCGCGTCCTTGTTCCGCAGCGACTGGAACTGGAAGACCTTCAGGCCTTTCTCCTGCGCCGCGACCTTGAGCGGATCGGCCTTCGCCCCTTCCTTCTCGGGCGCGACGAACACGCCGGCGACCTCGTCACCGCGCGCGAGGAAGGCCTCGAGCACGGCCTTGCCGAAGTCCTGCTGCCCGATGATCGCGATCCTCATCACGCGGCCTTTTTCGGAGGCACGGAGAAGGCGCCGCTGCCGCGCAGGTTCTTGATCTTGGCGTCGTCGTAGCCGAGGACCTCCTTCAGGATCTCGTCGGTGTGCTCGCCGAGCGTCGGCGAGCGCTTCACCACCGCCGGCGACGCCGAGAGCTTGATCGGCATGCCGACGTTGTACCACTTGCCGCGCTGCGGATGGTCGAGCTCGAGCCACATGTCGCGGCCGCGCACGTGCTCGTCGTTCGCGAGGTCCTGCGTGCTCATGATCGGGCCGCAAGGCACGTCGAGCGGATTGAGGATCGCCATCAGCTCGCGCTTGGTGTACTTCTCGGCGAACTTGTTCAGCAGCGTCCAGACCAGGTTCTGGTTCTTGCGCCGCTCGCCGATGCTCGCGACGCGCGGATCCGTCGCGAGATCCGGCACGCCGACCTCGGGGCCGATGCGCTTGGCGAGATCCTCCCACACCGCCTCCTGCACGACGACGTAGAGCCAGTCGTTCGCGCCGTGCGGCTTGCAGTGGACGGCGTTGCCGAGCTGGCCGCCGCCGGAGTCGTTGCCCGCGCGCGGCACGTCGCCCATGTTCTGGTAGGTCGGCACCGAGTATTCCGAGAGCGAGCCGCGCGTCAGGCGCTGGTGATCGCGGAACTTCACGCGGCAGAGATTCATCACGCCGTCCATCATCGCGACCTCGACGTACTGACCCTGGCCCGTGTGCTCGGCCTGGCGCAGCGCCGCGAGCAGCCCGATGGCGAGGTGCAGGCCCGTGCCCGAGTCGCCGATCTGCGCGCCGGTCACGAACGGCGGGCCGTCCGGGACGCCCGTCGTGCTCATCGCGCCGCCCATCGCCTGCGCGACGTTCTCGTAGGCCTTGAAGTCGGCGTATGGGCCGCTCGAGCCGAAGCCCTTGATCGAGCCCATCACGATCTTCGGGTTGATCTCGTGGATCTTCTCCCACGAGAAGCCGAAGCGGTCGAGCACGCCGGGCCCGAAGTTCTCCATGATGATCTGGCACTTCTTCAGCAGGTCCACGAACACCTGCTTGCCCTCGGCGGTCTTCATGTTGACCGTGATCGAGCGCTTGTTGCAGTTGAGCATGGTGAAGTAGAGCGAGTCGGCGTTCGGGATATCGCGCAGCTGGCCGCGCGTCGCGTCGCCTTGCGGGTTCTCGAACTTGATCACGTCCGCGCCCATCCAGGCGAGGAGCTGCGAGCAGGTCGGGCCCGCCTGCACGTGCGTCATGTCCAGGATGCGGACGCCCTTGAGTGCTTCCATTTCTGTCTCCGGATGATTATTTCTTCTTCGCGGCCGAGGGGTTCAGGCCGGTGATGCGGCCGCTTTCGGTGCCCGCGGTCTCGTCGATGACGGCGTTGATCAGCGTCGGCTTGCGCGAGCGGATCGCCTCTTCCATGGCCTTGCGAAGCTCGGCCGGGGTCGCGGCGTTCACGCCCACGCCGCCGAAGGCTTCGATCAGCTTGTCGTAGCGCGCGCCCTTCACGAACACGGTCGGCGCCGGATCGCGGCCCGTCGGGTCCTGGTCCGTGCCCTTGTACACGCCGTTGTTGTTCATGACGACGATGCACACCGGCAGGTTGTAGCGGCAGATCGTCTCGACCTCCATGCCCGAGAAGCCGAAGGCGCTGTCACCCTCGACGGCGATCACCTGCTGCTTGGTCACGACCGCGGCGGCCACGCAGTACCCGCCGCCGATGCCCATGATGCCCCAGGTGCCGACGTCGATGCGCTTGCGCGGCTTGTACATGTCGACGATCGAGCGCGTGAAGTCGAGCGCGTTGGCGCCCTCGTTCACGAGCACCGCGTCCGGGTTGGCTTTCACGATGTCGCGCACGACGTTCAGCGCGCTGTGAAAGTTCATGGGCGAGGGGTTCTTCGCCAGCGTCTCGGACATCTTCGCGACATTGCCCTTCTTCTTCTCGGCGACGGCGTCCAGCCAGTCGGCGGGCGGCTTCGGGAAGCTGCCGAGGCCGGCCAGCATCGCCGAGACGCACGAGCCGATGTCGCCGACCACGGGGGCGTCGATGCGCACGTTGCTGTCGGCCTCCTGCGGAGAGATGTCGATCTGGATGAATTTCTGTCCGCCCCAGTCCTTCGAGCTCTTGCCGCCCCAGGTCTTGCCCTTGCCGTGCGAGAGCAGCCAGTTGAGGCGCGCGCCGATCAGCATGACCACGTCGGCGGCGGGCAGCACGAACGAGCGCGCCGCGGACGCGCACAGCTCGTGCGTGTCGGGCAGCATGCCCTTCGCCATCGACATGGGCAGGTAAGGGATGCCGGTCTTCTCGACGAGCGCCCTGATGTCGCCGTCGGCCTGCGCGTACGCCGCGCCCTTGCCGAGGATGATGAGCGGCTTCTTCGCGTTCTTCAGCAGCTCGAGCGCGCGCTTCACGGCCTCGGGCGCCGGGATCTGCTTCGGCGCGGGGTCGACGACCTTGATCAGCGTCTTGCGGCCGGCCTCGGCGTCGATCGACTGCGCGAACAGCTTCGCCGGCAGGTCCAGGTACACGCCGCCCGGGCGCCCGGAGACCGCGGCGCGGATGGCGCGCGCGATGCCCACGCCGATGTCGTCGGCGTGCAGCACGCGGTAGGCGGCCTTCGCGAGCGGCTTGGCGATCGCGAGCTGGTCGAGCTCCTCGTAATCGCCCTGCTGGAGGTCGACGATCTCGCGCTCCGACGAGCCCGAGATCAGGATCATCGGGAAGCAGTTGGTGGTCGCGTGCGCGAGCGCGTTCAAGCCGTTCAGGAAGCCCGGCGCCGAAACGGTCAGGCAGATGCCCGGCTTCTGCGTGAGGAACCCGGCGATCGAGGCCGCGTAGCCCGCGCTCTGCTCGTGACGGAACGAGAGCACGCGCATGCCTTCGGCTTGGGCGCGGCGCGTGAGATCGGTGATCGGTATGCCGGGAAGGCCGTAGATCGTATCGATGCCGTTCAGCTTGAGGGCGTCGATCACGAGCTGAAAGCCGTCGATCGTTGCCTGAGATTGCGCGTCGGGTGCGGAGGCGACTTGCGGCTCGACAGTTCCCATGAACGTCTCCTTGCGTGCGGTGCCGGGCGGCTCGGATTCGATGCGGAGCGCCGCGGCGTAAGACCCGAAAGTCTAGGATTGATAAGGCCTTTTCTCCTTGACTGCGGTCAATAATTCCAGCTTAATTGAGGCCCTTTGGAGGGTTTCCCCGGCCGTGTCGGCCATCGCCAACCACCCGCAGCGCAATACCATCCGGCTGCAGCTCAAGCAGAACCTCATCCTGCGCGAGATGCCGGTCGCGGCCTGGGAGGATCTCGAGCCCCAGCTCGAGATCGACGAGTACAAGAAAGGCGAGACGCTGGTGCGCCAGGGCAGCACGGCGATGGAGCAGTTCTTCATCCTCGAAGGCATCCTCAAGCGCGTGGTGAGCAACCCGCAGGGCAAGGAGATGATCCTGCGCTTCGCCGCCGAGACCGACATGGACACCTCGTACGCGGCCTGGCGGCTGAAGACGCCCGTGCCCTACAGCATCGCCGCCGTGACCAAGGTGCGCCTCGCGCGCCTGTCCATGCCGCACTGGGTGGAGTTCCTCGACCGCTATTCCGAGATCAAGCTGCGCTTCGAGTACGAGGTGATGCGGCTCATGTCCGAGGTCATGGCGCACACCATCACGCTGCACCTGCTCGGCGCGCCGGGGCGCCTCGCGCGCTTCATGCGCAAGCACCAGGACCTGCTCGGCAGGATTCCGAAGAAGGAGCTCGCGTCCTATCTGAACCTGACGCCCGAGACGCTGTCGCGCCTGCGCCAGCACGTGAGCGAGCCGACCGACACCTGAGGCGCTCTAGTCCTTTCCGAGCGCCTTGCGGTAGACCATCCGCACGAGCGGCCAGAAGAGCAGGACCAGCGCGAGCGTCGTGATGCCGCCGACCAGCGCGTTCTCGTAGAAGATCCCGAGACTGCCCTGCGAGATCTTCACCGAGTTGCGGAAGTTCTCCTCGGCGCGGTCGCCGAGCACCAGCGCCAGCACCAGCGGCGCGAGCGGGTAGTCGAGCTTCTTGAAGACGTAGCCCATGACCCCGAACACCACCATCATGTACACGTCGAAAATGGAGTTGTGCACGGTGTAGGCGCCGATCGCGCAGATGACCATGATCACCGGCGCGATGATGGAGAACGGGATGCGCAGGATGGCGGCGAACAGCGGCACGCAGGTGAGCACCACGATCAGGCCGGCGATGTTGCCGAGGTACATGCTCGCGATCAGGCCCCAGACGAAGTCCGGCTTCTCGACGAAGAGCAGCGGCCCGGGCTGCAGGCCCCAGATGAGCAGGCCGCCGAGCAGCACCGCCGCGGTCGGCGATCCCGGCACCCCGAGCGTGATCATCGGCAGCAGCGCCGAGGTGCCGGCGGCGTGCGCCGCGGTTTCCGGCGCGACCACGCCTTCCACCTTGCCCGTACCGAAATCCTTGCCGTCCCGCGAGAAGCGCTTCGCGACACCGTAGCTCATGAACGAGGCCGGCGTCGCGCCGCCCGGGACGATGCCCATGAAGCAGCCGACCGTCGCGCTGCGCAGCGACGTCGCCCAGTAGCGCGGCAGCTCCTTCCACGTCTCGAGCACCACCTTGGGGTTGATCTTCGCGCTCGCGCCCTTGAACGCGAGGCCTTCCTCGAGCGTGAGCAGGATCTCGCCGATGCCGAACAGGCCGATGACCGCGATCAGGAAGTCGAAGCCCTTGAGCAGGTCGGTGAAGCCGAAGGTGAGGCGCAGGGTGCCCGTGACGCTGTCCATGCCGACCGCCGCGAGCGCGAACCCGATCATCATCGAGGCGATGGTCTTGAACGCGTGCCCGCTGCTCATGCCGACGAAGGCGCAGAAGGTGAGCAGGTACACCGAGAAGTACTCCGGCGGCCCGAAGCGCAGCGCGAATCCTGCCACCACCGGCGACAGGAACGTGATCACGATGACCGCGATCAGCGCGCCGATGAAGGACGACGTGAATGACGCGGTGAGCGCGGCCCCGGCGCGGCCTTTCTGCGCGAGCGGGTGCCCGTCGAAAGTCGTCGCCACCGACCACGGCTCGCCCGGAATATTGAACAGGATCGACGTGATCGCCCCCCCGAACAGCGCGCCCCAGTAGATGCACGAGAGCAGGATGATGGCGGAGGTCGTGCCGCCCGGCTGCTGTGCCATGCTGAAGGTGAGCGGCAGCAGGATCGCGACCCCGTTCGCGCCGCCCAGGCCGGGCAGCACCCCGATGATGACGCCCAGGACCACGCCGATGAACATCAGCAGCAGGTTGAACGGCGACAGGGCGACGATGAAGCCCTGAAACAAGGCGTGCAGCTCTTCCACGAGACCCCTCAGCCCAGGCCGAGCGCGGATTCGAGGGGCCCCTTGGGCAGGGGCACCGCGAACCAGATCTCGAACACCAGGTAGATGACGACGCTCACGCCCACCGATACGGGGACGATCTTGAGCCAGGAATACTTGCCCAGCCACCACATGAAGAAGGCGATGTAGATCGTGGAGGACACGTACAGCCCGAGATAGCCGACCGCGCCGGCGTAGACGGCGGTCGGGACGAGCACGGTCAGGATCAGCTTGAGTTGGTCGCGCGTGACGAACGCCCGCGACGCACCCCGCTCCCTCAGCGCGCGCACCAGCACGGCGATCGCCGAGATGCAGATCAGCAGCCCGACGTAGAAGGGGAAGTAACCCGGCTGCGGCCCGTCGTCTCCCCAGCGCGCGCCGAGGCGCTGGCTGTCGTAGACGACGATCGCCCCGAACAGGAGCACGATGACGGCGGTCCAGATCTCCACCGTCCGCCGCGACGCAGCGGGCTTACCGGTTTCTTCTTCCATGTTCTCTCCCCGCTACGCCGGAAACGGACCGGGGCACCGCGCCCCGGGCCCGCGCTTCGTCACGGCTTGGCGAGGAACCCCGCTTCCTTCATGAGATCGTAGTGGCGCTTCTCTTCGCGCGCGACCCAGTCGGCGTACTGCTTGCCGGTGAGCGCCTCGTCGGTGAACGCGCCCTGCTCCATGAAGTCGTGCCACTCCGGAAGCGCGCGCACCTTCTTCAACACGCCGACCCAGTAGGCGACCTGGTCCTGCGTGACGCCGCCCGGCATGAAGATGCCGCGCAGCATCTGGTACTCGACGTCGAGTCCCGCTTTCTTGCAGGTCGGGATGTCGCTCCACGCCATGTCCTTGGTCACCTTCTTGCTGTACGCGAGCGGCTTGCCGCTGAACGAGCACAGCGGGCGCACCGTTCCCGCGCGCCATTGCGCGACCGCCTCGATCGGGTTGTTCACCGTCGAATCGATGTGCTTGCCGACCAGCTGCACCGCCACCTCGCCGCCCCCGCGGAAGGACACGTACGTGAATTTCACGCCCGTCTGCTTCTCGATGGCGACCGTGATGATCTGGTCTTCCTGCTTGGATCCCGTGCCGCCCATCTTCATCTTCCCGGGCCCCGCCTTCTTCGCGGCCTCGATGTAGTCCTTCGGCGTCTTGTACGGGGTGTCGGCGTTCACCCAGAGCACGAAGTTGTCGAGCGCCATCATCATCACCGGCGTCAGGTCCTTCCAGTTGAAGGGAACCCCGGTCGCGAGCGGCGTGGTGAACAGGTTCGACAGGGTGATGATGATCTTGTTCGCATCACCCTTGGCGCTCTTCACGTCGATGAAGCCTTCCGCGCCGGCGCCTCCCGACTTGTTGACGACGACCATGGGCTGCTTCATCAGCTGGTGCTTCGCGATCAGCCCCTGGATGAACCGCGCCATCTGATCGGCACCGCCGCCCGTTCCCGCGGGAACGACGAACTCGACGGTCTTGGTCGGCTCCCAGGCGGCCGCGGCGGGGAACGACGCCGCGACGGCGAGCGCGCCTAGCCCGAGCGCAAGAGACCGGTGCAACGCGCTGCGATATGGACTCTTCATCACCATCCTCCTTTTGCGAACACCCTTCGTTTGGACCGCCTTGTTGTGCCTGCCGGCGGCTCTCCGCTCCGGCGATTATTGCCGGAATGTTGCTCCCTTGCCCATGACCTCGGTCAATGCCGGGTCAGGCGTGCTTGCTCTGCGCGACCGCGGGTTTACGCTTCGCGAGCCAGGTGCCCACCGCGACGACGAGCACGGCTCCCGCGATCGGCGCGCCCGAATGCAGCCACGGTGCGCTCTCGGCGACCCATGCCGCGAGCGCGGGATCGCTGGCTGCCATCTCGCCCGCGGTCCAGCCGAGGACGGCGGCGCCCAGCGTGATGATAAGCGGGTAGCGCTCCATGAGCCGCATCAGCAGCGTCGCCCCGAAAACCACCAGCGGAATGCTGATGACGAGGCCAAGCGTCAGCAGCAGGATGCTGTCCTTCGCGACCGCGGCCACGGCGATCACGTTGTCGGTGCTCATCACCAGATCGGCGATCAGGATCGTCTTCATGGCGCCGAGCATGCTGGAGCTCGTCTTCACTTCGTCGCCGCTGCCCTCGTCGGGGACGAGGAGCTGCACCGCGATCCAGAGCAACGCGGCGGCGCCGACCAGCCTCAGATAGGGGTACTGCAGCAGCGTCACCGCGACGATCGTCAATAGGATCCGCAGCACCACCGCGGCGCCCGCACCCCAGACGACGGCCTGCTTCTGCTGGCGCGGCGGCAGCGCGCGCGCCGCCAGCGCGATCACCACGGCGTTGTCGCCGGACAGGATGATGTTGACCCAGACGATCGTCCCCAGACCGATCCAGAACTCCGGGGTGGCGAGCGCGTGCAGGAATGCCATGAGTGCTCGTGAGCCTTCGAGACGGAGCTATTCTACTCCGCCGCGCTAGAACAGCCCGACGACCTTGCCCGAGTCGTCCAGGTCGATCTTGGCCGCGGACGGCACCTTGGGAAGCCCCGGCATGGTCATGATGTCGCCGCAGATCATGACGATGAACTCCGCGCCCGCGGCGAGACGCACCTCGCGGACGTTGACGACGTGGTTCTCCGGCGCCGCGCGCAGCTGCGGGTCGGTCGAGAACGAGTACTGCGTCTTCGCGACGCAGACCGGGTAATGGCCGTAGCCGTCCTCCTGCAGCTTCTTGATCTGGCCGCGCACCTTCGCGTCCGCGGTCACCTCCGAGGCGCGGTAGACGTTCTTCGCGATCTTGTTGATCTTGTCCCAGAGCGTGTCCTTCTCGTCGTAGACGAACTTGAAGCCGCTCTTCTGCTCGCACAGCTCGACCACCGTGCGCGCGAGATCGGCCGCGCCCTTGCCGCCCTCGCCCCAGTGCGAGGCGAGCACGACCTTGACGCCGAGCTTGCCGATGCGAGAGCGCAGCAGGTCGAGCTCGGCCTGGGTATCGCTCGTGAACTTGTTGATCGAGACGACGCACGGGAGGCCGTAGACGCGCTGCACGTTGTCGACGTGCCGCTCGAGGTTGACGATGCCCTTCTCGAGCGCGGCCAGGTTCTCCTGCGTGATCGTCTTCAGGTCGGCGCCGCCGTGATACTTCATCGCACGCACGGTCGCGACGATCACCGCCGCCGAGGGCCGCAGCCCCGACTTGCGGCATTTGATGTCGATGAACTTCTCGGCGCCGAGGTCGGCGCCGAAGCCGGCTTCGGTGACCACGTAGTCGCAAAGCTTCATCGCCGACTGCGTCGCGATCACCGAGTTGCAGCCGTGCGCGATGTTGGCGAAGGGGCCGCCGTGGATGAAGGCCGGGTTGTTCTCGATCGTCTGCACCAGGTTCGGCTGGATCGCGTCCTTGAGCAGCACCGTCATCGCGCCGTTCGTCTGCAGGTCCTTGGCGAGCACCGGCTTCTGGTCGCGGGTGTAGCCGACGACGATCTTGCCGAGGCGCTCTTTCAGGTCCTTGAGCGAGGTGGACAGGCAGAAGATCGCCATCACTTCCGAGGCGACGACGATGTCGAAGCCGTCCTGGCGCGGATAGCCGTTGCCCGGGCCGCCGAGCGAGACGACGATGTCGCGCAGCGCGCGGTCGTTCATGTCGACCACGCGCCGCCAGGCGATGCGGCGCACGTCGATGCCGAGCTCGTTGCCGTGGTGGATGTGGTTGTCGATCATCGCCGCGAGCAGGTTGTTCGCGAGCGCGATCGCGTTGAAGTCGCCGGTGAAGTGCAGGTTGATGTCCTCCATCGGCACGACCTGCGCATAGCCGCCGCCCGCCGCGCCGCCCTTCATGCCGAACACCGGGCCGAGCGAGGGCTCGCGCAGGCAGATCATCGCCTTCTTGCCGATGTAGTTGAGCGCGTCGCCCAGGCCCACCGTCGTCGTCGTCTTGCCCTCGCCGGCCGGCGTCGGGCTGATCGCGGTGACCAGGACGAGCTTCGCGTTCGGCCGCGACTTGAGGCTGTCGAGATAAGACAGCGACACCTTCGCCTTGTAGTGCCCGTAGGGCTCGAGGTGCTCCTCGGCAATGCCGAGCTTCTCGAGCGCCACCTTGGAGATGCGCTGCAGCTTGGCTTTCTGGGCGATTTCGATGTCGGAAGGCATGCTGCTCTCCTGTTGCTTGGGCGTGGCACGCGCCGGGCTTAGGCTGAAGCGGGCGCGAAGAGGATTGTTTTGGCGTGGAATCCCGGTCTAGGCCTTGCACTATAAGGGCGCGGCTTTTGCCCGGACATTGACCGAAATCAAGATACGGACCGTGCGTTCCACATGAGGGAACGACGGTTGACCGAGCGGGACAAGAAGTATGATGCTTGCGCCAGCCTTCCCGCAGCGCCGCATGCCGGGCGTTGCGTCGAACCAAGAAAATCCAACGAGGAGGTGTGACATGAGGAAGACGACATTTGCTCTGCTCGCTGCGATGTTGGCCGGCCCGGTCGCGTGGGCGGACGATGGACCGGGGCTGCCGAGGGATGTGACGTTCAGCACCCTGATAACGACGCCGTTCGCGATCGAAGGGCTGACCGGCGACGATCAGGGCAACCTGTACACGACGGGCCGTGGCACCAGTCCCTGTCCCGTCTGGCGCATATCGCTTGCCAGTCCGTCGCTGGTCGTGGTCGGCAACGTGCCCGCGCCGTGCGCGCCCTCAGGGCTGACGTTCGGTCCGGAAGGCGATCTCTACATCACCAACAGCAACGACACCATCTACAGGTTGACGCCGAGCGCGGACGCGCCGCCGACCGCGACGCCATACGCGACCGGCGTGCCCGGCAACAACGGTCTCGCTTTCGACCGCGACGGCAACCTGTGGACCGGCGACGGCACCACCGGACAGGGACGCGTATGGAAGATCCCGCCTCACACTGGATCGATCGCCGCAACCGAAGTGTTCCGCGTTCAGCCGATGGCGAACGAGGTGAACCAACCGGGCGCCGTCAACGTCGGCCGCGACGTGCGCTCTCTGCCGCCCGGGACAATTAGCGTGACCCCGACCTCGCGCAACGCCAGCAACGCGCTCGGCTCGCAGCCGCTCGTGGCGAACGGCGTCGGATTCACGCACGACGGCGACATGCTGATTGTCGACACGGCGCGTGGGGCAGTATGGCGCGTGCGGTTCAACGGCGACGGCAGTCTGCGCAGCCCGACCGGCTGCGATACCACGTTCACCGCGAATACGTTGTGCCTCAGCAACGTATTGGTCGCGCATCCGTATCTGGAAGGCGCGGACGGTTTCGCGCTCGACGCTGCGGGCAACATCTGGGTGGACGCCAACGAGCGTAACGCCGTCGTCGTAGTCACAAAAAACGGCCAGGTCGTCGAGGTGTTCCGCAATCCGCCCGACGCGACGACGCACCTGCGCAACACGGGTCCGCTGGAGACGCCGACCAGCCCGTTCCTTCTCGGGGACCGGTTCTGCACGGCGAACTCCGACGGCAATCGCCGCGACAATTCGCCGAACGCCGCGGGCGAGATCCCGGCCCTCGGTGCGGGGAAGATCTCCTGCATGGACCAGCCGCTGAAGATTCCCGGCATGCGCCTTCCCGTGCGCTGATCGGAAGCGCGGAAACTAAAGCCCCGGTCTCCCGGGGCTTTTTTTCGCCTGCTCGCGGCTCAGGCCGCGGGCGCCTTCTCCGGCAGCAGGGTGCCTCCGCCGAAGGAGAGGTGCTTCGGCGTCGGCCCGCCCTGGGTTACGCGCACGGCGCAGTACTTGAACTCCGGGATCTTCCCGAACGGGTCGAGCGCCGGGTTGGTGAGCATGTTCGCCGCCGCCTCGTAGTAGCAGAACGGGATGAATACGGCACCCGAAGGCGTTCCTTCGTCGGCGCGCGCGTAGAGTGAGATCTTCCCGCGGCGCGACTCGACCGTGAGCACGTCGCCGGGCTTGATGCCCAGCCTCGCGAGCTCCGCCGGATGCACCGAGGCGACCGGCTCGGGCTCGATGTAGTCGAGCACCGACGCCCGACGCGTCATGGCTCCCGTGTGCCAGTGCTCGAGCTGGCGCCCGGTGATCAGCACCATCGGGTATTCGGCGTCCGGGCGCTCGGCCGCCGAGATCAGATCCGCGGGCACGAACTTGGCGCGTCCGGTCGCGGTCGGGAAGTGGGTGACGAAGACGACCGGCTGTCCCGGGTCGCCTTCCTTCTCGCACGGGTACGTCACCGACGACTCGCGCTCGAGGCGCTCCCAGGTGATGCCCGCGATCGAATCCATGCCCTTGCGCATCTCGTCGAACACGTCGCGCGGGTGCGTGTAGTTCCAGTCGAGGCCCATGCGCTTGGCGAGCTCGTTGATGAGCCACAGGTCTTCCTTCGCCTCGCCCGGCGGCTCGATCGCCTTGCGCCCGAGCTGCACCATGCGGTCGGTGTTCGTCACCGTGCCGACCTTCTCGGGCCAGGCGGTGGCCGGCAGCACCACGTCGGCGAGGTACGCGGTCTCGGTCAGGAACAGGTCCTGCACCACGAGGTGCTCGAGCGACGCCATCGCCTCGCGCGCGTGGTCGACGTCGGGGTCCGACATCGCCGGGTTCTCGCCCATGATGTACATCCCGCGGATCTCGCGCTTCTTCGCCGCGTTCATGATCTCGACCACGGTCAGGCCGGGCTTGGGATCGAGCTCCACGCCCCACAGCTTCTCGAAGCGCTGCCTCGCCTCGGGGTTGTCGACGCGCTGGTAGTCCGGGTACACCATGGGGATGAGGCCGGAGTCGGAAGCGCCCTGCACGTTGTTCTGCCCGCGCAGCGGGTGCAGCCCCGTGCCGGGCCGGCCGATCTGGCCCGTCGAGAGCGCGAGCGCGATCAGGCAGCGCGCGTTGTCGGTGCCGTGGACGTGCTGCGAGATGCCCATGCCCCACATGATCATCGAGCCCTTGGAGGTCGCGTACAGGCGCGCGACCTCGCGGATCGTCTGCGCGTCGATG
>DASRFB010000103.1:0-85311 GCA_035651815.1 Burkholderiales bacterium | reverse complement strand
CGCGGCGCCGATGCTGCTCGCGATGATCGGCCTCGTGCTGCTCGTGCGGCCGATCGCGCTGCTCGTCGACATCGCGGTGCGCCACAACGTGCTGATCCCGGGCGCGACGTCGATGATCCGCTGGCAGGCGCACTGGCACGTGATCCGTCAAAGCTGGCCCTTCTTCCAGAACGACTTCGCGGGCCGCATTGCGAACCGCGTGATGCAGACGGGCACGGCGCTGCGCGAGTCGGCGATGGCCTCGATCCGGGCGGTCTGGTACATCGCGGTCTACGGCGTGTCGGCGCTCGCGCTGATGACGCACTCGGACTGGCGGCTGGGCGTGCCGACCGCGCTCTGGGCGATCGGCTATATCTTTTTCCTCCGCCACTTCGTGCCGAAGCTGCGCGACCTCGGCCGCAACGCGTCGGAGCTGCGCTCGCTCGTGATGGCGCGCGTCGTGGACAGCTACACGAACATCCTGACGGTGAAGCTCTTCGCCAGGCTCGCCGACGAGGACGCGTACGTGCGCGAGTCGATCGACGACCACCAGGCGGCGATGGGCCGGCACATGCGCATGATCACGCGCTTCATGTTCTGGCTGACGGCGATGAACGCGGCGCTGCTCGTCTCGACCGCCGCGATCGGCTTGTGGCTGTGGGCGACGGGCGTGGTGTCCGCGGGCGTGGTCGCGACCGCGCTGCCGCTCGCGTGGCAGATCGCGAACGTCGCCGGCTGGGTGAGCTGGGAAGTGACGTCGATCTTCGAGAACGTCGGCGTGGTCCAGGAAGGCATGCAGTCGATCGCCGTGCCGCACTCGAACGTCGACCGTCCCGACGCGAAGCCGCTCGAGGTGAGCGCGGGCGAGATCCGCCTCGAGCGCGTGAGCTTCGGCTACGGCCGCACCGACGCCTCGCCCGTGCTCGACGACCTGTCGCTCGTGATCCGTGCCGGCGAGCGCGTCGGACTCGTCGGCCGCTCGGGCGCGGGGAAGTCCACGCTCGTCAACCTGCTGCTGCGCTTCTACGACCCGGAGCGCGGGCGCATCCTGATCGACGGCCAGGACGTCGCCGGCGTGACGCAGGAGAGCCTGCGCGCCGCGATCGGCATGGTGACGCAGGACACCTCGCTCCTGCACCGCTCGATCGCGGCCAACATCCGCTACGGCCGTCCCTCGGCGACCGACGACATGGTGCGCGCCGCGGCGGTGAAGTCGCAGGCGCACGACTTCATCCTGGGCCTTCGCGACTGGCGCGACCGCGTGGGCTACGACGCGCACGTCGGCGAGCGCGGCGTCAAGCTCTCGGGCGGCCAGCGCCAGCGCGTCGCGCTCGCGCGCGTGATCCTGAAGGACGCGCCCGTCCTCGTCCTCGACGAGGCGACCTCCTCGCTCGACAGCGAGGTCGAGGCCGCGATCCAGGAGCAGCTGATCGACCTGATGCAGGGCAAGACCGTCATCGCGATCGCGCACCGGCTCTCCACCATCGCGCGCATGGACCGCCTGATCGTGCTCGACGCCGGCAAGATCGTCGAGCAGGGCACGCACGCCGAGCTGCTCGCGCTCGGCGGCCATTACGAGAAGCTCTGGCGCCACCAGTCGGGCGGCTTCCTCGCCGACGACGTCTCCCCGATCAAGGCCCCGCTCGGCTCCCCGCGCGAGCCGCTGCGCGAGGACGCCGACGAGAAATCCGGGCCGTCGACCGACGACGCCCCGATCGCGACCAAGGTCTGAGCCTCAGCGGGAATTTCTCGCTCCGGCCGCGTGAATTTTTCCGACGCGTGCGGCGTTTCCCTACTCGGGCCGCGGGGGAACCCGGTATATTCCGTTGGCATCCCGCCTGACATTCTTTCCTCGGGGAGGAGTACAAGAATGGCCCGGAATCGCCACGTCCGCCTCGCGCTGGCCCTCGCCGCCGCGCTCACAACGCCGCCCGTCGCCGCCCAGGATCTCCTGATCGGCCAGGTGTCGTCGCACACCAGCCCGACGCTGGCCTCGAACGCCAAGCCGCTGTACGCGGGCATCACCGCGTACTTCGACTACGTCAACGCCCACGGCGGCGTCAGCGGGCGCAAGCTCAAGCTCATCAACAAGGACGACGGGCTCAATCCGGCCAAGATGGTCGAGCTGACACAGGAATTCATCGCCGACAAGAACATCATCGCCCTCGCCGGCTACCAGAACACCGGCGGCATCAACGAGGTATCGAAGCAGAACCTCCCGGGCAAGGCCGGCATCGCCATGATCGCGCCGTTCCAGGGCGACCGGAGCATCGTGGGGGCGGCGAACTTCTACCCGTTCCGCTCGGGGTATCCGGACGAGATCGCCGCGCTCGTGAAGGAAGCGAAATCCACGCAGAAGAGCAGGGTCATGATCCTGTACCAGAACGTGACCTTCGGGCCGCCGATGACCAAGCTCGCGCAGGCGCTCGCCAAGGAGCAGGGGCTGAACATCATCGAATCCGTGGTGATCGATCAGAACGCGGACGACAAGGTCGTCATCGCCAATGCCGCCGCCGCCGTCGTGAAGCAGCAGCCCGACGCGGTCCTGATGCTGGTCGGCGGCCGGTGGGTGATCGAGCTGGTGAGGCAGATCAAGAACGCCAAGCTGTACGGCACGCAGCTCTACCTGCTGTCGATCGTTCCGCCGCAGGACCTGGTGAAGGCGATCGGCGAGCAGGAAGCGCGCGGGATCGTCATCTCGCAGGTCGTGCCCTACCCGTTCTCGGCGACCCTGCCGCTCGTGGTGGAATACCAGAAGCTGATGAAGCAGTACGCGCCGAACGAGCCGCTGTCGTTCTCCTCGCTCGAAGGCTTCGTCGTCGGCAAGATCACCACCGAGGCGATCCGCCGCGCCGGTCCCAAGCCGACGCGGGAGAAGGTCCTCAAGGCGCTCAACAGCATGGGTGAGCTCGACCTGGGCGGCGTGTACGTGAACTACACCGCCCGGGAGCGCAAGGGCTGGGGCGGCGTCGACCTGTGCGTGATGGGACCGGGCGGGAAGCTGCTGCGCTAGACCCGCTCGCCCGCCTCCGGCTCAGCGCGCGCGCGTCTTCATCTTCAGCTCGCCGAGCTCTGCCTCGCTCCTCAGCGTCATCACCGCCACCTTGCGCGCGCGGTAGTACGGGATCACGACCCGCATCGTCCCGTCGCGCTCGTCGAGCGACAGATAGCGCGGCTCGGCGCCGCGAGTCGGCAGCTCGAACGCGTCCCACTTGCCGGTCGCCGGGTCGTAGCGCATGACGCGGTCGGCGCCCCAGAGGTTGGTCCACGGGCGGTGCTGGCCGTCGACCTGCACCTGGTAGGGCTGCAGATCCCCGGGCAGCTTCACGTACGAGACCGCGCGGGTGACCGTGTCGATGCGCGCGAGGCTGCCGCCCCAGGAGTCGCCGACCCAGAGCACGTCGCCCGCCTTGTCGGTGCCCATGCGCCGCGGCCCCTGCGCCCAGGGGAAGGGCACGTTGAAATCGGGCTGCGTGTAGGTCTCGTAGAACTTGCGCGCCTCGGGCGCAACGCGGTCCATCTCCTCCTTCACCGGCGCGAGCCGGATCTCGGAGGCCTGGCCCACCGGCCCGGTCGACGCGCCGTCGCCGACGCCGACGATGTCGAGCTGCATCTCGGCCCAGTAGCCGTTGCCGTTGCGGTCGGCGGCCGCGCCGTAGGTCGTGCCGGTGCCGTTCGGCGTCTTGTACGTGAGCGACTTGTACCCGGTGAAGGTCTGCGTCTGCGGGTCGAAGCGCAGCGCCCCGTCGGGCGCCGAGACCCAGATGCGGCCCTTGCCGTCCCAGTCGACCGTGGTCGCGCCGCCGGTGGGCGACATGCCCTCGGGCGGGGTGTAGACGTCGATCTTCTCGGTCTTCGGGTCGAGGTGCGCGAGGCCGCCGCGTCCCGGGTTGACGTTGAACCAGAGCGTGCCGTCGGGCGCGCGCGTCATGCCGTGCGTCTGCGCGGCGAGCTCGCCGCGTCCCGGGATCTTGATCAGCTTCACCTCGCCCGAGCGGCCGTCGATGCGGCCGATGGTCGTGCGCTTGTTGGGCAGGTTGCACGTGAACCAGATGTCGCCGGCAGCATCGAGCCAGGCGTCGTGCACGCCCCAGCCCGGGATCAGCACCGAGGGCGTGCCGAGCGACCAGTCGCTGCCGTCGTTCTGCACGAAGTCGGCCGGCAGCCCCGCGTCCGGGTCGAGCGGCAGGTCGTACTCGCGGAACACCGCGCGCGCGGGCTCGCCCGCGGGGCGGGCGCCGACGCGCACGTTGGCGTAGCTCTGCCGCGGCCCGCGCGCGCGCGCGAGGTACGCGGCGAGCTCCTTCTGGTGGAAGTCGAGCAGCCCCGCGGGCTTGCGCTCCTTGCCGACGTAGGTGCCGCCGACGTTGACGTTCTTCATCAGCTCGATGATCGCGTTCCAGCCCGCCTCGTCGAAGCGGTGCTGCAACGGGTAGCTCGGGGTGTGGCACCCGGTGCAGTCGTTGCGAACCAGGCGCTTCATGCGCCGGTCCTGCGGCGTGTCCTCGGGCAGCGACGCGAGCATCAGGTGGCCGGGCAGCTGGCGGTACACGGCCTCGGCGCTCGTCATGCGCGCGAGCGTGAAATCCTGCTTCGCGCTCGAGGAGAGATCGACCGGGTTGCGCGAGGTGCGATAGCCGAGCGCCTGCGCCCAGACGCGGTACTTGCCCGAAGCGAGCGGCGGAAAGAAGTACTCGCCCGATTCGTCCGTGAACACGGTCGTCGTGATGGTGCCGCCCTCGGGCTTGGCCGACACGGTGACCCCGCCCATCTTCTCGCCCTGCGCCGAGCGCACGGCCCCCGAGAGCAGCGCGTCGGCGGCGTGCGCGGACGCGGCGACACACAACAGAGCGAGCGCGAGCAGCGGGCGCATGGGACCTCCTATTGAGATTCGGGCCGGCGCGCCGGCTCGGGCGGCGGCAGCGTCTTCAGGTAGGCGACGAGCGCGGCGATCTCCTCGGGCCGGAAATGGCTCCTGAAGCCCGGCATGCGCGGCGACCCGCTCGCGATGAAGCCGCGCAGCGCCTCGTCCTGCCCGCCGAGCGACTCGCGCGAGAGCACGGGACCGTACTGCGGGCTTCCGGCGTGCGGCGGGGTGTGGCACACGCGGCACGACTGGTTGAACAGGCGCATGCCGAGGAGCTGCGTGTCGTCGAGCGGCGCTGCGTCTTGCGCGAGCGCCGCGTTCGCGCACAGGCAGGCGAGCGGCAGCAGCAATACGACGACGCGCTTCATGGCTCTCCGGCGTACAGACCGGCGGAGTTTATCACCCGCGAGCGCGCGGGCTAGCGGTTGCGTCCCGGCTTGTCGGGCTTGTCCGGGCGTTCCGGCTTGTCCGGCTTGTCGGGCTTGTCCGGCCGATCCGGGCGGTCCGGACGATCGGGCCGATCGGGCCGATCCGGGCGGTCGGGACGATCGACGCGCTCGGCGCGATCGGGCCGCCCGGGGCCGGCCGCGCGATCCGCGCCGGAGGAGCGGCGCTCGTCGCGCAGCTTGTCCACCTGCGACTTGATGCGCTCGTCGAGGCCCGCGAACACGCCCTCGTTGCGCGTCGGCCCGTAAAGAGCCGGAATAACGCGCAGCGGCTCCGGCGGCAGGCCGAGCCCGCGCGGCGCGAATCCCGCCTCGCCGGCGCGCACGTCCAGCCTGCCCTGCGGCGTGTCGATGGCGACCGAGCCGGCGTTCACGCGGTCGTAGGTGCCCGGCTCGCCCCGCGGCGCGCCCTCGGGAACGACGAGCGGCTCGTGGTCCGTGCCGCGGACCCGGATCGTGGCGTCGAGCGTGCGGATCAGCGCCGCGGCGCCGATCCAGCCCGTCACCGTCCTGACCGAGCCTTTTGCGAGGCTGATCTCGGAGCGGTCGTCGCGCCCGCCGTCGGCCTTGAACAGATCGATGCGCAGCTCGGTGCCGGGCCGCAGGGCCATGTAGCCGCCGTCGGCCATGGCGACGTGCACGTCGCCGTCTGCACCGGTGATAAGGCGGTCGCCCTCGTAGAGGCGATCGCCGACCCGCAGGCTGCGCAGCGCACCCGAGCCGTCGTAGTGCAGCGCATCGCCCTCGACAACGACGACCTTGCCCGCGACCCGCGGCGACGGTCCCGGAACGGGGGCTTGCGCAAGCGCGACCTGCGCTGCGAGCGCGATCGCCGCAACGAAGAATCCAAGACGGGGCATTACGGTCCCTCCCGACCGTGGTCCCGGACGGCACTGTACCCGGTTTCCGGGCGGCTTACGCGCCCGATTCTTCCTGGAATGACCGGGTCCCTCCCCAGGGGCCGTGACGGGCCTTTGTCGCACCCCGCGGCACGAGCGGCAACGGCTGAAACAACCCGGGCGTGACTATTTGCCGGGATTCGGCCGACATCGTGCGAGCGCCGCGCCCTCAGACAAAAAAACCCGCCGAAGCGGGTTTTTTTGCGGTGCAGCTAGCGCTCAGGCCGCGGGGACGCCGCCCGATTGCCGATAGTAGAACTGGTCGACGGGGTTGGTCGCCGGTCCGCGCGTCTGCGCGGCCGGGGCCGGGGCCGGCGAGACGCTCTGCGCCCGCGTGCCCGCCTCGGGAGCGCTCGGCTGGTTCACGAGCTGCCCGTTGCGCGGATTCTTGCTCCAGAAATCCGCGTCGGTCTCGTCGGCGGCGGCGAATCCGGCCTGCACGGCGAGCGCCGCGCCCGACACAAGCATGATTGCGATCTTGCGGTTCAACATGACAGTCTCCATTCGGATGAGTAGGTTTCTCCTCGCTACGACCGTCATCTTAGGACCCCGGGGGCGGGCCCCGATGTGCGTTTACGCACCGGGTTCGGCGCCCCGGGCAGCCCGCGTTTCCGCGCACTGGACCACCAGCTTCTCGAGCCGCGCGACGTCGCGCACGATCAGCGCCGCGCCGTCCTTCGCGAGCACGCCGCGGCGCGCGAGCGCCGACAGCTCGCGCGTGACCTGCTCTCGGTAGGTGCTCACCTGGCCGGCGATGTCGGCGTGCTTGGGCGCCGGCTCGATGCGCGCGGCGTTGCCCGCGACGCCGGCAGCGCGCGCGAGCCGCAGGATCTCGGCGTGGATGCGGTTCTGCACGCCCAGCGTCGACAGGTCGATGACGCGCTCCGACAGGCGCCGCACGAGGCCCGCCAGCCGCTTCAGCACGCGCTCGCCCAGCACCGGCTCCTCGCGCAGCAGGCGGCGGAACAGCGCCGGCGACATCGCCGCGAGCAGCGCCGGCTCGAGCGCGACCACGTCGGCCGAGCGCGGCATCTCGTCGATCGCGGCGACCTCGCCGAAGATCTCGCCCGCCGCGACGTCCTGGAACGTGACCTGGCGTCCCGCCGCCGAGTACGTCGTCACCCGCACCCGTCCCGAGACCAGGAGGTAGACGTCACGGTCTTTCGCGTGACGCGAGATAATGCCCTGCCCCGCGTCGTAGTTGCGCCAGGCGCAGTCGCGGGCGAGCGCCTCGAGTCGCGCGGGGGCAAGCCCCTCGAGCAGCTTGATCCTCCGCAATCCCAGGCTGGAAGGTTGGACGTTCTTGCTCATCGGTGACGCCGGGCTGCAGTTTACTCGACGCGGGCTGCGCGCGGCTTCGGGCCTGACGCTCTTCGCTTTCGTCGCGACGCACCTCGCGAACCACGCGCTCGGGCTCGCGTCGCTCGACGCCGCGGCGGCCGCGCGCGTCGTCTTCGTCGGCTTCTGGCGCAGCCTCCCGGGCACGGCGCTCCTGTACTCGGCGGCCAGCGTCCACGTCGCGCTCGCGCTCGCGGCGCTGTACGAGCGCCGCACGCTGCGCATGCCGCCGGGAGAGATCGTGCGCCTCGCGCTCGGCCTCACGATCCCGTTCCTGCTCGCGTCGCACTTCGCCGCCACGCGCGCGGCGCACGAGCTCTACGGCATCGACGATCCCTACACCCGCGTGGTGTGGTCGATCTGGTCGGCCGACGGCGGCGCGCGCCAGCTCACGATCATGACCGTCGCCTGGATCCACGGCTGCCTGGGCGTGCGCTTCATGGCGCGGCACCGCCCGTGGTATCGGCAGCGCTCGCACTTCCTGTTCGCGGGCGCGGTGCTGCTGCCCGTGCTCGCGTTTCTCGGCTACGTCTCGATGGCGCGCGAGGTCGAGGATCGCTCGGCGGATCCGGCATGGTTCGCGGCGCACGTCCAGGCGCGGCTCCCGGCCGCCGCCCAGCGCGCCGCGTTGACGCGCCTCGCCGACGCGATCGAGCTCGGCTTCGCGGCGCTGCTTGCCGGAGTTCTCGCGGCGCGACTCGGGCGTACCGTCGTGGAGCGGCGCCGGCGCGAGCTCGTCACGCTGCGCTACCCGGGACGCGCCGTGCAGGTGCCGCGCGGCTGGTCGGTGCTCGAGGCGAGCCGCGCGTACGGCATTCCGCACATGTCGCTGTGCGGCGGGCGGGCGCGCTGCTCGACCTGCCGGGTGAGCGTCGAGGACCCCGGCGGCCGCTGTCCCCCGCCCGGGCCGGAGGAGCGCCGGACGCTCGCGCGGATCTCCGCGGCGCGCGACGTGCGCCTCGCGTGCCAGCTTCGGCCCACCGGCGATATCGGCGTGATGCCGCTGCTGCGCCCCGGCGCGGATTCGTCCGGCGTGACCGAGACGCAGTTCGGGCTCGAGCGCGAGGTCGTCATCGTGTTCGTGGACCTGCGCCGCTGGACCGGCGTCGCCGAGAACCAGCTTCCCTACGATCTCGTGTACGTGCTCGAGCTCTACTTCGCGGCGGTGGGCGACGCGGTGCGCGAGGCGGGCGGCGTGCCGAACCAGTTCATCGGCGACAGCGTCATGGCGATCTTCGGGCTGGAAAGCGACCTCGCCGCGGCTTGCCGGCAGGCGCTCGCCGCCGCGCGCGGAATCGAGCGCCGCATGGGCGAGATCAACGACCGGCTCGAGCGCGAGTTCGGACAGCGCTTCGGCTTCGGCATGGGCGTGCACGCGGGCCCCGCGGCGGTCGGCGAAGTCGGCTACCGCGACACGCGCACGCTGTCCGCCGTCGGCGACGCGGTGAACACCGCGAGCCGGCTGCAGGAGCTCGCCAAGCGCTACGGCGCGCGCCTGGTGATCTCGGAGCCCGTCGCGCGCGGCGCGGGCCTCGACACCACGGGGCTCCAGGCGCGCACGCTCGAGATCCGCGGCCGCACGACCCCGCTCGTCGCCTACGTCCTCGAAACCGTGCAGCGGCTGCCGGCGTCGGACGCCGACGAAAGGATCGCGACATGATCCACGCACTAGCTCACTCGCAGATCGCCGCGGTGTCGATGAAGATGCGCCGTATCCTCGGATAGCGCTCCTGGATCGAGCGCTTCAGCCGCGCCAGGGCGTGGCGGATCTCCTCGGTGCTCAGATCCGGGCGGAAGCGAAGCTCGATCGCGAGCATCACCTCGTGCGGGCCGAGGTAGAGCGTGAGCAGCTTGCTCACGCTCTCCACCGAGGCGTCGGCGCGCACGATGGCGCGCAGCTGCTCGAGAGTGCTCTTCTCCATGCCTTCGCCGACCAGGAGCTCCTTGCTCTCGTACACCATCACCACGGCGACGAGGCAAAGGAGAACGCCGATCAGGATGGACGACGCGCCGTCGATCCATGGCGCGCGGAACGTCGTGCTGAGGAAGATGCCGAGAAACGCGATCGCGAGGCCGATGAGCGCGGCCGAATCCTCGAGCAGCACGGAGAAGGTGGTCGGGTCCTTGCTCGCGCGGATCGTCTCGACGACGCCGCGCCCGCGGCGCTCCGAGCGGAACGCCTTGAAGCCGTAGTACCAGGATGCGCCCTCGAACACCATCGCGGCGGCGATCACCGCGTAGTTCCAGCCGACGTCCCCGGGAAGCTTCGCCTCCATGATGTGCATCGACCCGGTGACGATGGACATGCCGCCGCCGAGCGCGAAGAACAGGATGCCGACGACCAGCGTCCAGAAGTAGAGCTCGTGGCCGTAGCCGAAGGGATGCTCCGCGTCGGCCGGGACGCGGCTGCGCTTCATGCCGTAGAGCATCAGCCCGTCGTTGCCCGTGTCCACGAGCGAATGGAACGCCTCGGACAGCATCGCGGCGCTGCCGGAGAACGCGGCGGCGACGAACTTGGACGCCGCGATGAGGACGTTGCCCGCGATCGCGGCGATCACGGCCTGCTTGCTTTCGCTCGCCATGGCTCTATCATAAACACGGCACGACTTGGCGTCCGGTGCGAAAAGGAGAACGACATGACCAATCCCGAGCTCGTCGGTGTCGCCGCGTTGTTATTGCGACTGTCCCTAGCCGTCATGTTCTTCGCGCATGCCTGGCTGAAGATCAAGGTGTTCACGCCCGCGGGCACGGTGAAGTACTTCGAGTCTCTCGGCGTGCCGGGCTGGTTCGCCTACGCGACCATGGCGGCCGAGATCGGCGGCGGCGCGCTGCTGCTGCTCGGCATCGAGACCCGGTGGGTGGCGCTGCTGCTGGTGCCGCTCATCCTCGGCACCATCGTGCTCGTGCACGGTAAGAACGGCTTCTGGTTCACGAACAAGGACGGCGGCTGGGAGTACCCGGCGTTCTGGGTGGTCGGGCTGCTCGTGCTGGCGCTGCTCGGCGACGGCTCGGCCGCGATCGGGCCCATGATCGGGCTCGGCTGACGCGCGGTCTCACTTCGTCAGGAACTTCCGCACCACCGCGATCTGGTCGGGGTCGAAGAGCGCCGGCGCGTGGCCGACGCCGGGAAACTCCACGATCTGCACGTCGGGCTTGCGCTTGCGCATCTCGGCGACGGTCGCGCGGGTCAGCACGTCGGACTCGGCGCCGCGCAGCACGAGCACCGGGCAGCGCACCTCGCTCCACGCGGGCCAGACGTCGACGCCGCGCATGAACTCGGCGCCGAGCGGCAGCTCGCGGTCCCACTGCGACTGCGCGCGGCCGATCGCCGGGTCGTAGCGCAGCGCCCAGCGGCCGTCCTTCTGCCTGTCCACGCTGTGGCGCACGAGGTGTCGCCAGTGCTCCCTCGAGCGGATGCCGAAGCTCGCGCACGCCTCGCGCAGGTGCGCCTCCGCATCGGCGAGGCTCTTGAACGACGCGCCGTGCGGCGCCTGCCCCTTGAGCCGGAACAGCGCGTCCCAGGGCACGAACGGCCCGACGTCGTTCAGCACCAGGCGCCGGATCGGCGAGTGCGGGCGCGCGGCGAGCAGCAGGCCGATCAGCCCGCCCATCGACGTGCCGACCCAGTCGAGCTTCGCCGTGCGGCCGAGCCGGAAGATCCCGGGCGGCACCGGCGTCGTGACGCGCGCGATCAGCGCCGCGGCGTCGTAGAGGTAGGTGCGGAAGCTGTAGCCCGACTTGTCCTCGAGCCACTCGCTGTCGCCGCGGCCGACGACGTCCATGCACACGACGCGGCACTTGCGCCGCAGCGCCTTGGCCAGGTAGTCGAAGTCGCGCGCGTTGCGCGACAGGCCGTGCACGCACAGCACGACGTGTCGGTCGTGCGCGTCGCCCCAGTCGCAGTAGGCGATGCGATGGAAGCCGTCGGGCCCGAGGCTGGAGAAGCTCTCGACGCGCATCGTTAGGATGTCATCCTGGGCGAAGCGAAGGATCTGCTTTTGGTTTTTCTGAAAAACGGATTCTTCGACCGCCCTACCAGTCCTTGTCCGGGTCGATGCGCACGAGGCGATGCACCGCGCTCGGCGCGCCGCCGTCGCGCGACACCTCGCTCACCGAGAAGCGCAGCGTCGCGCGCTCGCGGCCGATGTTGCGCGCGACCGCGTCCTCCGCGTCGATGCGCGCGCCCGCGACGTCGACCGTCGAGGAGTCCGTCACGAACGGCGGGCTGCCGCCCGCGAGGCCGCCCGTGATCTCGACGCGCGAGCGCGTGGCCTGCACGCCGTCGCGGATCTGCGAGTCGAGTACCTGCACGCTGGAGTCGGTGACGACGAGCGTGCCGACTCGCGCATTGATGAGCTCGGCCTCGGGGCAGCGGTCGAGCTCGATGCGCTCGTAGTCGCCGCTGAAGCCGCGCCCGCGCACCCCTTTGCAGCGGCCGACGCGTCCGGTCTTGAACGCGCCCGCCGGCGACTCGTACTGCACGCCGCCCGCGCGGCCTTCGAGCTCGTCGCGCACGATCTCGTTGAAGCGCTGCGGCACCTGCGTCATGGGCTCGTGGCGCACGCCCTGGATGATCCGCAGGCGGGCCCCCGGGATCGTCGCGAGCGCGACGCGCGCCGTGCGCATCGGCGCGATCCGGTCCTCGCTGCCCCACACGAGCAGGGTCGGCGCCTTGACCGCGCGCAGCGCGCGGCCGAAGTCGTGCTCGACCAGCGCGTAACCGGCGATCGCGCCGGGATCGCCGTTCAGGAACCGCTGCCGCGTCTCGGCCGTGCGCAGGATCGCGGCGCTCGCGCCGGCGAGCGGCTCGACCTTCGCGAGCATGCGCCGCATCACCGACCCGACCCACGACCCCTCCTCGGGATAGAACCCGGTCGCCTGCTCGACGCCGAGGCGCCCCATCGACTCGGCGAAGATCGCCCGGTGCAGCACGCCCGCCATGTCGACGAGGATCAGGCGCGCCACGCGCTTCGGGTAGGTGGCCGCGTACTCGAGCGAGATCGCGGCGCCCATGGAGTGACCGATCAGCGTGAACGGCCGTCCCACGCGCCGGCCGAGCGTCGCTTCGAGCACGCGCACGTAGCTCTCCGGCGAATAGAGATTGTTGCCCTTGTCCGAGTCGCCGAAGCCGGGCAGGTCGAGCGCCCAGACGTCGTGGTCGCGCGCGAGCTCCTGGATGACGTAGCGCCAGTCGCGCGCGCCGTCCTGGCCGATGCCGTGCACGAGCACCACCGGGTCGGCGTCGCGGCGCCCGACGCGGTAGAGCATCACCTTGCCGCCCCACACCGGCTCGTCGACGCGCTCGGCGCTCGCCCCCGGAACGCCGATCCAGTCGCCGGGCGCGCCGTCCTCGTCGTCGGCCGCGTGCGCCAGCAGCGCGCACGCCGAGAGCACCGCGATCGCGAGCAGTCGCTTCATGATCGCAGAGTATATTGGATTAGTCCGTACGGACCATCAACCGGGAGCGCGGCCGAATCACAATCGCTGATCGAAACGCGGCCGAGAGGCGGCGACGCGCTGATACAATATGCCGAGGCAGCGGCGATCGCGTGGCGAGCGCCGCAACGGGACCAACAAGACCCGGATCGCGCCGCAGAACGACACAACCGGCGCATCACCGCAAACCCCCGACCGTCAGAAGACGCGCGAAGCGCCCCGGCGCCGATCGCGCACGCCGGCAACGTCCGGAACAACGAGATATCAGGGAGAACGCCGTGAAGTCCTTGCTCAAGCAGGTGATGCTCAAATACCGTAAAGAGCTGAAGCTCGGCGCGGCGCTGGTCGCGCTCGCCGCCTCCTTCCTCCTCGTCTGGCTGACGCTGACCGCGCCCGAGCGCGGCCGCGATCCGCGCGTGACCGCGATGGAGAAGGAATCCGACACGTTCTTCCGCGTCGAGGGCGGCATCACCGGCCTCGCCGAGGACCTCAAGCTCGGCTCGGTCGCGAGCATCGGTCTGTCGCCCAACTACGCGCTCGTCGGCCTGAACGACGGGAGCCGCTACTACGTGCGCATCGACGCGCAGAAGACGCTGCTCCCCGAGGTGATCAAGGCGAGCCTCTCCGGGCCGTCGGTGCCCGTGTTCTCGCTCGGCGACGTGCACCCGCCCGCGGGCCCGCTCACCGCGTTCGCGCGCGCGCTCGCCGATCCGGTGTGGGTGTCGCTGCTCGGGCCGCTGCTCATCCTGTACATGATCTGGATGATGAACCCGGTGCGCTCCGGCATGTTCAAGAACGCGCAGAAGCCCGACACGCGCTTTCGCGACGTGATCGGCGTCGAGGACGCAAAAGAGGCGCTCGAGGACATCGTCGCCTACCTGAAGAATCCCGCGAAGTTCTCCGACCTCGGCGCGAAGCCCCCGAAGGGCGTGGTGCTCGAGGGCCATTTCGGCGCCGGCAAGACGCTGCTCGCGCGCGCCGTCGCGGGCGAGGCCGGCGTCCCCTTCATCGCGCTCGCCGGCGGCGACTTCAGCGACATGTTCCTCGGCGTCGGCGTGCGCCGCGTGAAGAAGCTGTTCGCGCTCGCGCGCCGCCAGGCGCCGTGCGTGATCTTCATCGACGAGATCGACGGCCTCGGAAAGCGCTCGGGCGCGTCCTCGGCCGCGGAGACCGAGAACAACCGCATCATCAACACGCTGCTCGTCGAGCTCGACGGCTTCGCCGCCAACTCGGGCATCGTCGTCCTCGGCGCGACCAACAACGTGCAGAACCTCGACCCGGCGCTGATCCGCCCGGGCCGGTTCGATCGCACCTGCACCGTCGGCCTGCCGAGCGTCGCCGAGCGCGAGGCGCTGTTCGCGCTCTACGGCGCGCGCGTGCGCACCGCGGAGGCGATCGACTACCGCCAGCTCGCGCGCCTGTCGACCGGGCTCTCGCCCGCCTCGATCGCGAACGTCGTCAACGCCGCGGCGCTCGTCGCCGCCAAGGAAGAGGCCGATGCCGTGACGCAGGACCACTTCCACCGCGCGCTCGAGCAGCACCTGATGGGCGGCCCGGTCGCCGCCGGACAGGCGGCGATGAACGCGGCGGAGCGCGAGCGCATCGCCGTGCACGAGGCGGGCCACGCGCTGGTCGCGAAGCTGATGCAGGTGGGCATCGTCGAGAAGGTGAGCATCCTCAAGCGCGGGCGCGCGCTCGGCGTGACGCTCGTCACTCACGACCGGGACATCACCCTGCAGAGCGAGGCGCAGGTGCGCGCGCGCATGGCGATGCTGCTGGGCGGGCGCTGCGCCGAGGCGCTCGTGCTCGGGTCGATCTCGACCGGCGCGGCGAACGACCTGGAGCACGTCGGCAACATGGCCTACCGCATGGTCACCGAGTTCGGCTTCTCGCGGAACATCGGGCCGTTCAGCTACGCGGGGCTGCCCGACAAGGAGCGGCGCCTGCTCGACGACCCGGACACGATCGCCGAGGCGCGCTCGATCGCCAAGGACATCGAGCGCCAGTGTGCGGAGCTGCTCGCGTCGCATCGCGGCGCGCTCGAGCGCCTGTCGGCCGAGCTGCTCGAGCACGAGACCGTGGACGGCGGCGTGGTCGACGCGTGCCTGGAGTCGGTCCCGATCGCGCTCGCGGCCTGAGCTACCTCAGGCTGAGCGCCCGCTCTGTCTGGGAGATGATTTCGGCCGCGGTGGCGGTATCGTGCAGGAACATGCCGCGCTTCGCCACTGCGCGCACGCGCGTCGCGTTCGGGCTGAGGGACTCGATGCGCACCTCGATGCTGCGCTCGGGCATCGCGGCCTTGATCAGCTCGCCCTCGTCGGTCTTCTCGGTGGACTCGATCGGGCTCGCCATGCGCTTGAGCGCGGTGAACGCGGCCGCGCGCACCTTGGGCTGCGATGCGGTGAACGTCCGGTAAGCCGCTCCGTTCATGGTGTAGGACAGACCCGCCGAGGCGCTCGCACCGATCGCGGAGAGGGCGAGAGTCTCGCAGCCGGCGAGCGTCGCGCAAGCGAGCACGGCGCAGGCGGCGGCAGCGAAGCTTCCCATCGGTTCCTCCTCGCCGCGGATGCGGCAGGCCGATGGTGCCGGCAGCCCGCGTCCCGGGCAACGACGGAATCGCGGCGCGCGTGGATTCGTGCCTCGTGCGGCGCTGCGGCGGATCGAGGCGAAAAAAAAGCCCGGCTCGCGCCGGGCTTTTCATTGCAGAACCGGGGTTATTACTCGACCGGCCGGATGTTCTGCGCCTGCGGACCTTTGGGGCCCTGAGCGACGTCGAACGTCACCTTCTGGTTCTCCTTCAGCGTCTTGAAGCCGCTGCCCTGGATCGCCGAGAAGTGCGCGAAAAGGTCCTTGCCGCCGTCGTCGGGCGTGATGAAGCCGAAGCCCTTGGAGTCGTTGAACCACTTGACGGTACCTGTACTCATGTCTGTCTTCCCAAAAAAATTAAAAATGGCTTGCGCCGGTTCGCGGACTGCAAGAAAGAAGTTAAGGCCTTGATGGATCCGCTTTCAGCGGCTGCATGGACTAATGACTTCGAGGCTTTTAGTACCGCAGGTCGTCTTATATAGAGAGTCGCGCCCGAGGTCAAGCGAATTCTGGGGTCAGGTCGCCGACAGCATCGCAACCACCTGCGCCGCGGTCCGGACCCGGGCCATCCTGGGAAACACCCGCTTCACGAACTGCTCGTGGTTGTCGCGCTCGGGCGAGGTGCAGGCGTCGGCGGCGACGACGAGGTTGTAGTCGAGGTCGCGCGCGGCGTAGGCCGTGCTCGCGACGCCGACGTCGGTCGAGCCCCCGGCGAGGACGACCGTGTCGATGCCGCGGGTGCGCAGCGCGAGGTCGAGGTAGGTCTGGTGGAACGCGCTCCAGCGGTACTTCGGGACCACGTAATCCTGCGGCTCGGGGGCGAGCTCGTCCACGATCTGCGCGCCCCAGCTGCCCGCGGCCACGACCGGGGTGAACGACGGCGGCGCGCCCGGGTCGAGCGGCCGCAGCCGGTTGTCGGCGTCGCGCACGGTGTGGGCGCTGGTCGCGTTGTCGGCGCGGTGCGCGGCGCAGGCGTACGCGACCATCACGCCGCGCGCGCGCGCGCCGGCGAGCAGCGTCGCGGCCGCCGCGATCACCGGCCGCCAGCGCGCCTCGGCGTCGCGCGTCTTCACGTGGCCGTTCAGGATGTCGAACAGGACGAGCGCCGTGCGCCGCGGATCGAGACGGTCCATGACGCGAAGCTTACCGCGGCGTGGACGCCCGCGCGCGCGGCGCGGTAACCTTGAGCGATGAGCGCAGGCGAGCCCCAGATCGTCGCCATCGGCGGCGGCGGCCTCTCGGCCGATCCCGACCGCTACGCGATCGAGCGCTACATCGTGGGCCAGGCGCGCCGCGCGCGGCCGTCGGTGTGCTATGTCGGCACCGCGAGCGGCGACGACAACGCGTACGCGGTGCGCTTCTACGCGGCGATGGCCGAGCTCGACTGCCGCCCGTCGCGGCTGCCGTTCTTCGCGCGCACGCCCGACCTGCGCCAGCTCGTGCTCGCGCAGGACGTCGTCTACGTCGGCGGCGGCAACACGAAGAGCATGCTCGCGGTGTGGCGCGAATGGGGCCTCGACGGGATGCTGCGCGAGGCCTGGGAGAACGGCACCCTCCTGTGCGGAACGAGCGCCGGCGCGATCTGCTGGTTCGACTCGGGCGTCACCGATTCCTGGGCCGACGCGCTGCAGCCCATGCCGTGCCTGGGCTTCCTCCCCGGAGCCTGCTGCCCGCACTACGACGGCGAGAAGGAGCGCCGGCCCGCCGTGCAGCGCCTCGTCGCCGACGGCCGGCTCGCCTCGGTGCTCGCGCTCGACGACGGCGCGGCCGCCCACTTCCGCGGCACGGCGCTCGCGGGTATCGTGACGTCGCGGCCCAAGGCGCTCGGGTACCGCGTCGGGAAGAGCGGAAGCACCGCGCGCGAGGACCCGTTGCCCGCCCGCTACCTCGGCGCGCCGCAGGACTGATCGATTTCACCGGAGCCTCCCATGGACATCAAGACCACCCGCATGCTCGCCCGCTACAACGCCTGGGCGAACAAGACGCTGTTCGACGCCGTCGCCGCGCTGCCCGCGGGCGAGGCGACCCGGGAGCGCGCGTCGCTCTTTCCGAGCATGGTGCACTCGCTCAACCACCTCTACGTGGTCGACCTCATCTGGCAGGCGCACCTGCAGGGACGCGAGCACGGGATCCCGGCGCTGAACGCCGTGCTCCACGACGATCTCGCCGAGCTCTGGGAAGTGCAGCAGGACATCGACGACTGGTACATCGGCTGGGCCGACGAGCTCACCGCGGCGCAGGCCGACGAGACGGTGCGCTTCAAGCTGGTGAGCGGCAACCGCGGCGAGATGAAGCGCGCCGACGTCATGCTGCACGTGGTGAACCACACGAGCTACCACCGCGGCTTCGTCGCCGACATGTTCTACCAGATCCCGGCCCGGCCGCCGCTCACCGACCTCCCGGTGTACCTGCGCGAGAGCGCGCAGGAAAAAGCGTCCAAGTAGCCTGATCGGCCGGGTTCGCGCCCCGATTCCGGGCACCAAACCGGAGTAGCGTGGTCTGTCTTCTTCCGACGACGCCGCCCCGGAGCCCCAGCCATGGACATGACCGTTCCCTCCGTCCTCAAGAACCGCCTGCGCGAGGGGCTGCCCTTCCCGCGCGGCGCCACCTGGGACGGCAAGGGCGTCAACTTCTCGCTGTTCTCGGCCAACGCGACCAAGGTCGAGGTCTGCATCTTCGACGAGACCGGCGCGAAGGAACGCGAGCGCATCGAGCTGCCCGAGTTCACGAGCGAGATCTGGCACGGCTGGGTGCCCGACCTGCGGCCCGGCACGGTGTACGGCTACCGCGTGCACGGCCCCTACGCGCCCGACGAGGGCCACCGCTTCAACCCGAACAAGCTGCTGCTCGATCCGTACGCGCGCGCGCACATCGGCGCACTGAAGTGGGATCCGGCGGTCTTCGGCTACACCATCGGCCACGCGGACGCCGACCTCTCCTTCGACGAGCGCGACAGCGCGCCGTTCGTGCCGAAGGGCGTGGTGGTCGACCCGAACTTCGACTGGGCGCGCGAGAACGTCTGGAAGCGCGTGCTCTGGAACCGCACCGTGTTCTACGAGCTGCACGTGCGCGGCTACACCAAGCTGCATCCCGCGGTGCCCGAGCACGAGCGCGGCACCTTCGCGGGCCTCGCGAACCCGGCCGTCATCGACTACGTCAAGGCGCTCGGCGTCACGTCGGTCGAGCTGCTGCCCGTGCACGCGTTCGTGAACGACTCGTACCTCCTCGACAAGGGCCTCACCAACTACTGGGGCTACAACACGATCGGCTTCTTCGCGCCCGACCCGCGCTACTCGGCGAACCCGGCGCGCGCGCTGCAGGAGTTCAAGGAGATGGTGGCGCGTTTCCACGACGCGGGGCTCGAGGTGATCCTCGACGTCGTCTACAACCACACCGCCGAAGGCAACGAGATGGGACCGACGCTCTCGTTCAAGGGCATCGACAACGCCTCGTACTATCGTCTCATCCCGGACAAGAAGCGCTACTACATCAACGACACGGGCACCGGCAACACGCTCAACCCGAGCCATCCGCGCGTGATCCAGATGATCACCGACAGCCTGCGCTACTGGGTGCAGGAGATGCACGTCGACGGCTTCCGCTTCGATCTCGGCACCATCCTCGCGCGCGAGCCGCACGGATTCGACGAGCAGAGCCCGTTCCTCATGGCGTGCACGCAGGACCCGGTGCTCTCGACCGTGAAGCTGATCGCCGAGCCCTGGGACTGCGGTCCCGGCGGCTACCAGGTCGGCCGCTTCCAGCCGGGCTGGGCCGAGTGGAACGACCGGTTCCGCGACACCGTGCGCGATTATTGGCGCAGCGAGGCGAGCGCGGCGGCGCTCGCGCCGCGCCTTTGCGCTTCACCCGACTTGTTCAACCACCGCGGCCGCAAGCCGTCGGCGAGCGTCAACTTCGTCACCGCGCACGACGGCTTCACGCTGAACGACCTGGTGAGCTACAACGACAAGCACAACGACGCGAACGGCGAGAACAACCAGGACGGCAGCTCCAACAACCGCTCGTGGAACTGCGGCGCCGAGGGCCCGAGCGACGATCCCGAGGTGATCAAGCTGCGCGAGCGCCAGAAGCGCAACTTCCTCGCGACGTTGCTGTTCTCCCAGGGCACGCCGATGATGGTCGCGGGCGACGAGTTCGGCCGCACCCAGCAGGGAAACAACAACGCCTACTGCCAGGACAACGAGATCAGCTGGGTCGACTGGGATCACGGCGAGCGCGGCGCCGCGCTCGTCGCCTTCGTGCAGGCGCTGACCGAGCTGCGGCGCCGCTACCCCATCCTGCGCTTCACGAGGTTCCTCGCCGGCACGCTGAACGAGGAGCTCGGCGTCAAGGATGTCACCTGGATCAGCGCCACCGGCGCCGAGATGAAGACCGAGGAATGGGAGGACGGCAACACGCGCTGCTTCGGCATGCTGCTCGACGGCCGCGCGCAGCCGAGCGGCATCCGCCAGCGCGGCCAGGAGACGACGCTGCTCGTCGTCTTCAACGCCTGGCACGACGTGGTGAATTTCACCCTGCCGGAAGGCACCGGCGGCGACGGGTGGTCGCTGCTCCTGGACACGAACATCCCGGACAAGAAGCAAGCGCCGGCGTTCGCCTTCGGACACGCCTACGCGGTGACCGGGCGCTCGCTGCTGCTGTTCGAGCTGGCCGAGAGCCGCGCGCGCTGATCGCTAGCGGCGCGAGATCAGTACCCGGCGCTCGTCGCGAACGACGACGCGGCACGGCAGGCCCTCGCCGCGCAGCTTTTCGTACAGGCTCGGCGACATGATGGCGAAGGCCTCGGCGTCGCGGTTCCAGCGCGCGACGAACTCGTCGAGGGAGCGCACGTACTTGTCGGGCTCGGACGCGATGCCGGGGCCGAGCTCGTTCTTGTTTCCGACCAGCGTCACCGGCCGCCCAAGATAGAACGGCACGCTGTGGTCGAACATCGCCACGCTGTAGAAGGGCGGATCGCGGGGGAAGATCTTGTCCTCGCCGGCGACCCGCTCGATCAGGCGCTCCGAGGAGAAGTCCTGGTCGAGAACGTGCACCCCCGAGAGCGCGAGCTGCAGCGCGAGCAGGCTGCCCATGCCGACGACGGCGACGGTGAGCGCGCCCGCGCGGCGCCGCAGCGCGAGCGCCGCGAGCGCGGCCGCGAGCAGCACCGACCCGGCGCCGAGCAGCCACGCCGAATAGGCGGCGGGCATGGCGACGGGCCCGCCAGGCGCGTGCAGCGAGGGCGCCAGCGCGGCGAGCGCGAGCAGCCCGGCGCCCGCGAGCAACGACGTCGCCGCCGAGGGATCGCGCACGCCGCCCGGCGCGTTGCGCGCCATCAGGAGCAGCAGCGCGGGAACGGCGGGAAGAACGTACCCGGGAAGCTTCGATTCCGACGCACTGAAGAAAACCGTGATCACCGCCGCCCAGATCACGAGGAAGCGGTCGACCCGGAGCCCGGCGACCGCGGGCGCGCCCCATCCGCGCGCCAACGCGCCCGGCAGGCGCGCCGTCCACGGCATCAGCCCGAGCAGCAGCACCGGCGCGAAATACCACCAGGGCCCCGGCCGATGATGCTCGGGCAGCAGATAGCGCTCGAAATGCTCGTAGATGAAAAAGAACCTGAAAAACTCCGGATTGCGCTGCTGGACCAGCAGGAACCACGGGACCGCGATCACCGAGAACACCGTGAGCCCGGGCCACCAGAGCAGCCGGCGCAGCAGCCGCCAGTCGCGCTCGATCGCGACGTAGACGAGCAGCGCGAGCGCGGGCAGCACGACGCCGACCAGCCCCTTGCTCAGCACGGCAAGCGCCATCGCGGCCCATGCTGCGAGTATCCACCCGCGCTCGGCGGCGGGCGGCGTCCCGGGCGCGCGGCTCAGCAGGAACGCGAGCAACGCCGCGGTGAGAAAGAACGTGAGCCCCATGTCCAGGGTGAGGAACTGGGCGCCGAGAAAATACGCCCAGCAACCCGCGAACATCAGCGCGGTCTCGACCGCGCGTGTGCGCGGCGCGAGTCTGGCGCCGGCGAGCGCCGTGAATACCATGCCGAGAAAGCCGGTGAGCGCGGGCCACAATCGGGCTGTCCACTCGTCCGCGCCGAACAGCGCGAACGCGACGGCCGTGGCCCAGTATTGCAGCGGAGGCTTCTCGAAGTATTTCAGTCCGTTCAGCCGCGGCGTGACCCAGTCGCCCGACTGCAGCATCTCGCGCGCGATGTCCGCGTAGCGCCCCTCGTCGGGCGAGAAGAGCGCGCGCCATTCGAGACCGCAGAACCACACCAGCACCACCGAGACGGCGAGGCACGTCAGTCCGATACGCCCTCGGGTCTGCTGTGAGATGTTCATATCCCAAGATCCTCCACAAGAAGGCCGATCGTCTTGATCCCGCTCAATCCGTGCGCATCGGACTGCTTTCGGCGCCGGTGAAGAAATGGAACAGGATGGGCAACAGGAGCAGCGTGAATACCGTCGCGGATACGATGCCGCCGACGATCACGACCGCGAATGGGCGCTGGGTCTCCGACCCGATGCCGTGGGACAGCGCCGCGGGCAGCAGCCCGAGCCCCGCCATGAGCGCCGTCATGACGATCGGCCGCAGCCTGAGTACCGCGCCTTCGACGACGCTCGTGAGCTCGTCGCGGCCTTCGCGCAGGAAGTGCGCGATCTGCTCGACCATGATGACGCCGTTCTGCACGGAGATGCCCGCGACGGCGATGAACCCGACGGCGGCCGAAACCGACAGGTGCAGCCCCGCGATCGCCAGCCCCGCGACCCCGCCGACGAGGGTGAACGGGATCATCAGCAGCACCAGGAAGGCGCGCGACACCGACTTGAACGCCCAGAACAGCAGCGAGAACATCAGGAGCAGGCTGATCGGCACGATGATCTGCAGGCGCTTCATCGCGCGCTGCTGGTTCTCGAATTGACCGCCCCAGGTGACGTAGTAGCCCGGCGGCAGGCGCACCTGCTCCTGGACCTTGCGCTGCGCCTCGGCGACGAAGCTGCCCTGGTCGCGTCCGACCAGGTTCGCCTTCACGGTGGCGTTGCGCCCGCCGCGCTCGCGTGCGATGCGGAACGCGCCCTGCCTGACCTCGATGTCCGCGATATCGCCGAGCGCGATCGTGCCGGCGCCGCTGGGCAGGGACACCTGCAGATTGGCGAGATCGTCGACCGCGTCGCGGTAGCGCTCGTCGAGCCGCAGCGTGACGTCGAAGCGCCGGTCGCCCTCGTAGAACGTATTGACCGGCGTGGGCGCGAGCGCCGCCTGGATCACATTGTTGACATCGTTCACGCTGATGCCGTAGCGCCCGAGCCGCGCGCGGTCGATGACGACCGCGACTTCGCTCTGACCGCCGATGCGGAACGCCCCGACGTCGGCCGCACCGCGCACGCCGGCGAGAATTTGAGCGATCTGGTCGGCCTTGCTCTGCAGGATCTCGAGGTCGGAGCCGAACACTTTCACCACGATCTCGCCCTTCGCGCCCGAGAGAGCCTCCTCGACGTTGTCCTGGATCACCTGCGAAAAGTTGGTCGGCACGCCGGGGATACGGCGGATGCGCGCCGACATGTCCGTCACGAGCGCGTCCTTGTCCGGAAAGCGCCAGCCGGACTTCGATGCGAGGTCGGCCAGGACCTCGAGGTTGTTCGGGCCCTTCGGGTCGGTGCCGTCGTCGGGGCGGCCGACCTGGCTCACGACCTGGCGCACTTCCGGGTAGCTGCGCAGGATGCGGCGCACCTCGCGCTCGACGTCCTTGGTCTGCTCGAGCGCGGTCGACGGCGGGAGCGCGATCGTGAGCCAGATGTTGCCCTCGTCGAGCTTGGGCAGGAACTCGGTGCCGAGATAGGGCGCGGCGCCGAGCGCCAGACCGAGCGCGAGCACCGACACCGCGACCACGGCCGCGCGGTGCTCCATGCTCCACGCGAGGGCGCGGCGGTAGCGCTCCTGCAGCGAGCGCAGCCACCGGCTTTCCTTCTCGATCATCGCCTCGCTTTTCATGGTGTAGGAGAGCAGCGTCGGCACCAGCGTCAGCGTGAGCAGGATTGCGCCGAGCAGCGCGAAGGACAGCGTGAACGCCATCGGCGAGAAGATCTTTCCCTCCACGCGCTGGAAGGTGAAGATCGGCATGAAGGCGAGGATGATGATCGCCTTCGAGAACAGGATCGGGTGCCCGAGGTCGACGGCGGTCGCCTTGAGCGTGTGCATGCGCCAGGCGAGCCCCGCGTGCGCGGGGTTCTGCTCGCGCAGGCCCGTCGCGAGCCTCACCATCAAGGCCTCGACCAGCACGACGGCGCTGTCGATGATGATGCCGAAATCGATGGCGCCGAGCGAGATCAGGTTCGCCGACACGCCGCGCGCGTCGATGAGGATGAACGCGAACAGCAGCGACAGCGGAATCACCGAAGCGACGATGAGCGCCGTACGCCAGTTGCGCAGGAAGACGATCAGGATCGCGATGACGAGCGCGGCGCCGAGCAGCAGGTTCTCGGCCACCGTCTCGACCGTGTGGTGGATCAGGTCGGTGCGCTCGTAGAACGGAACGATGCGCACGCCCTGCGGCAGCCTCGCGTTCACCTCGTCGACGCGCGCCTTGAGCGCGGCGACCACCTTGGCGGCGTTGCCGCCTTTGGTCATCTGCACGATGCCCTCGACGATGTCGTCGCGCTCGTCGTAGGCGACGATGCCCTGGCGCGGGCGCGCGCCGATCACGATCTTCTCGGCGACATCGGACACGAGGATGGGACGGCCGTTGCGCGAGGCGACCGCGACCTGGCCGATATCGTCCAGATTGCGAAACAGGCCGATGCCCCGGATCACGAGCGACTCCTCGCCGCGGCGCAGCAGCCCGCCGCCCGACGTGTTGCTGTTGTTGGCGAGCGCCGCGTTCACCTGCTCGATCGGGATCGCGTACTTCTTGAGCAGATACGGGTTGACGCGGACCTGGTATTCCTTGATCGTGCCACCGAAGCTGACCACGTCCGCGATGCCGGGGGTGATCCGCAGCGCGGGCTTGATCGTCCAGTCCTGCAGCGCGCGCACTTCGTTCAGCGACATACCGGCCGGCGCGTCGATCATATAGCGGAAGATTTCCCCCACGGCCGTCGACAGGGGGGCGAGCGTCGGCTGCACGTTCGGCGGAAGGCTCACCGTCTGCAGGCGCTCGAGCACCTGCTGCCGCGCGAAATAGTCGTCGGTCTGGTCGGCGAAGGTGAGCGTCACCACGGAGAGCCCGGTGATCGATACCGAGCGCAGGTTCGTCATACGCGGCACGCCGCTCATCTCGCGCTCGATCGGGAGCGTGACGGTGCGCTCGACCTCCTCGGGCGCCTGGCCCAGGGCCTGCGTCACGATCTGCACCTGCACGTCCTGGACGTCGGGGAAGGCCTCGATCGGCAGGTCCGCGAGCGCGACCCAGCCGAAGCCGACGAGCGCGGCGGTCAGCACCAGGACGAAGGCGCGCTGCTGCAGCGCGAAGGTGATGAGGCGGTCGAGCACGCGGGCGCGCTACTGCGTCAAGCCCAGCTCGCTGTTCAGCAGCGTCGCCCCCGATACCACGATTCGCTCTCCGGAAGTCACGCCGTCCTCCAGGTAGCTGTAATCGCGGTCCTGCACCAGGAAGTCGACGCGCCTCCGCACGAAGGTTCCGGGCTGCCGCTCGACGAAGACGTAGCTGTAGACGCCCTCGGTGACGAGCGCGGTGTTCGGGACGCGGATGGCCTTGCGGTTCTCGTCCGCGAGCAGCGTGACCCGCGCGTACATCTCGGGCTTGAGCTTGCGCTCGGGGTTCTGGACCGAGCAGCGCACGGGCACGCGCCGGGTATTGGGATCGACGACGTCGCCGACTCGCTCGATCTTCCCGCGGAAGCGCTCGCCCGGGTAGGCGTCGACCTCGATCGACACCGGCTGTCCGGGGGCCACCTTGGGCAGGCTGCGCTCGGGGAGGTCGATCAACACCCACAGCCGCCGCGGATCGGTGATCACGAACAGCGGATCGGGCAGATCGGGGCGCGCCTCCATCCCGGGATTGGCCTTGCGCTCGACCACGACGCCCGGGATCGGGGCGCGCAGGTCGTAGCGCTCGCCGTCGCGCGGCAGCTCGCCGAGGTTGCGCAGCCGCAGCGCGGCGCGCTCGGTCTCCGCCCGGGCCTGGACGTAATCGGCATCGGCCGACTCGTAGTCCTTGCGCGCGAAGACCTGCGCGTCGTAGAGCATCTTCGCGCGCTCGTACGCCGTCTTCTTGCGTGCCTCGTCGGCCTTCGCCTTGCGCAGGTCCGACACGGCCGCCGCGAGGTCCGGGGAATCGAGCCGGAGCAGGGTGTCGCCGGCGCGCACCACGTCGCCCGGCTGCGCGCGCAGATCGACCACGCGCCCGGCGATCGGCGTGCTGACGCGGCTGGTAAAGTTCTCGTTGTAGGCGACGCGGCCGTTCAGCGGCTCGGCGAGCGGCACGGGAAACTCCTCGACCGGAGTCTCCCGGATCGACGAAAGCTGCGGCGCGCCGGTCGCGTACGCGACGACGTCGTTCTGCGTCTTCGGGGCCGGCGCAGCCGGCTCCTCGTGGCGCAGCGCGACACTCGCGCCGTAGGCGGCCAGCATGGCGACTCCGAGCAGCACGAGCGCCGCGACCGTGAGCTTTGCTTTGCGTACCATCGTATCCGTATCGGCTGGTCCCTCTCCTCTGTGCCAGCACACGAAAGGACCAACGCGTCCGCCCCTGTCAGTTGTCGTTGTCGTCAGCTCGCTCGGCCCGCGGCTGCGGACCGGCGCGGCGAGGGACGGCGATTATGGAAACTGCGTCCTGACTCGGAACTTACGGTTACCTTACCCGACGCTGTCGTCAGGATGCCGTAGGCGCGGCTCTGGATATTCGTGTCGGCCGCGGTGTCTATGCCGCCATGCCCCTGACGCTGTCGAAGCTCGAACGCGGGATCCTGGCCGCTTTCGGTGCGGCGTACCTGCTGGTCGGCCTCGGTGCATACGGCCTTCTCGACAACAACGAAGGCCTCTACGCCGAGATGGCGCGCGAGATGCTGCAGGCCCGCTCCTTCGTCGTCCCGCACCTGGTCGGGGTCCCCTATCTCGAGAAGCCGCCGCTGCTCGCGTGGCTGCTCGCGGGTGCGTATGCGGCTTTCGGCACCTCGGAGGTGGTTTCCCGGCTCGTCCCGGTATCGGCGACGCTGCTCCTTCTCGCGGGCCTCGTGGCGTTCGGTCGCTCGATGTGCCGCCCGTCGCTCGGCTGGATTTCCGCCGCGATACTCGCCACGAGCGGCGTGTTCGCGATGCTCTCGCGGACGGTGTTCCCGGATGCATTGCTCACCGCGCTGTTCGGCGGCGCGGTCCTGCTCTTCCACGCCTGGCACCGGCAAAGGCGCCGCGTACTGCTCGTCGCGAGCTATGCGCTGCTCGGGCTCGCCGCGCTCGCGAAGGGCTTCGTGGCGCTCGCCTTGGGGGGAATGGTCTTCGTCGCATTCTCGGCGTGGCAGGACGGCGCGCCCGGCGTGCGCGCTCTGCTCGATCCGGGCGCGATCGGAGCGCTGCTCGCGGTCGTGGTTCCCTGGCACGTCGCGCTCGCTCTCGCGGACGGGGATTTCGCGTGGTTCTACGTGGTGAACGAGCATGTCTTGCGCTACATCGGCCTGCGCCGGCCGCACGACTACTACACCGGGCCGCCCTGGTATTACCTGCCCCGGATCCCGCTCTACCTGTTCCCCTGGAGTGTCTTCTTCGTGCTGCTGCCGCTCCGCGGCCGGGACACGGCCGAGGACGACGAGGGTCTCGAGCGCCTGCTTTGGATCTGGTTCGCCTCGGCGCTGGCCTTCTTCTCGATCTCCGAGGCCAAAGCGAACTACTACATGATCGTGGCGGCGCCGGCGCTCGCGCTGCTCGTCGCCGACCGCATCGAACGCCTCGTCGCGGCAGGAAGGACCCGACCCATGGTGCTATGCGCGCTCGCGATCGCGGTCGCCGGCGCCGCAGCCGCGGTGCTCGCGTACACGGGAGTGGAGCTGCCCCGGCGCGGCCTGTGGCGCTTCGTGCTGAAACGGCGGGAGGAGCTGGCGCTCGCGATCACGGCGCTGGCCGCGATGAGCGCGTTCGCCGCCGCGCTGTTCGCGGCGGCCCGATGGCGGCTCGCGGTGCTCGCGCTCGCGCTCGCCGGTTTTCCCCTGCTCCTGTTCGGCATCGCCACGGCCGAGCGCGGCGACCGCTGGGGCTCCTCGCGCGCGCTCGCCGCGTACCTGCGCGCGCGTCCCGCGGTGGAGCGCGTGCTGCTGTACGAGGATTACGAGCGGCTGTCGTCGCTCCCGGTCTACCTCGATCGGCCGGTCGGTGTCGTGGACAGCAGGAGCAACGACCTCGCGTTCGGGATGACCCGCGGCGAGGGCCCTTTCCTCGAGAGCGCGCGGGCGCGCGAGCTGCTGAGCGGGCGCTCGGCGTTGTTGCTCGTGCACCGCAAGCGCGCCGCGGACTTCAGGCGATGCCTGGGAGACGCGGGACTCCGCCCCGTCGCGCGCATCGGCAACGTCGTCGTCTACGAACGCGGCGCGACGCCGGAACTGCGGGAGGTCCGCTCTTCCCATATCATAGCGGGCCGATAAGCACGCTTCCCGAGGAGAAACCATGCGCGCCCTGTCGATCGTGGCGGTGCTCTTTCTCGCCGCCTGCTCCGCCCAGAGACCGGACGGGATGCGCGACGCCGAGCGCATCGTCGGCACGTGGAAGCTGGTCTCGGTCGTCTACGAGGACGCGGTCACGAAGGAGCGCACGCCCGTGCTCGGCGAGCATCCCAGGGGCCGGCAGATCGCGACGGCGGACGGGCGCTGGCTCGCGCTCGTCACCGCGGACGGCCGCAAGGTGCCGCAGACCGACGCCGAGCGCGCGCAGGCGCTGCGCACGATGATCGCGTACACCGGCCGCTACCGCGCCGAGGACGGCAAGGTCGTGACGCGCGTCGAGGCGGCGTGGAACGAGGCCTGGGTCGGCGGCGAGCAGGTGCGCTTCATCCGCTTCGAGGGCGACCGCCTGCTGCACATCGAGAGCCCGCCCATGCCGCACCCGAACGTCAACGGCAAGGTGGTGCGCGTCATCGTCACCTGGGAGCGAGACCTGTGAAGCCGGAAGCCCGCATCGGCCTCGCCCTGCTGCTCGCCGGCTGCTGCCTGCCGGCGCGCGCGGCGACGGTCTTCGAGAACGACTACGTCAAGGTGAGCCGCAACGAAGCGCCGTGCGCGCGCGAAGCCCCGGGCTGCCGGGACCGCGTGATCCTCGCCATGTCTCCCCTCGAGCTGCGCTCCGGCGGCAAGAGCCGCAAGATGGATCGCGGCGAGGTGGCGATCTTCAAGGCGGGCGACGCCTACGAGCCTCCCGACTCCGGCGCCTACTACGAGGTGGTCGTGAAGCCGCAGCACCCGCCGGTAAAGTGCCCGGCCGAGCGCATCCCGCCGCCGAAGAACACGATCGTCTACGACGGCGAGCGTTTCTTCGTCTACCAGGAGCGGCTCGCGGTGGGCGACACGCGCGCGCGCCACAGCCACTGCCAGCGCATCGAGATCCGCGTCAACCAGGGACCCGCGCTGCGCCAGATCATCGAGGGACGCGACACGCCGCAGGAGCCGCCGCCCGTCGTCAACTTCCGCGAGCCCGTGATCCACACGGTCACGAACGTGGGCGACATGCCGCTCTGGAACTTCATCCTGGAGCTCAAGCCGGGGAACCCCGCGGCGCGATGACGTCGAGCGGGACGCGCTTCCATCACCCGGTCGCGTTCTGGGCCGGGACGGCCGCGATCGCGGCCGGCGTGTGCGCGCATATCCCGATGTTCGCGGCCGCGCGCGAAATGCACTACCGCATGGCGGGGATGCCGGTCGATACCCCGATGCTCGTCGGCATGGCGCTGATCCTCGCGGGCCTCGCGGCCTCGGTCTACGGCGTCGTGCCGCGGCGCTCCGCGCCGGGCGGCGGCGGGCGCGCGATCGCGCTGCACGTCGCCGACAGCGCGCCGCTCACCAAGGCGCACGCTCGCCTGCTCGCGGTGCTGATCGTCGCCCTGATCGTCGACATCATGAAGCCGGCGACGCTCGCCTTCGTCGTGCCCGGGATGTCGGAGGAGTACGCGATCTCGCGCGAGACCGCGACGCTGCTCGCGTTCAGCGCGCTCATCGGCACGGCGCTCGGCTCGCTCGTCTGGGGAATGATCGCCGACGCCATCGGGCGCCGGAGCGCGATCCTGATCTCGTCGCTGCTGTTCGTCGGCACCGCGGTGTGCGGCTCGATGCCCGCCTTCGAATGGAACCTGTTCATGTGCTTCATGATGGGGGCGTCCGCGGGCGGTCTGCTGCCGATCGCGTTCACGCTCATGGCCGAGACCGTGCCCGCGCGACATCGCGGATGGCTGCTCGTGCTGCTCGGCGGCATGGGGACGACCGGCGGCTACCTCGCGGCCGCGGGCTGCGCCGCGTGGCTCGAGCCCGAGTACGGCTGGCGCATCCTGTGGTTCCTGAACCTGCCGACAGGGCTGCTGCTGATCGCGCTCAACCGCTACCTGCCCGAGTCGCCGCGCTTCCTCGCCCACATCGGGCGCAACGACGAGGCGCGCGCCGTGCTCGCGCGCTACGGCGTCTCGGTGCTCGAGTCGCCGGCCGAGCCGCCGCTGCCCGCGGCGGCCGACCAGCTGCGCGCGATGCCCCTGCTCTTCGGCCGCCGGATCGCCATGCTCACCGTGGGCCTGATGCTGTGCGGGATCGCGTGGGGGCTCGTGAACTTCGGCTTCCTGCTGTGGCTGCCCTCGCACCTGCGCAGCCTCGGCTTCTCGGGCGGCGCGGGCGAGGCGCTGCTCGCGCGCTCGGCGTTCCTCGCGCTGCCCGGGGCGCTGCTCGTCACCTGGCTGTACCACCGCTGGAGCACGATCCGCACGCTCGTCCTGTTCACGCTGCTCACCGCGGCCGCGCTCTTCGGCTTTTACCTTCTGGGCGCCGCCCACACGGCGTCGCCCGCGGCGTTCACCGCGCTGACGATCGCGCTGCTCGCGAGCGTGAGCGGCGTGATCGCGATGCTGATTCCGTACGCGACCGAGATCTACCCGGTGCAGGTGCGCGGCACCGGAAGCGGCGTGGTCGCGGGCGCGAGCAAGCTCGGCGGCATCGCCGCGAGCGGCCTCGGCGTGCTCGGCGCGTTCACGGGCATGGCGGGGTCGGCGCTCGCGATCGCGCTGTTTCTCGCGGCGTCGGCCGCCGCGCTGCTCGCACGCGGCATCGAGACGCGCGGCCGCAGCCTCGAGGACATCCACGCAGGCATCGCGGCGCCGGCGAGCAAATGAGCGATCCCCGCGACTTCACCGCCGCCGAGCTCGCCGAGCGCTACCGCGACGGCTCGCTCTCGCCGGTCGAGGCGACGCGCGCGGCGCTCGAGCGCATCGAGCGCCTGAACCCGGTGCTGAACGCGTTCTGCCTCGTCGACGCGGAGAGCGCGCTCGCGGCGGCGGCCGAGTCCGAGGCGCGCTGGCGCAGGGGCGAGCCGCTCGGCCCGCTCGACGGCGTGCCGGTCTCGGTGAAGGACGTGATCCTCGCTCGCGGCTGGCCGACGCTGCGCGGCTCGAAGACGGTCGACCCGAAGGGCCCGTGGAACGACGACGCCCCCGCGGTCGCACGATTGCGCGAGGCGGGCGCGGTGCTCCTCGGCAAGACGGCGACGCCCGAGTTCGGCTGGAAGGGCGTGACCGACAGCCCGCTCACCGGGATCACGCGCAATCCCTGGAACCCGGCGAAAACGCCGGGCGGATCGTCGGGCGGCGCGGCGGCCGCGGTCGCCTCCGGCATGGGCGCTCTCGCGCTCGGCACCGACGGCGGCGGCTCGATCCGCATCCCGAGCGCGTTCACCGGCGTGTTCGGGATCAAGCCGACCCACGGTCGCGTGCCGTTCTGGCCGCCGTCGCCGACCGGCACGGTCGCGCACATGGGCCCGATCGCGAGGAGCGTCGCCGACGCCGCGCGCATGCTCTCGGTGCTCGCGCTCCCCGACGCGCGCGACTGGGCCGCGGCGCCGCGCGAGCGGCGCGACTGGCTCGCGACCCTCGAGGACGGCGTGCGCGGGCTGCGCGTCGCGTACTCGGCCGACCTGGGGTACGCGCGCGTCGATCCGGAGATCGCGCGCATCGCGCGCGCCGCGGTCCGCACCTTCGAGCGCCTCGGCGCGATCGTCGAGGAGCGCGACCCCGGGTTCGACGATCCGCACGAGCTCTTCACGCGCCACTGGTTCCCGGGCGCGGCGTGGACCGTGCGCAGCGTTCCCGCGGCCAAGCGCAGGCTGATGGACAAGGGGCTGCTCGCGGTCGCGAAGCTCGGCGGGCGCTACACGGCCGTGGACTTCGTGGACGCGGCGGTGCGCCGCGCCGCGCTCGGCGCGCGCATGGGCGAGTTCCACGAGCGCCACGATCTGCTCGTCACGCCGACGATGCCGATCGCGGCTTTCGACGCCGGCCGCGAGGTCCCGCCGAAGCGGCAGTCGAAGCGCTGGACCGACTGGACGCCGTTCACGTTTCCGTTCAACCTGACGCGGCAGCCCGCGGCCTCGATCCCGTGCGGACGCACCGCGGCGGGACTGCCGGTCGCGCTGCAGATCGTCGGCGCGCGCCACGCCGACGCGCTCGTGCTGCGCGCCGCGCGCGCCTTCGAGCGCGAGCACCCGATCGCGCTGCCCGACGTCGCGCGGCTCGGGAAATGAAAAGGCCCGCCTCGAGGCGGGCCTCCCCTCCCCGAACGGTGCCGCTCTACGCGACCTTGGACGCCGGCTGCGTCGCCGCCGCCACTTTCGCGACCAGCTCCTTCTCGCGGATCGGCTTCATCAGGAAGTCGCGCGCGCCCTGGCGCATGCCCCAGAGGCGGTCGGTCTCCTGGTTGCGGCTGGTGCAGATGATCACCGGGATGTGCTTGGTCGCTTCGTCGCGCACGATGGTGCGCGTCGCCTTGTAGCCGTCCATGCCCGGCATGACGATGTCCATGAGGACGAGGTCGGGCTGCTCGATGCGCGACTTGTACACGCCTTCCTCGCCGTTCTGCGCGGTGACGACGTCGTAGCCGGCGCGGCTCAGCGCGTCGACGTAGAACTGGCGATCGGTGGCCGAGTCGTCCACGATCAGGATTTTCTTCGCTGGCATCTTCTTGCTCCCTGGGTCATCGCGGAAGCGACTCGGGCCGGGACCCTCCCGCCCCGGACCGAATCGCTTCAGCCGTTGTCGATTCCTTACTGCGGACCGCAGCAGCTCTCGCGCTCGAGGCGGTAGTCGTTCAGGCGCGAATCGCCCTCGTCGACCCACTTCGCCGCCTTCGCCTTCTGCGCCTTCACCGCCTTGGCCGCCTTCACCTGGGGCTGCGCCGCCTCGGTCGCCATCGAAATCTTCACCGGCTTGGCCGGCTCGACCGCGAACGAAGAAAACGCGAGCATCAGGCTGCCCACCACGATCAGGATCTTGTCCATTACCGTCCCCCCGTTTCCTGTTGCACCGGCCCTCCCCGGGGACGGTGTGCCTGATCATGAGCAAGACGGATGCCAGCGCGAGGGCGGCGCCGCCGAGGCGCGGCGGGTGACTTACTTCACGGAAGGACGGCCGGAATCGCTCCCGGCCTTGTCAGGCGACCGACTCAGGTGTCGAAGTCGGGATAGAGCCTGCGCACGAGCGCCATGCCGGCGACCCAGTCGCGGCTCGACGAGTCGTACTGGCCGATGCGGCCGAACTTCTTCGCCCGCTCCTCGCAGACCTCGGGCGCGGGCGTGATCAATTCCACGCCGCCGGCGAGCGCGCCGACCTGGGCGCGGCACGCGAGCTCGAAGAAGTGATGGTAGATGTACGCCTCGGCGAGCGAGGACCCGCACACGAGCGCGCCGTGGTTTTCGAGGATCATCGTCCACCGGTCGCCGAGCGCGCGCGCGAGCGCCGCCGTGCCCTCGGGCGTCGTGTCGTCGACCTCGTTCGGGTAGTACGCGATGCGGCCGTAGAAGCGCATCGCCTGCTGCGTGATCGGCAGCAGGCCGCGACGCTGCGCCGAGACGGCGAGGTTCGCGGGCGAGTGCGTGTGCACCGCCGCCATGACGTCGGGCCGCGCCTTGAGCACCGCCGCGTGCAGGTTGTACGCGGCGGGGCTCGCCTTCCAGGCCGACTCCACGACCTGCCGGCCGTCGACGTCGTACTTCACCAGGTTGGACGCGGTCACCTGCTCCATGAACACGTTGTCGGCCTTCACCAGAAAGTGCCGCGGCTCGCCCGGCACGCGCGCCGAGATGTGGTTGTAGGTCAGATCGACGAACACGAAGTGCGCGACCAGGCGGTGCGCGGCGGCGAGCTCGCAGCGCAGCCGCCACTCGGCCTCGCTCACGCGCTCGCGCACGGGCCTGTTTTTCTCCAGGGGAATTGCGTCGGCCGTCATTGCCGCTCTATGCTAGCACCCCGATGCCGATCCCGATCAACAGGCGCTGGCTCGCCGCCGCGCCGCTCGTGCTCGCCGCCGCGCTCGCGCGGGCCCAGGCCTGGCCCGCGCACCCGATCAAGATGGTGGTCCCGAACGCGCCCGGCGGCCTCTCGGACATCAGCGCGCGCCTGCTCGCGCCCGGCCTGGGCGCGCGCCTCGGCCAGCCGATCGTGATCGAGAACCGGCCGGGCGCGGGCGGCACGATCGCGACCGCGTCGGTCGCCAAGGCGCCCGCCGACGGCTACACGCTCATCGCGGTGTTCGACGCGCACGCCTCGAACCCGCACCTCTTCCGCAACCTCGACTACGACGGCATCGCCGACTTCGCGCCGGTGTCGCTGCTGGTGCGCGGGCCGCTCGTCCTGGTGGTGCATCCGCGCGTCGCGGCGAAGAGCGCGCGCGAGCTCGCGGCGCTCGCCCGCGCGCGCCCCGGCGCGATCAACTTCGCCGCGGTCGGCCCCGGCTCGCCCGCGCGGCTGCTCGCCGAGTACTTCAAGCTCGCCGCGGGGATCGACTTCACCGTCGTGCCTTACAAGGGCGCGGCGCCCGCGCTCACCGACCTCGTCTCCGGAGAGGTCGACGCGATGTTCGCGACGGTGCCGAGCGTCGGCTCGCATCTCAAGGCGGGACGCCTGCGCGCGCTCGCGGTGACCTCGGAGCAGCCGACGCCCGCGCTGCCCGGCGTGCCGACGATGAACGAAGCCTGGCCGGGCTACGTCGCCGAGGCCTGGGTCGGGCTGCTCGCGCCGGCGAAGACGCCGGCGGCGATCGTCGAGCGCATCCACGACGACGCCGTGCAGGCGCTCGCCGACCCGGACCTGCGCGCGCGCTTCGCGGCCCAGGGCCTCGAGACCGTCGCCAGCACGCCGGCCGAGCTCGGGCGCTGGATCCGCGTGGAGACCGGGCGCTGGGGCCGCGTGATCCGCGAGCAGAAGATCAGGATCGAATAGACGGAGGAGCGGGCATGGCGTTTTCGACATTGAAAGTCCTCGCCGCGGCGGCGCTCGTCGTCGCGCAGGGCGCGGCGGCGCAACCCGCACCGGCCGGGGCGCCGTATCCGACGCGCACGATAAGGCTCTACGTGGGATCGCCCCCGGGCTCGGGCAGCGACCTCGTCGCGAGGCTGATGGCGCAGCACTTCTCGGAGCGCCTGGGACAGCCGGTCGTCGTCGAGCAGAAGCTCGGCGCCGCGGGGCTGGTCGCCGCCGACGCGGTCGCCAAGGCGCTGCCCGACGGGCACACGCTGGCGCTGATCTCGGGCGCGCACGCGGCGAACGCGGCGATGCGCTCGTCGCTCCCCTACGATCCGGTCAGGGACTTCGCCATGATCGGCACGGTCGTCGCGTATCCGATGGTCGTGTCCGTGTCGGCCGCCTCGCCGATACGCTCGTTCCCGGATCTCATCGCGCGCGCGCGCGCCGCGCCCGGCAAGCTCACCTACGCGATGACCACGGGGACGCTGGTGCACCTGCTCGGCGAGTGGATCAACATCGAGGCCGGCACCAACATCGTCGGCGTTCCCTACAAGGGCAGCGCGCTCGGCCTCACCGACGTGCTCGCCGGCCGCGTCGACGCGGCGATCGAGACCGCGACCGCCGCGTTCGGCAGCGTGCGCTCGGGCAAGCTGCGTCCGCTCGCCATCTCGTCGGCGACGCGCCATCCGTCGCTGCCCGACCTGCCGACGATCTCCGAGACCCTGCCCGGCGTCGAGATGACCTCGTGGCTGGGATTCGTCGGCCCGGCGGGAACGCCGCGCCCGGTGGTCGAGCGGCTGAACGCCGAGATCCGCGCCGTCGTCGCGCTGCCCGACGTGCGGCGCAAGCTCGCCGACCTCTCGGGCGTGCCGACGACGTCGAGCCCCGAGGAGATGCGTGCGCTGGTCGAGCGCGACATCGCCCGCTGGACGCGCGTGGTCGAGCTGAAGAAGATCCCGAAGCAGAGCTGACCGGCGGAGCGGTCGTCCCGAGCGCGGCGAAGGACCCGCTTTTCCGATCAGGCCTGCGGCGGGACTCCAGCCTGAGGCCTGCGCCGGAGCCGCTTCGCGGCGAGCGCGGCCAGCCCGAGCACTGCGACGCCGATGACCTTGGCGAACTTCGCCGCGAACGCGGCGACGAGGGCGAACAGGCCGAGCTTCTTGGCCGCGACGCCGCCGATCAGAGCGAGCAGCCCGAACTCGGCGACGCGGTCGGTGGACGAATCGAAATCCGCGTAGCGTTTGCCCGGGTTGTACTCGAGCGCGGCCAGCATCCGCCGAGCGACCGGTTTCTGCGCCTCGATCGAGTTCATCCCGGTGACGAGGTTCATGCTGATGTAGCCGTCGCGGCCGAGCGCGTAGGTGTTGTAGTTGACGCCGCGCTCGGCGCCGTCGGGCTCGCCGACCTCGCGCGACTGCGCCGACCAGACGAGGCGGTGCGTGCCCGCGTCGTACGCCGGCGGCTCGACCCAGCCGAGGACCTCGATCTCGGGGATGTGGCGCGCGCGCCGGTCCTGGTTCGACGCCTCGGTGCCCTTCTTCAGGCTCTGCAGCAGGTCGTCCGCGTTCCAGTCCCGGGCGTCGTCGTCCTTGACGTAGCCCGACTTCACCTGCCGCATGACGATGAACCAGTTGAACCGGTCCGGGAAGATGACGCCGAGCAGGTCGTCGCCCGTGCGGTTGCCCATCGCCTGCAGCAACCGGCCCGCTTCCGCCGCCGGGAAGTAGACGTGGCCCGCGGGGAGCTTCAGCACCGCCTGGTCGAGGAGCTTCACCTCCGACGGTCCCGCGACCTGGGCCTTCTGCGCGGCCTCGAGGGCCGAGCGGATCTCCTCCTGCGGATCCTGGCCGCGCGCGGCGGCGGGAAGCGCGGCCGCGAGCACGCACAGCAGCGCGCGAAGATTCCGAGTCATGGACCCCTCCCTGAAGGACGCACCCGGTCCGGGTTCGGGGATTATCCCGTCCGCATGGCGCCCGTCCCGATCTTCCCGGGACGGTTCGTGACCGATTACGCGGTGCTCTGCAGCGACGGGTCGTACTCGCCGTAGGCGTCGTCGGCGAAGCAGTAGAGCCAGCGGTCGCCCGGCTCCGCCGAGGCGATGACGGGATGCCCGCTCGCGCGCGCGTGGCGGCTCGCGTGGCGGTTGGGCGAGGAGTCGCAGCACAGCGTCGCGCCGCACGTCTGGCAGGTGCGCAGCTGCACCCAGCGCGATCCCGTCTTCGCGCACTCCTCGCACTGGCGCGCCTTCGGGCGCACGACCTCGACGATGTCCTTGATGTGCTGGCAGGCGGGACCGGGCATGGTCGTCTCCAATCGTTTGGGGTTGGAAACGGGCGCCCCGCGGAAGTTCAGGGCGTGCCTTGGCCCGGAGGGACGATCGCGCCCGCGATGTCGCGCGCGACGCGCGCGAGCGCGCGGCTGTACGCTTGCGCGATGCCGGCGGGGTCGGCGGGCGCGGGCTCCTCGGCGCTCGAGCGACCCTCGCGGCGCGCGCCCTGCGCCGGACGGACGCTCCAGAGCGCCTCGACCGCCACGCCGCGCCCGGCGACGGCCTCGAAGCGCTGCACGTCGACGAACACGCGCACCTCGGGCGAGGCGCCGAGCGGCTGCCCCGCGACGACGGCCCAGCCGGGGCCGAGCCGCGCCGCGATGTCGGCGGCGAGCGTGCGCGCGATCCCGAAGCGCAGCGGCTCGGCCCACTGATGCAGGTCCGAGATCTCGACCCGGTTGGGCGAGGTGCGCACGACCAGCGCGCGGCGGTCGACCATCTCGGGGATCGCCACCTGCCATACCGAGGCCGTGCGCACGCTCGTGCCCGCCGGCGCTCCCGTCGCGGGCGGCGTCTCGGGGCTCAGCGTGTAATAGCGGGTCGTGGCCGCGCCCCCGGCGCAGCCGGCGAGCGCGAGGCACGCGGCGATGGCGGCGCATCTTGTCATCGTCCCGGCTCCTCCTCGCGCCGCCCGCGCAGCAGCGACTCGGGATGGCGCTCGAGATAATCGGCGAGGTTGCGGATCGCCTCGGCCGCGCGGCCGACGTCGCGCAGCGTTCCGTGGAGGTCGCCCTGCAGCGGCGCGTCCTGCGAGAGCGCGCTCTGCGCCTGCCCGAGCGCGCCGCGCGCGCTCTCGAGCGTCTGCTTGAGCTCGGGCGCGATCTCGGTGTCGACGCGCTCGACCAGCGCGTTCAGGTTGCGCAGCGTGACGTCGAGCGTCGCGGTGATGTTCTTCAGGTCGGCGCCCATCTGGTCGAGCGGCAGCTTCTCGATCTTCTTCACGACGTTCTCGAGCGAGGACTGCAGCTCGGTGAATCCGCCCGACGCGGTCGGGATCTCGAGCGGCGCCTGCGCGAGGTCGACGCGCACCCGCGGCTCGTTCGGGAAGAAGTCGAGGCTCACGTAGAGCTGGCCCGTGATCAGGTTGCCGGTCTTCAGCTGCGCGCGCAGGCCGTGGTCGATCAGGCGCTGCAGCGTCTGCGCGCGCACGACGTCGTTCTCGACCGTGGCGCTGCGCCTGCGCAGGCGCGCCGTGATGCGCTGCGGGTAGACGTTGATCTCGACGGTCGGGCGGATCTCGCGGTGCTCGGGGTCCCACTCGAGGCCGATGCTCGCGACCTCGCCCACCGCCACGCCGCGGAAGTCGACCGGCGCGCCCGCCACCAGGCCGTGCACCGACTGCCGGAAGCGCAGCAGGTACACGTCGCGGATGGTCACCGCCTGCTTGAACGCGGTGTCGCGGTCCTTGTGCAGCACGAACACCGCCTCGGGCGGCGCGACCTGTCCCGGCTCGGAGTCCGGGGGCACCTGGAACGCCACGCCGCCGATGACGACCGACGCGAGCGACTCGGTCTCGAGCTTGAAGCCGCCGGCGCCGAACGAGGCGTCGATGCCGCTCGCGTTCCAGAAGCGCGTTCCGCTCGTCACGTAGCGGTCGTACGGCGCGTTCACGAACACGACGAAGGTGACGCCCTTGCCGTTCGCGTCGAGCTCGGCGCTCACCACCTGCCCGACGCGCACGTGGCGGTAGTACACGGGCGAGCCGATGTCGATCGAGCCGAGGTCCTCGGCGCGCAGCACGTACTGGCGCCCGGGGACGTCGGAGAGCACCACCGGCGGGTTCTCGAGCCCCGCGAACTCGCGCCGCCCCGCCTTCGACTTCCCCGGGTCGAGCGCGATGAACGCGCCCGAGAGCAGCGTGCCGAGGCCGAACGCCTGGCCGCCGGTGATGCGCGGGCGCACGACCCAGAAGCGCGTGTCCTCGACGATCAGGCCGCGCGCCTGCGGCGTGAGCTCGGCGGTGACGACGACGTCGCGGTGATCGTCGGAGAGCCCGATCGACCTCACCGTGCCGATGTCGACGTCCTTGTACTTGACCTTGGTCTTGCCGGGCTCGAGGCCCGTCGCGGTCTTGAACGTGACGCTGATGGTCGGCCCGCGGTTGAGCAGGCTCTCGATCCCGAGCCAGGCGCCGACGACGAGCGCGACGACCGGGACCACCCACACGAGGAAGCCCCAGCGCAGCCGGTGCGCCGCCGGGCGCGCCTCGGGCAGCTCGCGCCCCTCGGGGAGATCGTCGGGCCGCTCAGCCACGGCGCGCTCCCGCCGCGTCCCACAGCAGCCGCGGATCGAAGCTGTGCGACGCGAGCATGGTCAGCACGACCACCGCGCCGAAGGCGATCGCCGCCGGCCCGGGCGACACCGTCGCGAGCGGCTCGAACTGCACCAGCCCGACGAGCAGCGCGCCGACGTAGATGTCGACCATCGACCACTTGCCGATGACGTCGACCAGCCGGTAGAGGCGCGTGCGCCCGCGCAGCCGCGCCGCGCTGCCGCGCCGCACGCTGATCACCAGCCAGGTGAGCACGACGAGCTTCGCGAACGGGATGACGATGCTCGCGATCAGGATCACGATCGCGAGCGGCCACCAGCCGCCGTGCCAGAGCTTCAGCGCGCCGCTCAGGATGGTGTCCGCCGCCTTGGCGCCGCCGATCTCGCCGGTCTCGAGGATCGGCAGCAGGTTCGCCGGGAGGTAGAGCACGTAGGCCGCGGCGAGCAGCGCGGTCGTGCGCGCCGTCGCCTCGGGCTTGCGCGAGCGCAGCTCGCTGCCGCAGCGCGCGCAGCGCGCCCTTGCGCCGGCGCGCGCGCGGTTGAGCTGCCCGCACGCGCGGCACGAGACGAGGCCCATCGCCGCCGCCGTCGCGCTCACGGCGCGCTCCGGGAGCGGAGCGCGGCGACGCGCTCCCACAGCGCGTGCTCGTCGAAGATCGTGTCGGCCAGCGCGAACAGGAACATCAGGGCCCCCATCGCCCAGAACGCGGCGCCGAGGTGCAGGTCGGCGAGGTTGCCGAGCCGCCCGATCGAGACCAGCGCGGCGAGCGTGAACACCTCGACCATGGCCCAGGGCCGCACCGCGGCGAGCGTCCTCGACACGACGGCCAGGCCCTCGGGCGCGACGCCGAGCTTGAGCGGCACCAGCAGCCACAGCATCGCGGCGATCTCCAGCGCCGGCATCACGATCACCGTCAGCGCGACCAGGAAGGCGACCGGCGTCATGCCCGCCCGGTGCAGGGCCTTCGCCATCGCGAGGAGCGTGGCCTCGTTGTGCCGCCCCTGCATGTCGAGCGACATCACCGGGAAGACGTTGGCGATCGTGAACACGACCGCCGCCGTGATCATGAGGGCGAGCGCGACGTCGAGCGCGTGCGGGATGCGGCGACACAGCGTCGCGCCGCAGCGACAGCAGGCGATCGCCCCCCACGCGCCGCCCGCGGGGACGCGCTGCACGAGGTCGCACTCCGGGCAGGCGAGCAGCGCGGGGGCCGCGCGCTCGCCCGAGCCGAAGTCGCGTGCGAGGGTGGCCACGGTGGGTCGCGTCTGCGCCGGTCTTATTGTCGGGCCCAAGTTGGAGGCTCCGGCGGCCCCAAAGGTTCATTGCCGGACCGGGCACGAGTCAGGCCCGCCTGCGGCGGCGCGCCCGCATCCGGTATAAAGTGGGTGCCCCATGCAGGATCGGGCCCTACAGCAGGCCGCGCCGCAGTCCTTCGCCGCGCTGCGCCACCCCGGCTACCGCGCCTATTTCGCCGGCTCCGCCCTGGCGATGATGGCCGACTCGATCGAGCACGTGATCAGCTACTGGATCATGTTCCAGAAGTTCCACTCGCCGGCGCTCGGCGGCTTCGCGATGCTGTCGCACTGGCTGCCGTTCCTGTTCTTCTCGGTGTACTCGGGCGCGCTCGCCGACCGCTTCGACCCGCGGCGGCTGATCCAGATCGGGATGCTGCTGTTCATGACGGCGTCGCTCGGCTGGGGGCTGCTGTTCCTCACCGACTCGCTGCAGATGTGGCACGCCGCGGTGCTGCTCGTGATCCACGGCTTCGCGGGCGTGTTCTGGCATCCCGCGGCGCAGCTCCTGATCCACGACATCGTCGGGACCGCGCAGCTGCAGAGCGCGGTGCGGCTCGGCGCGACGGCGCGCTACCTCGGGCTGCTCTTCGGGCCGGCGGTCGGCGGCGCCTTGCTGCTGGTCCTCGGGCCGGCCGCGGGCCTGCTCGTCAACATGACGATCTACCTGCCGCTTCTCGTCTGGCTGTGGAAGGCGCCTTACGGGCCGCGATTTAGACCAAACTTCGGCAAGGAGCCGCCGGCGCCGCGGCGCGCGATGCGGGGCCTCGCCGACATCGCCGCGACCGTGCGCGACATCGCCGGCAACCGCGCCATCGTCTCCATGGTGATGCTCGCCGGGCTCACCTCGCTCTTCGTCGGCAACGGCTACCAGCCGCAGATGCCCGAGTTCGCCGAGGACCTCGGCCACGGCGACCCGGACCTCTCCTACAGCATGCTGCTCGCCGCGGACGCGGCCGGCGCGCTGACCGCGGGGCTCGTCCTCGAGAGCCGCGGGCTGCTCCAGGCGCGCCCGCGCACGGCGATCGCGCTCGCCGTGCTGTGGTGCCTCGCGATCACGGCGTTCGCCGTCGCGACCTCGTACGTGCTCGCGCTCGCGATCCTGTTCACGGTCGGGTTCCTCGAGCTGTCGTTCAACGCCATGGCGCAGACGCTGGTGCAGATCCACGCGCCGGCCGCGATCCGCGGCCGCGTGATCGGCCTGTACATCCTGTGCAGCCTCGGCATGCGCGCGTTCTCGGGCATCACGATCGGGGTCGCGGGCAACGTGATCGGCATCCACCGCTCGCTCGCCTTCTCGGCGATGGCGCTGCTCGCGGTGATCCTCGGCGTCGCGGCGTTCGCGCTGCGCACGCGCGCTTCGCGGCCATGAACCGGGACGATCACGAGCTCGAAGCGCCCGCGCGCGGTCTGGCGCTGCGCGCGCAGCTGCTCGTGCCGGTGATCGTCGCGTCGGTGCCGCTCGCCGTGTTCGCCGCGGCGTTGATGTTCACGCTGTGGCAGTACCAGCAGAACCGCCTCGAGACGCAGCAGAAGGAGACCGCCGCGGCGCTCGCGAGCGTGGTCGACAAGGAGCTCTCGAGCACGGTGCGGCAGCTCCAGTACCTCGGCACCGGCCCCGAGCTCGTGCGCGGCGACTTCGACGGCTTCCTGAAGCGCACGCGCCAGGTGCTCGCGGTCGCGAAGGAGTGGACCAACGTCGTGCTGTTCTCGCGCGACGGCCGGCAACTCGTCAACGCCAACTTCCCGCTGCCCTCGGGCAGGAGCACCGCGACGCAGCGCCACGTCGACGAGGTCTTCGCGACCGGGAAGCCGATGGTCTCGGACGCCTTCCTCGGGCCCGCGAGCGGCCGCTGGATCGTCGCGGTCAGCGTCCCGGTCGCGCTGCAGGGCCGTCCGATCTACGTGCTCTCGGCGACGCTGAACCTCGCCGTGTTCGACCAGCTGCTGAAGGAGCGCACCGCCGCGGGCGGCGTCGCGAGCATCGAGGACCGGCAGCTGCGCATCCTCTCGCGCGCGCCGTCTCCGGAAGAGTACCGCGGCAAACCGCCCGTGCGCGAGCTGCTCGAGGCGATGCGCGCCGCGCCCGAGGGCCTCGCGCGCTTCCGCAGCTACGAGGGCATCGACGTGTTCACGGCATGGACGCGCATCGCGTCGATCGGCTGGACCGTCGCCTTCGCCGTGCCGACCGAGAGCACCGACGTGGCGCTGCGCAGGCACATCCTGCTGCTCGGCAGCGCCGAGCTGCTGATCTTCCTCACCGCGGCGTTCGCCGCGATCTTCATCGGCCGGCGCGTCTCGGGCGCGATCGAGCGCGCCGCCCGGCAGGCGCCCGGCGTCGCCGAGGGCTGGCGGCCCGAGCTCCCGCGCACCGGCATCGAGGAGCTCGACCGCCTGGGTCGGGCGCTCGAGGACGCGGCGTCCAAGCTCTCGGCGGAAGCGCGCCAGCGCGAGCTCGCCGAGCGCGAGCGCGACCAGCTGCTCGCCCTCGAGAAGGAGGCGCGCTCGGCCGCCGAGGCGGCGAACCGCTCGAAGGACGAGTTCCTCGCGATGCTCGGGCACGAGCTGCGCAATCCGCTGGGCGCGGTGAGCAACGCCGCGCAGGTGCTCGACCGCGAAGGCGCCAGGCCCGAGCAGATCGCCTTCGCGCGCGGCGTGATCGCGCGGCAGACGCAGCATCTCGCGCGGCTGATCGACGACCTGCTCGACGTCGGCCGCGTGATCACCGGCAAGATCTACCTGCAGCGCGAGCGCATGGACCTCTCGGCCGCGGTGCGCGGCACGCTCGACGCCTTCCACGCCTCGGGCCGCTTCGCGGGCCACCGCGCGACGTTCGACCTCGACCCCGTATGGATCGACGGCGACCGCACGCGCATCGAGCAGGTCGCCACCAACCTGGTCTCGAACGCGCTCGCCTATACGCCCGCCGGCGGCTCGATCCGGGTCTCGGCGCGGCGCGAGGGCGGCGACGCCGTGCTCGAGGTCGCCGACGACGGCATCGGCATGGCGCCCGAGGAGCTGAAGCGCGTGTTCGACCTCTTCTACCAGGGCAAGAGCGAGCTGCACCGCAAGGGCGGCCTCGGGCTCGGCCTCACGCTCGTCCACCGCCTGGTCGAGCTGCACGGCGGGTTCGTGACGGCGCGCAGCGACGGGCCCGGGCGCGGCGCGACCTTCACCGTGCGCCTGCCCGCGGCCGAGGCGCCGGCGCCGGACGAGGAGCCGCCGGCGCCGGCCGCCTCGACGCGGCCCCTCGACATCCTGATCGTCGAGGACAACGCCGACGCGCGCGTCTCGCTGCAGATCGTGCTCGAGGCCGAGGGACACACCGTGCACACAGCGGCCGACGGCAAGGCCGGGCTCGACGCGTTCGAGCGCATCGTCCCGGACGTCGCGCTCATCGACATCGGGCTGCCCGGGATCGACGGCTACGAGCTCGCGCGCGCGATCCGCGCGCGCCACGCCGGGCCGATGCTGGTCGCGCTCACCGGGTACGGGCAGCCCGAGGACACCGAGCGCGCCGCGCAGGCCGGCTTCGACGCGCACCTGGTGAAGCCCGCCGACCTCGCGAAGCTGCGCACGCTGCTCGCGCGCCGGCGGCGCCGCGACGCGTAGAATACGCGCCATGCGCAGCGCCGTCCTCGCGTCGCTCCTCGCTGCCGCGCTCGCGGTCCCGATCGCAGCCTCGGCGCAGTCGCCGCCCACGCACGAGCACCGCTTCGGCGACGCCGGCCGGTGGGCGCGCGTGTTCGACGATCCGGCGCGCGACGCCTGGCAGAAGCCGCACGAGGTGATCCGCGCGCTCGCGCCCGCGCCCGACGCGAGGATCGCCGACATCGGCTCGGGCACGGGCTACTTCTCGGTGCGCCTGGCGCACGCGGTCCCGAAAGGCCGCGTCTACGGCGTCGACACCGAGCCCGACATGGTGAAGTACCTCGCCGATCGCGCGCGGCGCGAGCACCTCGTGAACGTCGTCGCGGTCGCGGGCAGGCCCGACGACGCCGCGCTGCCCGAGAAGGTCGACCTGGTGCTGATGGTCGACGTCTACCATCACATCGCCGACCGCGAGGACTATTTCGGGCGGCTGCGCGGATCGCTCAAGCCGGGCGCGCGCGTCGCCATCATCGACTTCAGCGAGACCTCGAAGGACGGTCCGCCCCGCCGCGAGCGCATCTCGCCGACGCGCGTGCGCGCGGAGATGCAGCGCGCGGGGTATACGCTCGCGGAGGAGCACGGCTTCCTCCCGAACCAGTACTTCCTCGTCTTCCGCTAGCTCGCCGTGGCGCCGGACCTCCGCCCTCGCGGCGCGCCCGACTCGCCCTATGCCTGGGCGCGGCTCGCCGCCGCTCTCGCGCTGATGACGATCGGCGGCGCGGGCATGTACTCGATGGCGGTCGCGCTGCCGCCGCTGCAGGCCGAATTCGGGATCGCGCGCTCCGCGGCGTCGCTCCCGTATACGCTGACGATGATCGGCTTCGGGCTGGGCGGCATCTTCATGGGGCGGCTCTCCGACCGCTTCGGCGTCATGGTGCCGGTGCTGATCGGCGCGGCGTGCCTGGGCGCGGGCTTCATCGCCGCCGGATCGGCCGGCGCGATGTGGCAGTTCAACCTCGCGCAGGGCGTGCTGATCGGCTTCCTCGGGACCTCGGGCAGCTTCGTGCCGCTGGTCGCCGACATCTCGCTGTGGTTCGTGCGCCGGCGCGGCATCGCGATCGCGATCGTGATGTGCGGCAACTACCTCGCGGGCACGGTGTGGCCGCCGCTCATGCAGCACGCGATCGACGCCGCGGGCTGGCGCGCGACCTTCGTCGGCGTCGGCGTCTTCTGCCTGCTGACGATGCCGCTCGTCGCGCTCGCGCTGCGCCGCCGGCCGCCCGCGATCGCGGGCGCCGCCGCTTCTTCGTCCGGATCGCGCCCGGCGGGCGGCGCGGACGAGCGCTCGCGGCCGCTCGGGCTCGCGCCCGCGTCGCTGCAGTCGCTGCTGTGCATCGCCGGCGTCGCGTGCTGCGTGGCGATGTCGATGCCGCAGGTGCACATGGTCGCGTACTGCGGCGACCTCGGCTACCCCGCCGCGCGCGGCGCCGAGATGCTCTCGCTCATGCTCGGTTTCGGCATCGCCAGCCGTCTCGTCTCGGGCTGGATCGCGGACCGCATCGGCGGCCTGCGCACGCTGCTGCTCGGCGCCGTGCTGCAGGCGGTCGCGCTCGCGCTGTTCCTGCCGTTCACGCAGCTCGGCGCGCTCTACGCGGTCTCGGCGCTCTTCGGGCTGTTCCAGGGCGGGCTCGTGCCCTCGTACCCGCTGATCGTGCGCGAGCACTTCGCGCCGCGCGAGGCGGGGATGCGCACGGGCACGGTGCTGATGGCGACGCTGTTCGGGATGGCGCTCGGCGGCTGGCTCCCCGGGTGGATCTTCGACGCCACGGGCTCGTACCGCGCCGCGTTCGTGAACGGCATCGCCTGGAACCTGATCACGACGAGCATCGCGGCTTTCCTGATCCTGCGCGAGCGGCGCCTCGGCCGCGCCGCGACGGCGCACGCCTGAAACCCGGGCGCGCAACGCGCGCCATAGTGCTCACAGGAGGGGTGGGCGCGCCTAGCATTCCTGTAATCGGCCCGGAACCAAAATGGCGCCAGTCATCGAGGCCGAAAAGCATGGCGCACCCGCTACCCCCGCAGCAGCCCGAGCCGTCGGGCGCAAACGACGAACCCATGGACGCCGCCGACGGCGTGCTCGAGCCGGTCGAGAGCCTGCTCGATCTCCTGAACGAGCTGAACCGTCATCTCGACCACCTGGAATACGCGCTCCTCGACCTGAAGGAGGCGCTGGTGCAGGTGAACGGCGGCGAGCGCCGCAAGCTGCAGGAGCAGGCGGCGTCGCACCTCGAGCGCATCCGGGTCGCGGCGAAGAACGACCCGGGATTCCCGCGATTGAGCGAATAACTGCGGCGAGTAGGCGCTACTTCTTCTTCTGCAGCTCCTTCCAGGGGTCCTTGACCGCGGTCCCCACGGTCTCGAGCTCGACGTTCGCGAGCCGGCCTCCGACCTTGCGCACCTCGCGCAGGTACTCGTTCTGCACGATGTCGCGCGTCTCCGGGTCGATCGAGATCGGCCCGCGCGGGCTGTTCGCGTTCTTGTAATTCTTGAAGATCTCCATGGTCCTGTCGGGATCGAGCTTGCCCTTCTGCTGCTTGATCGCCTGGAAGATCATGTCCATGCCGTCCCACGAGGCGGCGGAGAGGAAGTCGGGCACCTCGTTCGCGCCGTACTCCTTCTTCCACGCGGCGACGAAGGCCTTGTTCGCGGGACGCTCGGCGTCGGCCGAGTAGTGGTGCACGGTGAACGTGCCGAGCGCGACGTCGCCCATGCCCTGCAGCTCCTCGTCGGGTGTGACGTCGCCGGGGCCGATCAGCTTCACGCCGGCGCTCTTCAGGCCGAGCTCGCTGAACGCCTTCAGCACCGCGGTGGCGGTCTTGCCGGCCGGGACGAACACCATCAGCGCGTCGGGCTTCGCGTCCTTCACGCGCTGGATGAACGGCACGAAGTCGGGGTTCTGCAGCGGCACGCGCACGCTGCCGACGACCTGGCCGCCGTTCTCCTTCGCCGCGCGCGCGAACGCGTCCTCGCAGTCGTGCCCGGGGCCGAAGTCGCTCACCATCGTGTACGAGGTCTTGAAGCGCTTCGCCGCCCACTGGCCGAGGGGATAGCACGACTGCCACAGCGTGAACGACACGCGCACGATGTACGGCGAGCGCGTCGTGATCACCGACGTGCCCGCGTTCATGATGACGAAGGGGACCTTCGCCTCGGTCGCGAGCGGCGCGATCGCGAGCGCGTTCGGCGTGAAGATGACGCCGGCAAGCAGGTTCACCTTGTCGCGCACGATCAGCTCCTGCGCGAGCTGCTTCGCCTTGTCGGGGTTGGGGCCCGTGTCGTCGCGCACCAGGAGCTCGATCTTCACGCCGCGGGGCAGCTCCTTCTCGTGCAGCTTGGTGTAGAGCCGCACCGCGCGCTCCATGTAGGGCCCCAGGTTGCCGTTCAGGCCCGAGTAGCTGGTGATGAAGCCGATCTTGATCGTCTGCGCCGCCGCGGGCAGCGCCAGCAATGCAGCCGCCGCGGCAAGCCATACCGCCTTCTTCATGGTCTCCTCCTCCGGGTTGAAAGCGCGGGCATCACCTCGCGCACGAACAGGTCCATCGAATGCAGGGCGCGCTCGGGGGCGAGGTCGCCGAACGAGAACACCAGCAGCAGGTAATTGATTCCCGAGGCGCGCACCACGTCGGCGAGCTGCTCGATCACCGATTTCGGCGTCCCGCCCACGTAGCGCAGGGGCGCGTCGGGCGATGTGGGATCGACGTTCAGGAGGTTCGATTTGCCGTGGCGCCGCGTGAGGTGCGTCAGGTGGCCGGCCCAGACCTTGTACGCGGCGAGGCCGACCTCCGCCGCCTCCTTCTCCGTTTCGGCGACGAAGACGTGCTGCGATTTCCCGAGCTTGGGCGCCGCGACGTGCGCGTTGTGCCGCCCGGGATCGTCGCGGTGCGCGACCCAGGTCTCGCGGTACTGCGCGTACAGCGCGCCCGCCTCGGCGTTGCTGGTGTTCAGGACGGTGTGGTAGCCGTGGCGCGCGGTGAAGTCGATCGAGTTGCGGTCGCTGCTCGGGAACCACAGCGGCGGCCAGGGCCGCTGCTTCGGGTGGATGAAGAGCTCGAGGTCCTTGTAGGAGAAATACTTGCCTTCGTGCTCGAGCTTCTCGTTCGCGCAGGCCTTGAAAAAGATGTCGAGGGTCTCGCGATACCGCTCGCGCGACTCGTCGACGCTCTTCATGCCGAAGTACGACGACTCGATCGGCGACACGCCGCGCCCGACGCCGAGCTCGACGCGCCCGCCGCTCATGTGGTCGAGCATGCAGATCTCGTTGTAGAAGCGGAACGGGTTGTACCAGGGCAGGCACCAGGTGAGCGCCCCGAGGCGCAGGCGCTTGGTGCGCTGGATCGCGGCCGAGAGCACGAGCGCGGGCGACCCGTCGATCGAGAGCGGCGTGCCCTGGTGCTCGGCGATGTGCCAGCCGTGGAAGCCGGCCGCGTCGGCTTTTTCAGCGATCCTGAGCTTGTGCTCGAAGATCTCGGCCGGGGGCGCGTCGCGCCACTCGATCCAGTCGAAGATCCCGAATTCGAGCGCTGTTTCCGGAAATGCCGCGTCCGCCACCGCCTTCTCCTCCATTCGACCCGCCGGCGCGAGTCTAAAGCCGCGACTCCTGGTAGTCGAGCGACTCCTCCATGCGGTGGAGCACCTCGTCGCTGATCTGGTTCGCGCGCCAGACGCGGATCAGCTCCTGGCGCTCGGCGCGGACCGCGGTGCGGCGCAGCCGCTTCACCAGGTCCGAGCCGGGGCTGAGCACCACGCCCGGGCCGACCGCCACGGTGACCTGCTCGGCGAACTCGGCACGGATGCGCTCGGCGACGTCGTGGGCGACGTTCTCGCTCTGCGCCATGCCGTCGATCGCGGCGAGCGCGGCCTTGCCCATCGCGAGGCGCGCGAGCTGCTCCTCCTCCTGCGTGCTCCAGTCGGTCCCGACCTGGAGGCGCCGGATCAGCGGCCGCAGCGACAGCCCCTGCAGCACGAGAGTCACGGCGATCACCACGAAGGTGAGGAAGATGATCAGGTCGCGCTTGGGGAAGGGCGCGCCGTTCATGAGGTCCTCGGGCAGCGCGAGCGCGGCGGCGAGCGAGACGATGCCGCGCATGCCGCACCAGCTCATGATGAAGGTCTCGGCCTCGGGCGGCGCCGGACCGCGCTCGCGCACGCGCGCGCTGAACACGCGCGGCAGGTACGTCGCCGGATAGATCCACAGGAAGCGCACCGCGATCGCGACCATGCTGACCAGCATCCCGTAGAGGAACAGGTCGCGCCCGGAGTAGCCGGTCAGCCGCGCGAGGATCGCGGAGAGCTGCATGCCGATCAGGATGAAGATCAGGCTGTTCAGCAGGAAGACGAGGATGTTCCACACCGAGCGCGCGAGGATGCGCATCTCGGCGGACACGATCTCGGGCGAGTAGCGGCCGCGCACCAGGCCGGCGGCGACCACTGCGAGCACGCCCGAGACGTGCACCGCCTCGGCCACGATGTAGGCGACGAACGGCACCGAGAGCGAGGTGAGCACCTCGATGAACGCGTCGTGCAGGTGGCGGTGGATGAAGACGAACACGAGCCCGAGCGTCACGCCGACCGCGACGCCGCCGACCGCGACGCCGACGAACTGGAGGCTCGCCCCGGCGAGCGAGAACGCCCCCGTGAGCACCGCCGCCACGGCAAACTTGTATATCACCAGGCCCGAGGCGTCGTTCACCAGGCTCTCGCCCTCGAGCACCGTGACGACCCGGCGCGGGACGCGCAGGCGCGAGAGGATCGCGGTCGCCGCGACCGCGTCGGGCGGCGAGACGATCGCGCCGAGCACGAAAGCGGCGGCCCAGGGCAGGTCGGGGATCAGCCACTTCGCCGCGGCGCCGACGGCGAGCGTGGTCACGATCACCAGGCCGATCGCCAGCATGCCGATCGGGCGCAGGTTGGCGCGGAAGTCGCGCCACGACGTGAGCAGCGCCGCCTGGTACAGGATCGGCGGCAGGAACAGGATCAGGATCGACTCGGGCTCGAACGGGAACTGCGGCAGGTGCGGCGCGAACCCGAGCGCGGCGCCGCCGATCACGAGCGCGATGGGATAGGGAAAGGCGAAGTGGCGCGCGATCCAGCCCAGGACGACCGAGCACAGCAGCAAGAACAGGATCGTTACCAGCAGCTCCATGGCGCCGTTCCCGAGCCGCCGCGCGGGCGGCTCCGCCCGTTTTTTTCCTTCGTGAAGCGGGCGCCCGAGGCGCCCGCCGCGCCATTATGGCGAAACGGCCGCGCGCACGCTAATCGGCGCGGATGTTCTTCTCGCGGATCAGCTTGCCCCAGCGCTCGCCCTCGTCGCGCAGGATCTTCCTGAACTCGTCGGGCGAGCTCGGCGCGGGCACGGCGCCGAGGTCGGCGAGGCGCTTCTGCACGTCGGGCGACTCGAGCGCCTTCACCACGACCTCGTTCATGCGCGCGATGATCGGGGCGGGCGTGCGCGCCGGCGCGAGCATGCTCGAAAAGAGCAGCGCCTGAACCTGCGGGAAGCCCTGCTCGGTCGTCGTCGGCACGTCGGGCAGCTCGCGCGCGCGCCTGCGTCCCGTGACGGCGAGCACCTTGACCTTGCCCTGCTTCGCCTGCGGCACCGTCAGCGACACCGACAGGAACATCACCTGGATGCGCCCGGCGATGAGGTCGGCGAGCGCGGGCGCCCCGCCCTTGTACGGGACGTGCACCATGTCGATGTCGGCGACGCTCTTGAACAGCTCGCCCGCGAGGTGGCCCGAGGCGCCGATGCCGGCCGAGCCGTAGCTGATCGACCCGGGCTTCGCCTGCGCGAGCGCGACCAGGTCGCGCACGTTGTCGACCCACAGCGACGGGTGCACGATCAGCGCCATCGGATAGTCGGCGAGCTTCGCGACCGGGACGAGGTCCTTGTACGGGTCGTAGGCGAGCTTGCGGTAGAGGTACTCGTTGGTCGCGATCGCCTCGCTCGCGATCAGGAATGTATAGCCGTCGGGCGCCGACTTCGCGACCGCCTCGGCGGCGATGTTGCCGCCCGCCCCGGCGCGGTTCTCGATGACGATCGGCTGCCCGAGCGCCTCCGTGAGCTTCGGCTGCAGCACGCGCGAGAGCGTGTCGTGCACGCCGCCGGGGGCGAACGACACCACCAGCCTGATCGGCTTGTCGGGCCAGCCGGACGTGGCCTGGGTCTGCGCGGGCGCCTGCTGCGATAGCGCGAGCAGCGCCGCGCACGCGAGCGCGACGATCCTCATCCTCTTTCCTCCGTCCTGCGTGTTATTCGAAATTCTGGCCGAACGCCTCGGGCGGCCTCGGGCCCCAGACGTACAGCGCGTCCTCGGGGGCGTAGTTGGTCGCCTTCCAGTCGTAGCCCTCGGGGATGTAGTCGATGTCGCAGAAGTACTCCGCGAGGCTGTTCCACGGGTCGCGGATGTAGTGGAAGAAGTTCGAGCCGATCACGTGCCGGCCGAGGCCCCAGCCGTCCTTGTAGCCCTTGTCGAGCAGGCTGCACGCGCCCATGCCGATCGCGTCGACGTTCTCGACCTCGAAGCTCGCGTGGTGGAAGCCGGGACGGTCCGACTTGATGAAGCCGAACACGTGGTGGTCGCTGTTGCCGTGCACGCGCATGAAGGCGACGATGTCCTGCGCGCGGTCGGAGAGCTGCAGCCCGACGACGCGCAGGTAGAAGTCGAGCATCTTGTCCACCTGCGGCGTGAAGCGCAGCGTGTGGCCGAGCCGCGTCGGCTGCACTTTCATGCCGCGCTTCGGGTGGCCGCAGGTCCCCGAGCGGTTGAGGCAGCCCGGGGTGTTCAGCTTCCATTCGGGCGCCTTGCGCCAGGGCGCGCCTTCCGCGACGCGCACGTTGACGAGCAGGCCGTCCGGGTCGCGGAACCAGATGCCGTCGCCCGGCGTTTCCTTCGGCGCGTCGACGAGCTTCACGCCCTCCTGCTCCAGCCTCTTCTTCAGCGCGTCGAGGTCCGCCGCGCGCGTCCCGAAGCAGACGTGATGCTGCCGCTTCTTGCGGCCTTCGACGAGCACGACCTGGTCCTGGTCGCGCCCCGCGCAGCGCATGACGATGCTGTTGCCGACGTCGCGGCCTTCCATGCCGAAATCGGTGTAGAACTGCTTGCCGGCGCTCGGGTCGGGCACGGCGAGGGCGATGTGCTGAAGATTGCGGATCATGGGCTCCTCCTGCGGCGTTCGAGACCCATTATAGATTCAACGGCGCGCCGGGCGTTGTCGCGGCGCAGCGACGCGCCATGGCGTCCGTTACACCCGGTTGCATTTCTTACGTGAACCGGTGGGACAGGGCCCGCGTTCGAAGAGACAATGAAGGCTCTCAGGAGGCCGCCCATGCTCCGCATCGCCAGACAGATGCTGCTCGCCGTGCTGCTGCTCGCGGCCGCGCTGCCCGCCGGCGCGCAGGAGCAGCGCGCCTTCTCGCAGGCCGAGCTCGACCAGATGCTCGCGCCGGTCGCGCTCTACCCCGATCCGCTGCTGTCGCAGATCCTGATGGCGGCGACCTATCCGCTCGAGGTGGTCGAGGCGGCGCGCTGGTCGAAGGCCAACCCGGGGCTGCAGGGCGACGCCGCGGTGAAAGCCGCGGCCGGCCAGGGCTGGGACCCGAGCGTCACGTCGCTCGTCGCGTTTCCGCAGGTGCTCGCCTGGATGGACGAGAACCTGCAGTGGACGCGCGCCGTGGGCGACGCGTTCCTCGCGCAGCAGCCGCAGGTGATGGACACGGTGCAGGGCCTGCGCGCGCGGGCGCAGCAGGCGGGGAACCTGCGCTCGGACGGCCAGGTGGCGGTCACCCGGGACGGGCCGACCATCGTCGTGGTCCCCGCCGATCCCCAGGTGGTCTACGTCCCCTATTACGATCCGTACGTCGTGTACGGGACGTGGTGGTGGCCGGCCTATCCGCCCTACCACTGGCGCCCGTGGCGCGGCTACGTCGCGCGGCCGGGCGTCGTGGTGGTGTGGACGCCGGGGATACGCGTCGTGCCGGGATTCTTTTTCGGCGGATTCGACTGGCGGCGCCGCGAGGCGCGCGTCGTGCGGGTCGACAACTACTACTACAACCGCACCGTGATCGTGAACCGGCAGGTCACCATGAACCGGACGCCGGGCGCATGGCAGCACGATCCGGGTCATCGCCGCGACGCGACCTATCACGATCCGATCGTGCAAAGGCGCTACGCCGCGCCCGCGCCGGCGCAGCAGTGGCGCGCCCCCGGGCAGGCGCCCGCGCCGCGCGTCTACGCGCCGCCGCCGGCGGTGCAGCAGGAGCGGCGCGGCGAAGAGCGCCGAAACCGCCGCTTCGAGGACCAGCGCGAGCACCGCGACGAGCCGTCGCGCACGCCCGGGGGATTTACGCCGGGGCCCGGCGGGTTCTCGCCGGGTCCGGGAGGATTCTCGCCGGGTCGCGGAGGATTCTCGCCGGGACCGGGCGGGATGCAGCCGCTGCAGCGCGAGCGCCACGAGCCCGGCGCCCGCGTCGACGGCTGGCGCCAGAGCGCGCGCGCCGAGGTCCGTCCTCGCGCGGAAGCGCATCGCGACATCGAGGCGAGACCCGCGCCTCGCGTGGAGCGCGCGCAGCGCGCCGCGCCGCCGCCCGCGGAGGCCGCTCGCCGCCGCCACGGCGAGCATCATCCAGCTTGAGCTACTGCTTGACGATGCCGATGCGCCGCATCACCGCGCCGAGCTCCTTGTACTGCTTCCACAGGTCGGCGCGCAGCGCCTCGCCCGCGCGGTAATCGACGTCGACGCCGCGCGCGCGCATCGTGTCGGCGAAGGACTTCTGCTCGATCGCGGCCTTGCCCGCATCGTGGATCTGCTTCAGCGCGGCGGCGGGCGTCCCCTTCGGCGCGACGATCAGGTACCACACGCCGATGCCGACGTCCCAGCCCGCCTCCTTCGCGGTCGGCGCGCCGGGGAACGCGGGGTGGCGCGTGCCCTGGAACACCGCGAGCGCGCGCATCTTGCCGCCGTCGACCTGCGGCTTCGCCTCGCCCGGCTGCGCGACCACGGCCTCGATGTGTCCGCCGAGCAGCGCGACCGACGACTGCGCCCAGCCCGCGTACGGCACCGGGATCATTTTGGTCTCGGTGCGGAAGATGAACTCCTCGAGGTTGAGGTGGCTCGCGGTGCCTTCGCCCGGCGTGCCGATGCGCATCTTGCCGGGATTGGCGGCCGCGTCGGCGACGAAGGCCTGGATCGTCTTCCACGGCGCGTCGCTCTTCACCACGAGCAGCGGGTAGTACGAGATGACGTTGATCACCGGGTCGTAGTCGTCGGGCGTCTTGTACGCGAGCTGCGCGGTCTGCTGCGGCGGGATGACGAGCGACGACTGCGGCGTGAGCAGGATGGTGTAGCCGTCGGGCTTCGCCTGCACCGTCTCGGAGACCGCGACCGCGCCGCCCGCGCCCGGCTTGTTGACGACGACGATGCCTTTCGGGAAGCGCGGCTTCATCCCCTCGGCGACGACGCGCGCGACGATGTCGACCAGGCCGCCGGCGGGAAAGCCGGCGAGCATCGTCACCGGTCGGTCGGGATACTGAGCGGCGCAGGGCGACGCGACGACTGCGGCGAAGAATGCGGCGGCGAGCATGCGGATCATGGAGCCTCCTCGAGGTCGATTCAGGGCTGAAGGACGATCTTGCCGATGCCCGAGCGCGCCGCGACCAGCCGGTGCGCCTCGGCGGCGCGCTCGAGCGGCAGCACGCGGTCGACGAGCGGCCGGTAGCGCCCCTCGGCCGCGGCGCGCAGCGCGAGGTCGACGTCATCGCGCAGGATGCGGCCGAACGAGCCGATGACGGTGATCGCGTTCAGGTACAGCTTCTTCACGTCGAGCGGGACGGTGCCGCCGCCGTGCGCGCCGGCGGTGATCAGGCGGCCGTTGCGCGCGAGCGCCGCGAAGGCCTTCGGGAACAGCACCGGGTCGCCGATGTTCTCGAACACGACGTCGGCGCCGCGCCCGGCGGTCGCGCGCATCACTTCATCGGTCAGGTCCTGCGCGCGGTAGTCGACGCCGGCGTCCGCGCCGAGCGCGACGGCCGCGCGCACGCGCTCGGGCGAGCCGGCGGCGGCGATCACTTTCGCGCCGAGGACCTTGGCCGCCTGCACGCCGGCGCTGCCGAGGCCGCCCGCGGCGCCCATGACCAGCACCCACTCGCCCGCTCGCAGCCGCGCGCCGTCGCGCAGCATCGAGAGCGCGACGGGCGCGTGGCGCGAGACCACGCACGCCGCCGCGAAATCGACGCCGTCGGGGATCGGGTGCGTCACCGCGGCCGGCACCTTCACGTACTCGGCGTAGCCGCCCCACACGTGCAGCCCGAGCACGACCGGGAACGAGGTCGGGCTCGCCTGCTTCACGAACTGCAGGGTGACGACCCGGTCGCCGACCCGGGGCGCATCGACGCCGGGGCCGACCGCGCTCACCACGCCCGCCGGATCGACGCCGAGCACGTGCGGCAGCTCGATCGGCAGCGCGTAGGCGCCCGCGCGCAGGATCAGGTCGAGCGTGCGGTTCACCGACACGGCGTGCACGCGCACCACGACCTCGCCCGGGCCCGGCTCGGGCGTCGGCACGTCCTCGAGGCGCATGACCTCGGGCGGCCCGAACTCGCGGATCACGATGGCCTTCAAGCGCTGCTCCTCCTCGTCGTCGCGCGGCTAGTTTGCCGCCTCGGACGGCGCTCGCGCAACTTGTGGGTTGTCGGCGCCGGCGGATGACGGTATAACCGCCGCAATGGCGACGTCGGGACCGAAGCGCGCCGTGCTGGTGCTGGCCGCCGCGATCGCGGCCGCCGCCGGCTGGGGCGCCTGGAGCGCGCACCAGCGCGCCGAGCTGCGCCGCGCCGCTTCGGCGCTGGTGCAGGAGGCGAGCGCCGGGCTGCGCGACGGGCTGCGCGCCCATCCCGGCAGCGGCGGGGGCCTCGCCCGGCTCGACGCGGAGGCGGCGGGCCTGGACGCGCGGCTCGCCGACTTCGAGCGCGTCAAGACGGCGCCCGGGCGCTCGCTCGCCTACGCCGCCGAGGAGTACGCGCTCTCGGCGCGCCAGATCCTGCGCGAGCTCGCGCGCGAGGAGCGCGCCCGGCAGCGGGTCGACGAAGGCGCCAGGGCGCTCGCGCAGCACATGAACTACGCCAACCGCCGCACGGCGGACTTCCTCCGCCGCGCGCTCCAGATCAAGGACGACCTCGAGAAGCGCTACTTCGATTACGGCGTCGCCGCCGGCGCGCTCGCGCACGAGCTCGACGCCTTTCCCGACGCCCGCGCCAAGCTCGCGGCGCAGGTCGACGCCTCGGCGCTGCTCGACGAAGGCCTCGCCGCCGACGCGCGCCGGCGCGCCTCCGAGTCGGCCGAGCGCGTGGCCGACGAGATGCGGCGCGCGCGCGGGATGAGCACGCGGTGAGCGACGCGCTCCCGGCGGAGCACATCACGCGAGCGCCGCAGGAGATCGCGCGGGTGCTCGAGCTGCTCGCGTCGCGCGGCACGCCGCTGCTCTCGCACGTGGCGCGCGGCACGATGCAGTTCGTGTCGCGGCTGCGGCAAATCGACCCGGGCCTGCGCCACATCGTCGTCGACGCGAGCGCCGACGACCTCGCGAACGAGGCGCTGGTGTCGCGCCTGCGCGCCATCTTCTGCGCGACCGTCGGCGAGCGCTACTTCGAGTTCGCGGCGAGCAACGCCGCGCGCCTGGAGCACGACGGCCGGCCGCTCATCCGCCTCGACTTCCCGGACGTGCTCGCGAGCTACGCGCGCCGCGCCGATCCGCGCGTCGCCATATCGCCGCCGCTCCACTGCCTGGCCGACGCGAGCGGCGACATGCCGTTCGACGCCGAGGTGGTCGACATCAGCTCAGGCGGCATCGGCCTGCTGTATCCTGCCGACATCAGCCTCGAGCCCGGGACGATCCTGAAGGGCTGCGTGGTCACGGGGCTGAGGATGGCGCCCAGCATCTTCGACCTCGAGGTGCGCTACTCGCAGGTCGCGCTGCTGAGCGAGCGCGAGCATACGCAGCGCTCGGGCTGCCGTTTTGTCGATCCCGCGGCGCCGGGCGTGCGCCAGCTCGTCGCCGTGTGCACGGCGAAGGGCCCCGGGGCCGCCTGAGCTACAACCGACGAGGGTAGAAAGCATGAACGCATCGAAGATCGCAGTGGTCACCGGCGGCGGCACCGGCATCGGCAAGGCCGCCGCGCTCGCGCTGCTCGGCGCCGGCTGGAGCGTGGTGCTCGCCGGCCGGCGCAAGGACAGGCTCGAGCAGGCGCTCGCCGCGGCGGGCGCGGCGAAGTCGCGCGCGCTCGCGGTCCCGACCGACGTCGGCGATCCGGCGTCGGTGCGCGCGCTGTTCGCGAGGACGCGCGAGCAATTCGGCCGGCTCGACCTGCTCTTCAACAACGCCGGGATCGGCACGCCGGGCAACGTCATGCTCGAGGACCTGACCGTCGAGCAGTGGAAGGCCGTCGTCGACACCAACCTGACCGGCGCGTTCCTGTGCACGCAGGAGGCGATCCGCATCATGAAGAGCCAGGACCCGCGCGGCGGCCGCATCATCAACAACGGCTCGATCTCCGCGCACGTGCCGCGTCCGAACTCCGCGCCGTATACGGCGACCAAGCACGCGATCACCGGCCTCACGCGCGCGACGTCGCTCGACGGCCGCAAGTACGACATCGCCTGCGGGCAGATCGACATCGGCAACGCGCGCACCGAGCTCGCGTCGCGCATGGCGAACGGCGTTCCGCAGGCGAACGGCACGATCGCCGCCGAGCCGCTGATGGAGGTCGACGAGGTCGGGCGCGCGGTGCTGTACATGGCGGGACTCCCGCTCGACACCAACGTGCAGTTCATGACCATCATGGCGACCAAGATGCCGTTCATCGGCCGCGGTTGAGGGCTCGAAACCTTGGCGACACCGCATCCGAATACGCTGACGCTCGCTCCCGGCGTCGTTTCCACCTCCGCCGACGAGGTCGAGCGGGTGCTGCAGGCGCTGCTTATCCGCAAGCAGTCGCTGGCGGCGCTCGACGCCGAGGGCCGCGCGCACTCGACCTGGCGGCTCGCGCTGCTCGACGCCGGCCGGCAATACATCGTCGTCGATCCGGCGCCCGGATCGGCGTCGCGGACGCTGCCCGAGCGGCCGCTCGCGACGTTCGTCGCCGAGTTCGGCGGCATGCAGATCGAGTTCGCGTCGACCGATCCGCGACCGAGCGGTCACGCGCCCGCGTCGGTGCGTCTCGGCTATCCGCGGGCGATCGTCACGCGGCAGCGGCGCGCGCACCCGCGCGCGCAGGTTCCGCAGGGCTTCCCGGTCGTCTGCACCATTCCCGTCGGCACCGGCGCGCCGCTGCAGGCGGAGATCATGGACATCAGCGAAGGCGGGATCGGATTGCTCCTGCACGGCGTCAGCATCGTGCCGGCCGCGGGCACGCGCATCACCGGCTGCCGCATCGAGAGCGGCGACGCGGGCGCGATCGCGGTCGATCTCGAGGTGCGCCACTCCCGGCCGGTCGAGTTCGCCGACGGCCGCCGCGCGCAGCGCTGGGGCTGCCAGTTCCTCGCGCCGTCGCAGAAAGTGAAGCAGCTGATCGCCCGCTTCGCGACCGAATAGCCTGTCGTCCTCGCCCGACGTGGCTCGGGCACGCGCGTTGCATGAATTCTCCTGCCCGGCACGCCGGGTGATTCCGATTCTTTACTCAAAGGAGATTCTGTAATGCGATCGAAGACCATTCTTGCCGCCGCTCTCGCAGGCGCGCTCGCCGCACCGCTCGCCGCGCTCGCCGACGACAACAGCAGCTCTTCGTATGGGTCCCAAGGGCCCTCGGCGAGCGCGAACGTCGGCGGCGCGTCGGTGCAGGGCTCGCTCGGCTCGAGCGACCGCTCGACGGATACCTACGGCCAGGAGCGGAACGACCGCTACGCGCAGAACGACGACCGCGACAACGGCAGGCACCGCGGACGCGACAAGGACCGCGACCACGACAAGGACCGTCACGCGAGCAATCAGCAGTACGGCAGCAGCTCGAGCGGCCAGTACGCGCAGAACCCGTCCGAGGGCTCGTCGAGCCCCTACGGCTCGACCGGCGACCCGAACACGCGCCAGTCGTAGCGCCCTTCGACGTCTCGAAACCGCGCCGCGGCGAACCGCGGCGCGGTTTTTTTTGCCGTCATCCTGAGCGAAGCGAAGGATCTGCTTTACGCGGCGAAAAGCAGATCCTTCGTCGCTTCGCTCCTCAGGATGACAATCCTTATTTGAAAAACTGCTTCGACGCGAGGCGCGCGCCTTCGGCCATCGCGGCGAGCTTCGCCCACACCACGTGCGGGTCGACCGCGGCCTGGCCCACCCAGGTGCCGTAGCCGCAGTCGGTTCCGGCGATCACGTTCTCGGGGCCGACCCGCTTCGCGTAGCGCCCGATGCGCTGCGCGACCAGCTCGGGGTGCTCGATGAAGTTCGTCTTCGATTCGAGCACGCCCGGGATGAGCACCTTGCCCTCGGGCAGCTTGACGCGCTCGAACAGCGTCCACTCGTGCGCGTGGCGCGGGTTCGCCGCCTCGAACGAGATCGCGCTCGGCCGCGCCGCGAAGACGACGTCGATGATGTCGGCGAGCGGCACGTCGCAGTGGTGCGGGCCCTCGTAGTTCCCCCAGCACAGGTGCATGCGCAGCCGCTCGGGCGGGATGTTGGCGAGCGCGTGGTTCAGCGCCTCGACGTGCAGGCGTATCCGCTTGCGGAACTCGGCGAGCGGCAGGCTCGCGTACTGGATGTGCCGCCCCATGGCGAGGTCGGGGCAGTCGATCTGCAGCACGATGCCCGCGTTCGCGACCGTCTCGTACTCGCGGCGCATCGCGTCGGCGATCGCGAACAGGTATTCCTCCTGGGTCTTGTAGTAGTCGTTGCGGAAGAAGAGCGAGACCACTCCCGGGGAGGCCGCGCTCATGAACGTCCCCTCGGCCTTCACGCGCGCGGCCGCGTCCGCGAGGTTGCGCGCGTCGGCCTCGGCGGCCTGCGGGTCGCGCACGCCGATCGGGCCGTTGCACGCGGGCGTCTTGCGGCGCGAGCGCCCCGGGTCGCCGAACACGCGCTTCTCGAGCGTCGGGAAATCGGCGAGGTCCTGGTAGACGAAGGTGTTCCCCGTGCCGCCGAAGCCGCTCAGCCGGTCCTTCACGTAGGTGGCGTAGCTCGGCTTGCTCATCTCGCCGTCGTTCACGAGATCGACGCCCGCCTCGGCCTGCTTGCGCACCGTCTCCTCGACCGCCGCGCGGATGCGCGCGTCGAGCGCCGCGCGGTCGACCGGAACGCCTTCCTCCTTCGCGTACATCGTCCGGATGAGGTCGTCCGGCCGGGGGAGACTGCCGGTGTGCGTGGTGAGAAAGCGATCGGTGCTGCGCTTCATGTACGCCTCCGCTGTCGTGCCCGAACGACGCTCGCCGGGGCCGCGAATCGTAGCACGCTTCCCCGCCGGTAAATGCCACACGGGCGTTTGAAAAATTTTCCGGAATGCCGGTGTCGCATGGACTAGCGAAGCGCGCTTTTGCGCCGGGTCCGGGGCTGGCATACGCATTGCGAGAGTCCGCTTGCCTGATTCGATCAGGAGCACGCCCTATTATTCTCATTCAGGAGATTGCCGACATGCTGCAGAAACGATTCTTTCTTACCGCCGTGGCCGCCGCGATAGCGGCGACCTTCGGACTCTCGGCTTGCGATCGCGGCAGCGACTCGCGCCTGTCCCAGTCGGGCTCGTCGGGCTCATCGGGCTCCTCGGGCATGGCGTCGTCCTCGCCGTCCACCAGCCCCTCGGGTTCGTCCAGCTCGTCGACCGGCAGCCTGGCGATGAACAAGAACGACAAGAGCGGCAGCTCGTCGTCGTCCTCGACGCCGAGCTCCAGCTCGCCCTCGAGCTCCAGCAGCCCCTCGAGCGACCAGCCTTCGAGCAGCAGCGGCTCCACCCCGTCCGCGTCGAGCAGCGGCTCCTCGGGCTCGAGCGACACCGCGAGCAACAGCTCGTCGGGCTCGGGCAGCACCAAGAGCGGCGGCTGAGCTTTTCGCGGCCGCGCCCATCCCGCGCCGGCACCGGCGCGGGTTTTTTTTGCCCGCGCTACGGCTTCCAGTCGCCGCGGAAGCGCACCGCGACCGTGTCCTCGTAGCCCGGAGCGCCCTCGAGAATGCCGATGTCGCGCGCGAAGTCGTTGAGCGCGCCCGCGGTCGCCGCGTCGATCGCCGGATCGTAGAACGGCGCGTCGCGCCGCACGAGCTCCGCGATCAGGGCGCGCTCGGCCTCGGGGAACATGCCCGCCGCGCGCGTCGCGAGCGCGGGGTCGGCGCGAAGCGCCGCCTGCGCGCGCGCCGTCGCGCGCACGGCGCCGGCGACGACTTCGGGCTGCTCGTCGATCCATTTCTGCGTCGTCACGAGGGCAGGGAAGGTGTAGTGCTGCGAGCCGCGCGGACCGTCGCCGCGGCGCGCGTCGAGCACGAGCGCGCCGACCCCGCGGCGCACCGCGACCTCGGCGCCCATCCCGTTCGCCCAGAATCCGTCGAGCTTGCCCTCCTCGAGCGCGTGCGCGGCCATGAGGCCGAACGACGCGCCCGCCGACGCCCAGCCGGGGACGGGGCCGATCTTCACCTCGCGCTCGGGGTCGATCCCGGCCTCGCGCAGCATGCGCCTGAGCCCGTCGACGGGGCCCGGCGCCGCGCCGATGCGCAGGCCCTTCACCACCGAAAGGTCGCCGCGCCGAGGCTTCGTCCGGTCGGCGAGGTCCTTGCGCACCACCAGGAACCAGTACATGTTCTGCGCGAGCGCGGCGAGCAGCTTGCAGCCTTTCCAGCCGGGGAACGCGTACAGCGGGGCGTGCGCGGCGCCGCCGACGAAATCGAGCCGCCCGTCGCGCAGCTCCTCGTAGGTCTTCGTCACCGGATAGAGCAGCTCGAGCGTCGCGTCGATCCCTTCCTCGCGGAAGTAGCCGAGCTCGACCGCGGCGATCGCGGGAAAGTACGACGGCGAGATCATGTCGGGGATGGCGACTCGGACGGGCGCGGATCGGGGCACGGGCATTCTCCTGGCTGTCGGCCAGACTGTAGCATCGCCGCCGCCGCGCCGGGCGCAGTGCCGGACGGAACCCCCGCCGCCGGTGCGATGTCTTTCCTATAGGCCGGGCCGCAGAGCCCGCAGCGTGCGCGACCGAGGCGCATCCCTCCCACGTTCGACTACCAAGGTCTCATCGCGTTGCGCGTCGCCATCGTCGCCCCCCTTTATGAAAGCGTGCCGCCCCGGCTCTATGGCGGCACCGAGCGCGTCGTCTCCTACCTCACGGAAGAGCTGGTCGCCCAGGGCCACGAGGTCACGCTGTTCGCGACCGCCGACTCGCGCACGCGCGCGCGGCTGCGCCCGATGGCGCCACAGGGATTGCGCCTCGATCCGGGGTGCCGCGACGCCATGGCGTATCACCTGGTCATGCTGGACCACGTGTTCGAGGCGGCGCGCGAGTTCGACATCGTGCACTTCCATCTGGACTATCTGCAGCTGCCGCTCGCGCGGCGCCTTCCGGTGCCGTCGCTGACGACGATGCACAGCCGGCTCGACCTGCCGGAGCTGCAGATGGTGCACCGGCGCTTCACCGAGCTGCCGCTCGTGTCGATCTCGGAGGCCCAGCGCCGCCCGATGGCGTGGGCGAACTGGCTCGCGACCGTCCACCACGGCCTGCCGCCCCAGCTCTATCCGTTCGGCGCGCGCCCGGGCTCGTACCTCGCGTTCCTCGGCCGCATATCGCCCGAGAAGCGCCCGGACCGCGCGATCCGCCTCGCGCGCGCGGTCGGCATCCCGCTCAAGATCGCGGCCAAGATCGAGAAGCTCGACCAGCAATACTTCGAGGAAGTCATACGGCCGATGCTGAACGGCCCCGGGGTCGAGTTCGTCGGCGAGATCGGCGAGGCCGAGAAGCGCCGCTTCCTCGGCGACGCGCTCGCGCTGCTCTTCCCCATCGACTGGCCCGAGCCGTTCGGCCTGGTGATGATCGAGGCGATGGCGTGCGGCACCCCGGTGCTCGCCTGGCGCTGCGGCTCGGTCCCCGAGATCATGGTGAACGGCGTCACCGGCTTCGTGGTCGATGACGAACGCGGCGCCGCGGCGGCGATCGGAAGGATCGGGACGCTCGACCGCGCCGCGTGCCGGCGGGTTTTCGAGGAGCGCTTCTCCGCGCAGCGCATGGCGCGCGAATACCTGTCGGTCTACCGGCGGCTGCTCGAGCCGCCCGAGCCGCGCGCGAGCCGCATGGATGAGCAGGAGGCGGGGCGTCTATGAACCTGTCGATGGAAGAGGCGATCCGGATCGAGGACCGGTGGTACGTCCTCGCCACCCACTCGCGGCACGGCGATCCCACGCGCGTGCTCAAGCACGGCGAGACCTTCGGCCTGTTCGACGGCTACGGCGACATCCCGCGCGTCGGCGTCGACGAGCACGGCATCTACCACCGGGGGACGAGGTTCCTCTCGCACTACGAGCTGCGCATCAACGGCCAGAAGCCGACGCTGCTCAATTCGAGCGTGAAGCAGGACAACAGCCAGCTGCACTGCGACCTCACCACGCCGGACCTTCATGAGGACCCGAGCGAGGGCCCGAACGAAAGCGCGCGTCTCGCGGTGCTCAAGGGCACGGTCCACCTCGCGCGCTCGCGGCTGCTGTGGGACGCGGCTTGCCACGAGCGCCTGGAAATCGAGAACTACGGCGAGCAGCCCGTCGCGCTCAGGCTGACGCTCGAGTTCGCCGCGGACTACGCCGACATCTTCGAGGTGCGCGGCTACCAGCGCGAGCGCCGCGGTCAGGACCTGCAGCCGGAGCTCTCGGCCGCCCGCGTGCGGCTCGGGTATCGCGGCCTCGACGGCGTCGTCCGGCGCACCGACCTCGAGTGGTCGCCGGCGCCGCAGACCGTCGCGTCCGACCACGTCGCGTACGCGCTCGTCCTCGCGCCGCGCGGCAAGGCCGGGATCGAGGTCACGGTGACCTGCGACCCGGACGCGGGCGAGCGCACGCCCATGGACTTCGCGAAGGCGCTGCTGTGCACCGAGGCGACGCTGCGCAGCGTGCACGCGCGCAGCGCGACGGTCGAGACCACCAACCAGCAGTTCAACCACTGGCTGTACCGCTCGAGCGCGGACCTCACCATGCTGACCTCGGGCAACCCCGAGGGCCCGTACCCGTACGCCGGCGTTCCCTGGTACAGCACGCCCTTCGGCCGCGACGGCATCCTCACCGCGATGGAGTACCTCTGGGCGGATCCGTCCGTCGCGCGCGGCGTGCTCGCGTTCCTCGCGCGCACGCAGGCCGACCGCGTCATCCCCGAGCGCGACGCCGAGCCCGGGAAGATCGTGCACGAGATGAGGAAGGGCGAGCTCGCCGACCTGGGCGAGATCCCGTTCGGCTGCTACTACGGCACGATCGATTCGACGCCGCTGTTCGTCGCGCTCGCGGGCGCCTACTACCAGCGCACCGGCGACCTGGAGTTCGTGCGGCGCCTCTGGCCGCACGTCGAGCGCGCGCTCGCGTGGATGCGCGAGTACGGCGACGTCGACGGCGACGGCTTCCTCGAGTACCAGAGGAAGAGCGCCGAGGGCCTCGCGAACCAGGGCTGGAAGGACTCCGAGGACGCCGTGTTCCACGCCGACGGCGCGCTCGCCGACGGCCCGATCGCGCTCGCCGAGGTGCAGGGCTACGCCTACCTCGCGAAGATGCGCGCCTCGCGCCTGGCGCAGGCGCTGGGCGCGGCCGAGCACGCGCACGCGCTGCGGCGCGAGGCCGGGGAGCTGCGCGAGCGCTTCGAGCGCGCGTTCTGGTCGGAGGAGCTCGGGACCTACGTCATCGCGCTCGACGGCGGGAAGCAGCCGTGCGCCGTGCGCTCGTCGAACGCGGGCCAGGTGCTGTGGTCCGGGATCGCGAGTCCCGAGCGCGCCGTGCGCGCGGCGCGGACGCTCTTCTCGCCCGAGTCGTTCTCGGGCTGGGGCGTGCGCACCATCGCCGAGGGCGAGGCGCGCTACAACCCGATGTCCTACCACAACGGCTCGATCTGGCCGCACGACAACGCGCTGATCGCGCTCGGCCTCGCGCGCTACGGCATGAAGGACAAGACCACCGCCATCCTCACCGCGCTGTTCGAGGCGAGCCTGTTCATGGACCTGCACCGGCTGCCCGAGCTCTGGTGCGGCTTCGCGCGCCGCCCGAGCGAGGGCCCGACGCTCTACCCGGTGGCGTGCTCGCCGCAGGCGTGGGCGAGCGCGAGCGTGTTCTATGTGCTGCAGGCCTGCCTCGGGCTCTCGTTCCATCCCGAGGCGCCGCGCATCCGCTTCACGCACCCGATCCTGCCGGCGTGGATGCAGCGCGTGCAGATCGCGAACCTGCGCGTCGGCGACGCGGCGGTCGATCTCGATTTCGAGCGGCACGAGCACGACGTCGGCGTGAACGTCGTCGGCAAGAGCGGCAGCATCGACGTCTCGGTCGTGCTGTAGTCCGATTCGCGGCAGTGGTCTAAGATTGCGGGGACTTCCGGGCATGACGCGAGTCCCTTCCGGGTGATCTCGGCGCCCGACCCGCGAAAGGTGTGCGCATGGGCGGAAAGAAGAAGAAGACGGCAGGCAAGCATGTCGGGAAGGCGCCGCGTCAGTCCGAGCGCCGCCTCCGGAGCGCGATCGAGGGGCTCTCCTCGGAGTGGTACTGGGAGCAGGACGAGAGCCTGCGTTTCACGCGGGCCACCGGAAGCGCCCTGGGGCACGGATTCGACCCGAAGGAGCTCCTCGGCACGCACCGCTGGGACCGCGGTGCGGTTCCCGCGGAGGACGGCGGCAGCTGGGACCGGCACAAGGCCGTGCTCGAGGCGCGACAACCCTTCACGGACTTCGTGTTCAAGCGCCCGGACCCGAAGGGGGGAATGCGCTACGTCAGCACCAGCGGACAGCCCGTTTTCGAGAACGGGCGGTTTCGCGGCTATCGCGGCATCGCCCGGGACGTCACCGGGATCCGGCGCGCCGAGGAGCAGCAGCTGCGGTTCCGCGCGGCGATGGATGCCTCGGCCGACCTGATGCTGCTCATCGACCGCGCGAGCATGCGTTACATCGACGTGAACGACGCCGCCTGCCGGGCGCTCGGCTACAGCCGGGAAGAGCTGCTGTCGATGGGACCGCAGGACATCTTCTCCAGGTCCCGGGAGGAGCTCGCCGGGCTCTACGACCGCATGTTCGCCGGCGACCTGGTCGCGCCCACGGTCGAGGGCGTCTACCGCTGCAAGGACGGATCGCAGCTGCCGATCGAGGCCTATCCCCGGGCGGTGCGCTCGCCCGTCGGGGACGTGATCGTCTCCATCGCGCGCGACATCCGGGAGCGGCAGCGCGAAGAGGCGCTGCTGCGGCTGGAGCACACGGTGACGCGCTCGCTCGCGGAGGCGGACAGCGTCTCGGCGGCGCTGAAGGAAGTGATGCGCGCCGTCTGCGAAACGCAGTCTTGGGATTGCGGCAGATATTACGCCCTGGACGAAAAGGCGGGCGTGCTGCGCTTCGCCGAGTTCTGGTGCATCCCGGACGGCGCCCTCGAGGACTTCATCGAGCGGTCGCGCGCGATCGCATTCGCGCCGGGCCAGGGACTGGCGGGCAAGTCCTGGCAATCGGGGCAGCCCGTGTGGGCGCAGGACATCTCGAGCGACCAGCGGGCGCTGCGCCGATTCGCTTCGGACTTCGGCATCCGCGGCGCATTCGTGTTCCCCGCGGTCTCGGCGGGCAGGACATCGGGCGTCTTCGCTTTCGCGAGCCGCGTCATTCGCGAGCCGGACAAGCGGCTGCTGGAGGCGGTGCGCGTGATCGGCAGCCAGATCGGGCAGTTCCTGCAGCGCAAGCAGGCCGAAGAGGAGGTGCGCGCGAGCGAAGAGCGCTTCCGCGGCCTGAGCGCGCTGTCCTCGGACATGTTCTGGGAGCAGGACGAGCAGCTCCGCTTCACCTCGTTCACCGGCGTGGGCGCGGGCAAGCTCCCCCAGGACCGGGTCGACGCGATCCTCGGCAAGAAGCGCTGGGAGCAGGACTACGTCAACATGAGCGCGGACGACTGGGCCGGGCACATCGCGACGCTCGAGGCCCGCAAGCCGTTCCGCGACCTGGAGCTGTGCCGGCTGGACGGCTCGGGGAACAAGGTGTGGTTCAGCGTCAGCGGCGAGCCGGTGTTCGACGCGTCGGGCGCCTTCAAGGGCTATCGCGGGGTCGGCAAGGACATCACCGAGCGGAAGCTCGACGAGGAGCGCATCCAGTACCTCGCGAACCACGACGCGCTGACGGCGCTTCCGAACCGCGCCATGTTCACCGAGGTGCTGAACCTGGCGATCGAGAACGCGCGCCGCTACCGCCGCAACTTCGCGGTGCTGTTCATCGACCTCGACCGCTTCAAGGTCATCAACGACACCCTCGGACACGAGGCCGGCGACAGGCTGCTCCAGGAGATGGGCGCGCGCCTGGCGAAGACGGTGCGCTCGAGCGACGTCGTCGCGCGCCTGGGCGGCGACGAGTTCGTGGTGCTGGTGCAGGAGGTGGCCGAGCCCAAGCAGGTCGAGGCGGTCGCGCGCAAGATCCTCTCGGCGGTCATCAAGCCGCTGTCGATCGGCGGTCAGGAATGCCGGGTGACGGCGAGCATCGGCGTCTGCATGTTTCCGTCGGAGGCGCAGGACGAGCAGGCGCTGATGAAGAACGCCGACATCGCCATGTACCACGCCAAGGAGGAAGGCAAGAACACCTACAAGTTCTACTCCCAGGAGACCAACGTCCACTCGTTCGAGCGGCTGGCGCTGGAGACGAGCCTGCGCCGGGGGCTGGAGCGCGGCGAGTTCTTCCTGCACTACCAGGCCAAGCTCGACCTGCACACCGGCGAGATCACCGGCGTCGAGGCGCTGGTGCGCTGGCAGCATCCGGAGCTCGGCATGGTGCCCCCCGGTCAGTTCATCCCGCTCGCCGAGGAGACCGGGCTCATCGTGCCGATCGGCAAGTGGGTGCTCGAGACCGCCTGCCGCCAGAACGTCGCCTGGCAACGGGAGGGGCTGCCGCCCCTGCGGATGTCGGTCAACCTGTCGGCGCGCCAGTTCGCCGACGAGGCGCTGCTCGAGGATATCTCGGCCGCGCTGAAGGAAAGCGGGATGGCGGCCGAGCTCCTCGAGCTGGAGCTGACCGAGAGCATGGTGATGCAGAACGCCGAGCGGGCGGGCGAGGTGCTGGAAGCGGTCAAGCGGCTGGGGGCGCGGATCGCGATCGACGATTTCGGCGTCGGCTACTCTTCGCTGACGCACCTGAAGCGCTTCCCGATCGACACGCTCAAGGTGGACCGCTCCTTCATCCGCGACATCCCGCAGGACAGCGAGGACAAGGCGATCACCGAGGCGATCATCGCCATGGGCAAGAGCCTGAAGCTCACCGTCGTCGCCGAAGGAGTCGAGACGCTGGAGCAGCAGACGTTCCTCCAGGACCACGACTGCGACGAGATGCAGGGCTTCTACTTCAGCAAGCCCATCCCGAGCGGGCAGTTCGCCGAGCTGCTGCGGCAGCGGCTGGCCCGCCCGAAACCGTAGCGGGCCGGCGCCGCGGCCGGTCCTAGCCGAGCAGCGCCTTGTAGCGCAGGCGGTGCGGCCTCGCGCCTTCCTCGCCGAGGCGCTTCCTCTTGTCTTCCTCGTACTCGTGGTAGTTGCCGGCGAAGAACACGACCCTGGACTCGCCCTCGAAGGCGAGGATGTGGGTGGCGATGCGGTCGAGGAACCAGCGGTCGTGCGAGATCACCATCACGCTGCCCGGGAACTCGAGCAGCGCGTCCTCGAGCGCGCGCAGCGTCTCGACGTCGAGGTCGTTCGAGGGCTCGTCGAGCAGCAGCACGTTCGCGCCCGCCATCAGCGTCTTGGCGAGGTGCAGCCGGCCGCGCTCGCCGCCCGAGAGCGCGCCGACCTTCTTCTGCTGATCGCCGCCCTTGAAGTTGAAGCGCCCGACGTAGGCGCGCGAGGGCATCTCGAACTTGCCGATGGTGAGGATGTCGGCGCCGCCCGAGATGTACTCCCAGACGCTCTTGTCGCCCTCGAGCGCGTCGCGCGACTGGTCGACGAAGGCCATCTTCACGGTGGGCCCGATGGCGATCTTGCCTTTGTCCGCCTTCTCCTTGCCGGTGATCATGCGGAACAGCGTCGACTTCCCGGCCCCGTTCGGCCCGATGATGCCGACGATCGCGCCCTGCGGCACCTTGAACGACAGCTCGTCGACGAGCAGCCGGTCGCCGTAGGCCTTGCTCACCTGCTGGAACTCGATCACCGAGTCGCCGAGGCGATCGGCGACCGGGATGAAGATCTCCGAGGTCTCGTTGCGCTTCTGGTACTCGTAGGAGGACATCTCCTCGAAGCGCGCGAGGCGCGCCTTGCTCTTCGCGCGCCGGCCCGACGGGTTCTGCCGCACCCACTCGAGCTCCTTCTGCATGGTCTTGATGCGCGCGGCCTCGGCCTTCGCCTCCTGCTCGAGGCGCTGCTCCTTCTGCTCGAGCCACGACGAGTAGTTGCCTTCCCACGGGATGCCGTAGCCGCGGTCGAGCTCGAGGATCCAGCCCGCGGCGTTGTCGAGGAAGTAGCGGTCGTGGGTCACCGCGATCACCGTGCCCGGGAACTTCTGGAGATATTGCTCGAGCCACTCGACGCTCTCGGCGTCGAGATGGTTGGTCGGCTCGTCGAGGAGCAGGATGTCGGGCTTCGAGAGCAGCAGGCGGCAGAGCGCCACCCGCCGCTTCTCGCCGCCCGAGAGCGGCGCGATCTTCGCGTCCCACGGCGGCAGCCGCAGCGCGTCGGCGGCGACCTCCATCTGCAGGTCGGCCGAGTCGGAGTGCGAGGCGTTCACGACCGCCTCGAGCTTCGCCTGCTCGGCGGCGAGCTTGTCGAAGTCGGCGTCGGGCTCGGCGTACGCGGCGTAGACCTCGTCGAGGCGCTTCTTCGCGGCGAGCACGTCGCCGAGGCCCTCCTCGACCGCGTCGCGCACGGTCTTCTCGGGATCGAGGCGCGGCTCCTGCGGCAGGTAGCCGATCTTCATGTTCGGCATCGGCAGCACCTCGCCCTCGTAGTCCTTGTCCTCGAGCGCCATGATCTTCAGCAGCGTCGACTTGCCCGCTCCGTTCAGGCCGAGCACGCCGATCTTCGCGCCGGGAAAGAAGTTGAGCGAGATGTTCTTCAGGATCTCGCGCTTCGGGGGAACGACGCGCCCGACCCGGCGCAGGGAGTAGACGTATTGAGCCATGATTTACCGCGGAATGACGAAGACCCGAAGCTTAACGCGTACAATACGCGGCTCCAAGGCCCGGGTTCCGGTCTGCGCGCGAACGGGGAGAACACATGAGCCGGCATGTTATGGTGGGATTGGCGATCGCGGCGCTCGCGGGCTGCTCGAGCACCGGGCGCGAGGGCGAGCAATACACCGCGACCGACACCGCGAGCGCGAGCGCGACGGTCCAGGCGCAGCAGACCTGCGCCGGCGCCGGGCTCGCGCCGCGCGAGGTCCAGCGCTTCCAGGTATACAGCTCCGAGCAGGGCCGCATGGTCGACCGCCTGTATTACACCTGCGCGAAGCCGGGGCGGTAGTGCCGAGGTCGATGTCCGCGCTCTGGGCCCTGGGCTTCCGCCCCTTCTATCTCCTCGCCGGGATCTTCGCCGCGCTCTCGGTGCCGCTCTGGGCCGCGCGCTTCGCCGGCTGGCTCGGCGAGTGGGTGTATTTCTCCGAGTCGGTGTGGCACGCGCACGAGATGATCTTCGGCTACGCCTTCGCCGTGATGGTCGGATTCCTCTTCACCGCGGTGCGCAACTGGACCGGGCGCCCGACGCCGACGGGCGGCACGCTCGCCGCGATCGCGCTCGCGTGGGTCGCCGCGCGCGTGCTCGTGTTCACGCCGTGGACCGAGCTCGCCGCCTTCGCCGACGCCGCCTTCGCGCTCGCGGCGGCGGCGGGCATCGCGGTGCCGCTGATCGCGAGCGGCAACCGCCGCAACCTGTTCTTCGTCGTGCTGCTGGTCGCGCTCGGGGCGCTGAACCTGTGCTTCTACCTCGCCAAGGACGACGTCCTCGACGTGCCGGTCGGCCTCGGCCTCGAGATCGCGCTCGACCTGATCCTGTTCGTCATGGCCGTGATCGGCGGGCGCGTGATCCCGATGTTCACCGCGAGCGCGGGCGCGGATCCGCGGCGAGCGCCCTGGCTCGACCGCGCGGCGCTCGCCGCCGTGCTGCTGCTCGTGGTGGCCGACGCGATCGAAGCGCCCGAGGCCGTCATGGCGCTCCTCGCCGCGGCCGCGGCGCTGCTGCACGGAGCGCGGCTCGCGCTGTGGCGGCCCTGGCGCACGCTCGGGCGGCCGCTCCTGTGGATCCTGCACGCGTCGTACGCCTGGATCGTGATCCACCTCGCGCTGCGCGCCTTCGGCGAGGTCGGGCTGATCATGCCGAGCCTCGCGACGCACGCGCTCACCGTGGGCGCGATCGGCGGCATGACCCTCGGCATGATGACGCGCACCGCGCGCGGCCACACCGGGCGGCCGCTCGAGGCGGCCGGCGGCGAGACCGCGGCCTACGTCCTGATCCAGCTCGCGGCGCTCGTGCGCGTGTTCGGCCCGATGTTCCTGCCCGCGCTCTACCTCGACGCGATCATCGTCTCGGGCGCGCTGTGGTCGCTCGCCTTCCTCGTGTTCACCGTCGTCTACTGGCCGGTGCTCACGCGGCCGCGCGTGGACGGCCGGCCGGGCTGAATGCCCGAGCTTCCGGACGTCAGCGTCTACGTCGAGCACCTCGCCCGCCGGACCGCCGGGCGGCGGCTGGAGCGCCTGCGCCTCGTCAATCCCTTCGTGCTGCGCACGGCGGTGCCGCCGATCTCGGCGGCGGAAGGAAGGACCGTCACGGGCGTGCGCCGCATCGGCAAGCGCATCGTGATCTCGCTCGAGGGCGATCTGCACCTCGTGCTGCACCTGATGATCGCGGGGCGCCTGCACTGGCAGGAGCGCGGGGCCAAGGGCAAGGGCCGCGGCACGCTCGCCGCCTTCGAGCTCGAGAACGGCACGCTGCTCTTCACCGAGGCGGGAACCAAGCGCCGCGCGTCGATCCATCTCGTCGCGGGCGATCCGTCGGCGGTCGACCCCGGCGGCCTCGAGCCGATGGACGCTAGCCTCGCGCAGTTCGCCGAGCGCCTCGCGCGCGAGAACCACACGCTGAAGCGCGCGCTCACCGACCCGCGCCTCTTCAGCGGCATCGGCAATGCCTACTCCGACGAGATCCTGCACCGCGCCAGGCTCTCGCCGGTCGCGCTCACGTCCTCGCTCTCGCCCGGGGAGACCGAGCGGCTCTGGCGCGCGACGCGCGAGACGCTCGCGCTCTGGACCGAGCGCCTGAGGAAGGAAGCGGGCGACGCCTTCCCGGAGAAAGTGACCGCGTTCCGCGAGGGCATGGCGGTGCACGGCCGCCACGGCGATCCCTGCCCCGTGTGCGGGTCGCCCGTGCAGCGCATCGTCTACGCCGAGAACGAGACCAACTACTGCGCGCGCTGCCAGACCGGCGGCCGCGTGCTCGCCGACCGCGCGCTCTCGCGGCTGCTCAAGAAGAGCTGGCCGAGGTCGATCGACGAGCTGGAGTGAGGTATGTGGGCTAGCGAACGGAACGCGGCGGTGGAATGGGGCCTAATGGCGTCACGGGCATTTCGCTGAGCACGGAAGCGCCCTCCCTGCAGCACCCCAACCCCTTGGAGAAACACTGATGAAGAAATCCATTATTTCGATCGCGACGGCCTTGACCCTTTCCGCCACGAGCGTCGCCTCCGGCGCCGCCTCCGGCACCGACCTGCTCGGCAGCGCGGTGCAACCGTCGTCGGTTCAGCGCACGGTGAGCATCGACAGCGGGACGCGCTGGGTGAACGTGCGCCAGGGCGAGACCGTCGGATTCGTCTCGAACGGGCAGGAGTTCGCCTGGCAGTTCGACGGCCCGGTGAATTCGTTCAACCTCGGCATGATCGCGCCCGACGGCATGATCGATCACGCCGTGCGGGTCCAGGTCGAGCCGCTGTCCAGCGCTCCGTAACCCCTCACGCGTGCCCGCGCGCGGCCGATCTCGGGTCGAGCGCGGGGCCCGGTTCAGGAAGCCTCCGCCCGCGACCGCCAGCGCACCGCGAAAAACAGCGCGAGCAGCAGGCAGGACGCGACGCTCACGACCTCCGACAAGAACGACGCCCCGAACGCGGCAAGATAGAGCGGCGGCCCGAACCGGTATTGCCGGGTGATCTGCGCCGACTCGTCCAGTTCCGCGCTGCTCATTCTCCTCGCCTGCAGCTTGCGAGATGCATGCCGCCACAGCGCCGCGTAGGCGACGGAGATCGCCAGGAACGTGCCCGTGTACAGGTGCGCCGCCACCTTCGCCTCGGGGTGAAGCAGGTACTCCGCGAGCAGGGCCGTGGGAAAGGGAACGAACGTGACGCAGAGCAGCAGCAGGCCGTTCCAGTACAGGAAGGCATGATCGCTCCTCCTGATCAGGTCGAATATCCAGTGATGGTGCACCCACACGACGAGAACCGTGACGAAGCTCGTGAAGAAGGCCAGGTAATTGGGCCACAGCCCGAGCAGCGCGCTCGCCAGTCCGTGGGCTTCGACCAGCTCGTGCCCCGGCACCTTGATCTCGATGACGAGCAGCGTCATGGCGATGCCGAAGACGCCGTCGCTGAACGCCTCGATCCGCTCGGTCTGCTTTCCTTCCTGCATCCGAATTGGCCGGTCCGGCCGGAATAGCGCGAGCTTACTCCGGCGGCAGATTCCGGGTCAGCGGTAGAGGACGACGCCCGCCACGACCGCCACGTCGAGCACGATCCAGCCGACGCACGCGAGGTAGATCGTCTTGTCGCCTTTCTGCAGCCCGTAGACGAACCAGAGCAGCGCCGCGACGAGGTACGCGCCCCAGGACAGGATCGACACGCCGCTCGCGTCGTGCCCGACCCAGATCGTGTAGACCTGGGGCACGGTCATCAGCATCGTGAACACGGACATCGCGCGCAGCACGCGCTCGAGCGCGGTCGGCGGCCGCTCGGGCGTGATGGCGCACGCGGCGGCGTCGGCGGGAAGCAGGCTCATGTTCTTCTCCCTCGTGCGAAAGAAAACGCCGCGGCCGTACTGCGCCGCGGCGTTCATTGTCCCCCGTCGATCGCGAAAACTAAAGGGACTTCAGGTACTCCACGAGATCGGTCTTCTGCTGCGGGCTGAGGCCGAGGCCGAAGTGGCTGTCGTAGTGCGCCACCACGTCGTTCAGGGCAGGGAAGCGCCCGTCGTGGTAGAAGCCGCGCTTCTGGTGCGTCCACAGGCCCGCGAGCGGCGCGGTGCGGTACGCGTGCGTCGGCGAGCGGTCGGCCTGGAACGAGTCGATCCCCATCTCCTCGGGCGAGTGCAGGTTGTGGCCGGGCTCGGTGTAGAGCGGCGGCACGTGGCAGACCGCGCACTTGCCGTCGCCTTCGAACACCGTCTTGCCGCGCTGCGCCGCGGCCGCGTCGAAGCTGCCCGCGGGCGCCTTCGGCGCCGGGATCGCGAGCTGGTAGAAGTGCAGCGCCGGGAGCTTCGCGGTCACGAGGTCGGGCGTGCCGCGCGTGTTCCACGAGCCCGTGGCCGCCGCGACCGGGAACTGCGCCGGGTCGGAGAGCCGCTGGTCGAAGAACGTGCCCGAGCCGTGCATCTCGGTCGCGGCGACGTACGCGTTCCAGTACGGCACCGAGCCGAAGCCCGTCCAGGTGTGCAGGTTCACGCCGGCGAGGCCGAACGCGGGCGGGATCAGCGTCGCCGCGGGCTTGCCGTCGGGGCGGAACGCGTGCGCCGCGCCGTCCTTGTCGAGCTCCGCGTCGAACTTGCCGGGACCCCAGCTCGTGAGCACCGCCTTCACGGTCGCCGCGTCGACGCCGAGCAGGTCGGTGAACGGCTTCAGGTTGGGCGCGAGCGACAGGATCAGCCCGATGTTCAGGTCCTGGTTGGACCAGCCGTCGAGGCGCTTGCCGATGCCGGGCGCGAACGAGTTGTCGACGGTCGAGTGGCACAGCGCGCACTGCGCGCCGAGCGCGGTGATCTTGCCGCTCGCGTCGAACTTGCCGGTGAGGCCGACGACCGCGTTCAGCTTGAGCAGCGCGAGCGTCGTCGCCGGATCGTCGAGGTTCACCTGGCCGGCCGCGATCTGCGCTTTCAGCGCCGCGGGCAGCGCGTCGGAGTCGACCTTCAGGCCGACCGAGAGCGCGGTCTTCGGGGAGATGCCGGGCCCGACGCCGCCGTTCGCCGCGCCCGCGATCGCCTTGTGCAGCTGCAGCGCGTCGCCGAAGAAATGCTCGGAGCCGAACGTGTCGAAGCGGAAGATGCCGCGGCCCTGCTCGACCATGCGCTCGGCGCTGCGGTCGATGGCCTTGTCGTTGTCGTTGGCGATGCGCCCGGGACCGTCGTCGGCGAGCGCGGTGAGGGCGAGACCGGCCGCGGTCAGCGCGGCGGCGCCGCCCATCGTGAGGGCGAGCGAAGACAGAAACACTTTGGCGTGCTTCATTGCAACCTCCTGCTGTGGGGTGAAACGGTTTTGCTAGGCCGTGCCGGGCGGAGCCTCGAGCCGGGACATCACGGCCGCGACGATGCGGTCGCAGCGCTCGCCCGCGAAGGCGAACGCCTGATCGAAAGCGATATCGATGTCGCGCGAGAGGGCGGCGCGCAGCATGCCCCGGGCGCGGAAGAAGCGCGAGCGCACGGTCGCGTCGGGAATCCCGAGCGTGGCCGCGGTCTCCTCGACCGAGAGCTCCTCGAGCGCGCGCAGCACGAACACGGCGCGGAAGGCGTCGGGCAGCTCGTCGATCTTCGCCCCGAGCAGGCGGCGGGTCTCCGCGCGCAGCGCGGCGTTCTCGGGCTGTTCGGGCGTGGATGGCATCATGTCGTCTTCCATGGCTTCGGCGAGCTCGCCGTCGAAGTGATTACCGTCTAATGGGATGATCGCGGCGGCCCGCGAGCGTTTGCGCAGCCGTCCGAGCGCCTCGTTGGCGGCGATTCGCACCAGCCAGGTCGAGAGCTTCGCGTCGCCGCGGAAGCCCGCCATCGCGCGGAACGCGAGCAGGTAGGCTTCCTGGACCGAGTCCTCGGCCTCGGCGTCGTCCTTGAGGATGGCGCGCGCGGTGCGATAAAGCCGCTGGTTGTAGCGGCGCATCAGCTCGCGGCACGCGGCGTGGTCCCCCGAGGCGATCCGGCGCGCGAGCTCCGCGTCGTCGGTGCGGGCGTTCCCTGCGGTGGCCGTGGCGGGCTGCATGTTCGTTCTCCTCGTTCGCGCCGATTGGATGATGCCCGCGAGCGGCGCGTTCCCGCGCCCGCGAAGTCCGGATTAACCCCTTGCCGCGCATGGAATTCGCGCCGGCTAGTCCACGCGGACCATGGACGCGTCCATATAGTACGGCACCGCCCGGATCAGACTGCGAATAATCCGCTCGGAGACCCCGCTCTTGGCGCACCCCATCGCGAAGCTTCACGGCAGCGCCCGAGCCGATTGGCGGGGCTGGCCCCTGCTCTTCGGGCTGCTCGCCGCGCTCCACGTCCTCATGCTCGGGTACGACCTGCACCACCCCGGGCGCTTCCTCAACGCCGACCGCGCCGGCGGGCGCATGCAGGTGCTCGAGGGCTTCCGGCGGACCTGGGAGGGCGGCGGCGACCTCACCGCCTTCCTCGCCCAGCACGGGATCGTCGGCGACTGGCTGCCGCAGGCGCTGCTCTACCTCTGGGGCGGGCAGTATCTCGTCATCGTCGCGCAGGTCGCGCTCGCGCTCGCGTCGGTCGCCTGGGTGCGCTCGATCGGAACGCGCCTGGGGATGGCCGAGGGCAGCGCGCGCGGCGCCGCGCTCCTCTACGGCCTGCTGCCGCACACGGTCGTCCTGCCGCACCAGCTCGCCTCCGAGGCGATCTTCGTCCCGCTGCTCGTCGGCAGCTTCGCGCTGCTCGTGCGCTCGTCGAGCGCGCGCGGGCTCGCGCTCGCGGGCGCCCTGCTCGGGCTGGCGACCCTGGTGCGGCCGATCACGCTGCTGTGGCCGCTCGTGTGCGTGCTCTTCCTGAGCGCGACGCTGCGCGCCCGCGCCCTGTTCGTCCTCGCGGCGCTGACGCCGCTGTACCTGTGGATGCTGTTCGTCTTCGCCGCGACCGGCGATCTCTCGATGGGGCGCTCCGATCACGACCTGGGCCGCAACCTCTACGAGCGCGCCGAGCGCATCGCCGCGTCGGCGGGCGTCCCGGCGCCCGAGAGCCCGACCGGCGACCGCCGCCTCGGGGTCGCGGGCTACCTGCGCTTCGCGCTCGACCATCCCTCGCCCGCGCTCGAGCACAGCGCGAGGGATGTCGCGGTGCTCGCGCTCAAGTCCGGAACCGAGCGCGTCGTGCTCGACTACCTCGAGGTCGACGCCGCCGAGCGCGCCGAGCTCCAGGCGAGCGACGGCTGGCGCGCGCGCCTGGAGCGCGACGGCGCGTGGGCCACGTTCAGGCAGATGACGACGCGCCATCCCGGCGTCGTGCTCGCCGCCGCGGGCGGCGCGATCGCGTTCGCCGCCCTGATGCTGCTCGCGTTCGCGGGCGCGCTCGCCTGGCTGCGCGAGAACCGCGACGGCGCCGCCGCGCCGCGGCACCGGCTGCGGCTGCTGCTCGTCCTGTTCCCGCTCTATATCGCGGCGACCGCGCAGGTCGTCGACGCGGCGCAGTCGCGCCACCGCGCGCCGGCCGAGCTGGCGCTGTGCCTGCTCGCCGTCGCGGGATTGCCGGTGCTGCGCCGCCGCCTGTCCCGGACGTTCTCGAAGATACCGCGCGTGAACCTGCACACGGAGGTGCGACGTGCCCGCTAACGCCATCCTGCTGCGCGAGCTGCCGCAGCGTCCCGACGCCGCCGTCTTCGACCTGGACGGAACGCTCACGCACGGCGATACGCTGTCGGCCTTCCTGCGCTTCGTCGCGCCCGGGCGCGACTTCGCGCTGCGCGCCTCGCGCGCGCTGCCCGCGCTCGCCGGCTGGGCGCTGCGGCTGGTCGAGCGCGACCGCGCCAAGCAGGCCGTGCTCGCCGCGTTCCTGCGCGGCATGCCGCGCGAGGAGCTGGAACGCGCCGGGGCGGCGTTCGCGAGCGAGCGCCTGCCCGGCATGATGCGCGCCGAGGCGCTCGAGCGCCTGGCGTGGCACCGCGCGCAGGGCCACCGCTGCGTGTTGCTCAGCGCCTCGCCCCGCGTCTACGTCGAGCCCTGGGCGCGCGCGGCCGGCTTCGACGACGTGGTCGCGACCGAGCTCGCCTTCGACGCCGACGGCCGCGCCACCGGCGAATTCGCGGGCGCGAACTGCCGCGGCGAGGAGAAGGTGCGCCGGCTGCGCGCCGCGCTCGGCGATCCCGCGGGCTGGACGCTGCACGGCTACGGCGACAGCCCGGCCGACCGCGCCTTCCTCGCGCTTTGCGCCCCGGCGCGCTACCGCCCGTTCCGCGGAGACGACGAGGGCGAGACGAGGCTCGACCGTCCGCGCGACCTCGCGAGGCTCATGCGGCCGCACCAGTGGGTGAAGAACGGCTTCGTGTTCATCGGCTTGATCTTCGGCCACGCGTGGGGCGTTCCCGAGCTGGTGCTCGCCGCGGTGCTCGCCGCGGCGGGCTTCTCGCTCGCGGCGAGCGCGATCTACATCGTCAACGATTTCGCCGACCGCGCGCGCGACCGGCTGCACCCGACGAAGCGCCGCCGGCCGCTCGCCTCGGGCCGCGTGACGCCGGCGGCGGCGCTCGCGCTCGCCGCCGCGCTCGCGGTCTCGGGCGGCGCGCTCGCCTTCGCCGCGGGCCCCAAGGTGCTCGCGGTCGTGACGCTCTACGTCCTCATGAACCTCGGCTACACCTTCGGGCTGAAGGGCGTGGTGATCCTCGACGTCTTCATCATCTCGGCCGGGTTCATGCTGCGCATCCTGGCCGGCACGCTCGGGATCGGCGTGCCGCCCTCGCAGTGGCTGCTGCTGTGCGGGTTCCTCTTGACGCTGTTCCTCGGCTTCACCAAGCGGCGCGCCGAGATGCTCGCGCTCTCGGGCGACATGCTCGCGCACCGCAAGTCGCTGTCGCAGTACGGCGGCGAGATGCTCGACAAGCTGATCGGCATCTGCGGCGCGGGCGTGATCATGAGCTACAGCCTCTACACCATGAATCCGGACACGGTGCGCATGCACGGCACGTCGGCGCTGATCTACACGGTGCCCTTCGTGGTCTACGGCATGTTCCGCTACCTGTACCTGCTGCACCGCGAGTCCGCGGGCACCGACACCTCGCGCGACCTCGCGCGCGACCCGCACATGCTCGGCGCCGTGGGCGGATGGCTGCTCGCGACCGTCGGGATGATCGCGGCGTGAGCATGAAGCGAGCGCCGCTTGCGGCCGCGCTGCTGCTGATCCCCGCCGCGATCGCCGCGGCGGCGGACGGCCCGCGCGCGGTCGCGACGTTCGAGTCCCTCGGCCTCTACTGGACGCCGCCCTCGGATCCGGGCGCCGCGGGCTGCGCGGTGCAATACCGCAAGGCGGGCGGCGGCGCATGGAAGAAGGGGCTCGACCTCTGGTACGACGCGCGCAACCGCGAATGCCGCGGGAGCCTCGTGCGCCTCGCGCCCGGCACGGCCTACGAGGTGCAGCTCGCGGCGCCGGGCGCGACGGCGACGCTCAGCGCGAAGACCTGGCCCGAGCGCTTCCCGGTGGCGAGGACGGTCACCGTGAGCGGCGGCTCCGAGACGCTCGCCATCACGCAGGGCGGGACGCCCGAGGGCTACGTCCTCTACACCGGCGCGCCCGGCGCGACGATCGACGTCGCGAACAAGGCCGCGAACGACGTGACGATCTCGGCGCCTTACGTGATCGTGCGCGGCCTGACGCTGAAGGGCGCGCAGCGCGACGCGATCGACCTGCTCGCGGGCGCGCACGACGTGGTGATCGAGGACAACGACATCAGCGGCTGGGGCCGCTACCGCAACACGGCGAAGGGCGGCTGGGAGATCGGCGTCGACTCGGACTCGGGCATCCGCTGCCGCAACGTGCTCTCGGTCGAGCGCACCGTGATCCAGCGCAACCGCATCCACGACCCGCGCTGGGGCGCGAACAGCTGGTCCTGGGGCCATCCCGGCGGCCCGCAGGGCACGACCTACGACACCTGCGGCGGCAACCACGTGTTCCGCTGGAACGAGATCTACAGCTCGGACACGCACCATTACTTCAACGACGGCATCGGCGGCTCGGACAACTTCACCGACGCGGGCTTCCCGCGCGCCGACACCGACATCTACGGCAACAGGATCTCGAACACCTGGGACGACGGCATCGAGGCCGAGGGCGCGGATTCCAACGTCAGGATCTGGGGCAACTACATCGACCAGACCGCGACCGGCGTCGCGACCACGGTGGTGAACCGGGGACCCGTCTACATCTTCCGCAACGTCTACGCCCGCAGCCGGCAGATGTCGGAGCGAAAGCCCGACGACGACGACCGCAACACCTTCGCGAAATCGGGCACGGGCGACGGCTTCGGCAACGGCCGCCGCTACGTGTTCCACAACACCGTGATGCAGCCGCCGCCGTATCCCGGCGGCAAGCTCACGAGCGGCGCCGACAGCGGCATCTACGGCCCGCAGTCGCTCACGAACACCGTGTCGCGCAACAACGTCTTCCACACCTGGAAGAACTGGCACGACGCGATCGGCGGCAAGCCCGGGCCGGTGCCGAACGACCTCGACTACGATCTCTACAACGGCGTCGTGCCCGCGGGATCCGAGCGCCACGGGATCAAGGGAGTGCCGGTGTACGTGTCGGGCAACGGCCCCGCGAGCGGCGACAAGGGCATGTACCAGCTCGCGCCCGGGAGCCCCGGCTTCGACGCGGGCGTCGTCATCCCGAATTTCAACGACGACTACAAGGGCGAGGCCCCCGACATGGGCGCGCACGAGAACGGGACGCCTGCGATGCGCTTCGGGGTGAGGGCGGGCGCGGCGCCCGGCCTCTGAGCGTCAGCCCTTCGCTTCTCCGTCCTTCGCCCGGCTCGCCAGGATGGCCGCGGCGGCCATGCTGCCGAGATCCATCATGAGCCGCGCGTCCTCGCGATCGAACTGGCGCCGCTTCTCGTGGCAGATCACCCATATCGTCCCCACCCAGGCGTGCCCGTCGTGCATGGGAATGAGCAGCAGCTCCGCGATCGGCGCGATCGGCTCGAGGTACGAGTAGAACTTCTCCGGGTGCTTGAACAGCTGCGGAGAATTGCGCTCCAGGCACACGCCGCAGGGGCTGAAATGCGCGGGCGTGGTGCCGCCCTGGAACGCGCGCATGCGGCCGCTCGTCGCCGTCCACCGGAAGATCTCCGGGCCGTCGCCGGTCTCGAGGATGCTGAAGCCGGCGGATTCGGCCTTGCACAGCTCGAGCGCGTACGCCGAGATCCTCGCGAGCAGGGCGCCGGGGTCGCGCGCCGCCATCGCGCGGCCCAGCTCGAGCAGCGCCCGCACCTCGGCATCGAGGCTCGCCGGGCGCGACGTCCGCCTCCAGAACGAGTCGGTCGCGACGATATCGGCAATGCCCGGTCGCTCCGCCTCGCGCTTCGCCGGCGCGCCCGAGGAGTCGCGCAGCCAGCGGTCGATCTCGTCGCGCAGCCCCAGCACCGAGCTGCGGTGCGGGGAGCCCGGCTGCCTGACGGGCAGCCCGCGCTCGTGCTTCCAGCGCTGCGCGGTGCGGATCCCGACGCCGAGGTAGGAAGCGATTTCCTTCCACGACTTGAGGATCTGACGTGTGCTCATCGCCGGCGCGGGTCGGTGGTTGCGTGGGGCTGCCTCGCCTGATTCTACCGCCGGGCCCGGAGCGCGGCCGTCGTGACGCTTCGTGGCGTCTCGTGGCGCGCTCGCAGTGCGCCACGCCGCCGGAGCTTCCCGCAGGCGGCGCATGGCGTCTGTTGGCCTTCGTCCGCGCGCCTGCGCAGGGTAGAGTTGGCTTCGAAACGCAGAGGGGGAGTCGGCTCTGGAAAAAGAATTCGACGCGGCGCCGCCGGTGGAGCCGCGGATACCCGATCGCGTGAGATTGCTCCTGGTCGAGGACTCCGCCGAGGACGCCGAGCTCGTTTTGCGCGCCGCGATGCGCGCGAGGAGCCGCTTCGAGCATCGCCGGGTGCATGGCGAGGACGAGTACCGCCGGGCGCTCGAGCAGTTCCGCCCGCACATCGTGCTCTCGGATTTCTCGCTGCCCGGCTTCGGCGGACTGAAGGCGCTGGAGATCTGCCGCGGCCACGATCCCGACATTCCGTTCGTCTTCGTGTCCGGCGCGATCGGCGAGGACGTGGCCGTCGAGGCCATGAAGGCGGGCGGCTCCGACTACGTCATGAAGAGCAACCTCGCCCGGCTCGGGCCGGCCGTCGAGCGCGAGCTGCGCGAGGCCGCCGCACGGCGGGCGCGCCGGGTCGCCGAGGCGGGCCTGCGGCGGGCGCAGCTGATGGCGCGCCTCGCGCACGTCGTCACCGGGCCGGACGGCGAGTTCGAGAGCTGGTCGGAGACGCTGCCCGGGCTGATCGGCGTCGACGCCGCCCTGGTGCCGCGGAGCACGCGCGAGTGGCTGGCGCTGGTGCACCCCGAGGACCGGCCGACGCTGCGGGCGGCGGCACTCGAGGCGGGCGCCACGCAGGCCCGCGCCGACGTCGAGTACCGGGTGCGCGGCGGCGGCGAGGCGTGGATCCACATCCGCCAGGTGATCGAGCCGCTCGAGCGCACGGCCGACGCCTCGGGGAAGCACCGCCGGTGGTTCAACACGCTGCAGGACGTCACCGAGGAGGCGCGCACGCGCCGCAGGATTACGCGGCTGAACCGCGTGTACGCGGTGCTGAGCGGCATCAACACGCTGATCGTGCGCGTGCGCAGCCGCGACGAGCTGTTCCGCGAAGCCTGCCGGATCGCGGTCGAGCAGGGCCAGTTCCCGAAGGCGTGGATCGGACTCGCGCCCGGCGGCGCGACGCCGTTTCGCATCGCCGCCGCGTACGGCGGCGAGCCCCGGTTCTTCGAGGCGCTCGAGCCCAAGGTGCGCGAGCGGCTGCCGACGGGACGCGGGTTAGTCGTCGAGGCGCTCGCCCGGCGGCGCGCCATGGTGTCGAACGACATCGAGCGCGATCGCGGCATCCTGCTCAGGGACGAGCTGCTCGCCGCCGGCACGCGCGCCGTGGCGGTCTTCCCGCTGGTGGTCGCGGACCGCGCGCTCGCCGTGCTCGTCCTCAACGCCGACACCGTGGGGTTCTTCGACGACGAGGAGATGCGCCTGCTCGGCGAGCTCGCGGGCGACCTCTCCTTCGCGCTGGAGAACCTCGAGAAGTCCGAGAAGATCGATTACCTCTCCTACTACGATCCGCTGACCGGGCTCGCCAACCGCACCCTGTTCCACGAGCGCGTGGCGCAGGCCGCCGCCGCGGCGCGGCGCGACCGCGGGAAGCTCGGGCTGCTGCTCGTGGACCTGGAGCGCTTCCGCACAGTCAACGAATCGCTCGGGCGGCAGGCGGGCGACGCGCTGCTGAAGGCGGTCGCGGAGCGCCTGGTCGAGCACGCGCACGACGCGACCTGGCTCGCGCGCATCGAAGCGGACCATTTCGCGCTCTTCATTCCGGACGTCCAGTCGGAGGAGGAGCTGGCGCGCCGCACCGAAGACCGCGTGAGCCGGGTCTTCGGCGCGCCGTACCTCGTCGCGGGCGCCGAGCTCAGGGTCGCCGCCCGCGTCGGCATCGCGCTCTACCCGAGCGACGCGGCCGACGCCGATACGCTGTTCCGCAACGCCGAGGCTGCGCTCAAGAAGGCGAAGCAGACGGGCGAGCGCTACCTGTTCTACCGGCAGGAGATGACCGCCCGCGTCGCGGAGTCGCTCGCGCTCGAGAACAAGCTGCGCCGCGCGCTCGAGCGCGAGGAGTTCGTGCTCCACTACCAGCCGAAGGTCGACGTCGCGACCCGCCGCATCGTCGGGCTGGAGGCGCTGATCCGCTGGATGACCGACGGCGAGCTGGTGCCGCCGGCGCGCTTCATCCCGCTGATGGAGGAGACCGGGCTGATCCTCGAGGCCGGCGCCTGGGCCCTGCGCCGCGCTGCGGGCGACCATCGCGCCCTGACGGAGCAGGGGCTCGCGGCGCCGCGAATCGCGGTGAACGTCTCGGCCATCCAGCTGCGCAAGCGCGACTTCGTCGAGACGATCCGCGCGGCGACCGCGCAGGGCTCGTGGCCGCCCGGCATCGACCTGGAGATCACCGAGAGCCTGGTCATGGAGGATATCGAGCGGAACCTCGGCAAGCTCGCGGCGGTGCGCGACCTCGGGATGCAGATCGCCGTCGACGACTTCGGCACCGGGTACTCGTCGCTCTCGTACCTCGCGCGCCTGCCCGCGCACGCGCTCAAGATCGACCGCTCGTTCATCGTCGCGATGGTCGACGACCCGAAGACGATGACGCTCGTCTCCACCATCGTGTCCCTCGGCCACTCGCTCAACCTGCGCGTGATCGCCGAAGGAGTGGACGCCGAGGAGCAGGCGCGGGCGTTGCGTGCGCTCGGCTGCGACCAGATGCAGGGATATCTGTTCAGCCGGCCGGTGCCGCTGGAGGAGATCCCGGCGCTGCTTCGCGCCTCGGGCTGACGCCCGCTATCATTGCGGCATGGCCGCGCTCGTGCCCGCACGCCTCGCCTTCCGCGCGCGAGGCGTGCCGTATTCGGAGGCGTACGACGACGTCTACCACTCCGCGGACGGCGGTCCGGAGCAGGCGCGGCACGTCTTCCTCGGCGGCAACGGCCTGCC
>DASRFB010000102.1:0-18808 GCA_035651815.1 Burkholderiales bacterium | reverse complement strand
CTAACGTAGAGGTTTGCGGCGCGGCGAGGTCGGCCGGCAATGAAGCGAGGCGGTTGATGCCGCGTCCGGCAACACCGCCATGTTAGGAGGCGCTACTTGTGCCAGGCAGCGTCGAGGGCGATGCCAACGAAGAGCACCACGACGGCTAGCATGATGACAGCGGCGACGATTGTCATCGCTATAGCTTACCAATTTCATCGATTCGCCGCTCGATCCGGCGATGCACAATGAAGATGCCGACGCCGAGCAAAACCGCGCCAACGGCTGCCAGCGACCACAGCACACGATTGGCGGTCTCCGGGGTTGAAATAAGCCATCCGACGATCGTGATTTCTGTAACGACCATGATTCCGAGCCAGAACCGGAGGTAGACAAGCTGCTCCTTGAGGCGATCGAGTTCGGACATGGCTCGTTCTCTTAGCGCCTTCTAACGTGTAATGGTGTGCATTCGTGTCCTTTGAGCAAGGTATATCAAGGCGACGCCGTTGTCAGCGGGCCTGTATTCAACAGCTTGCGTAAGGACATCCCTGATCAGAGGACTGGCTGTTCTGCAAGCCGTTGATTCGGCGAGTGGCGTCCTCGCCCCGGGCCGGGGAAGCGGCTTTATTCGGAGCGAAGCAGCGCGACGGGGAGGATCGCGAGGAGTTCCGCGAGGCGGATGCTTCTCTTGCCGACGGCATCCTCCGCCCCGAAGCGCGCGCCCGTCAGCTCGTCGCGGTAGCGCGAGAGCTTCTCCGGCAGCGGCACGCGCGTGTCGCCCCAGATCCTCTCGCCGAGCGGCGGCACGGGCTCGCCTCCGGTGAGGCGGTGGTAGAAGCGCGGGGCGACGGTGACGACGGCGCGGCCCGCGTGCACGCGCGCGTACGCGCAGACGCAGTCGGCGTGCGCGCCGGTCGCGTGCAGCGGCAGGTAGCCGCCCTTCTCGAAGAGCTCGAGGTCGCGCGCGCGCAGGGCGAGCGCGCGCCAGGTGAGGTAGAGCTTGATGCGGCCGTCGGCGGCGTTGGCGAGGAGGTCGCGCGCGAGCTCGGGCCAGCGCGATTCGACGGCGCCGAAGTCGGATTGGAGCTGCGCGAGCACGCGCTCGCGCTTGGCGTAGTCGACGGGCCGGCGGTTGTCGGGATCGACGAGGGAGAGGTCCCAGAGCTCGGTTCCCTGGTAGATGTCGGGCACGCCGGGCGAGGTGAGCTTGACGAGCGTCTGCGAGATGCCGTTCAGCGTGCCGTAGCGCGCGATCACGGCCTGCGCCGGCACGAAGTCGGCGAGGAACGGGTTCTTGTCGAAGGACTTGAGGATCGCGCCGATGAAGTCCTTCAGCGCCTGCTCGTAGGCCTCGTTCGGGTTCATCCAGCTCGTGTGCACCTTGGCCTCGCGCACGGCCTTGAGCATGTAGCGCTCGATGCGCTCGCGGAAGGCGTCGAGCCCGTGCCGATCCATCGGCTCGAGGGGCCAGGCGCCGAGCAGGATCTGGTACAGCAGGTACTCGTCGTTGCGCGAGGGCGCCATCTCGCCGCCGACCTTCTTCTTCTTCCTCCGGTTGAGCGCGCCCCAGCGCCGCAGCGACAGCCGCCACGCGGGCGGGATCTCGGAGAGCACGTCGATGCGCACGCGCACGTCCTCCGAGCGCTTGTTGTCGTGCGTCGACGACGCGAGCATCGTGTGCGGCCAGGTGCGCGCGCGGTCCTGCGACGCGCCGTGGAACGCGGACAGCGTGAAGCCGAAGGTCAGCGGATGCCCGCCGACCTCGTTCAGCGACGCGAGCCGGTTGTAGATGTAGAAGCTCGTGTCCTCGACGCCCTTCGCCATCACCGGCGACGTGAACTGCTGAAAGCGCGCGACGAAGCGCTCGGCCATGCGCCGCGCGCCCTCGCTCACCGTCTTGCCGGTGAACACGCCCTGGATGAAGTCGAACACGCTCGTCTCGCCCGCGTGGAAGCGCTTCTTAGCGGCGGCCACCGCCCACTCGACGAAGCGCCGGTCCCCCTCGCGCACGCGCTCGCCCGACAGATACGTGCGGTACACCGGGAAGCAGGCGACGATCTCGACCAGCGCGCGGCGCAGCGCGCCGAGCGTGAAGTCGCGGCTGCCGCGGTCCGCCTTGGCGATGCGGCTGAGCGCGTTCGCGAGCACGTTCAGCTCGGAGGAGAGCGACGCCATCATGATCTGGATCTTCGAGCGGTGCAGCACTTCGGCGTAGTCGATGCGCCGGCCGATGAACGCGCAGTAGATGCGGTCGATGCGCGCCTCGGCGGCCGGGTCCACGAACAGGCCGTTCAGCACGTTCATGAAGCGGTACCCGGTCGTGCCGTGCACCGGCCAGTCCTCGGGCAGCCGCTCGTGCTCGGCGAGGATCTTCTCCACCGTGATGTATACGGCGCGCCCCTGCGCGTCGCCGGGCGCCGTGCGCAGCTTGCGCGCCCGGTCCTGCAGGCGCTCGAAGTAGCCGCGCGGGTCGTACAGGCCGTCGGGGTGGTCGATGCGCAGCGCGTCGATCTTGCCCTCGCCGAGCAGGCGCAGCACCAGGCGGTGCGTGTCCTCGAACACCGCCTCGCTCTCCATGCGCAGCGCCGCGAGATCGTTGATGTCGAAGAAGCGCCGGTAATTGATGTCGTCGGCGGCGACGCGCCAGTGCGCGAGCCGGAACGCCTGCGCCTCGAGCAGCGCGTGCATCGCGTCGAAGGTCTCGGTCCGGCCCTTCGTGCCCTGGAACGCGGCGACGTTCTCCTCGACGAAGCGCGCAACCTCGGGCGAGGCGGCGCACAGGCGCGCGAGCTCGCGCTTGCGCACCTCCTTGTCGCGCGCGCGCTCGGCCTTCTTCCCGGGCGCGGTCTCGTCGCGCCCGGGCAGGTGGCCGAACGCCGTCGCCAGGCTCCGGTACTCGGCGAGCGTCGCGCTGCCGGCGCCCAGCTTCTCCGCGAGGCGCGCGATCCCGCGCTCGAGCACCCGCGGATAGTCGCGCGGATCGAGCGGGAAGCGGTGCGCGAAATAGCGCACGCCGAGCTCGCCCGAGCCCGCGTCGAACGCGAGCCGGATCTCGCCCGACTCGAGCGCCGTCCCGTACTGGCTGCCGAGCACCGGCAGCAGCACCTTGCCGCGCAGCTCGGGGAGCGCCGGCTCCCAGTCGATGTCGAAGTACCCGGAGTAGAGCGACGCCGGGCCGTTCTCGAGCACGTCGAGCCACCAGGCGTTGTCGGCCCCCATCACGCCCATGTGGTTCGGCACGATGTCGAGGAGCTGCTTCATCCCGCGCCCGGCGAGCGCGCGCGCGAAGGCGTCGAACTCCTCGGCGGTTCCGATCTCGGGATTGAAGCTCGCGTGATCGGTGATGTCGTAGCCGTGCGTGCTGCCCGGCCGCGCCTTCAGCCACGACGACGCGTAGACGTGGCTCACGCCGAGCGCGGCGAGATAGGGCACGATGCGCGTCGCGTCGGCGAACGTGAACGCCTTGTTGAACTGCAGCCGGTAGGTCGCGCGCGGGATCGCGAGCGCGGCCGCGGGCGCGTCGGGCCGGCGCGGCCGGTCGCGCGGCTCGGCGGGACCGCGCTCGCGCGAGAGCGCCTCGACCAGCGCGAGCACGCGCGCGTCGCGCGCCCACCCCTCGACGTCCTCGGCGAGCTTGCGCCGCCAGTTCGGGTGGCGGTCCTCGGTCGTCCCGGGCAGGTTCACCTGCTCGACCTCGCCGAACACGTCCTCCATCTGGAAGGTGAGCAGCTTCGCGGGCGTGCGCGCGAGATACGCGTGCACCGCGACCATGAACGCGTCGTCCGTGTCGCCGCGCTCGGGCGCCGCGCCCGGCGGCGCGAGCCCGGCGCGCTCGAGCGCCTGCACCAGGCGGGAGCGGTCCTCGCGGCGGCCGCTCACCTGGCGCGCGCGCACCTCCTCGTCGGGAAAGAGCTGCAGGCGCTGGCGCGTCTCGAGATCGGCGCCGCGCCAGAAGCCGCGCAGCGTCGGCAGGTCGTGCGTGCTCACCGTGACCAGCGCCTGCGCCGGGTAGCGCTCGGGCACCTGGAAGCCGCCCTGGCCGTCGCGCTCGAACCAGATCGGGCGGTACGACAGGATGCCGTGCTCGCGCAGCGCCGTGAACACCTCGTCGGGCACCGTGCCGAGGTCCTCGCCCACGACGATGCAGCGGTTGCGCACGCTCTCGAGGCACAGGATCCCGAGCAGGTCGGCGAAGGGATAATCGACGTAGGTGCCTTCCCTGGGCGACGCCTGCGGCGGCACCCAGAACAATCGCATCAGCGCCATCACGTGGTCGATGCGCAGCGCGCCCGCGTTCCTCATGTTCGCGCGCAGGAGTGCGACGAAGCCCTCGTAGCGCGCCTGCGCCAGGCGCTGCGGGATCACGGGCGGCAGTCCCCAGTCCTGGCCCTTGAGGTTGAACTCGTCGGGCGGCGCGCCGACGCTCGCCTCGCTCGCGTACAGGCCGCGCTGCATCCACGTCTCCGCCCCGCCCGGGTGCGCGCCGACCGCGAGGTCGAGGTAGAGCCCGATCGGCATCCCGAGCTCGAGCGCGCGGCGCTGGGCGCGCGCGACCTGCGTCTGCGCGTGCCACTGCAGCCACTGCCAGAACTCGACTCGCTCGAGATGCTCGCGCGCGAAGCGCTCGACCTCGGGCGAGGCCGGATCGCGGTACGGCTCGGGCCACGCGGGCCAGCCCCACACGCCGGGGTCCTCGGCGACGAAGCGCTCCTGCAGCGCCTCGAACAGCGCGTGCAGCCGCAGGCGCTCGCCGCCCTCGGCCTGGAAGGCGCGGAACGCGCGGCCGCGATCGCCCGCGAGCGCGGTCTCGCGGAAGCGGCGGTAGAGCCGCTCGAGCACGTCGAGCTTGACGCGCGCGACGCCGGCGTAGTCGACGAGCGGCTTCTCGCGCAGCGCGCGCAGCGCCGCCTGGAACCCGGGCGCAGCGACCCGCGCGCGCTCGTCGTCGGACTCGGCGAGCTCGGGGATGAGCTCCACGTCGAGATAGAGGACGTTGAGCGCGAGGCGGCTCGACGGGCTGTACGGGCTCGCGTCCTCCGGGCGCGTCGGGAACAAGGCGTGCAGCGGATTCACGCCCACGATGCCGGCGCCGAGCGCGGCCGCCGCTTCGATGCCCTCGGCGAGATCGCTATAGTCGCCGACGCCCCAGTTGCGCCGCGAGCGCACCGCGTAGAGCTGCAGCGCCGGTCCCCAGACGCGGCCCGCATTTTCGAGGTCGCCCGCGAAGCCCGCCGGCTGGAAGCAGCGCGCCGGGCACGCGATCAGCCGCGTCGCCGCGAGCACGCGCTGCGCCGCGCCGGACTCGCGCAGGCTGAACCAGTGATACCCGGCCTCGGGCGCGATCGGCAGCTCGAGCGCGTAGCGGACGTGGCGCGCGCCGCCGATGTCGCGCGCCTCGAGCTCGCGCAGCGTCCCGGCGCGCAGCGCGCCGGCGACGCGCTCGCCGTTCTCGAGCTCGAGCAGCCAGTCGATCTTCGCCGGGTCGGCATCGGCGCCGAGCACGAGCGTGACGCGCAGCGGCGACTCGCGCTCGCGCACCACGGTGGCCGCGGGCAGCGCCTCGCGCCAGCGCCGCTCCTCGGCCTCGGCCAGCGCGGCCGCGGCCTGCGCGCCGTCGCCGTCGCCGGCGTCGACGCCCATCGCGCGCAAGAGCGCGAGCTTGGTGTCCTGCGGCGCCTGGTGCGGGCGCTTCCAGACGTCGAGGTAGGTCGTCTCGATGCCGCACAGGCCGCACAGCCGGTCGAGGATGGCGGCCTCGGAGGCGTCGTTCATCGCAGCCACCAGCTCGCGGACCACGCGGGCAGCCGCGTGCCGCGCGCGTCCGCGTGCGTCGCGTGGATCAGGCGCCCGGCGGGCGGCTCGCGCAACGGCTCGGGCGCATCGCCGAGATTGGCGAGCAGCACGAGCTCGGCGGCGCCGCTCGGCCAGCGCACCTCGATCGCGCGCGCGCCGATCTCGAGCGTCGATGCGCTGCCGCCGCGGATCCCGGAGACGAGCGGCACGATCTCGCGCCGGCGCAGCTCGAGCAGCCGCCGCACGGTCGCGAGGAAGGAAGCGTGCGGTTCGCGCGAGAGGCTCGCCCAGTCGAGCTTCGAGCGCTCGAAGGTCCCAGGGTCGCCGGGATCGGGGATCGGATCCGCGGCCGCGGGGTCGCGGAACTTCTCGAAGCCCGCGAACTCGCGCCTGCGCCCCTCGGTCACCGCGCGCGCGAGGTCTCCCGAGAAATCGCAGAAGAACAGGAACGGCGTCGCGGCCGCGAACTCGTCGCCCATGAAGAGCATCGGCGGCGAGGGAGCGAGCAGCAATACCGTCATCGCGACCTCGAGCGCCGCCTCGGAAGCGAGCCGCGAGATGCGCTCGCCCAGCGCGCGGTTGCCGACCTGGTCGTGGTTCTGGATGAACGACACGAACGCGGTCGGCGGCAGGTGCGCGCTCGGCTCGCCGCGGGTCTCGCCGTCGCGGAACGCCGAAGGCTCGCCCTGGTACGCGAACCCCTGCGCGAGGCAGCGCGCGAGCCGCGCCGCGGGCTTGTCGGCGTAGTCGGAGTAGTAGCCGTCCGACTCGCCGGTCAGCAGCACATGGAAGGCGTGGTGCGCGTCGTCGTTCCACTGCGCCGTGTACCGGCGCGGCCGGCCGTCGGGCCCGCGCGCGAGGTAGCGCGCGCGGTTGGCGTCGTTCTCGAGCACGAGGTGGATCTCGCGCTCGCGCCCGGGGCCCGAGCGCACGCGGTCGGCGATCTCCTCGACGATGTCGGGGCGCGACGCGTCGTGGATCGCGTGCACCGCGTCGAAGCGCAGCCCGTCGAAGCGGTATTCCTCGAGCCAGTAGAGCGCGTTCTGGACGAAGAACTCGCGCACCGGGCGCTCGTCCTCGAAGTCGATCGCCGCTCCCCACGGAGTCGCGTAGCGCTCGGTGAAGAACTGCCGCGCGTACGCGTGCAGGTAGTTGCCGTCGGGCCCGAAGTGGTTGTAGACGACGTCGAGGAACATCATCAGCCCGCGCGCGTGCGCGCCGTCGACCAGGCGCTTCAGGTCCTCGGGCCGGCCGTACGCGGAGTCGGGCGCGTACGGCAGCACGCCGTCGTAGCCCCAGCCGCGCGCGCCGGGGAAGTCGGCGAGCGGCATCAGCTCGACCGCGGTCACGCCGAGGCCGGCGAGCGCATCGAGGCGGCGCTCGACGCCCGCGTACGTGCCCTCGGGGCTGAACGTCCCGACGTGCAGCTCGTAGATCACGGCCTCCTCCCACGGCCGCCCGCGCCAGGCGCCGTCGCGCCACTCGTACGCGAGCGGGTCGACCAGCTCGCTCGGCGCGTGGACGTCGTCGGGGTTGAAGCGCGACGCGGGATCGGGGACGAGCAGATCGCGGTCGATGCGATAGCGATAGCGGGCGCCGGCGCGCGCCGGCCGCGTCGTCTCGAACCATCCGTCGCCCGCGCGATCCATCGCGAGCGTCTCGTCGCCGAGGCACAGCTCCACCGTCTTCGCCGCGGGCGCCCACAGGCGAAAGCGCGCGCCGCCGCCGTCGACCGGCGACGCGCCGAAGGGCATCTCATGGCGGCGGCGCATGTCGCATTTCCGTTCGGGCCGCGCAGAACAGGACCACCGACCGGCCGCGCAGCCGATAGACGCCGCCCGCGGCCAGCGCGCCGGGCGCCGGCACGCCGTCGGCGCGCTCGGTATCGACGACGGGGTCCCAGCGCGTCCCCGGCGTTCCGGGGAGCGCGAACGGCACGTCGTCGTGATGGGCGTTGAGCAGCAGCAGCACGTCGTCGTCCTCGACGAGGTTGCCGCGCTCGTCGCGCTCGGTGAGGCCGCGGCCGGAGACGAACACCCCGAGGCAGCGCGCGAAGGAACGGTTCCAGTCCTGGTCGGACAGGTCGCGCCCGTCCGGGTTCAGCCAGTGGATGTCCTTGACCGCCGGGTCGCGCTCGGCCCGGCCGTGAAAGAACGTGCGCCGCCGGAACAGCGGATGCGCGTTGCGCAGCGCGATCGCGCGCCGCACGAACTCCAGCATCGCGCGCGCCTCCTCGGGCATCGACCAGTCGATCCAGCTGGTCTCGTTGTCCTGGCAGTAGGCGTTGTTGTTGCCGTGCTGCGTGCGGCACATCTCGTCGCCCGCGACGAGCATCGGCACGCCCTGCGAGAACAGCAGCGTCGCGAGGAGATTGCGCTGCTGGCGGGCACGCAGAGCGAGGATCGCGGGGTCCTCGGTCGGCCCCTCGACGCCGCAGTTCCAGCTGCGGTTGCTCGACTCGCCGTCGGCGTTGCCCTCGAGGTTGGCCTCGTTGTGCTTGTCGTTGTAGCTCACCAGGTCGCGCAGCGTGAAGCCGTCGTGCGCGGTCACGAAGTTCACGCTCGCCGCGGGCCCGCGGCGCCTGCGCCCGTACAGGTCGGACGAGCCCGAGAGGCGCGAGGCGAGCTCGCCCATCACGCCGCCGTCGCCCTTCCAGTACGAGCGCACGGCGTCGCGGTACTTGCCGTTCCATTCCGACCAGCCGGCCGGGAAGCCCCCGACCTGGTAGCCGCCTTCGCCGAGGTCCCACGGCTCGGCGATCAGCTTGACGCGCGACACGACCGGATCCTGCCGCACCGCCGCGAGGAAGGCGCCGTGCGGATCGAACGCCTGCTCGCCGCGCGCGAGCGTGGTCGCGAGGTCGAAGCGGAAGCCGTCGACGTGCATCTCGCTCACCCAGTAGCGCAGGCTGTCCATGACGAGCTGCAGCACCGCGGGGTGCGGGACGTTGAGCGTGTTGCCGGTGCCGGTCCAGTTCACGTACTCGCGCGGGTTTTCGCGCTCGAGCCGGTAGTAGACGGCATTGTCGATGCCGCGGAACGACAGCGTCGGCCCGAGCCGGTCGCCTTCGCCGGTGTGGTTGTAGACGACGTCGAGGATCACCTCGATCCCCGCCGAGTGCAGCGTCTGCACCATGGTCTTGAACTCGCCGAGCGTCCCGGTCGCCGAGTAGCGCGGCTCGGGCGCGAAGAAGCCGATCGAGTTGTAGCCCCAGTAGTTCCGCAGGCCCGCCTGCGCGAGCCGCTTCTCGTCGACGAAGGCGTGCACCGGCAGGAGCTCGACCGCGGTCACCCCGAGCCGCTTGAGGTGCTCGACGGCAGGCGCGCTCGCGAGGCCGGCGTAGGTGCCGCGCAGCTGCGGCGGCGCGAGCGCGTTCAGCTGCGTGTAGCCCTTCACGTGCAGCTCGTAGATCACGGTGTCGTGCCAGGGCACGCTCGGCCGCCGGTCCTCGCTCCAGGTGAACGCCGGGTCGACCACCTGGCACTTCGGCACGCAGGCCGCGCTGTCGCGCGGGTCGGCGACGAGGTCCTCGCGGCGTCCGCCGGCGCGGTGGCCGAGGATCGCGTCGCTCCAGCGCAGGGACCCCACGAGCATGCGCGCGTACGGATCGATGAGCAGCTTGTGCGGATTGAAGCGCCGCCCCTGCTCGGGCGCCCACGGGCCGTGCACGCGGTAGCCGTACAGCGTGCCCGGACGCGCGTCCGGGAGATAGGCGTGCCAAACGAAGCCGGTGCGCTCGCGCAGCTCGATGCGCTCGGTCTCGCGCCGCCCCTTCGCGTCGAAGAGGCACAGCTCGACGCGCTCGGCGTGCTCCGAGTACAGCGCGAAGTTGACGCCTTCGCCGTCCCAGCTCGCCCCGAGCGGCCACGGGCGACCGCGCCACGCCGTGCTCGGCGAGGCGATCGTCCGCGGGTGCAGGTCCATCGACGCGAGCCCTAGCGCGGGTCGACGTCCGGGGGATCGTCTCCGAGCAGCTCCATGAGGCCGGCGATCGGGATCCGGATCCAGTCGGGCCGGCTGCCGAGCTCGTAGCGGACCTCGTAGAGCGCCTTGTCGAGCATGAACAGGCAGATCAGCCGGCGCGCGTCGCCCGGCATGTTGGGATAAGCCGGCGACCCGTGCGCGGCGCCGATGTACCCGGAGAGGAAGGCGCGCGTCGCCTCGCGCTTCCACGCGCCGGCGCGCGCCACGAGCCGCGCGCGGTCGTCGGGGCGATCGGCCGTCGCCTCGTCGAGCGCGATCTCGGCGGCGTAGCCGAAGGAGCGCAGCATCCCGGCGACGTCGCGCAGGGGGCTGCTCTTCGCGCGCCGCTCCTTGAGCGGGCGGGCGGGCTCGCCCTCGAAATCCACGATGACGAAGTCGTGCGCGGTGAGCAGCACCTGGCCGAGGTGGTAGTCGCCGTGGAAGCGCGTCTTCCAGGCCTGGACCGGCTCGTTCGTGAGCGCGTCGATGTGGCGCAGCATGCGCTCGCGCGCCGCGAGCAGCGCGTCGGCGTCGGTGCGCGCGGACTCCGAGAGCCCCGCGCGGCGCTCGGCGAGCTGCGCGAGCGTGTGGTCGACGCTCGCGCGCACCTGCGCGGCCCAGCTCGCGAAGTCCTCGGGCGTGATCGGCTCGGGATCGAAGGCGGGGTCGCCGGTGTGCTTGGCGAGCGCCACGTGCATCTGCCCGGTGCGCCGTCCGAGCGTGCTCGCGAGCACGAGGAAGGCGGCGTGCGGGCTGTCGGCGTCGCCGCCCGGCGTGACCGGGGCGACGTTGGCGGCGACGCCCGACGCGGCCTGCTCGCCGAGCGTCCGTTCGAGCGAGGTCGCGGCGAGGCTCGCCTCGAGGTAGCGGCCGAGGTACTCGATCGTGTAGTTCCAGCCGCTGCCCTGGTTGTCGACGTACTTGTGCAGCACCGCGAGCGCGAACGTGCGGCCGTCGTCGCCGACGTGCTCGAGCGCGCCCATGAGCGGCGCGATGTACGGGAAGGGCGAGACCTCGGTGAGGAACTTGCCGATCTCGATCTCCGGGTTGATGCCTTCGCGCACCAGCCGGTAGCCCTTGAGCACCAGCGTGTTGCCGAGGATCGCCATGGTGTTGCTCTGCTCGAACGACGGGTGGCTGACCGCGAAGCCGCTCGGGTCCATGCCGACGAAGGCGCTCGTGCCCCAGGATACGAGCCGCCCGCTCGGCAGCCGGCGCTCCTCGCCCGAGCGCATGCTCGCGACGATGGCGTGGCAGAAGGCGTCGTCCCAGAACGCGTCGAAAAGGATCCCGACGCGGGCGCGCTGGCGCACGCGCGCCACCGCCGCGTGCATGAGCGACTGCAGCCGCTCGTAGTCGCCGTCTTCCCAGCCCATCGCGACCGGAAGGAAGTAGGCGTGGCGCGTGCCGTCCATGAAATGCACGTGCGCGACGGTGAGCAGCCAGTTGCCGCCGGCCGCGCTCCACTCGTCGTGCTCGGTGATCTCGGTGCCGGCGAGATCGCGCCCCTTGCCCGCGAACCAGCGCTGCGAGGCGAGGAACGCGGGCAGCGCCTCGCGCTCGAGCTGCTGGCGCTGGCGCTGCGCCATCAGGCTGCGCAGGTCGTTGCGCGTCTGCGCCTCGGCCGTGAGGATCGCGCGCAGGCCCTCGGGGATGACGAGGATCGGCATCTCCTTGCGCGTCGGGCGCTCGTCGTGCCACGACGGGATCTTCGCGACCGTCGCGAGCTCGAACCAGTAGAAGCCCCACGCGGGGAGCGTGAGGAGGTAGGGCAGCTCGCCGATCGGCGGGAAGGGCGTGCGCCCGAGCAGCTCGACCGGGATGCGGCCGCGGTACTCGCGCAGGTCGAGCTCGACGGGCTGGCTCGAGCGCGACAGGTTGGCGACGCAGAACAGCGTCTGGTCGCCGTACTCGCGGATGTAGGCGAGGATCTTGCGGTTGCCGACGCGCACGAAGCGCAGCGACCCGCGGCCGAACGCGACGTGCGCCTTGCTCACCGTCAGCATGCGGCGCGTCCAGTTGAGGAGCGACGACGGGCTGCGCGCCTGCGCCTCGACGTTCACCGCCTGGTAGCCGTAGATCGGGTCCATGATCGGCGGCAGGTACAGGCTCTGGGGGTCGGCGCGCGAGAAGCCCGCGTTGCGGTCCGGGCTCCACTGCATGGGCGTGCGCACGCCGTGGCGGTCGCCGAGGTAGATGTTGTCGCCCATGCCGATCTCGTCGCCGTAGTAGATGATCGGCGAGCCGATCAGCGACACGAGCAGGCTGTTCACCAGCTCGATCTGGCGCCGGTTGTTCTGCAGGAGCGGCGCGAGGCGCCGCCGGATGCCGAGGTTGAGTCGCGCGCGCGCGTCGGTGGCGTAGGTGCGGTACATGTAGTCGCGCTCGCGCTCGGTCACCATCTCGAGCGTGAGCTCGTCGTGGTTCCTGAGGAAGCACGCCCACTGGCAGTTGTCGGGGATCTCCGGCGTCTGCGACATGATGTCGATGATCGGGTAGTGGTCCTCCTCGGCCACCGACATGTAGATGCGCGGCATCAGCGGGAAGTGGTACGCCATGTGGCACTCGTCGCCGTTGCCGAAGTACTCGCGGACGTCCTCGGGCCACTGGTTCACTTCCGCGAGGAAGAAGCGGTTCTTGTAGTGCTTGTCGAGCTCGGCGCGCATGTGGCGCAGCACCGAGTGCGTCTCGGGCAGGTTCTCGTTGCTCGTGCCGTCGCGCTCGCACAGGTAGGGGATCGCGTCGAGGCGCATCCCGTCGACGCCCATGTCGAACCAGTACTGCATCACCTTCAGCACCGCGCGCACCACGTGCGGGTTGTCGAAGTTGAGGTCGGGCTGGTGCGAGAAGAAGCGGTGCCAGTAGTAGGCCTTAGCGACCGGGTCCCAGGTCCAGTTCGAGTTCTCGGTGTCGGTGAAGATGATGCGCGTGCCTTCCCACTTCTTCGCCGTGTCGCTCCAGACGTAGTAGTCGCGCTTCTTCGAGCCGGCGGGCGCCGAGCGCGCCGCCTGGAACCAGGGGTGCTGGTCGGAGGTGTGGTTGATGACGAGCTCGGTGATGATCTTCAGGTCGCGCCGGTGCGCCTCGCGCACGAAGTTGCGGAAATCGGCGAGCGTGCCGTAGCTCGGGTGCACGCCGCGGTAGTCGGAGATGTCGTAGCCGTCGTCCTTGAGCGGCGAGGGATAGAAGGGCAGGAGCCAGATGGTGTTGACCCCGAGCTCCCTGATGTAGTCGAGCTTCTCGGTGAGCCCGGGAAAGTCGCCGATGCCGTCGCCGTTCGAGTCGTAGAACGCCTTGACGTGCAGCTCGTAGATGATCGCGTCCTTGTACCAGAGCGGATCGTCCCGCCAGGCCTTCTGCGCCGGACCCTCGGATTGGCCCAGCTGCTCCTGGTTCTGCATTTCCATGGCGGGCCTAGACGTTGGAACCCGGAACGACCCGGAAGACGTGCGCGGGAACGTCGTGCGGGCGCAGCTCGAGATAGTTGCGCGGCCCGTTCCAGGTGTAGCGCGCGTCGGTGAGAAGGTCGTGGACTTCGAAGGGCGGCGTGTCGATGCCGAGCTCGCCCAGCGCGAGGTCGACCCAGCCCGACTGCACGTTGCGCGGGTCGAGATTGACGGCGACGAGCATCACGTTCGAGAGGTCGGCGGTCGTCTTCGAGTAGCAGAGGATCTGGTCGTTGTCGACCGGGTGGAAAGCGAGCCGCCAGTCCTGCTGCAGCGCCGGGTTGTCGCGCCGGATGCGGTTCAGCGTCGCGATCAGCCCCTTGAGGCTGTCCGGGCGCTCGAGGTGCCAGTCGCGGATCTGGTACTTCTCCGAGTCGCGGTACTCCTCGCTGCCGTTCTCGAGCGGCACGTGCTCCTGCAGCTCGAACGCCGGGCCGTAGATCCCGTAGTTGGCCGACAGCGTCGCGGCGAGCACGAAGCGCGACATGAACGCCGCGCGCCCGCCCGTCTGCAGCGCCGCGGTGAGGATGTCGGGCGTGTTCGGCCAGACGTTCGGGCGGAAGTACTCGCGCGAGGCGTGCCGCGATAGCTCGGTGAAATAATCGACGAGCTCGCCCTTGGCGTTGCGCCACGCGTAGTAGGTGTACGACTGCGAGAAGCCGAGCTTCGCCAGGCGATGCATCACCTTCGGCCGCGTGAACGCCTCGGACAGGAAAATCACATCGGGGTGCTCGCGCTTCACCTCGGCGATCGCCCATTCCCAGAACGCGAAGGGCTTGGTGTGCGGGTTGTCGACGCGGAACACGCGCACGCCCTGGGCGATCCAGTGCAGGAACACGTCGCGCAGCTCGTGCCACAGCGCCGACCACGACTCGCTCTCGAAGTCGAAGGGATAGATGTCCTGGTATTTCTTCGGCGGGTTCTCGGCGTACTGGATCGAGCCGTCGGGCCGGTGGCGGAACCAGTCGGGATGCGCCTTCACGTAGGGATGGTCGGGCGAGGCCTGGAACGCGATGTCGAGCGCGAGCTCGATCCCGCGCTCGCGCGCCGCGCGCACCAGGCGCCGGAAGTCTTCGGGCGTGCCGAGCTCGGGGTGGATCGCCTTGTGGCCGCCCTCGGCCGATCCGATCGCCCACGGGCTGCCCGGGTCGCCCGATCCCGAGACGACGGCGTTGTTCGGCCCCTTGCGCTGCGTCCTGCCGATCGGATGGATCGGCGGGAAGTACAGCACGTCGAAGCCGAGCGCCTCGACATAATCCAGCCGCGCCTCGACGTCGCGGAACGTGCCGTGGCGCCCGCCGCCGGCGGCGCTCCGCGGGAACATCTCGTACCAGCTCGAGAAGCGCGCGAGCGGCGGATCGACGCGCAGCGCGAGCACCGGCTCGAAGGTCGTGATCGTGGCGCGGTCGGGATAGGCGGCGACGAGCGCCTCGAGCGAGGGATCGTTCGCCGCCGCGCGCCGGTCCTCGAGCGATGCGCCGCCCGCGAGGCGCTGGCTCGCCTCCTCGAGGCGCTTCGCGTCCGCGCCGCGCGCGCGCTCGGCGGCCGCGCCGACGATCATCGCGCCGACCGCGAGCGACACCGCGACGTCCTCCGCTTCGCTCCAGCGCGCGAGGTCGCGCCGCCACGACGCGAACGCGTCCGCCCAGGCGGCGATCGTGTATTCGTAGACGCCGATCTCGGGCACCGGGAGCTCGCCGCGCCAGCGGTCGTTCGCGAGCAAGCTCATCGGCGCCTCGTTCCAGCGCTTGCCGCCCTGCTTGCGGTGAAGCAGCAGCGCGCGCGGAACGTCGTGGCCGTCGACGAAGACGTCGGCCTCGACGGTGACGGTGTCGCCGGCGCAGCGCTTCGCCATGAAGCGCCCGTGGTCGACCATCGGGGTCACCGACTCGACGACCGCGCGCTTCCTTCCGTCGGCGACGCGCTGCAGCGCGCGCGCCGCGTCCTCCCGCTCCCGCCCCGGCGGGACGGGACCCGGGGTGAGGGCCGTGTCCTTAAGCTTCACTTTCGAAGATCACCACGGAAAGCGGCGGCAGCGTCAGGCTGAGCGAGAACGGCCGCCCGTGCGCGGCTTCCGCGCGCGCGTGCACGCCGCCCGCGTTGCCCATGCCGCTGCCGAAATAGCACGAGGCGTCGCTGTTCAGCACCTCGCGCCACCATCCGCCGCGCGGCACGCCGAGCACGTAGCCCCAGCGCGGCACCGGCGTGAAGTTGCAGGCCACGAGCACGGTGGGCGCGTGCGAGCGCGGCTTGCGGATGTAGGAGAGCACGCTGTTCTGCGCGTCGTTGTGATCGATCCACTCGAAGCCGGCGGGCTCGAAGTCCCGCTCGTAGAGCGCCGGCGCCGCGCGCTGGTAGCGGTTCAGGTCGCGCACCCAGTCGCGCACGCCGCGGTGCTCGGCCCACTCGAGCACGTGCCACTCGAGGCTCTGATCGTGCGTCCACTCGCGGCGCTGGCCGAATTCGTCGCCCATGAACAGCAGCTTCTTGCCGGGGTGCGTCCACATGTAGCCGTAGAGCGCGCGCAGGTTCGCGAACTTCTGCCAGTCGTCGCCGGGCATCTTGCCGATCAGCGAGCCCTTGCCGTGCACGACCTCGTCGTGCGAGAGCGGCAGCACGAAGTTCTCGGTGAACGCGTACCAGGCGCTGAAGGTGAGCTGCCCGTGCTGGAACGTGCGGTGGACCGGGTCCTTCGACATGTACGACAGCGTGTCGTGCATCCAGCCCATGTTCCACTTCATGCCGAAGCCGAGGCCCCCCATGTACACCGGCCGCGACACCGCCGGCCACGCGGTCGACTCCTCGGCGATCGTCTGCACGTCGGGATGATGGCGGTAGACCGCCTCGTTCAGCTGCTGCAGGAAGGTCACCGCGTCGAGGTTCTCGTGTCCGCCGTGCGCGTTCGGCACCCATTCGCCCGGCTTGCGCGCGTAATCGAGATAGAGCATCGAGGCGACCGCGTCCACGCGCAGGCCGTCGATATGGTACTTCTCCAGCCAGAACAGCGCGCTCGAGGTGAGGAAGGCGCGCACCTCGTGCCGGCCGTAGTTGAAGATGTAGCTGTTCCACTCGGGGTGGAAGCCCTGGCGCGCGTCGGCGTGCTCGAACAGATGCGTGCCGTCGAAATAGGCGAGCCCGTGCTCGTCGCTCGGGAAGTGCGACGGCACCCAGTCGAGGATCACGCCGATGCCGTTCTGGTGCAGATGGTCGACGAACCACATGAAGTCCTGCGGCGTGCCGTAGCGCGCGCTCGGCGCGAAGTAGCCCGTCGTCTGGTAGCCCCAGGAGCCGTAGAACGGGTGCTCGGTCACCGGCATGAGCTCGACGTGCGTGAAGCCCATCTCCTTCACGTACGCGGCGAGCGCGCGCGCGATGTCGCGGTAGCCGAGGACGCGGTGCGGCGAGTCCGGGCTGCGCCGCCACGAGCCGAGGTGCAGCTCGTACACCGACATCGGCGCGTCGAGCGCGTTCGCGCGCCGGCGCGAGCCCATCCAATCCGCGTCGCCCCAGTCGTAGTCGAGGCGCCAGACGCGCGACGCGGTGCGCGGCGCCTCCTCGGTGCAGACCGCGAAGGGGTCGGCCTTCTGCACCTGGTAGCCCATGTTGTGCGAGGTGATGCGGTACTTGTAGCAGGCCCCGTGCGGCACGCCCTGCGCCAGCGCCTCCCACACGCCCGAGCCGTCGTCGCGCGGACGCAACTGCAGGTTCTCCGGGTTCCAGCCGTTCCAGTCGCCGATGACCGAGACGCCGGCGGCGTTCGGCGCCCACACGGCGAAGCGCACCGCGGCGCCGTCGGCGCTGAAGTGCGCGCCGAGGCGCTCGTAGAGGCGCGCGTGCGTGCCTTGTTTGAACAAATAGGCGTCGTAGTCGGTCAGAGAATCGCGGGTCCGGGACGCCGGAGCCTCGCGGCGGGACGCCCGAGCGTCATGCGTGGTCGCCACGTCGGTGCCTTTCAGAACAGATCATGATGGCGGAGGAGGGAAGGCAATGCCCTGTTTTTTCGGGGTTTGTGTCGTCCGGTCGACGGCGTCCACGCGTCCGGCCGGGGGACGCGGGCGCCTGGAACTCGAGCACGGGAACGATCGCGCGACTCTCCCGGTGTTGGCTTCGTCATGTCGCTTCGACCGTGATAAGGCAAAGAAATCCGTGAATGGTTCCATCGGTCCGTACCGGCGTGTCGCCGAGTGGAATCGTGCTAAATTAATCTTCGGCGACGCCTGTCGCCCGCGCGCGCGGTTTGTTCGCGGCGCTTTTGAAGGAAGCCTCCCATTCCCCACGCTCTCGTAGTCGATGACGATACCAACGCCCTTTCCGGGCTCGCCGAGCTCGTGGCCCGCGAAGGCTTCAGCGTAGCGGCCGCGTCGACGCTGCGCGAGGCGCGCGCGCGCATGAACGAGCAGCGGCCGGAGGTCGTCTTCCTCGACCTGCAGCTCCCCGACGGCAACGGCATGGATCTGTTCGAGGACGTGAAGTCGCGCGCGGCGACCGAGGTCGTGCTGATCACCGGGCACGCGAGCATCGAGAGCTCGATCGAGGCGCTGCGGCTGGGCGCCGCCGACTACCTGATCAAGCCGGTCAATATCAAGCAGGTCAAGGCGATCCTGTCGCGCGTGGCGCGGCCGGCGGACCTGAAGTCGGAGATCGGCGCTCTGCGCGACGAGCTGCGCCGCCTCGGCCGTTTCGGCCAGCTGCTCGGCACCTCGACGCCGATGCAGCGCGTCTACGACCAGATCGAGCGCGTCGCGCCGACCGCGGCGACGGTGCTGATCACCGGCGAGAGCGGCACCGGCAAGGAGCTCGTTGCGCAGACGCTGCACAATCTGTCGCGCCGGCGCAAGCAGATGTTCCTGCCGATCAATTGCGGCGCGATCTCGCCGCAGCTGATCGAGAGCGAGATGTTCGGCCACGAGAAGGGCAGCTTCACCGGCGCGATGCGCGAGCACAAGGGCTACTTCGAGCGCGCGAGCGGCGGCACGGTGCTGCTCGACGAGATCACCGAGATGCCCCTCGAGCTGCAGGTGAAGCTGCTGCGCGTGCTCGAGTCGGGAACCTTCATGCGCGTCGGCTCCGACCGCGAGATCGAGGTCGACGTGCGCGTGCTCGCGGCGACCAACCGCAACCCCGACGAGGCGGTCGCGGAAGGGAAGCTCCGCGAGGACCTGCTCTACCGCCTGCGCGTGTTCCCGCTGCACCTGCCGCCTTTGCGCGAGCGCGGCGAGGACGTCGTGCTGATCGCCAGTCATTTCCTCGACGAGATCAACGCGACCGAAGGCACGGCGAAGACCTTCGCGCCGGCGACGCTCGACCGCCTGCGCGGCTACGACTGGCCCGGCAACGTGCGCGAGCTGAAGAACGTCGTGCACCGCGCCTTCATCATGGCCGACGACCTGATCGACGCGCATTGCCTGCCGCCCGAGCTCGGGCACGCGAAGCAGGTGACGGGGCCGTACTTCCAGGTGCGCGTCGGCACCAAGGTCGCCGACGTCGAGCGCCGCCTCATCCTCGCGACGCTCGAGCAGTGCGGCGGCACCAAGGAGAAGGCCGCCGAGATGCTCGGCATCAGCCTGAAGACGCTTTACAACCGGCTGCGCGAGTACCAGGCGCAGAAGGACCCGGCGGCCGACACC
>DASRFB010000101.1:0-12460 GCA_035651815.1 Burkholderiales bacterium | reverse complement strand
GACCCAGCGCGGCTGGAACAGCACCGGCACGCGCCTGAACTGCACGTCGGGGGGCAGCGTCTTGAGCCATTGCTCCAGGATCGGCTCGAGATCGGCGCAGTGCGGGCAGCCGTACGAGAAGAATTCGATGACCTCGATCTTGTTGCCGCTCTCGACCGGGACGGGATTCTTGAGCCGCACGTACTGGCGGCCTTCCTGCAGTTGCGGCTGGGCGAGGGCGGCCGGCACGAACGCGGTGATGGCCAGGATGAGAAGCGCCGCTGCAAGACCGGACAGGCCCGGCAGCAGGCGCGCGGTGATTCGACCCATGAAACTTACTCCTCGAGATGCGCGAAGCGCAGTTGGCAGCAAATAACGTCGCGCCGGCATCTTCCGCTGACGCCGGCAGCGCATGAACGTTCAGAACTTGATCACCGCCACATCGAAGCCGCGGCGGGCGAGCTCGCTCTTGATACGATTGAGCTCGTCGGTGTTGTCGTACGGTCCCAGGCGCACGCGATAGCGCACGCCCTTGTCGGGAACGTCCGCCTCCTGCACCGCGGCCTCCCAGCCGGCGAGCGCGAGCCGCGCCTTCAGGTTCTCGGCCTCGCTCGGATTGGAGAACGATCCCGCCTGCAGCCAGAATCGATCGACGCTCTTGCCGTCCTGGCTCCGCGACTCGGGCGTGGCAGCGCGCTCCTCGCCGGGGTTCACGGTGCGCTCGACCGTGCTGCGGTCGGTCTAGCGCTCGGGCGCCTTCGCCTGCACCTTGGGCTCCTCGCCGCCGGGCAGGATCTTGTAGAAATCGAAGCGCGGCTTGCCCTTGTCGTCGGTCTTGCCGGAGCGCGCAGTGCCCGCGTCGCGCGAGTCGCGGGCGCTCGCAGAAGCCTGGTAGGGATTGCCGGCGCGCATGAGATAGAAGGCCACTCCGGCGGCGATCGCGAGCCCCAGCACGATGCCGATGAAGACGCCGATCAGCGTGCCGCCGGCGCCGCTCTTGCGCGTGTGGCGCGGCGGGGCTGCGGTGCGGCGGTCGTTACGTGAGCTCATTGAAATCAGGTCGTCACATCTGCTCGGGTGCGCTGATGCCGAGCACTGCGAGACCGTTGCGCACCACCTGGCCCGACGCCGCGGCAAGCGCGAGGCGCGCGCGCTTCACGCGCTCGTCATCGATGAGGAACCGCTCCGCATTATAGTAACTGTGGAATTCGGCAGCCAAATCCCTGAGGTAATTGGTCACACGGTGAGGCGCGAGCTCCTGCGCCGCGAGCGCGAGCTCCGCCGGGAAGTCCGACAGCCGGCGCAGCAGCGGCTCCTCGTAGGCGCTCGTCAACGGCGAAAGATCCGCAGCGCGCCCCATCGCCGCCGCATCCTCCAGCGTGATGCCCGCCTGCTTCATGACCGAGCAGACGCGGGCATGCGCGTACTGCACGTAATAGACCGGGTTCTCCTCGGATTGCGAGCGCGCGAGGTCGATGTCGAACACGAACTCGCTGTCGGCCCGGCGCGAGACCAGGAAGAAGCGCACCGCATCGCGGCCGACCTCATCGATCAGGTCGCGCAGGGTCACGTAGCTGCCGGCGCGCTTGCTGATCTTCACTTCCTCGCCGCCGCGCATCACGGTGACCATCTTGTGAATGACGTAGTCGGGATACCCCTGCGGAATGCCCAACCCCGCCGCCTGCAGCCCGGCACGCACGCGCGCCACCGTGCCGTGGTGATCCGAGCCCTGGATGTTGATCGCGCGGTCGTAGCCGCGCTCCCATTTGTTGATGTGATATGCGACGTCCGGCACGAAGTACGTGTAGCCGCCGTCGCTCTTGCGCATCACGCGGTCCTTGTCGTCGCCGTAGTCGGTGCTGCGCAGCCACATCGCGCCCTCGTGCTCGTAGGTCCGGCCGGAGTGCACGAGGCGCTGCACCGTCGCATCGACGCGGCCGTCGGTGTAGAGCGAGCTCTCGAGATAGTAGTTGTCGAACCGCACGCCGAAGGCCTGCAGGTCGCGATCCTGCTCCTGGCGCAGCGCGGCCACCGCGAAACGGCGAATCGGCTCGATGTCCGAGAGATCGTGCCCGACCTCGTCGAGATACCTGCGCGCGATCTCGTAGATGTATTCGCCGCGATAGCCGTCCTCGGGGAACGTGACGTGCTCGCCCAGGAGCTCCTGCGCGCGGGCGCGCACCGAGATCGCGAGGTTCTGGATCTGCTGGCCGGCGTCGTTGTAATAGAACTCGCGCGTGACCTGCGCACGCTGCCATTCGAGCAGGTTGGCGAGCGCGTCGCCGAGCGCCGCCTGGCGGCCGTGCCCGACGTGCAGCGGCCCCGTCGGGTTGGCGGACACGAACTCGAGCAGGATGTGCTCGCCGGCGTGCGCGTTGCCGCGCCCGTACGCATCGCCTTGCTCCAGGATCCGATGCACCACCTGCTGCCGCGCCGCAGGCGTGACGAACACATTGATGAAGCCGGCGCCCGCGACTTCGGTGCGCTCGACGATCGGTGAGGCAGGCAGTGCAGCCACGATCTCGCGCGCGAGATCGCGCGGATTGCGCTTCAGGCGCCTGGCAAGCTGCAGCGCAACGTTGCACGCATAATCGCCGTGCTGCGCCTGCTTGGGCCGGTCGAGCACGATCGGCGGCACGTCTTCCGCGGCGAGTCCCTCCGGCAACGCGCGCCTGAGCCAGGCCTCGAGGTCGGTCTTGACGTCGTTCACGAGAGGGGAAGGAAGCGCGCTCGGCAGGACAAACGATGAATTATAGCGGGCGGTCACGATACGCCGGCGGGATCGACGTCGATCGCCCAGTGCACACGCCCTACCCGCAATGCATCGAGCGCCTCGCGCCAGCGCGGCAGGAAGCGCTGCAATGCGGCGCGATCGCGGCTTTGCACGAGCACCTGGCCACGCTCCATGCCGGCGCGCCGCGCGAGCGCCGCAGGGACTGGCGCGAACACCTGCACCTCTTTTTCTTCGCCGCTCGCGCATTCGCGCCCGAGCGCGCTTGCCTGCGCGAGGAACGTGTCCACCTGTGCGCGCGCCGGCGCTTCCGCGGCGAGCAGCACGAGATGGCTGTAGGGCGGCATTGCAGCGACGCGCCGGTCGGCGAGCAGCGCATCGGCGAGCGCGTCGTAGTCGTGCGCCGCGAGCGCGCGGTACAGCGCATGACCGGCAAAATCGGTCGCCACGATCACCTCGCCAGGCCGGTCGGCGCGACCCGCGCGTCCCGCCACCTGGAACAGCAAAGCGCCGAGGCGCTCGATGGCGCGAAAATCGGCGCTGTAAAGAGCGTTGTCCGCACCCAGCACCCCGACCAGGGTCAGGCGCGGGAAATCGTGTCCTTTGGCGAGCATCTGGGTGCCGACCAGGATATCGAGATTGCCCGCGTGAATCTCGTCGCGCACCGCGGCGAACGAGCCCTTGCGCTGTGTCGTGTCGCGATCGACGCGAGCGATGCGCGCCTGGGGGAACAGTGTGCGCAGCATCTCTTCGAGCCGTTGCGTGCCGAAGCCGAGCGGCAGCAGATCGACGTTGCCGCAGGTGGGGCACGCCCGCGGCAGACGTTGCGCGTGACCGCAGTGATGGCAGCGCAATGCACCCGCCTGCCGATGCATCACAAGACGCGCACTGCAATGCGGACAATCGGCGCGCCATCCGCAGCTTCCGCACAGCAGGCTCGGCGCGAAGCCGCGCCGATTGACGAATACCAGTGATTGTTCCCCGCGTGCGAGTCGCTCCCTCATGGCGTCGATGAGTCGCGTGCCGAGGCCATCGCGCACGTTGTCGGCCCGCGCCGGCTCGAACTCGATGTCGGGCAGGCGTGCACTGCTCACCGCGCGCGCCGTGAGCTTGAGCGATCGATAGCGGCCATTGCGCGCGTGCACGAGCGATTCGAGCGACGGCGTGGCGCTGCCCAGCACGATCGGTACGCCGCGCTGGCGTGCGCGCCATACCGCAACGTCGCGGGCGTGATAGCGCACGTTGTCCTGCTGCTTGTACGACGCATCGTGCTCCTCGTCGATGATGATCAGCGACAGCCGCGGCATCGGCGCGAACACCGCGAGCCGGGTGCCGACGACCAGATCGGCGCTGCCGTCGGCCGCGGCACAGAAGGCGTGATGCCGCTCGCCCGCGGCGAGCCGGCTGTGCATGGTCGCGACATTGCGTGCGGGCAGCGCATCGCGCAATCGCTGCTCGAGCTGCGGCGTGAGGTTGATCTCCGGCACGAGCAGCAGCACCTGCCCGCCCTGCTCGATCGCGGCTTGCGCTGCCGCGATGTAGACCTCGGTCTTGCCGCTGCCCGTGATGCCCTGGAGCAGAAACGGCGCGAAGCCACGCGCCGCGACGATCGACTCCGCCGCCGCGCGCTGCTCGTCGTTGAGTCGCACTTCATATTGTCGCGGCGGATCCGCTGCCGTCGTTTTTGCCTTGGCGCGACGCGTGCGCACCGGCGGAATCATCTGCGACAGCACGAGCCCGAGCGGCTGCTGGTAGTAACGCGAAACGAACTCGGCAAGCTCCAGGAGATCCGCGGTCAGGACGGGCAATGCATCGATGCGGGCATCGACCGGCTGCAACTTCTCGACCGGGACCTCGGATTGCGAGCCGACGCGCAGGACGACGCCGATAACCTTGCGCCGGCCCAGCGGTACGCGCACGACACTTCCGCGCATTGCGCCGAGGCTGTCCGGCGCCCAGTAGTCGAACGTGCTCCACGTCGCCACCGGAAGCGCGGCCGCGATGATGCTCATGACACGCCGGCGAGCACGCGCGAGCGGCAAAACGGGCGCAGAACCTGAGACGACACTTTAAGTCCGGGTATCAGGCCACGAGGGCGCAACAGAATTCGTCGAGTCATTCGCCCGCGCTGTGGGTAACTTTGTGCGTAACTTACCGAGCGCCTCCGCACGTTCCTCGTGGCATTCTTGCAACACTCGCCACACGAGCCCCGGACGTGGCAGAAATGCGCAATGCTTCAGCCACTTGCGCGTGGGTTGCCCGTGCCGGAAGCAAGCCGCCGTGCGAAGCAGGCCTTGACACGCGCGTGTGCATAAGTGCGCATTGGCGCGACGGTCACGCCGACGCGGCGGCGGAGGGGCGCTCGCGCGACCCGCGCGAGGCCGCATGCACGGTCTCGACGAGCACGGCGACATGCTCGGGCGGCGTGGTGGGGACGATGCCGTGGCCCAGGTTGAACACGTGCCCCGGTGCCGGACCGGCCGCGCGCACCACCGCCTCGGCCTCGCGCGCGACGGTCTCTTCATCGGTCAGCAGCACCAGGGGATCGAGATTGCCCTGCAGGGCGACACGCTCGCCGATCCGCGCTCGCGCGACGGCGAGGTCGGCGGTCCAGTCGAGGCCCAACGCGGAGGCACCGGTGCTCGCCATGTCATCGAGCCATGCGCCGCCGCCCTTGGTGAAAAGGATCGTCGGCACACGCGCATCGAGCGTCGCGATCACCTCGCGCATCGGCGCAAGCGAGAATTCCCGGTACGCCGGCGCCGAAAGTAGACCGCCCCAGGTGTCGAAGATCATCACTGCTTCGGCGCCCGCGTCGATCTGGCACGTGAGGTATTCGGCGACCGCCCGGGCATTGATGTCGACCAGAGCGCGCAGGAGATCGGGGCGCGCATAGGCCATGCGCCGGACGGTGGCGAAATCGGCGCTGCCGCTGCCTTCGATCATGTAGCACGCGAGGGTGAACGGGCTGCCCGAGAATCCGATCAGGGGCACGCGACCCTTCAACGCGCGCCTGATCTGCGCGACGGCATCGAACACGTAGCGCAGCGATGACATGTCGGGCACACGCAGCGCGCGAATCGCCTCTTCGCTCGCGGTCGTGCGTGCGAAGCGCGGGCCTTCGCCTTCCGCGAACGAAAGCCCGAGGCCCATCGCGTCGGGCACGGTGAGGATGTCCGAGAACAGGATCGCCGCGTCCAGCGCGAAGCGATCGAGCGGCTGCAGCGTCACTTCGGTCGCGAGCGACGGCGTTTGCGCGAGCTTGAGGAAGCTGCCGGCGCGCGCGCGCGTGGCGTTGTATTCGGGAAGATAGCGTCCCGCCTGGCGCATGAGCCACACGGGCGTGTAGTCGGTCGGCTCTCTGCGCAACGCGCGCAGGAACGTATCGTTACGTAGCGTGTTCACGTTGATGATTGGCCGCCGCGGCGCGACTCGTTTGCTGTCGTCGAGAGGCGCGCTCCGGCCGCGCTTCCGAACCACAGAGGCGAGCTCCGCCCGCCTTGTCGAGTTCTCAACGGGGCAGGTCGCTCTTGCCCATCAGGAACTCGTCGACGGCGCGGGCGCACTGCCGCCCTTCGCGAATCGCCCACACCACCAGCGATTGCCCGCGGCGAATGTCGCCCGCCGCGAACACGCGCGGCACGGACGTCGCGTAATCCACCGTGCTCGCCTTCACGTTGCTGCGGCCGTCGCGCTCGGGCGCGAGTTGCTCGAGCAGCGAAACCGGCGCAGGGCCGGTGAAGCCCATCGCCAGCAGCACGAGGTCGGCCTTGAGCTCGAACTCGCTGCCTTCGATCTCCTGCATGCGCATCTGGCCGTCGCCGGCCTTCTTCCATTCGACGCGCGCGGCGACGAGCTTCGTCACCCGGCCGTCGGCGCCTTCGAAGCGCTTGGTGGCGACGGCCCAGTCGCGCTCGCAGCCTTCCTCGTGCGAGGACGACGTGCGCAGCTTGATCGGCCAGTACGGCCACACCAGCGGCTTGTTCTCCTGCTCCGGCGGCTGCGGCAGCAATTCGAATTGCGTGATCGACGCGGCACCCTGCCGGTTCGATGTGCCCACGCAGTCGGATCCGGTGTCGCCGCCGCCGATCACGATGACGTGCTTGCCGGTCGCGGTGATCTGGTCGGCGACGCGATCGCCGGCATTGACCTTGTTCTGCTGCGGCAGGAAGTCCATGGCGAAGTGCACGCCGCCGAGATCGCGCCCGGGCACCGGCAGATCGCGCGGGGCTTCGGCGCCCCCCGCGAGCACCACCGCATCGAACTCGGCGAGCAGCTGCGGCGCGGGATAGTCCCTGCCCACTTCCACGTTCGGCCGAAACTCCACGCCCTCGATCGACATCTGCGCCATGCGCCGGTCGATCAGGTGCTTCTCCATCTTGAAATCGGGAATGCCGTAACGCAGGAGCCCGCCGATGCGATCGGACTTCTCGAACACCACGACATCGTGACCCGCACGCGCGAGCTGCTGTGCGCAGGCGAGTCCCGCCGGGCCCGAGCCCACCACCGCGACGCGCTTGCCGGTCTTCTCTTCCGGCGTCTGCGGCGCGACCCAGCCTTCCTCCCATGCCTTGTCGGCGATGTAGTGCTCGATCGACTTGATGCCGACCGGGTCGTTGTTGATGTTGAGCGTGCACGCGGCCTCGCACGGCGCCGGGCACACGCGCCCCGTGAACTCGGGGAAGTTGTTGGTCTGGTGCAGGACGTCGAGCGCCGCGCGCACGTCCTGGCGGTACACGAGGTCGTTCCAGTCCGGGATGATGTTGTTGACCGGGCACCCGGTCATGCAGAACGGGATGCCGCAGTCCATGCAGCGCGCGCCCTGCACCGACGCTTCGTTGTCGGCGAGGTGCAGCACGAACTCGTGGTAATGCTTCTTGCGCGCGTCCTTGTTCTCGGTCGCTTCCTGAAGCCGCTGGTATTCCAGAAACCCGGTGATCTTTCCCATTCTCGGTTCTTGCCCGTCCCCGTTCGTTCGTATTACGCGGCGGCCTTGTTGCCCGAGGCCGCCAGCTCGGTGAGCGCGCGGCGGTACTCCTTCGGGAAGACCTTCACGAAGCGCAGCCGCATCATCCCCCACGATTCCAGGATCTCGTGCGCGCGGCGGCTGCCGGTGTTGCGCGCGTGGCTCTCGATCAGACGGCGCAGCACGACCTCGTCGGGCTCGCCCTGGTGCCAGAGCTCGCGCGCGATCTTCGCCTGCTGCTCGGACTCCGAGAGCACGGGCTCGAGGTCGACCATCGCGGTGTTGCAGCGCTTGACGAACTCGCCGTCCTCGTCGAAGACGTAGGCGATGCCGCCCGACATGCCGGCGGCGAAGTTGCGCCCCGTGCCGCCGAGCACGATGACCGTGCCGCCCGTCATGTACTCGCAGCCGTGGTCGCCGACGCCCTCGACGACGGCGTGCGCCCCGGAGTTGCGCACGGCGAAGCGCTCGCCGGCGACGCCGCGGAAGTACGCCTCGCCCGCGATCGCGCCGTAGAGGACGACGTTGCCGGTGATCACGTTCTGCGTCGGCTCGCCGCGGAACTTGGGCGACGGCTGCACCGTGATGCGCCCGCCCGAGAGTCCCTTGCCGCAGTAGTCGTTGGTGTCGCCGATCAGGTCGAGCGTCACGCCCTTCGCGAGGAACGCGCCGAAGCTCTGGCCGGCCGATCCCGCGAAGCGGATGTGCACGGTGTCCTCCGGCAGCCCGTCGTGCCCGTAGCGCTTGGCGATCTCGTGCGAGAGCATGGTGCCGACGGTGCGGTTGAGGTTCCGGATCGGCATGTCGATCGCGACCTTCTCGCCGCGCTCGATCGCGGGCTTCGCGATCTCGATCAGGCGATGGTCGAGCGCGCGCTCGAGGCCGTGGTTCTGGCGCTCGGAGTTCCAGCGCGCGACCTCCTGCGGCATCCGCGGCAGGTGGAAGATCCGGCTGAAGTCGAGGCCCTTCGCCTTCCAGTGCTCGACGCCCTTCTTCATGTCGAGCAGATCGGCGCGGCCGATCAGGTCGTTGAACTTCCGGACGCCGAGCTTCGCCATCAGCTCGCGTGCTTCCTCGGCAACGAAGAAGAAGTAGTTGATGACGTGCTCGGGCTTGCCGGCGAATTTCTTCCGCAGCACCGGGTCCTGCGTCGCCACGCCGACCGGGCAGGTGTTGAGGTGGCACTTGCGCATCATGATGCAGCCCTCGGCGACGAGCGGCGCGGTGGCGAAGCCGAACTCGTCGGCGCCGAGCATCGCGCCGATCACGATGTCGCGGCCGGTCTTCATCTGGCCGTCGACCTGCACCGCGATGCGGCCGCGCAGGCGGTTGAGCACCAGGGTCTGCTGCGTCTCGGCGAGGCCGAGCTCCCACGGCGTGCCCGCGTGCTTGATCGACGACCAGGGCGAGGCGCCCGTGCCGCCGTCGTGGCCGGAGATGGTGACGTGGTCGGCCTTCGCCTTGGACACGCCCGCGGCGACGGTGCCGACGCCGACCTCGGACACGAGCTTCACGCTGACCGAGGCTTCCGGGTTCGCGTTCTTCAGGTCGTGGATCAGCTGCGCCAGGTCCTCGATCGAGTAGATGTCGTGGTGCGGCGGCGGGCTGATCAGCTCGACGCCCGGTGTCGAGTAGCGGATCTGCGCGATGTACTCGGACACCTTGCGCCCGGGAAGCTGGCCGCCTTCGCCGGGCTTCGCGCCTTGAGCCATCTTGATCTGGAGCTGCTCGGCGCTCGCCAGGTACTCGGCGGTGACGCCGAAGCGGCCCGAGGCGACCTGCTTGATCTTCGATTTCAGCAGATCGCCTTCCTTCAGGGGAATGTCCACCATGACGCGGTCGCGGCCGAGCCGCGAGGCGAGCGTCTCGCCCGCCTTCGCCCGCGCGTAGCGGTTGCGGTCCTCGCCGCCCTCGCCCGTGTTCGACTTGCCGCCGATGCGGTTCATCGCGATCGCGAGCGTCGTGTGCGCCTCGGTCGAGATCGACCCGAGCGACATCGCGCCCGTCGAGAAGCGCTTCACGATCTCCGACGCGGGCTCGACTTCCTCGATCGGCACCGGCGTGCAGCGCTCGAACCGGAAGTCGAAAAGACCCCGGAACGTCATCTGGCGCTTGGATTGATCGTCGATGATGCGCGAGTACTCCTTGAAGGTCGTGAACTCGCCCTTGCGCACCGCGTGCTGGAGCTTCGCGATCGCATCGGGCGTCCACATGTGCTCCTCGCCGCGGACGCGGTAGTGGTACTCGCCGCCCGCGTCGAGCGCGGTCGCGAGCACCGGGTCGGTCTCGCTGAAGGCCGCGCGGTGCACTCGGATCGCTTCTTCCGCGACCTCGAACACGCCGATGCCCTCGACGTTCGAGGTCGTGCCGGTGAAGTACTTGTCGACGAGCGCGCGCGACAGGCCCACGGCCTCGAAGATCTGCGCGCCGGTGTACGACATGTAGGTCGAGATGCCCATCTTGGAGGCGACCTTCTTCAGGCCCTTGCCGATCGCCTTGACGAAGTTCTTGACCGCCTTCTTGCCGTCGACGCCGGCGCCCAAGGCGCCCTTCTCCGCGAGGTCGAGCAAGGTCTCGAGCGCGAGGTACGGGTGCACCGCCTCGGCGCCGTAGCCGCCGAGCAGCGCGAAGTGGTGCACCTCCCGCGCCGAGCCCGTCTCGACGACGAGCCCGGTCGAGGTGCGCAGGCCCTTGCCGACCAGGTGCTGGTGCACCGCCGAGAGCGCGAGCAGCGCAGGGATCGCGACGCGGTCGCGATCGATCTTGCGGTCGGAGATGATGATGATCGAGTGCCCCGAGCGCACCGCGTCCTCGGCCTGCGCGGCGAGGCTCGCGAGGCGCGCCTCGATCGCCTCCTTGCCCCAGGCGAGCGGGTACGTGATGTCGAGCTCGAACACCTGGAACTTGCCCTGGGTGTAGCGCTCGATGTGCCGGATCTTCTCCATCTCGAAGAAGTCGAGCACCGGCTGGCTCACTTCCAGCCGCAGCGGCGGATTGGTCTCGTCGACGCCGAGCAGGTTGGGCTTGGGGCCGATGAAGGAGACGAGCGAGGTCACCAGCTCCTCGCGGATCGGGTCGATCGGCGGGTTCGTCACCTGCGCGAACAGCTGCTTGAAATAGTGGTACAGCGTCTTGTTCTTGGACGACAGCACCGCGAGCGGCGAGTCGTTGCCCATCGAGCCCACCGGCTCCTCGCCGTTCGCCGCCATCGGCGTCATCAGGATCTTGACGTCCTCCTGCGAGTAGCCGAACGCCTGCTGGCGATCGATGAGCGGCACGGACGAGCGCTCGGGGCGCTGCTTGTCGCTCTCGACCTCGTCGAGCTTGACGCGGATGCGCTCGATCCACTCGGCGTAGGGCTTGGCCGAGGCGAGCGTGTCCTTCAGCTCCTTGTCGTCGATGATGCGGCCCTTCTCGATGTCGACGAGGAACATCTTGCCCGGCTGCAGGCGCCACTTCTTCGTGATGCGCTCCTCGGGCACGGGCAGGCAGCCGCACTCGGAGCCCATGATCACGAGGTTGTCGTCGGTGACGATGTAGCGCGAGGGGCGCAGGCCGTTGCGGTCGAGCGTCGCACCGATCAGGCGCCCGTCGGTGAACGCGATCGACGCCGGCCCGTCCCAGGGCTCCATCATCGCGGCGTGGTACTCGTAGAACGCGCGCCGCGCCGGGTCCATGAGCGTGTGGCTCTCCCAGGCCTCGGGGATCATCATCATCATCGCGTGCGCGACCGAGTAGCCGCTCATGACAAGCAGCTCGAGCGCGTTGTCGAAGGACGCCGAGTCCGACTGCCCGTCGTAGATCAGCGGCCAGATCTTGTTGAGGTCCGCCCCCAGGATCGGGCTCGAGATCGCGCCCTGGCGCGCGCGCAACCAGTTGACGTTGCCGCGCAGCGTGTTGATCTCGCCGTTGTGCGCGATCATGCGGAAGGGGTGCGCGAGGTCCCACGAGGGGAACGTGTTGGTCGAGAAGCGCTGGTGGATGAGCGCGAGCGCGGACTCGACGCGCGGGTCCTTCAGGTCGAGGTAGTACTCGCCGACCTGGTGCGCGAGCAGCATGCCCTTGTAGACGATGGTGCGCGCGGACATCGACGGCACGTAGAACTCCTTGCCGTGCGCGAGCTTGAGCGCCTGGATCGCGTGTCCGGAGGACTTGCGGATGATGTAGAGCTTGCGCTCGAGGGCGTCGGTGACCGTCACGCCCGGGCCGCGGCCGATGAACACCTGCCGGATCACGGGCTCGAGCCGCTTCGCGGGCTCGGCCAGGTCCGAGTTGTCGACCGGGACGTCGCGCCAGCCGAGGAGCACCTGGCCCTCGTCCTTGATCGCGCGCTCGATCTCGTACTCGCAGGCGAGGCGCGAGGCGGGCTCGCGTGGCAGGAACACCATGCCGACGCCGTACTGGCCGACGGGGGGCAGCTTGACGCCCGCCTTCCCGAGCTCCTCGCGGAAGAACCTGTCCGGGATTTGAACGAGGATCCCGGCGCCGTCGGAGAGCTTAGGGTCCCAGCCGACGGCGCCGCGGTGCGTGAGGTTGCGCAGGACCGTGAGCCCCTGCTCGATGATCGAGTGGCTCTTCTTCCCCTTGATGTTCGCGACGAAGCCGACGCCGCAGGCGTCGTGTTCGTGGGCAGGGTCGTACAGCCCCTGCGCAGCGGGAAGAGCAGGATGGTTCACGGGGTGGACCTCGTCCGAGCGCGCCAAAAAACCCGAATCCGCACGAATTCAGGGCGAACTTTGGACTATACCGCCGATTCCCTGCAGCCTCAAGTGCTTAGGGTACGT
>DASRFB010000100.1:0-5759 GCA_035651815.1 Burkholderiales bacterium | reverse complement strand
TACGTCTCGTGCGCCGCGGGGTGTCCGTACGAGGGCGAGGTCAAGCCGGGCGCCGTCGCGGGCATCGCGACGGCGCTCCACGACATGGGCTGCTACGAGATCTCGCTCGGCGACACGATCGGCGTCGGCACGCCGGGCAAGGTGAAGAAGATGATCGACGCCGTCGCGAAGCGCGTGCCGATCGGGCGCCTCGCCGGCCACTACCACGACACCCGGGGCCAGGCGCTCGCCAACATCTACGCCTCGCTCGAGCTGGGCGTGAAGACCTTCGACAGCTCGGTCTCGGGGATGGGCGGCTGCCCCTACGCGAAAGGCGCGACCGGCAACGTCGCCACCGAGGACGTCGTCTACCTGCTCGACGGCCTGGGCATCGAGACCGGAGTCGACCTCGAGAAGCTGTTCCGAGCGGGACAATTCGTCTGCCGCGCGCTCGGGCGCGAGCCCGCGTCGCGCGTCGCGCGCGCGATGGCGGCGAAGCTCGATGTCTGACCTGCAGGATCCCCCGTCGCCCTGCATCAACGTGTGCAGGATGAACGCCGACACGGGTCTCTGCGAGGGCTGCCTGCGCACGCTCGAGGAGATCGCCGCCTGGTCGGCGATGACGCCCGAGGAGAAGCGCGCGGTGCTCGAGCAGCTCCCGCGGCGCGGAGCGCGGCGGTGAAATTGCCCGCATCCGTCCAGGTGCTCGAGCGCGGCTGGCTTTCCTCGAACAGCATCGTGCTGCGCGACGGCGACGCGGCGAGCGTCATCGACTCGGGCTACGGCGCGCACGCCGAGCAGACGCTCGCGCTGCTCGCGCACGCGCTGCGCGGCGATCGCCTCGAGCGCCTCGTCAACACGCACTGCCACTCCGACCACATGGGCGGCAACGCCGCGATCCGGCGCGCGCACGCCTGCCGGATCGGCATTCCCGCGGGCGAGGCGCCGCTGATCGACGACTGGGACGAGCAGGCGCTCGTGCTCGCGTTCGCCGACCAGCGCGCCGAGCGCTTCGCCTACGACGAGGTGTTCCGCGCGGGCGACGTGCTGCGCATGGGCGGCCTCGACTGGCGGGTGCTCGCGGCCCCGGGGCACGATCCGCACGCCGTGATGTTCCACGCGCCCGAGGCGCGCGTGCTCGTCTCGGGCGACGCGCTCTGGGAGAACGGCTTCGGCGTCGTGTTCCCGCGGCTCTTCGGAGACGAGCGCGCGCTCGCCGAGACGCGCGCGACGCTCGAGACGATCGCCGCGCTCGAGCTCGACGTCGTCGTTCCGGGGCACGGCCGGCCGTTCGGCGAGGTGCAGGCCGCCCTCGGGCGCGCGCTCGAGCGCGTGGCCTACTACGAGGCCGACCTCGGCCGCCTCGCGCGGCACTGCGTCAAGGTGCTGCTCGCGTTCACGCTCCTGGAGAAGCGCGCCCTCGCGCTCGACGGTCTCGCGGCCTACCTCGAGCGCGTCCCCGTCTACCGCGAGATCAACCGCCGGCATCTCGGCATGGCGCCCGCGGCGCTCGCCGCATGGCTCGCGTCGGAGCTCGAGCGGGCGGGCGTCGCCCGGCGCTCGGGCGGCCTCCTCCACGCGGCGTCAGGCTGACGCCCGGGGAATGGATTAATCTCCGAGCTTGCCGGGTTTACCCGGGAGCAGTTCCCCCAGCCACCCCCCAAGGAGAGAGATCCATGAGCATCCGCATCATCCCGGCCGTCGCCGCCTCGATCGCGCTCGCCGCCATCGCGGCGCCGGCGCAGGCCCAGAAGGCCGACAAGAACATGAGCTTCTTCGTCACCAGCGTCGGATCGGGCAAGGGCGCCGACCTCGGCGGCCTGAAAGGCGCCGACAAGCACTGCGCCGATCTCGCCAAGGCGGCCGGCTCCACCAAGAAGACCTGGCACGCCTACCTCAGCGACAGCGCGATGGGCGGCCAGAAGGCGGTCAACGCCCGCGACCGTATCGGCAAGGGCCCCTGGATGAACGCCAAGGGCGTCGTCGTCGCGAAGAGCGTCGACGACCTGCACAGTCCGAACAACAACCTGACCAAGCAGACGGCGCTCGACGAGAAGGGCGAGGTCGTGAACGGCCGCGGCGACAAGCCGAACCGCCACGACATGCTGACGGGCTCCTCGCCCGACGGCCGCGCGCTCCCGGGCGACAAGGACGCGACCTGCGGCAACTGGACCAAGAGCGGCGCCGACGGCGCGGCCATGCTCGGCCACCACGACCGCCAGGGCCTGAAGGACGACGACGTGTCGAAGTCCTGGAACTCGTCGCACCCGACGCGCGGCGGATGCAGCCAGGAAGCGCTGAAGAGCACGGGCGGCGACGGGCTGTACTACTGCTTCGCGAGCCGATAAGACCTCGCGCGGAAGGCCCGGCCGAGCGCCGGGCCTTTTTGTTTTACGACCGTCCGAGCGCGATCAGCACGCCCGACACGAGCGCGAGCACCGCCATCGCGGTGTTCATTCCGTGGAAGCTCAGGTGCAGCAGCGGGATCAGCCCGGTGACGATGAGCCACAGCGCGAGCAGCAGCAGTCCGAGCGTTCTGGCGATCTTCATGTTCTCTCCCCTGGAAATCCGCTATGCGCGCCGGCGCGCCTTGAACGTGCCGATCTGCTTTCCGCCGCCGACGATGCGGCCTTCGATGGTATCGCCGGAGGCCCGTCCCAGGAGCTCGACCGGCTCCGGCCCGTAGATCCCCGCGCGCAGGACGAGCCGCAGATCGGCGCCGCGCAGCCGGGGCTCGCCGAGCGCGACGTCGCCGCCCGCGGCGTGCACCGAGCCGGACAGCTTCTGGAATTTCTGCGCGAGCGAGATCAGGATGCGCCGTCCGCCGGCATCGACGTCCCAATCGCCCTCGACCCGCGCCGGCACGATCCACAGATAGACCATGCTCTCCTTGCGCAGCCCCACGCTCTTGTCGGGCGCGGGCACCTTGGCCTCGGCGTCGGGCTGCCAGTCGCGCATGCCGTAGTCGTGCGAGACGACGCGCGCGCCGGGCCGCAGCTCCGAGAGGATCTTCGGCCGCAGCGCCATGTTGACGTCGGGAAGGAGGTACAGCGTGAGCACGTCGGCGTCGTGGAAGTCGGTGTCGAACAGGTCCTGCTTCAGGAACTTGACGCGGTCGGCGACGCCGGCCTGCTCGGCGGCGCGGTTCGACTTCGACACGAGCCGCGGATCGATGTCGACCCCGAAGCCGTGCGCGCCGTACTCCTTCGCCGCCGTGATGACGAGGCGCCCGTCGCCCGAGCCGAGGTCGATCAGCATGTCGCCGCGCCGGACCGCCGCCATGTTCAGCATGCGCTCGACGACGACCTGCGGCGTCGGCACGTACGGCGTGTCCATCTCCTTGAACGGCTGCTGCGCGAGCGCGCCGGAGGCGGCGAGCGCGAGAGCCGCGACGATGTTCCTCACCACCTAGATCACTCCTTCCTTTCTCAGCGCCTCGATCTCCGCCGCGGCGTAGCCGGCCTCGCGCAGCACCTCGCCCGTGTGCTCGCCCGGCGCGGGCGCCGGGCGCCCCGGATCGAGCTCGAGCTCCGACATCTTCACCGGAAGCGCGAAGCCCTCGGGCTTCGCGTCGCCGAGGATCATCCCGCGCGCGCGCAGCTGCGGGTCGGCGAGCGCCTCGTGCATCTCGAGCACCGGGCTCACGCAGCAGTCCTCGGCCGCGAACACCGCGGTCCACTCGGCCTGCGTGCGCGCCGCGAACGCGGCCGCGAGCTTTTCCTTCGCCGCGCGCGCCGGCTCGCCGTAGACGATGTGGCTCGCCTTCAGCTCGGGGCAGCGCAGTATATCGCAGAGCCGCTCCCAGAATTTGCGCTCGAGCGCGCCGACCGCCATCCAGCGGCCGTCGCGCGTGCGGTAGCGGTTGTAGCACGCGAGGCCGCCCGAGAGCATGCCGGTTCCGCGCGGCGGCGTCGCGCCGTGCTCGAGCACGCCGAGCAGCGGCAGGATCGCGTGCGCGAGCACGCCGTCGGTCATCGCGACGTCGACGAAGCGGCCGCGCCCCGTCGCGCGTGCATCGAGCAGCGCGGCGAGAATGCCCATCGCCGGGACGAGCGCGCCGCCGAGCAGGTCCGCGATCTGGAAGTTCGGCACGACCGGCGGCCCGTCCTCGGCGCCGATCTCGTTGCCGACGCCGGCGTAGCCCACGTAGTTGATGTCGTGCCCGGCGCGGTCGCGGTACGGACCGTCCTGCCCGTAGCCCGTGATCGCGCACACGACGATGCGCGGATTGCGCGCGGCGAGCGCGTCGTAGCCGAGACCGAGCTTGACCATGACGCCCGGCCTGAAGCTCTCGACCACGACGTCGGCGCGCTCGGCGAGGCGCAGGAACACGTCGCGCCCGCGGGGCGGCTTGAGGTCGAGGCGCAGCGCGCGCTTGTTGCGGTTCAGCACGCGGAAGAAATTCGACATCCCGGCGGGGCCGTGCCCCATCGCGCGCGCGTAGTCGCCCGCGCCCGTGTCCTCGATCTTGACGACGTCGGCGCCGAGGTCGGCGAGGTGCAGCGTCGCCATCGGGCCGGGCAGCAGCCGCGTGAGGTCGAGCACGCGCACGCCGGCCAGCGGCTTCGGCCGCCTAGTCATACTTCTTCGCGTCCTCGATCACCTTCCCGTCGTTCGGCAGCTCGCCCGGCGCGCGCAGCGCGACCTCGCCGCGCAGGCGCGTGACCTCGCGCAGGCTCTCGGCGATCGCGCGCTCGAGGCCCTCGCGGGGAGCGCGCACCTCGCAGTGCAGCGTCATGCGGTCGGCGCCGCCGGGATTATCGACTACCAGGCGCGCTCGTGCGATCTCGGGATGGCGCTTCGCGACCTCCGCGACCTGCTCAGGATGCACGAACATGCCCTTCACCTTGGTGGCCTGGTCGGCGCGTCCCAGCCAGCCGCGGATGCGCGCGTTGGTGCGGCCGCACGGGCTCGCGCCGGGCATCACCGCCGAGAGGTCTCCGGTCCCGAACCGGATCAGCGGATAGTCCGCGTTGAAGCTGGTGATCACGACCTCGCCGACCTCGCCCTCGGGCACCGGGTCGCCCGTGCCGGGACGCACGATCTCGAGGACGAGCGCCTCGTCGAGGATCATGCCCTCCATCGCCTCGGACTCGTAGGCGATCAGGCCCAGGTCCGCCGAGGCGTAGCACTGGCGCACGCGGATGCCGCGCTCGCCCATCGCGCTGCGCAATACGGGCGGCAGGTACTCGGCGGCGACCTCGGCCTTGACGAGCGCGCCGATGTCCGCGTTCAGCTCGTCGGCCCTCTCGACGATCAGCTTGAGGAACGAGGGCGTTCCGACGTAGGCGTTGGCGCGCAGACCTGCGATCGCCGCGACCTGCGCCTCGGTCTGGCCGACGCCGGTCGGCACGACGGTGCAGCCGAGCGCGGCCGCGCCCGACTCCATCATCGAGCCCGCGGGCGTGAAGTGATAGGCGAAGGTGTTCACCGCGACGTCCCCGGCGCGGAAGCCGGCCGCGTGGAGCGCGCGCGCCGTGCGCCACCAGTCGCGTCCGGCGCACTCCGGGTCGTGGATGGGGCCGGGCGAGACGTAGAGCTTGGCGACGCGACCCGACGCGGCGAGCCCGCCGAGCGGCGGGTCGGCCTTCTGCAGCGCGACGAGGTCCGACTTGCGCGTCACCGGCAGCCGCGCGAGCGCGGCGCGGCTCGTCACCTGCGCGGGCTCGACCTCGGCGAGGATGCGGCCCCAGCCCGGCGCGTTCTTCTTCGCGTGCGCGAGGTGCGCGGGCAGCGCCTGCATCAGCGCGCGCTCGCGCGCTTCCGGGTCGCGCGTCTCG
>DASRFB010000099.1:0-37633 GCA_035651815.1 Burkholderiales bacterium | reverse complement strand
CGGAACCTCGGACGCCGCAGCGGGCACCGGGACGGCGTCGAGCAGCTTCCACAGGCAGCGGCCCTTGCTCTCGGCGTCGATGGCGGCGAGCACCCTGTCGTGCTCGGCCAGCTCGTCGGCGCTCGCCGCGAGGACGAGCAGCGGCACGCGCTCGGCCGCGACCCCGGGCTCCAGGGACACGGACGCGCGCGGCGCATCGAGCTCGATCGCGAGGCTGTCCTGGCCGCGCGTCATCGCCAGGTAGACGTCGGCGAGCAGGCGCGCGTCGAGCAGCGCCCCGTGCAGCGTGCGGTGCGCGTTCTCGATCGCGTAGCGCTCGCACAGAGCGTCGAGCGAGTTCTTCTTGCCCGGGTGCAGCTCGCGCGCGAGCGCGAGCGAGTCGACGACGGTGATGCCGTGGTCGTTGGCCTTTCCCGGCTCGATCACCGGCAGGCCCAGCCGCTTCAGCTCGTTGTTCAGGAATTCGATATCGAAGGCCGCGTTGTGGATCACGACCTCCGCGCCGCGGAGATACTCGAGGAGCTCGGTCGCGATCTCGCCGAATTTCGGCTTGTCGCGCAGGAACTCGTCGTCGATGCCGTGGACCTGCCGCGCGCCCGCCTCGCTCGCGCGCTCGGGGTTCACGTAACGGTGAAAATCGTTGCCGGTCGGCCGCCGGTTCAGTATCTCGACGCAGCCCAGCTCGATGATCCGGTCGCCCAGGGCGGCGTTCAGCCCGGTGGTCTCGGTGTCGAGCACGATGCAGCGCATTCCCCCGCCTTGTTACGCGTTCTTGTTCTGCGGGACGAAGCGTAAACCGGCGGCCGCGATAAAGCAAAGGCTATTTCGGCGGCGGCGCGGGTGACCGGCTGAAGTCGAAGCAGTCCGACATGTCGCTCGCCGCGGCGTCGCGCGCGCTGAGCGGCGGCAGCCCGAATAGCTTCCCGCAGAAGCGCAGCAGGCTCACGTGCGAGTGCAGCGCCTTCGAGACGTGCCCGCTCTTCGCGTAAGGCGAGAGCACCAGGCAGCCGACGCGCGAGCCGTAGCGGAATTGCGTGCCGTCCCAGTGCGGATGGTCGCCGTCGCGCTCCGGGTGCGCCGGGTCGTGCTTCCACTTCTCCACGTTCGGCGGATCGACATGATCCAGCCATCCGCCCCAGTCGTCCCAAGTGACGAAGATCGCGGTCTTCGGCCACAGGCCGCCCTTCACCACCGCGTTGACCTGGTCCACGGTCCATTGCATCCCGTGCGTGACGTTGCCCACGAGCGGAGCGCCCGCGTCGTTCGCGTCGGGCGGATGCTCACTCGCGTCGTGCGGCGCGTAAACCCAAGAGACGTTCGGCAGCTTGCCTTTCGCCGCATCGACCTTGAACCGGTCGGAGGTGAACTTGCGCTTGCTGTTCGTCAGGCTCTTGATGAAGTCGAACGCGTAGCCGCCGTAGTTTCCCCACGTGAGCCCCGCCTTCTCGAGCGCGGCGGGCAGCGACGGAATGTCGAACAGCGGCGCGCCGACCGGAATCCGGTACCGCGGCGGATTGACGAAGATCGGCGAATCCGCCGCGATCAGCGCCAGGTGGTTCGGCGTCGACGGCCCCGCGATCTCCGAGAAATAGCGGTCGCACAGCGTGAACTGGCGCGCCCAGGCGAAGTACGCCGGGATGTCCTGCTCGGTGAACTGCGCGCGCACCGCGGTCGTCTTGCGCGTGAGCCACGCGTCGTGGCGGTGGTTCGGGTCGTGCGGCGGCGGATTGGGCGAGCGCGGCAGCGCCGCGCCGTCGGCGCCCGGGAACGTCCCGAAGTAGTTGTCGAAGCCGTGGTTCTCCTTGACGATGATCACCACGTGCTCGATGGCGCGCTTCGCCTTCACGCCGATGCGGGCGAACGGCTCCACGCGCGCCCGGTCCTTCTTCTTGCCGGTGGTGGCCACGCATCCTCCGGGATTCGTGCCGGCCATTTTGACGCCGGCGGCCTGACGGCCGGCTGACTCGCGTTACATCCGCCGCAGGCTGTCGACGTGCGCCTTGACGATGGACTTCGCCTTGCTCCGCACCTGCTTACCGGCCCGGTCCATGAGCCACAGGCGCACCAGGCCGACCAGGAAGCTGCAGGTCGCGAGCGCCGCGGGCGCCGGCTTGAGTCCCTTGCGCAGCTGGCGCGCGCGCTCGGCGCGGCGATACACGCCGGCGAGCTTGGTGTAGAGCTCGGTGCAGCGGTTATTGTGCAGGCTCAGCTCGCGCTCCAGGCCGTCGACGTACTCGCACTTGAAGCCCATGATCTGAAAGGTCTCCCGCGTCGCCGGATCGGTCTCGAGCGTCCGCAGCACGCCGAGCAGGAAACGCTCGACGCTCGCGAGCGGGTCGGCCGTGTCCGCCGGGAACCAGGCGAAGCCGGTGCGGTCGACCATCGGCAGGGACACCTGCTCGCGCATCGCGTAGAACAGTGCGGTCTTGTCCGCGAAGTGCCAGTAGATCGCGCCGCGCGTGACGCCGGCGGCGCGCGCGATCTGCTCGAGCGAGGTCCGCGTCACGCCCTGGCTGGCGAAGACCTTGCGCGCCGCGGCCAGGATATGCCGCCGCGTCCGCTCGGAGTCTTCCTTGGTCCTGCGCATGCCGCTAATGGTGCTTCGAAGTTGACATACATCCATGATTGTATAAAATTGCGCGTTCCCGTACAACAATCGCGTACCCCGCTCACATCATGATCGCACGCGGCCTGTCGCTCCTCCTCTCCGCGCTCGTCGCCGCATCGCTCGCCGGCTGCGGCCGCGAGGACTCGGCGCGCGCCGCGACCGCGCAGCAGGGCCCGCCGCCCGTGCCGGCGAAGGTGCGCGAGGTCAAGCCGCAGCCCGTGCCGATCGTGCTCGAGGCGGTCGGACAGGCGCAGGGCTCGAAGGAGGTCGAGGTGCGCGCGCGCGTGAGCGGCATCCTGCTCAAGCGCCTGTACAACGAAGGCCAGCGCGTCCAGGCCGGCGCGCCCCTGTTCCAGATCGACCCGGCGACGTACGAGATCGCGCTGCAGCAGGCGCGCGCGCAGCTCGCGCAGGAGCAGGCGCGCCAGGAGCAGACGCGGCGCGAGGCCGGCCGCCTGAAGGAGCTCGCCCAGCAGAAGGCGATCAGCCAGAAGGAGTTCGACGACGCGGTGTCCGCCGAGAAGCTCTCGGCCGGGTCGCTGCAGGCGGCCGAGGCGCGCGTGCGCGAGGCCGAGCTCAATCTCTCGTATACGAAGGTGACCGCCCCGGTCTCGGGCGTGACCGGACGCATCGTGCGCTCCGAGGGCAGCCTCGTCTCCCCCGGCGCCGACAGCCTGCTCACGACGATCAACCAGGTCCAGCCGATCTGGGTCCGCTTCAGCCTGTCGGAGTCCGACCTTGCCAAGCTGCCCGGCCGGCGCGTCGATGCGAATTCGGCCGAGGTGCGCGTCGTGCTCGCCGACGGCAGCGAGTATCCGGTCAAGGGCCGCATCAACTTCGCCGCCGCGCAGATCGATCCGCGGCTCGCCACGCAGGAGCTGCGCGCCGAGTTCGACAACCCGCGCAACCGCATCCTGCCCGGCGACTTCGTGCGCGTGCGCCTCACCGGCGGCCAGTACAAGAACGCGTTCCTCGTGCCGCAGCAGGCGGTGTTCCAGACCGAGAAGGGCCAGTTCGTGTTCGTGCTGGACGGCGAGAACAAGGCTTCCGTGCGCCCGGTGAAGACCGGCGAATGGATCGGCCAGGACTGGCTGATCCTCGACGGCCTGCAGCCCGGCGACCGCGTCGTCGTCGACAACCTGATGAAGCTGCGGCCCGGCGCGCCGGTCGCGCCGCAGCTCGCCGACGCCGGACCCGCCGCCGCGCAGGGCGCCGCGCCCGCGGGCGGCGCGCCGCAGCAGCAACGGCGGCAAGCTCCCGCCGGCAAGGCGCCCGCGTCCAAGTAGGCGCCGGCCGTGCTCTCGAAATACTTCATCGAGCGGCCGATCTTCGCGTCGGTCGTGGCGATCATCGTCACGATCGCGGGCCTGGTCGCCTCGCAGGTGCTGCCGATCGCGCAATATCCCGAGATCTCGCCGCCCACGGTCACGATCACCGCGACCTACCCCGGCGCGAGCGCCGAGACGCTCGCCAAGACCGTCGCCGCTCCGATCGAGGAGCAGCTCTCGGGCGTCGAGGGCCTGCTCTACTACCAGTCGAGCGCGTCCTCGAACGGCACGCTGACGATCACCGCGACCTTCGACGTCGGCACCGACATCAACAACGCCACCATCCAGGTGAACAACCGCGTGCAGATCGCGCTGCCGCGGCTGCCCGACGACGTGCGCCGCACCGGCGTCCTGGTGCAGAAGCGCTCGATCGACATCCTGCTCGTCGTCGGCGTCACCTCGAACGACCCGCGCTACGACACGCTCTTCCTCAGCAACTACATGCTGATCAACGCGCTCGACGTGCTGAAGCGCGTCCCCGGCGTCGCCGACGCGACCATCTTCGGCGCGCGCGACTACTCGATGCGCATCTGGCTCAAGCCCGACCGCATGGCGCAGCTGGGCGTCACGCCGACCGACGTCGCCAACGCGATCCGCGTCCAGAACAACCAGTACGCGGCCGGCAAGATCGGCCAGGAGCCCGCCCCGCCCGACCAGGCGCTCAACTTCACGGTGACCACGCGCGGCCGGCTGGTCGAGCCCGAGGAGTTCGGCAACATCGTCCTGCGCTCGAGCGGCCCCGGCGGCGTGCTGCGCGTGAAGGACGTGGCGCGCGTCGAGCTGGGCGCCGCGAACTACGACGCGTTCACCACCGTCGACGGCAACCCGAGCATCGGCGTCGCCGTGTTCCTGCAGTCGGGCGCGAACGCGATCGAGGTCGCCAAGAAGGTGCGCACGGCGATGGACGACGTCGCCAAGGGCTTCCCGGCGGGCGTGAGCTACATCATCCCGTTCGACACCACCCACTTCGTCCAGGAGTCGATCCACGAGGTCATCATCACGCTGCTGATCGCGGCGGTCCTCGTGCTCGCCGTCGTGTTCCTGTTCCTCCAGAGCTGGCGCGCGACGCTGATCCCCTTCATCGCCGTGCCGATCTCGCTGATCGGCTCCTTCGCCGGCCTGTACATCTTCGGCTTTTCGATCAACACGCTGACGCTGTTCGCGATCGTGCTCGCGACCGGCATCGTGGTCGACGACGCGATCGTCGTGCTCGAGAACGTCGAGCGCGTCATGGCCGAGAAGAAGCTCTCGCCGCACGACGCCGCGGTCGAGTCGATGCGCGAGGTCACCGGGGCCATCATCGCCATCGTGCTGGTGCTGTGCTCCGTGTTCGTCCCGGTCGCGTTCCTCGGCGGCCTCGCGGGCCAGCTGTACAAGCAGTTCGCGGTGACCGTCGCCACGGCGGTCGTGATCTCGGGCTTCATCGCGGTGACGCTCACGCCCGCGCTGTGCGCGCTGCTGCTCAAGCCGACGCACGAGGAGAACCGCCTGTTCCGGCCGTTCAACCGCGGCTTCGAGCGCGCGGTCGGCTGGTATACCGGTGGCGTTCGCCTCACGATCCGGCACGCCGTCTGGGCGCTGGTCGCCTTCGCCGCGGTGATCGTGATCGTGCTCGGGCTGTTCCGAATCGTCCCGGGCAGCCTGGTGCCCTCCGAGGACCAGGGCTACCTGTTCGGCGCGATCGTGCTGCCCGACGGCGCGACGCTCTCGCGCACCGGCCGCGTCGCCTCGCAGATCCAGAAGGCGATCCAGGAGCACCCGGCGGTCGAGCACGTGTTCACCGTCACGGGCTTCGACCTGATCGGCGGCGGCAACAAGACGAGCGCCGGCACGCTGTTCGTCACGCTCAAGCCCTGGAGGGACCGCAAGGAGAGCGCGGCCGACGTGGTGCGCTATGTCAGCATGAAAGGCTTCGGGCTGAACGAGGGCCTGGTGTTCGCGTTCAATCCGCCGCCGATCCGCGGCCTGGGCACCGCGGGGGGCTTCGAGGCCTACGTCCAGAACCGCGGCAACGCCGATCCGCAGCAGCTCAACCAGGTGCTGCAGCAATTCATGGGCGAGCTGCGCAAGCAGCCCGACCTCGCGGGCATCAACAGCTTCTTCCGGCCGGCGGTTCCTCAGCTGCTGGTCGACGTCGACCGCGAGAAGGCGCTCTCGCTCGGCGTGCCGCTGTCGGACGTGTTCGACGCGCTGCAGAGCACGATGGGCGCGCTGTACGTGAACGACTTCAACAAGTTCGGCCGCACCTACCGCGTGCAGGTGCAGGCCGATCCGCAGTACCGGATCCGTCCCGAGGACCTCGGCAACGTCTACGTGCGCTCGGCCTCGAGCGGCGAGATGGTCCCGATCAAGTCGCTCGTGCGCGTGCAGAGCATCGTCGGGCCCGACCAGCTCGACCGCTACAACGGCTTCGTCGCCGCCAAGGTGCTCGGCGGCGCCGCGCCGGGGGTGAGCTCGGGCCAGGCGATCGCCAAGGTCGAGCAGGTGGCGGCGCAGGTGCTGCCCGCCGGGTACACGCTCGAGTGGACCGGGCAGGCGTTCCAGGAGAAGCGCACCGGCCAGGCGTCGATCATCGCCTTCTGCTTCGCGATCGTCATGGTGTTCCTGATCCTGTCGGCGAACTACGAGCGCTGGTCGCTGCCGGTGGCGGTGCTGCTCGCGGTGCCGTTCGCGCTGCTCGGCGCGCTCGCCGCCGTGCTCGCGCGCGGGATGACCAACGACGTCTACTTCCAGATCGGCCTCGTGACCCTGATCGGCCTCGCCGCCAAGAACGCGATCCTGATCGTCGAGTTCGCGCAGCAGAACGCGGCCCAGGGCATGTCGCTCTACGACGCCGCGATCGCGGCGGCGCGCCAGCGCTTCCGCCCGATCGTGATGACCTCGCTCGCCTTCGTGCTCGGCGTCGTGCCGCTGGTGGTCGCCACCGGCGCCGGCGCCGCCGCGCGCCAGTCGATGGGCACGGGCGTGTTCGGCGGCATGCTCGCGGCGACCTTCATCGCGACGCTGTTCGTGCCGTGGTTCTTCATCGTGCTCGCCGGCCTGCGGAAGAAGCGCCGGGAGCGCCTGCAGGCGCATCCCGGCGAGACCCACGCATGACGCGCCGTCTCGTCCCCGCGCTCGCGGCGGCGGCCCTGCTCGCCGGCTGCATGGTCGGACCGGATTACGAGCGCCCGACGATGGAGCTGCCCGCGGCGTACCCCGGCGCGCAGGCCGCGCCCGCGCAGGCTTCGGCTCAGACTCCGGCGGAAGCGCGCGTGCCGGCCGACTGGTGGAAGCTCTATGGCGATCCGCTGCTCGACGACCTCGTCGCCTCGGCGCTCGAGCGCAACGCCGACATCCGCCAGGCCGTGGCGAGGATCGAGGAGTCCGACGCCAACCTGCGCGAGGCGAACGCCGCGTTCCTGCCCGAGATCGACGCGCAGGGCAACGCCGGGCGCTCGCGCGCGAGCACGACCACCGGGCTGATCCCGCCCGGCGTTCCGTCGATCCGCACCGACATCCGGCTCGCGCTCACGACGGCGTTCGAGCTCGACTTCTGGGGCCGCCTGCGGCGCGGCGTGGAGGCCCTGCGCGCGCAGGCCCTCGCCTCGCGCTACGCCCGCGACGTGGTCGCGCTGACGCTCTCGGGGCTGACCGCGCAGGCCTACTTCGGCGTGCGCTCGCTCGACGCGCAGCTCATCGTCACGCGCGAGACGCTCGCCAACCGCGACGAGTCGCTCGCCTACGTGAGGAAGCGCGCCGCCGGCGGAATCGCGTCCGACCTCGAGGTCGCGCAGGCCGAGACGGCGCGCGCCGCGATCGCCGTGCAGCTGCGCGAGCTGCAGCGCCAGCGCGCGCTGCTCGAGCACCAGCTCGCCGCCCTGACCGGCCGCCTCGACCTCGCGGTCGGCGAGGGTGACGTGCGCGTGCTGCCGACACCGGCGCTGCCGCCCGCGGGCCTGCCGTCGGCGCTGCTCGAGCGGCGCCCCGACGTGCGCCAGGCCGAAGAGCTTCTCGTGTCCGCGAACGCGCAGATCGGCGTCGCCAAGGCCGCGATGTTTCCGACCATCTCGCTCACCGGCTCGACCGGCGTGGAGAGCAACGCGCTCTCTTCGCTCCACGACTCGGGCAGCCGCATCTGGTCGCTCGGCTTCGGGTTGTCACTCCCGCTCTTCGACGCGGGCCGCTACCGCGCGCGCACCGACGCCGCCGGCGCGCGCGAGCGCCAGGCGGTCGCGGGCTACCAGAAGGCGGTCGAGACCGCGTTCCGCGAGGTCGCCGACGCGCTCGCGAGCGTGCAATCCACCTCCAGCGCCGAGCAGGACTACCAGGCGCAGGTCGAGGCCGCGCGCCGCGCGCTGCGCCTCGCGCGCCTGCGCTACGAGGCCGGCTATTCCGCGTTCCTCGAGGTGCTCGACGCGCAGCGCACCGCCAACGACGCCGAGCTCGCGTACCTCAGGAACCGCCAGGCGCTGCTCTCGGCGACGGTCGACCTGATGAAGTCGCTCGGGGGCGGCTGGTCGCCGCGGCAGGTCAGCGCGGCGCGCTAGCGCACGCCCGCGTCGCGCAGGTATCGCGTGTCGACGAAGCGCTCGGGCGCGGGCAGCGGCGCGCGCAGCTGCCCCGCCTCGCCCATGAACGCGATCACCCGCGCGAAGCCCTTCATGTCGATCTCGCCGCGCATCGGCAGCACCTTGCGCTCGGGCTCGAAGTAGAGCGCGAGCGTGCGCTCGGCGATGCCGGGCGCGACGCCGGTCGTCTCGACGATGATCTTCGCCACCGAAGCGCGCCTCGACGGGTCCCGGATGATCGCGAACGCGGCCGCGAGCGCGCGCACGTAGCGCACCACCGCGTCCGGATGCGCCGCGGCCCACGAGCGCCGCACCGCGGTCACGGTGTAGACGAATTCCGGCACCGCCTCGGTCGACACGCCGAGCACACGGTAGCCCTCGCTCGCCGCGACGAGGTCCTGCGGCTGGCCGAGCGGCACCGCGGCGCATTCGCCGCGCTGCAGGCAGCTCAGCCGGGCGGGCGTGCCTTCGATGGTCCGCACCTGGATGTCCGCCTCGCTAAGGCCGCGCAGCTCGAGCAGCTTGCGGATCGAGATCGTGATGCTGCCGCCGGGATCGGCGAGGCCGACCACCTTGCCCCGCAGGTCGGCGATCTTCGCGATGTCGGGCCGGGCCACGAGAGAATAGATCGGGTTGTTGAACTCCGCCGCCACGGCGACCGCGTCGGAGCCCGCGAGCGCGGCCCGCACCAGGAACGGCGTCGCGACGTGCGTCACGTCGACGGTGTCGTCGTGGAGCGCGTCGATCATCTTGTCGGACCCGCCCGGCAGCGGGATCACCAGGCGGAAGTCGAGCCCCTCGCGCCGGAACAGGCCTTCGCGCTCGGCGACCGCGACCGGCAGCGAATAGATGCTCTTCTGCGCCGAGATCGCCATTCCGTAGCGCAGCGCGATGTCCTGCGCCGCGACGGCGCGGGCCGGCGCGAGCAGCGCCAGCAGGGCGATGCAGCGGATGCCCGCGACGCGGGTCAGTCCTTCTGCATCTGGCATTCGGTCTCGATCGCCGCCTTGCCGCCGACGTTCGCCGTGCGCCGCAGCGCCCGCGTCTGGCGATAGCCCTCCTTGGCGCAGGAGATCGTGAGGTCCTCGGGCTTCCAGTCCTTGTTCGGATTGCGCATCCGGTACATCCCGAGCACGTTGGTCTGGATGACGTAGGTGATGTTGGCCTTGGCGAACTTCAGGCTCACCTTCGCGTCCTTGAGCGGGTTGCCGCGGACGTCGCGGACGAAGCCGAAGTAAGGCGGCCCTTCGTCCTCGGAATGCTCGTCCATCAGGTCGGCGTTCTCCCCTCCCGCCCATGCCGAGGACGCGCCGAGCACGAGGCACGCGAGCGCGATCGGAAATCTCCACATGTTCGCCTCCTAGCGGAGGAAATAGTTTCTCAGAAGGTACGAGAATACCAGCACGACGCAGAGCGGCACGAGCCAGGACCAGCCGGACCACAGCTTGCGCGCCAGGCGCTCGGGGACGAAGGATGCCGCGACCGCCGAGGCCAGACCGGCCAGGCCCGCGGTGGCCATCCAGCCATACCAGTACATGGCGACGCCTTCCCCTTCGCCGGGCCGCTGCACTCCCGCGGCGAACCGTCCGGTCGCCGCGTCGTAGGTGAACAGCGCGTAGTTCTTCCAGACGGCCACCAGGTAGGTCACGGTGAAAACCACCGTGAACACCGTCGCGAAGACCGGCAGGGCGCGGCGCGTCACGATCCGAATCCGCGGATGTTGTTGAGGATGTGCCCGACCAGGAAATTCCACCAGACGATGAACGCGAGCAGCGCGGTGAGGATCGCGCGCGTGCGCGCGTGCGCCGCGTCGAGCGGCTGGCGCCAGAAAACCCAGTACGCGGGCAGCGCCGCGAGCCCGACCGTCGCGAAGTGCTCCTTCAGCTCGAAGGCGCCGTTCTGCGTGCGCAGCCCGAGCTGCTCGAGCACGACCCGTATGCTGATCCGGTACTCGGGATAGATGATCGCCCCCAGCGTGGCGGTGAGCAGGTACAGGACGACGATGGCGTTCGCGTACGACGCGGCGGGCACCGTGCGGAACCGCGCGACGAAGGACTCCGCGGGCCTGCGCCCGGGCAGCCACACGCTCGCCGTCTGGTGCGTGATCGCGCCGAGCAGCGCGACGGCGAGCAGCCCGTGGACGATCAGAAGCGCCGTGGTCATGCCCTCGCCTCCGCTTTCGGACCATATTGCACAAATCGGTGCCGCCGCGCAACATCGTGCCATGGCCGATCCCATCGTAGCCGAGTACGCGAAAGCCGCCGAGCGCTACGACGAGAAGTGGGCGTTCTATCTCGAGGCCACGACGCGGGAGACGCTTCGGCGCCTGCCGATGGCGCCCTCGGCCCGAGTGCTCGACGTCGGCTGCGGCACCGGCGAATTGCTGCGGCGGCTGCGCGCGAAGTATCCGGAGGCGGTGCTCGCCGGGCTCGATCCGGTCGCGGAGATGCTGTCCGTCGCGGCGGGCAAGCTGAGCGGCAGGGAGGACCTGAGGATCGGCTACGCCGACGCGCTCCCGTGGAAGCCGGGCAGCTTCGACAGGGTCGTGTCCTGCAACATGTTCCACTACGTCACGCACCCCGTCGCCGCGCTGCGCGAAATGGCGCGCGTCCTGCGCCCGGGAGGGGCGATCGTCCTGACCGACTGGTGCGACGACTACCTGGCCTGCCGGATCTGCAATCAGTATCTCAGGCTGACGAACCGGGCGTTCTACCGGACGTACCGGGAGAAGGAATGTCTCGGTCTGCTCAAGCGGGCGGGATTCACGCACGTCAGGCTCGAGCGGTACAAGATCAACTGGCTTTGGGGACTGATGACCGCCGTGGTCACCATTCCGGAATAACACACGAGGAGGCGCCATGCGTACCGCCGTCAAGACGTATGTCCCTATCGCCGCGGTCCTCGCGGTGTTCGTGGCGATGCTGGTGATGGTCGTCGCCGCGACTCCGGGCGCGGCGCAGTTCGACCCGAGGCCGCAAGCCCTGATCCGGCCGGTGGTCGCGCTGGTCGCGCTCACGGCCCTGGTCTGGTGCCTGATGGTCGCGTGGCGCAACGCGGCGGTCGTCCGCGGGCAGGCCACGCTGCGCTATTTCCAGACCTACGCCGTGGACTCGCCGGCCGAATGGATCGAGCGCCCGGCGCGGGCCTACATGAACCTGCTCGAGATGCCGCTCCTCTTCTACGTCGCCTGCGCGCTGATGCTCGCGACCGGAAAGTTCGACGCCGCGCAGGTCGCGCTGGCGTGGGTGTTCGTCGGAGCGCGTGCCGCGCACGCCGCGATCCACATCGGGATCAATTACGTGCCGCTGCGCTTCGCGGCTTTTCTCGCCGGCTCGATGACGCTCGGCGTCCTCTGGGTCCGGCTCGCGGCGCAGAACCTCTAGCGCGCCAGCGAATCGACGCCGCGGTTGGCGAGCGCGTCGGCGCGCTCGTTCTCGGGATGACCGGCGTGGCCGCGGACCCAGTGCCAGGTCACGCGATGCTGGGCTCTCATCCGGTCGAGCTCCTCCCAGAGCTCGCGGTTCTTCACCGGCTTTTTGTCCGCCGTCTTCCACCCGCGGCGTTTCCAGTCCGGGAGCCACTCGCTGATGCCCTTCTGGACGTACTGCGAGTCGGTGTAGACCTCGACCACCGAGGGCCGCTTCAGCGCCTCGAGCGCGCGGATGACGGCGGTGAGCTCCATGCGGTTGTTGGTCGTCTGCGGCTCGCCGCCGAAGATCTCCTTCTCCTCGCTGCCGAAGCGCAGGATCGCGCCCCAGCCGCCCGGACCCGGGTTGCCGCGGCAGGCGCCGTCGGCGTAGATGCGCACCGGCTCAGCCATCGCGCCGGCGCTGCTTCGCGTGCACCCCGTTGTCCTTCTGCGCGACCGGCGCGAGCGCCTCGGCGCGCTTGCGCTTGTCGCGCCAGTTCGGGACGACCAGCCGCATGCCGACGGTGTGCTTGACCGCGCGCACGACGTAGATGCCGCCGAGCACCGGCCACCAGCGCTCGCCCGCCTTCTCCATGAAGCGGAAGCGCTGCAGCCAGCGCGTCTGCGTGAAGGGCGGCGCGTAGCAGCCGAAGCGGCCGCCGTTCAGCTCGAAGCCGAGGAGCGACAGCCAGTCCTTGAGGCGCAGCAGCCCCAGGAACTTCCCGGACCAGGGCACGGGGCGCTCGGGCCGCCGGCGCACGAACGCGCGCTTCGCGCCCCACAGCGACAGGGGATTGAACCCGGAGATGACGACCGAGCCTTCGGGCATGAGCACGCGCTCGGCCTCGCGCAGGATCTGGTGCGGCTGCTCGGCGAACTCCAGGACGTGCGGCAGCACCACGAGGTCGATGCTCTGCGAGGCGAGCGGCAGGCGGCCCGCCTCGGTGAGCAGGCCGGCCCCCGCGTCGACGCCCGCGCGCACCTTGAGCGCGATGCGCGACTGTCGCAGGAAGTCGATCCCGGGGAGCCCGATCTGCACGGCGTTGTAGCCGAACACGTCGTCGACCGCGCTGTCGAACTGCCCCTGCTCCCAGTCGAGCACGTAGCGCCCGGCCGGGGTGTGGAACCATTTCGACAGCATTGACTTTTCCGTCGCGTCCAAGACAATGACCCGTTAATGGCCCAGGATCCGCAGTTCACGTCGCCCGACGTCGTTCCCCTGCGAGCGTTCAAGGACAACTACGTCTGGACGCTGCGCCAAGGCCGCCACGCCGCGGTGGTCGACCCGGGCGAGGCGCGCCCGGTGCTGGATTATCTCGCCTCCGAAGGATTGGGGCTCGCCGCGATCCTCGCCACGCATCACCACCAGGACCACGTCGGCGGCGTCGCGGAGCTGCTCGAGCGCCATCCCTGCCCGGTCTACGGGCCGCGCGGCGAGCCGATCGCGACGCTCACGCGGGCGGTCGCGGGCGGCGACACGGTGACGATCCCCGAGCTCGGGCTCTCGCTCGAGGTGCTCGACATCCCGGGGCACACGCGCGCGCACATCGCCTATTATGGGGCAAAGCTCCTGTTCTGCGGCGACACGCTCTTCGCCTGCGGCTGCGGCCGCGTCTTCGAAGGCACGCCGGCGCAGCTGCACGCGTCGCTCGAGAAGCTGGCGGCCCTGCCCGACGACACGCTCGTCTACTGCGGACACGAATACACCCTCGCGAATATCGGCTTCGCCCGGTTGGTCGAACCGGGGAATCCGCAGCTGCTCGCGCGCGAGGCAAGCGACGCGAAGCTGCGCGAGCGCGGGCTGCCGACCGTCCCGTCGACGATAGGCCGCGAGAAGGCGACCAACCCCTTCCTGCGCGTGCGCGAGCCGGCGGTCGTCGAGGCGGCGAGCAAGTATCTGGGACACCGGGCGGGCGACGCGGCGGGGGTTTTCGCCGCCCTGCGCGAGTGGAAAAACAAGTCTTGAGCCTCGGCAGGGGCGTCTCCCGCGCCCGACGAAGCGGCCGCCTCCGTACACCGATAGGAACCAAAGGGGCCACCCGACGGTCGATTCGATACACGCACGACATTCAGGTTTTTCCCGAGCCGGGCTAAGGTTAAAAACCTCTTTTTATTGAGTAACTTCCTTGACCAGGCTCGAGAGGCTGGATACCATGCGCGCTGCCACCGAGGACTGACGGAGCCCTCTTGGGACGCTGCATAACGGTTGTGATGGCCCTGCTCGCCGCGCTGGCGCCTGCCGCCGCGCGCGCCGAGGCCGCATCTTCGTCAGCCGCCATCCCCGACTTCCTGTGGTCGAGCGCTCCGCCCGAGGCCAGGCCGAAGGCGATCCTCGACACCCCGTCGACGCCGCGCGACGCGTCGCTGCAGCGGCGCGAGGTGCACGATCCGATCACGCTGCCGCGCGCGCTCGACCTCACCAAGTCGCCCGACGACCTGTGGGACCGCATCCGCCGCGGCTTCTCGATGCCGAACCTCGACAGCCCGCTGGTGCGCAACCGCCAGGTGTATTACGCGAGCCAGAAGGCGTACTTCGAGCGCATGGTCGCGCGCAGCCGGCGCTACATGTATCACATCGTGGAAGAGATCGAGAAGCGCGGCATGCCGACCGAGCTCGCGCTGCTGCCGATGGTCGAGAGCGCGTTCAACCCGATGGCGTACTCGCGCGCGCACGCCTCGGGGCTGTGGCAGTTCATCCCGTCGACGGGCAAGAACTACAAGCTCAAGCAGAACTGGTGGTTCGACGAGCGCCGCGACATCCTCGCTTCGACCACCGCCGCGCTCGACTATCTCCAGTACCTGTACGAGCTGCACGGCGACTGGCACCTCGCGCTCGCGTCGTACAACTGGGGCGAGAACGCGGTCGCTCGCGCGATCGCCAAGAACAAGAAGAAGGGCCTGCCGACCGACTACCTGCACCTGTCGATGCCGCGCGAGACCAAGTACTACGTGCCCAAGCTGCAGGCGCTGAAGAACATCGTGATGAACCCGGCGGCGTACGGCCTGAACCTCGACCCGATCCCGAACGAGCCCTACTTCGTCACCGTCGACACCGACAAGGATATCGACATCCGCGTCGCGGCCAAGCTCGCCGAGATGCCGATCGAGGAGCTGATCGCGCTCAACCCGGCGTACAAGCGCCCGGTGATGGCGGGCTCGCAGCGCCTGACGCTGGTCCTCCCCGCCGACCGCGTCGAGGTCTTCGAGGAAAACCTCGAGAACCATTCCGACCCGCTCGTCTCGTGGCAGACCTACACCCTGAAGCACGGAGACAAGCTCGAGAAGCTCGCCGCGCGTCACGGCATCACGCTCGCGCGCCTGAAGCTGGTGAACGGCATCGGCAGGCGCACGCGCGTCACGCCGGGAATGCAGATCATGCTGCCGATCAAGGGCGCCGACATCGGCAGCCTCGAGCCGCTGCCCGCGGCGTTCTTCCAGCCGACGCCCGACGCGCCCCGGCGCGGCGGCAAGAAGCTCGTGCACGTCGTCAAGCCCGGAGAGACGCTGTTCGGGATCGCGAAGCGCTACCGCGTCACCGTCGACGACCTCAAGCGCTGGAACCACGCGATCGGCGCGGCGCTCTCGGCGGGCCAGCGGATCTTCATCTACCGCGGCTCGACGAAGAGGATGTCCTCCCACCACCACGTCAAGCCCGTCGCCAAGCTGAAGGCCAAGGCGACCTCGCCCGCCTGAGCCCGGGGCTCAGGCGTCCCGCTTCTCCCCCTCGCCTCGCCACGGCCCTTCGCCGAGGCGGATCACCGGCCGGCCGCCCTCGATGCTCGGCACCGCCGCGAGCAGCGCCCGCGTGTACGCGTGCGCCGGCGCTTCCAGCACCCGCCGCGCGGGCCCGTGCTCGACGATGCGGCCGAGGTACATCACCGACACCTCGTGCGCCAGGTACTCGACCACCGCGATGTTGTGCGTGATGAAGAGGTAGGACAGCCCGAGGTCGCGCTGCAGCGACTTCAGCAGGTTGAGGATCTGGGCCTGCACCGAGACGTCGAGCGCGCTGGTCGGCTCGTCGCACACGATCAGCCGCGGGCGCACCGCGAGCGCGCGCGCGATCGCGATGCGCTGGCGCTGGCCGCCCGAGAACTCGTGCGGGTAGCGCTCGCGCGAATCCCGCGGAAGGCCGACCTGCTCGAGCAGATCGTCCACGCGCTTCGATCGCGCGGCGGCGCCGGACTCGACGCCGAGCGCGGTCATGCCCTCGGACAGGATGTCGGCGATCCGCATGCGCGGATTCAGCGACGAATACGGATCCTGGAAGATGATCTGGAAATCGGCGCGGCGCGCGCGCAGCTCGCCGCGGGCGAGCTTCGTCAGCTCGACCCCGTCGAACACGACCTCGCCGGCGGTCGCGGGAATCAGCCGCAGGATCGCCTTGCCGGCCGTGGTCTTTCCGGATCCCGACTCGCCGACGAGCGCGTGCGTGCGTCCGGCGCCGATCTCGAGCGACACGCCGTCGACCGCCTTGACCCAGCCGACCGTGCGGCGCAGGACCCCTTTGCGGATCGGGAAGTGGACCTTGAGATCGCGTACCGAGAGCAGCGGCTTCGCGCTCGCCGCCTCGCGCGCCGCGGGCGCGGCCTGCCCCGCCTCCATCGGCCCGGCCGGGCCCTTCTCCTCGCGCAGGTGGCAGCGGACGACCTGGCCCCCGGCGGTCGCCGTCCATCCCGGGTCCTCGCGGAAGCAGCGCTCGAACGCGAAGTCGCAGCGGTCGGCGAAGCGGCACTGGCGGAAGTCCGCGGTGAGCGGTGGCACCTGTCCCTTGATCACCGACAGCTCGCCGCCGCGCTTGGCCGCGTCGGGCAGCGCGGCGAAGAGCTTGCGCGAGTACGGGTGCTGGGGCGCGCCGAAGAAGCGCTCGCGGTCGGCGACCTCGACCAGGTGGCCCGCGTACATCACCGCGACGCGCTGCGCCATCTGCGACACGATCCCGAGGTCGTGCGTGATGAGCAGCATCGACATGCCGGTCTTCTTCTGCAGGCCGCGCAGCAGCTCGAGGATCTGCGCCTGGATGGTGACGTCGAGCGCGGTGGTCGGCTCGTCGGCGATCAGCAGGTCCGGCCCCGCGGCGAGCGCCATCGCGATCATGGCGCGCTGCTTCATCCCGCCCGAGAGCTGGAACGGGTACTCGGTCGCGCGGCGCTCGGCGTCCGGGATCCCGACCGACTCGATCAGCTCGACCACGCGGCGTCCGATCGCGGCGCCTTTCAGCGGCGTGTGCCGCTCGAGCACCTCGCGGATCTGGTAGCCGACCGTCAGCACCGGGTTGAGGCTCGTCGCGGGCTCCTGGAAGATCATCGCCACGCGGCGCCCGCGCACGACGCGCATCGCCGCCTCGGGCAGCGCGAGCAGGTCGGTGCCCTCGAGCTCGACCTTGCCCGCGGCGATGCGCCCGGTCTCGGGCAGCAGGCGCATGATCGAGAGCGCGGTCATCGACTTGCCGCTGCCCGACTCGCCGACCAGCGCGAAGGTCTCGCCGCGCCGGATCTCGAGGTCGATGCCGTCGACCGCGCGCACCGGCCCGCCGCCGCCGTAGAGGACGGTCTTCAGGCCCTGGACTCTGAGGAGCGTCTCGCTCATACCGGCAGCAGCCCGCCCACCCGGGTCCTCGGATCGAACGCGTCGCGCACGGCGTCGGAGAACAGATTCGCGGCGAGGACGAGCGCGAACATGAAGGTGAACGCCGCCGCGAGCGTCCACCATACCATCGGCTCGCGCGACATCTCGAGGCGCGCCGCGTTGATCATCGTGCCGAAGCTGATCATCGAGGGGTCGACGCCGACGCCGACGTACGAGAGGACGGCCTCGGCGAGCACCAGGCCCGAGAAGTCGATCGCGAGCGAGATCAGCACGATGTGCATCACGTTCGGCAGCACATGGCGCGTCATGATGCGCGCGTCGCGCACGCCGAAGGCCTGAGCCGCCTGCACGAACTCGAGCTCGCGCAGCTTCAGCGTCTCGCCGCGCAGCAGCCGCGCGAGGCCGGTCCAGCCCGTGATGCCGAGCACGCCGCACAGCACCACGAGGCGCACGTCGGCGCGCTGCGCGGCGGTCGGAAACAGGCCCGCGTTCTGGTCGATGAACACCTGCGCGATCAGGATGAACGCGGCGATCAGCAGCACGCCCGGGATGGAATTGATCACCGTGTAGACGTACTGGATCGCGTCGTCGATCCAGCCGCGGAAATAGCCCGCCATGATGCCGAGCGCGAGCGCGAAGGGCAGCATCATCAGCGTCGTGACCGTGCCGATGACCAGCGCGGTGCGCACGCTCTTCAGCGCGAGGTAGAAGACGTCGCGGCCGACCTTGTCGGTGCCGAGGACGTGGTAGTGCGCGCACAGCGCCAGTATCGGCCCGGCGAGCGCGAGCAGCCCCCCCGCCGTGACCAGCACGGCCGCCCAGGGAAACGGCGTGCCGCCGCTCCAGATCGCGCGCCACGACGTGCGCCGCGCGACCGCCCCCGCGAGCGCGGCCCAGACGAGCGCCGCGCCCGCCATCCCGGCGAGCGCGCGCAGCGCGACGTCGCGGTCCCGGTCCGACTCGTCCTTCAGGTGCGCCCCGCCCCAGGCGAGCCGGGGAAACTCCCGCACCTCGCGCGGCTTGCCGTCGGGGCCCGGCACCTCGAGCGTCTCGCGCGCGAACGCGCGCGTCGCGAAAGGCGCCGAATACGTGCGCTCGCGATGCGACCACAGCGGCGCGGCGAGCGCGTCGAACAGCGACAGCACCGCGGTCGAGTACGCGATCCCGCCGCGGCCGCCCTGGCGCTCGAGCGCTGGCCGGTAGTGCAGCGAGTCCGCCAGGCCGATCGCCACGAACACCGCGAGCACGACCAGCGCCGACATGCCCGCGGCGCTCTGCCGCACGCGGCCCCACGGCCGGCGCAGGTGCGGCTGGCGGCGGGCGTAGAGAACGTAGGCGCCGATGGCCGCGACCAGGACGAACACGAGCGCGTCGGTCCAGAGGATCACGGGCACGGCGCGCTCCTCATTCGAACCGCACCCGCGGATCGGCGAGCGTGTACGAGATGTCGGTCAGGAGCAGCCCGACGATGTAGAGCACCGCCCCGAGGAACACCATCGAGCGCACGACCGAGAAATCCTGGTTCTGGATCGCGTCGATCGTATAGCTGCCGAGCCCGGGGATGCCGAAGAAAGACTCCATGATCAGCGCGCCCATGAAGAGCGTCGGGATGACGACCACCGCCCCCGTGAGGATCGGGATCAGCCCGTTCTTCAGCACGTGCCGGAACATCACCGTGGTCTCGGCCAGCCCCTTCGCGCGCGCGGTGCGCACGTAGTCCTTGCCGACCTCCTCGAGGAAGACGGTGCGGTACCAGCGCGCGCCGGAGCCGATGCCGCTGACGGCGCCGATCACGACGGGAAGCACGAGGAACTTGAACGCGTCGACGCCGCTCGAGTAGCCGGAGATCGGGACCAGATTCCAGATCTTGGAGAACACGAACTGTCCGCCGATGATGTAGAACAGACCGGAGATCGACATCATCGCCACGCACAGCACCACGCCCCAGAAATCCAGATACGTGCCGCGGAAGAACGCCATGAGCAGCGCGAATGTGATGTTCACCGCGATCCCGACCAGGAACACCGGCAGCTGCACCGCGAGGCTCGGCCACATGCGCGTCGCGATCTCGTGGCGGATCGAGCGGCCGTCGTCCGCGTTGCCGAAGTCGAACGCGAACAGGCGCACCGACTTGTCGAAAAATACGGTGTCGGTGACCCGGCCGGCTCCGGCGGCGCGGTCGTTGTACCACAGCGGCTTGTCGTAGCCGTGCTCGGCCTTCCACCGCTCGACCGCCTCGGCGGTGATGCGCCGCGTCCCGAGCTGCAGCCTCGCCATGTCGTCGGGCGTGTTGACCTCGAAGAACAGCACGAACGTGAACAGGTTGACCCCGACCAGGATCGGGATCGCGTACAGCATCCGGCGGACGATGTACGCGATCAAGCCGGCGCGCCCGTCGACTGCGCCGCGGGCCGGGCCGCGAGGCGCTCGCGCCGCCGGTAGCTCATCCAGGCGGGGATGCTCGCGAGCGCGAGCGCGGCGAGGATCAGCACGAGCGGCCGGATGTCGGGCCGGTTCCATTCCTCGCGCTTCGCCTCGCGCAGCGCCGTGTCGACGCGGATGTACTTGAGGCCGTTGCGCGCCATCTTGTTCGGCTTGCTGTTGTGCACCCAGGCGTGCGAGAGCGCGTAGTCCTTCGGGTGGAAGCCCCACACCCAGGGCGCGTCGTCGCGCGCGAGCTTCACCATCTCGTCGATGATCGCCTGGCGCTTCGGGCCGTTCTCCATGTTCTTCATCTGCTCGAACAGCCGGTCGAAGACCGGGTTCGAGTAGCGCGCCTTGTTCTCGCCATCCTGCGTGCCGTTCGGGCCGTAGAGCAGGAACATGAAGTTCTCGGGATCGGGGTAGTCCGCGTTCCAGCCGAGGAAGAACATCTGCGTGTTGCCCGAGCGGATCTTGTCCTGGAAGCGGTTGTAGTCGGTCGAGCGGATCTCGAGCTGGACGTCGATCTTGGCGAACTGCCGCCGGTACCAGTTGAGCCGCGACGCGTCGTCGGGGCCGCGCTCGGTGGTATCCAGGTACAGCACCAGCGGCTGCCCGGTCGCCGCGTCGCGGCCGTCCGGGTAGCCGGCCTCGGCGAGCAGCTTCTTCGCGGCTTCGATGCTCTTGCGCCGGGGCTTGCCGTCGGGGCCGCGCTCGTAGACGACCGGGTTGTATTCGGCGTCGCCCTGGTGGTAGCCGAAGATCCCGGGCGGCAGCGGGCCCATGCCCGGAAGCCCGCGGCCGTTCGCGAAGATCGAGATGTACTCCTCCCAGTCGATCGCGATCGAGACCGCCTGGCGCAGCTTCCTCGCGCGCTCGCGCGCGCGCGCGTCGCCCTTGTTGCCGACGACCGCGTCCTGGAAGTTGAACGCGAGGTAGAAGGTGCTGGTCGCGACCGAGGTGCGCAGGCGGATGCCGCGCTGCTCCATCTCGGGCGAGAGCGCCGCGTCGCCGCCGACGCTGATGCGCACCGCCTGGTCGAAGTTGTCCGAGCCGATGCCCGCGGCGTCGTAGTAGCCCTGCAGGAACTTGTTCCAGAGCGGGATGCTCTCCTTCTCGCGCGTGAACACGATGCGCTCGTTCAACGGCAGGCGCTTGCCCGCGTCGGCGAGCAGCCCCGCGGCGGCGTCGCCGGGCTCGCCCTGCGAGGGATACGACTCGCCGTGGAAGTTCGGGTTCGCGGCGAGCACCATGCGCGAGTTCGGGTCGTTCTCGGCGAGCATGTACGGCCCGGTGCCGACCGGGTACCAGTCGAGCGTGAGGTTGCGGCCCTCGCTCATCCCGCGCTGGGAGTAGAAGCGGTCGGCCTCCCAGGGCACCGGCGCGAAGAAGGGCATCGCGAGCCAGTACACGAACTGCGGATACTTGCCCTTGATGCGCACGCGGTAGGTGTAGCGGTCGACCGCGTGCACGCCGGAGAGCTCGTAGCCGCGCAGGTCGAGCCACGGCAGCTCGGTGTCCGCGGCGCCGTAGCGCGCGCGGTGCGCGGCGGCGATCGCGGCGTTGTCGCGCCGCAGGCGGTCGCCGAGCTCCTTCAGCCCGACGATGTAGTCGGTCATGTGGCCGTAGATCGGCGACACGATCCGCGGGTGCGCGAGCCGCTTGATCTGGTAGACGTAGTCCTCGGCGACCAGCTCGCGCGTGCCGGTCTTCGGGAAGTCGGACAGCTTGTACTTCGAGCGCACGTCGCCTTCCGCGAGCGACAGGTACAGCGGCGCGCCCTTGCCGTCGGTCGCGAACGCCGGGTGCGGCTGGTACATGATCCCCGGCTTGATGTGGATGTCGTACTCGCTGTACGCGACGCGGTCGGAGTCGGCCGGCAGCGGCCGGCCGTCCGCGTCGAGATAACGCGGCTTCGGGACCTCGGTCGCCGTCGTCGCCTCGAGCTCGTAGGGGCGCTTCAGGTAGTGGTATTGCAGCGGCGGCTCGTAGATCTCCTGGATGATGTCGTACTCGTCGGACGTGTACGACTGCGCCGGGTCGAGGTGCTTCGGCCGCTCGATGAAGAAGGTGTAGAGGATGTCGCGGCCGCGCTCGTCCGCGGGATACGGATCGTTCCAGACGCGGCCGCAGCCGGACAGGCCGCACGCCAGCAGCGCCAGGAGGACCAACCGCCGGAGAAACGGCCCGCGCACGACCCGAGTTTAGCGGAAGCGGCCGCGCACCGTCACCCGGGCGCCGCGCGAGCGTCCGCTATAATCGGGCGCTCTTCCCGAGGAATCCGCGATGGCGCTGCTCGAAGGCAAACGCATACTCGTCACCGGCCTGCTCTCCAACCGCTCGATCGCCTGGGGCATCGCGAAGGCGGCGAAGCGCGAGGGCGCGCAGCTCGCCTTCACCTACCAGAACGAGCGCTTCAAGGACCGCGTCACCGAGATGGCGGCCGAGCTCGGCAGCCGCCTGGCGGTGCCCTGCGACGTCGCGAGCGACGACGAGATCGCGCGGCTGTTCGAGTCGCTGCGAGCGGAGTGGGACGGTCTCGACGGCGTCGTGCACGCGATCGCGTTCGCGCCGCGCGAGGCGATCGCGGGCGACTTCCTCGAGGGCCTGTCGCGCGAGGCGTTCCGCGTCGCGCACGACGTCAGCGCCTACAGCTTCGGCGCGCTGGCGAAGGGCGCGCTGCCGCTGATGCAGGGCCGCCGCGGCGCGCTGCTCACCCTCACCTACCTCGGCGCGGAGCGCACCGTCCCGAACTACAACACCATGGGACTCGCCAAGGCGAGCCTCGAGGCGAGCGTGCGCTATCTGGCGGCGAGCCTGGGGCCCAAGGGCATACGCGTGAACGCGATCTCCGCCGGCCCGATCAAGACGCTGGCCGCGGCCGGCATCGCGGGCTTCGGCAAGATCCTCAAGCACGTCGAGGAGCACGCGCCCCTGCGGCGCAACGTCACGATCGACGACGTCGGCAACGCGGCGGCGTTCCTGCTGTCGGACCTGGCGGCGGGGGTGACGGGCGAGGTGGTGCACGTCGACGCCGGCTTCAGCACCACCGTGGGCGGCATGCCGACGGAAGCCGGCGGCGCATAAGACGCGACCGCGGCCCTACTGCGGCTTCTTGTCGAGCAGCTCGCGGTTGATCTCGACGCCGACGTCGGCGCGCAGCCCCGTCAGGAAGGAGCGGAACTCCTCCTCGCCGTTCGCGCGCCCGAGCTCGCTCTGGACCGCGCGCTGGCGCGCCTCGTCGGGCTCCGTGTCGATCACCTTGCTCACCCGGTACAGCGCGTAGCCCGCGGGCACCTCGACGCCCACGTATGCGGGCAGCGCTGACGCGTCCACGCTGAAGACGCGCGACACCGCCGCCGGCGCGAGCCCCGCGGCCTTCTCGCGGCTCACGGTCTTCGCCGGCGCGAACGCGACGCCCTTGACGTCGCCCTTCTTCAGCTGCGCGAGCCGCTCGGCGCCGCGCTTCGCGGCGATCTCGCGCGCCTGCCGCTGCGCGAGCAGCCGCTCGATGTCGGCCTTCACCGCCTCGAACGGACGCTGGCTGGCCGCCTTGTGCTCGACCATGCGCGCGGCGACCAGCGTGTTGGGAGCCGCCTCGACCGCCTCGCTGTTGCGCTTGTTCGTGATCACGTCCTCGGAGAACAGCGCCTGCAGCACGCGCGGCTGGCTCAGCACCTGGACCGGCGCCGATTGCCGCGTGACGCCGTCGGCGCGGCGCACCTGCAGGTGGAACTTGTCGGCGGCGGGCTTGAGCGAGTCGGGCTGCTCGTACACGGTGTTGCTGAACGACTCGGCCGCCTCCGGGTAGCGCCGCTGCGCCGCCTGGCGCTTCAGCTCGCGCTCGATCTCGGGACGGACCTCCTCGAGCGGGCGCTTCTTCCCCGGCTTCACGCCCGTCAGCTTGATGATGTGGAGGCCGAACTCGGACTCGACCAGCCCGCTGATCCCGTTCGGCTTCATCCTGAAGGCCGCGTCCTCGAACTGCGGCACCATCATGCCGCGCGCGAACCAGCCGAGGTCGCCGCCTTTCGGCGCCGAGCCCGGGTCCTGCGAGTACTTCTTCGCGAGCGCCGCGAAGCTGCCGGGCGACTTGCGCACCTCGGCGAGCACCTGCTCGGCCTTGGCGCGCACCTTGGCCTTGTCGGCGTCGGTCGCATTGGGCTTGTACGAGAGCAGGATGTGGCTCGCCTGGCGCTGCTCGGGCTGCCCGTACTTGGCGGCGTTCTGCTCGTAGTAGCTCCTGACCGCGTTCGGGTCGATCTGCTCGGCGGCGGCGAGCGCGTCCGCGTCGAGCACCACGTACTCGACCGAGATCTGCTCGGGCACCTGGAACTGCGCCGGGTTCTGGTCGTAGTACGCGCGCACGGCCTCCGCGCTCGGCTGGGCCTCGCGCGCCTTCGGGTCGGCGGCGATGACGCTCTCGGCGACCTCGCGCTGCTGCTGCGACAGGCGCGCGAGCCGCTGCGCGACCGCCTTCGACGCGATGCCCGAGTCGGACAGCGCGCCGGTCAGCTGCTGGAGCATCAGGTCGCGGCGCACCGACGCCTCGAAGGTGGCGGGCGAATACCCTTCCCCGCGAAGGAGCGTCTCGTAGCGCGCGCTCGAGAACTTGCCGTCCTCCTGGAACGCCGGGATCGAGGTGATCGCGTCGCGCAGCTGCTCCGTGCTCACCGCGACGTTGCCGCGCACGGCGTACTCGGTGAGCACGCGCTGCGAGATCATGCCGTCGAGGAGCTCCGAGCGCATCGCCGGCGACTCCATGAGCGCGGGGTTGTAGTTGCGGCCGAGGAGCTGGCGCATCCGGTCCTGCTGCTGGCGCAGCGCCTCGGTGAACTCCTGGTCGGTGATCCGCTGCCCGCCGACCTTCGCCACGGTGTCCGGGCCGACCACGTCGCGCTGCGTCCATTGAATGCCCCAGAACGCGAAAGGCGGGACGATCATCAGCCCGAGGATGATCTGCAGCAGGCGCTTGTGCTTGGCGACAAAATCGAACATGAGTCGAACCTAAGTGACGCGGGCGCTAAAGCAATCGGGGCGCTCGAGGCGCCCCGGTGATCGTGAAACTGGCGGAGTGGACGGGACTCGAACCCGCGACCCCCGGCGTGACAGGCCGGTATTCTAACCAGCTGAACTACCACTCCTCGCGACCTGGTGGGTGCTGACGGGATCGAACCGCCGACATTCGCCTTGTAAGGGCGACGCTCTACCAGCTGAGCTAAGCACCCTCTACCAACAGCGCGCCAACGAGTGCACCAACAAGCGGGCCCACCTCGGAAGGCCGATCAGTTTACTGCATCTTTCAACGCCTTGCCAGCGCGGAACTTGGGCACGCGGGCGGCCTTGATCTTGATGGCGTCCCCGGTCCGGGGATCGCGGCCCGCGCGCGCGGCGCGCTTGCCGACGTAGAAGGTGCCGAAGCCCACGAGCGTCACCATGCCGCCCCGCTTCATCGCGGTCTTGATCGCGGCGACCGTCGCCTCGAGCGCGCGGCCCGCGGCGGCCTTCGAGATGTCCGCGGACTTGGAGATGTGGTCGATGATTTCGGTCTTGTTCATGCATCCCCTCCGGATGTCAGGCGCGAAGCGGCGAAAAAGCCGTCCCTGCGGCGGCCCCGAGCGGCCGCCTGGTGTCCCAATCTCAGCTTATTTGCTTCCGAACGCGTGAGGGCGCTTCGCGGCTCGCGAGCCGGGCGCTTTCACTTCATCAATTTATAGCGCTCGCGAAACGGCCGTGTCAAGGCGCGGCATCGAGCGGGCGACGCGGCCCGGCGCGCGCCCGCAGCTTCGTCTGCCGGGCGCGCGCCGGGTGTCGCTAATGAGTGACAACCGTGGAGGAGCCCTTGTCGTCGGCGACCGGCGGCAGCGGCCCGACCTTGTCGTCGCTGCCTTTGCGCGGCTCGGGCTTGCGCTCGAGCGCGAGCTCGAGCACCTGGTCGACCCACTTCACCGGGACGATCTCGAGCTTGTTCTTGATGTTGTCCGGGATCTCGACCAGGTCCTTCACGTTCTCCTCGGGGATCAGCACGGTCTTGATGCCGCCGCGGTGCGCCGCCAGCAGCTTCTCCTTCAGGCCGCCGATCACCAGCACCTCGCCGCGCAGCGTGATCTCGCCGGTCATGGCGACGTCGGCGCGGACCGGGATCCCGGTGAGCATGGACACCATCGCCGTGCAGATGCCGATGCCCGCGCTCGGGCCGTCCTTGGGCGTGGCGCCCTCGGGCAGGTGGATGTGGATGTCGTTCTTCTGGTAGAAGTCCTCGGTCACGCCGAGCTTCGAGGAGCGGTTGCGCACCACGGTGAGCGCGGCCTGGATCGACTCCTGCATCACCTCGCCCAGCTTCCCGGTCGTGATGGTCTTGCCCTTGCCGGGCATCGTCACCGCTTCGATCGTCAGCAGCTCGCCGCCGACCTCGGTCCAGGCGAGGCCCGTGACCTGGCCGACCTGGCTCTGCTTCTCGGCGATGCCGTAGGTGTAGCGCCTCACCCCGACGAACTTGTCGAGGTTCTTGGGCGTCACCAGGATCTTGTGCGGCTTGGTCGCGGTCACGAGGGTCTTCACCACCTTGCGGCAGATCTTCGACACCTCGCGCTCGAGACCGCGCACGCCCGCCTCGCGCGTGTAGTAGCGGATCAGGTCGCGGATGGCCGCGTCGGAGACCGAGATCTCGTCCTTCTTCAGCCCGTTATTCTTGAGCTGCTTCGGGAGCAGGTAGCGCACCGCGATGTTGACCTTCTCGTCCTCGGTGTAGCCCGAGATCCGGATCACTTCCATGCGGTCGAGCAGCGGCGGCGGGATGTTCAGCGTGTTCGCCGTCGCGACGAACATGACCTCGGAGAGGTCGTACTCGACCTCGACGTAGTGGTCGGTGAAGGTGTGGTTCTGCTCCGGATCGAGCACCTCGAGCAGCGCCGACGACGGGTCGCCGCGGAAGTCCATGCCGAGCTTGTCGACCTCGTCGAGCAGGAACAGCGGGTTCTTCACGCCGACCTTGGACATGTTCTGCAGGATCTTGCCCGGCATCGAGCCGATGTAGGTGCGCCGGTGTCCGCGGATCTCGGCTTCGTCCCGCACGCCGCCGAGCGACATGCGCACGAACTTGCGGTTCGTCGCCTTCGCGATCGACTGGCCGAGCGACGTCTTCCCGACGCCGGGCGCGCCCACGAGGCACAGGATCGGGGCCTTCACCTTGTCGACGCGGCTCTGCACCGCGAGGTACTCGACGATGCGCTCCTTCACCTTCTCCAGGCCGTAGTGGTCGGCGTCGAGGGTCTTCTCGGCCGCGGCGATGTCGCGCGAGATCTTGCTGCGCTTCTTCCACGGCAGGCCGACGATGGTCTCGATGTAGTTGCGCACGACCGTCGCCTCGGCCGACATCGGCGACATGAGGCGCAGCTTCTTCAGCTCGGCCTCGGCCTTCTTGCGCGCGTCCTTGGGCATGCGCGCGAGCTTGATGCGCTTCTCCATCTCCTCGAGGTCGGCGCCGTCCTCGCCCTCGCCGAGCTCCTTCTGGATCGCCTTCACCTGCTCGTTGAGGTAGTACTCGCGCTGGCTCTTCTCCATCTGGCGCTTGACGCGCCCGCGGATGCGCTTCTCGACCTGAAGGATGTCGATTTCGGTCTCCAGCTGCGACAGCAGGTGCTCGAGACGCGACTTCACCTCGAACATCTCGAGGACCTGCTGCTTCTGCTCGAGCTTGAGCGGCAGGTGCGCGGCGATCGTGTCGGCCAGGCGCCCCGGCTCCTCGATGCCCGCGAGGGACGTGAGGATCTCGGGCGGGATCTTCTTGTTCAGCTTCACGTACTGGTCGAACTGCGCGATCAGCGCGCGGCGCATCGCCTCGACCTCGGTGTTGTCGCCCGCGTCGGGCGGCACCGGGATGGCGTCGGCGACGTAGTGGCTGCGCGCGTCGTCGATGGTCTGGATGCGCGCGCGCTGGCCGCCCTCGACCAGCACCTTCACCGTGCCGTCGGGCAGCTTCAGCATCTGCAGGATGTTCGAGATGCAGCCGATCTTGTACATGTCCTCGGCCATCGGCTCGTCCTTGGCCGCGGACTTCTGGGCGACGAGCAGGATCGACTTGCCCGCCTCCATCGCGATTTCCATCGCCTTGATCGACTTCGGCCGGCCCACGAACAGCGGTATCACCATGTGCGGAAATACCACCACGTCCCGCAGGGGCAACAGCGGGTACTGGTTCAGCTCAGGAAGGATTTCGTTGGCCATGATGCTCCCGTGCGAATGGTGCAAACACTATACAACTTGGGGCGAGCGCCCGTGTTTCAATGTGTAAGTCCCCGCCGTGACGCGGGAATAACGCGCGGCTCCGCGGAGCCGGTCAAGCGGAGCCGGCCACCTTGGGCTGGTCGGCGTAGATCAGCAGCGGCTTGCCGCCGCCCTCGATCGTGCCCTCGTCGACGACGACCTTGCTGACGTTTTCCATGGTCGGCAGGTCGAACATGATGTCGAGCAGTACCTGCTCGAGGATCGAGCGCAGCCCGCGGGCCCCGGTCTTGCGCGCGAGCGCCTTCTTCGCGATCGCCTGCAGCGCCTGGTTGCGCACCTCGAGGTCGACGCCCTCCATCGCGAACAGCTTCTGGTACTGCTTGATGAGCGCGTTCTTGGGCTCGGTGAGGATCTGGATCAGCGCCTGCTCGTCGAGCTCCTCGAGCGTCGCCACGACCGGCAGCCGCCCGACGAACTCGGGGATGAGGCCGTACTTGATCAGGTCCTCGGGCTCGACCGTCTTCAGCACCGCGCTGATGTCCTTCGCGTTCTTGAGGCTGCGCACGTCGGCGCCGAAGCCGATGCCGCTCTTCTCCGAGCGGTTGCGGATGATCTTCTCCAGCCCGTCGAACGCGCCGCCGCAGATGAAGAGGATGTTCGTCGTGTCGACCTGGACGAAGTCCTGGTTCGGGTGCTTGCGCCCGCCCTGCGGCGGCACCGAGGCGATCGTGCCCTCGATGAGCTTCAGCAGCGCCTGCTGCACGCCCTCGCCCGAGACGTCGCGCGTGATCGAGGGGTTGTCCGATTTCCTCGAGATCTTGTCGATCTCGTCGATGTAGACGATGCCGCGCTTCGCCTTGTCGACGTCGTAGTCGCAGTTCTGCAAGAGCTTCTGGATGATGTTCTCGACGTCCTCGCCGACGTAGCCGGCCTCGGTCAGCGTCGTCGCGTCCGCGATCACGAACGGCACGTTCAAGAGGCGCGCGAGCGTCTGCGCGAGCAGCGTCTTGCCCGAGCCGGTCGGGCCGACCAGCAGGATGTTCGACTTCGCGAGCTCGACCTCGTCGTTCTTCGACAGGTGCTTCAACCGCTTGTAGTGGTTGTAGACGGCGACCGACAGGATCTTCTTCGCCGTCTCCTGCCCGATCACGTACTCGTCGAGGATGTTGCAGATCTCGCGCGGCGTCGGCAGGTCCGACTTCGCGGGCTTGCCGCTCTTGTCGGCCGCGCTCTCCTCGCGGATGATGTCGTTGCACAGCTCGATGCACTCGTCGCAGATGAACACCGAGGGACCGGCGATCAGCTTCCGCACCTCGTGCTGGCTCTTGCCGCAGAAGGAGCAGTAGAGAAGCTTCTCGCCGCCGGTCTTTTCCGTCATGCCGTGCCTCCGTCCCCGGTCAGACGGCGCTCGCCGTCGCGGGCGCCTCGGTGCGCGAGGACAGCACGCGGTCGACCAGTCCGTACTTCACCGAATCCTCCGCCGAAAGGAAGTTGTCGCGGTCCGTGTCGCGCGCGATGCGCTCGACGGTCTGGCCGGTGTGCTTCGCCAGGATCTCGTTCAGCCGTCCGCGGAGATACAGGATCTCCTTCGCGTGGATCTCGATGTCGGAGGCCTGGCCCTGGAAGCCGCCCATCGGCTGGTGGATCATCACCCGCGAGTTCGGCAGGCAGAAGCGCTTGCCCTTCGCGCCCGCCGCGAGCAGGAGCGACCCCATGCTCGCCGCCTGCCCGACGCACAGCGTCGACACGTCGGGCTTCACGAACTGCATGGTGTCGTAGATCGCCATCCCCGCCGACACCGAGCCGCCCGGCGAGTTGATGTAGAAGAAGATGTCCTTGTCGGGATTCTCGGACTCGAGGAACAGCAGCTGCGCGACGATCAGGTTCGCGGTGACCTCGTTGACCGGGCCGACCAGGAAAACCACCCGTTCCTTGAGCAGCCGCGAGTAGATGTCGTAGGCGCGCTCGCCGCGCCCGCTCTGCTCGATGACCATCGGCACCAGGCCGAGGCCCTGCGGCTCCTGGATCCGGGAAGATCCAGTCGAATCAGTTGCTTGCCAGTTGAAGCCGTTCATGCGGTCGCCTCCGAGGCCATTGAGCCTATCCTACCACTATGGCGCCGGCCCGGCGTCAAACCGCACCTCCCATGAGCTCGTCGAAACTGACCGCCTTGTCCTCCACTTTCGCGTGCTCGAGCACCCAGGCGACCACGTTGGACTCGACCGCCAGGCCCTCGAATTCGGCGAGGCGCTGCGGCTCCGAGTAGAGCCATTTTACCACCTCGCCCGGCTGCTCATAGCTCTGCGCGTGCTCCTCGACCAGCACGCGCACCTGCTCGGGCTTGGCGGCGAGGCCGTGCGCCTTCACCAGCTCGCCGAGGATCAGCCCGAGCGTGACGCGCCGGCGCGCCTGCTGCTCGATCGCGTCGACGCCCATCGGCAGGCGGTCCGATTTCAGCCCGCGGCTCTCGAGCTCTGCGCGCGTCTGCTGCACGAGTCGCTGCACCTCCATCTCGACCAGCGACTTGGGCACGTCGATCCGGGTCGTGTCGAGCAGCGCCTGCATCGCCTTCTGCTTGACGTCGTTCTCGACGCGCTTCCTCACCTCGCGCTCGACGTTGGCGCGGATCTCGGAGCGCATCTTCGCCGTGTCGCCGTCCGCGACGCCGAGCAGCCTGGCGAACTCGGCGTCGACCTGAGGCAGCTGGCGCTCCTCGACGCGCTTCACCGCGACCTCGAACCCGGCGGTCTTCCCCGCCACCTCGCGCCCCGCGTAATCCGCCGGGAAGGTCACCGGGAACGTCTTGGTCTCGCCCGTCTTCACGCCCGAGAGCGCGGTCTCGAACTCGGGCAGCATCTGGCGCTCGCCCAGCACGACCCCGAAGTCCTTGGCCGAGCCGCCGGCGAACTCCGCGCCGTCGATGCGGCCGGTGAAGTCGACCGTCACGCGGTCGCCGCCGCGCGCCGCGCGATCGGCGTCCGTCCAGCTCGAGCGCTGCTTGCGCAGGATCTCGATCGTCTTGTCGACCTCGGCGTCGCCGACCGCGAGCGCGGGCCGATCGATGCGCACGCCGGCGACGTCGCCCAGCTTCACCTCGGGGTAGACCTCGAACACGGCGCTGAAGGAGACCTGCGACGCGTCGCCCCCCTCCTTGCGCTCGATCCTCGGGTAGCCCGCGACGCGCAGGTTCTGGTTGCGCACCGCCTCGGCGAACGCGTTCTGCACCGCGTCGCCGATCACTTCCGAGCGGACCTGGGGCCCGTAGTGCTGCGCGACGATCTTGAGCGGCACCTTGCCCGGCCGGAAGCCGGCGAGCCGCACCGTGCGCGAGAGCTTCCGCAGGCGCTGCTCGACCTCGCGGTCGATCTGCTCGGCGGGAACGTCGACGTTGAGGCGCCGCTCGAGAGGGCTCAGGGTTTCGATGCTCGTCTGCATGCCGCGTTCATCCGGTCGTTGTGGTGCGAAGGAAGGGACTCGAACCCCCATGCCTTGCGGCGCTGGAACCTAAATCCAGTGCGTCTACCAATTCCGCCACCTTCGCGTCGGCGTGCGGTCGTTTGCGGCCCGGGAGGGCTGTGATTCTACCGCAAGCCCCCTATACTGTCAGCCTGAAGCGGGGAAAACCCTGCAAAAACATGGAAATGTCCGTCGGACATTACGAGAACTTCCCGGTCGCCTCGCTGCTGCTGCCGGGGCCTTTGCGCCGGCCGGTCGCGGTCATCTACCGCTTCGCGCGCAGCGCCGACGACTTCGCCGACGAGGGCGAGCGCCCGGCCGCGGAGCGGCTCGGGCTGCTCGAGGGCTACCGGGACGAGCTGCGGCGCATCGCGTCCGGACGAGCGCCGGGCGAGCCGCTGTTCGAGGAGCTGCGCGAGGTCATCGCCGCGCATCGTCTTCCCATCGAGCCGTTCTATGACCTGCTCGACGCGTTCGAGCAGGACGTGACGACGAAGCGCTACGCGAGCTTCGCCGAGGTCCTCGACTACTGCCGCCGCTCCGCCGATCCGATCGGCCGGCTGATGCTGCGGCTCTACGGCCACGCGAGCGAGCAGCACGTCCTGTGGTCGGACTCGATCTGCTCGGCGCTGCAGCTCGTCAACTTCTGGCAGGACGTCGAGCTCGACTGGGCCAAGGACCGCGTCTACCTGCCGCAGGACGAGATGGCGCGCTTCGGCGTGAGCGAGGCCCAGATCGCGGCGCGCGACGCGGGCGGCGCGTGGCCGGCGCTCATGCAGTTCCAGCTCGAGCGCGCCCGCGCGATGCTCGAGCGCGGCGCGCCGCTCGCGCTCGCGCTGCCGGGGAGGATCGGCCTGGAGATCCGCACCGTGGTCCAGGGGGGCCTGCGCATCCTGCAGAAGATCGAGCGCGCGAGGGGCGACGTGTTCAGGCATCGGCCCGTGCTGCGCGCCTGGGACTGGCCGCTGATGCTTTCGCGGGCGCTCTCGATGCGATGACTCCCGACCAGTACTGCCAGGAGAAGGCGGCGAAGAGCGGTTCGAGCTTCTACTACTCGTTCCTGTTCCTGCCGCCGGAGCGGCGCCGCGCCATCACCGCGCTCTACGCTTTCTGCCGCGAGGTCGACGACGCGGTCGACGAGCCGAGCGACGCGGCGATCGCGCGCGCGCGGCTCGCGTGGTGGCGCGACGAGGTCGCCCGGCTCTTCCGCGGGACGCCGCAGCACCCGGTGTCGCAGGCGCTCGCGCCCGCGGTGCGCGACTTCGGCGTGACCGAGGCCGGGCTCTCCGAGATCATGGACGGCATGGAGATGGACCTCGCGCAGACGCGCTATCTCGACTACGCCGCGCTGCGCCTCTATTGCCACCGCGTCGCCGGCGTCGTCGGCCGGCTCGCGGCGGGCATCTTCGGCGCCACCGACCGGCGGACTTACGAATACGCCGAGCGCCTCGGGCTCGCGTTCCAGCTCACCAACATCATCCGCGACGTCGGCGAGGACGCGCGCAAGAACCGCATCTACCTGCCGATGGACGAGATGCAGCGCTTCGGCGTCACCGCGGCGGATATCCTCGGCGCGCGCGAGACCGAGGACTTCCGGCGCCTCATGGACTTCCAGTCGGCCCGGGCGCGCGGCTGCTACGACGAGGCGCTGGCGCTGCTTCCGTCCGCCGACCGGCGCGCGCAGCGCCCCGGGCTGGTGATGGCCGCGATCTACCGCGCGCTGCTCGAGGAGATCGCGCGCGACGGCTACCGCGTGCTGCGCCAGCGCGTCGCGCTCACGCCGATCCGCAAGCTCTGGATCGCGTGGCGCACCTGGATCACGGCGTGACGGACGCCGCGAAGGTGGCCGTGATCGGCGGCGGCTGGGCGGGCCTCGCCGCCGCGGCCGAGCTCGCGGCGCGCGGCGTCGCGGTGACGGTGCTCGAGGCGGCGCGCACGCTCGGCGGCCGCGCGCGCCGCGTCGCGCTCGAGGGCGTCGAGCTCGACAACGGCCAGCACGTGCTCATCGGCGCCTACCGCGACACGCTCGCGGCGATGCGCCGGGTGGGAGTGGACCCGGCGCTTGCGCTCGAGCGCGTCCCCCTCGCGCTCGAGTTCGTCGACGGCTTCCGCATGCGCGCGCCGCGCGCGCCGCATCCGCTCGATCTCGTCCTCGCCCTCCTTCGCGCCCGCGGCGCGCCGCTCGGCGGCGCCCTCGCCGCGATCGCCTTCCTCGCGAAGCTGCGCGCGCGGCGATATCGCGTCGTCCCGGACCGCGCGGTCGCGCGCTGGCTCGACGACGAAGGCCAGCGAGGTCCGCTGCGCGCGCACCTGTGGGAGCCGCTGTGCGTGTCGGCGCTCAACACGCCTGCGGCGCTCGCCTCGGCGCAGGTGTTCGCGAGCGTGCTGCGCGACGCGCTCGCGGGCGCGCGCGGGGCGAGCGACCTGCTGCTGCCGCGCGCCGACCTCGGCCGGCTCTTCCCCGAGCCCGCGGCCGCGCTCGTCCGCGCAAGCGGCGGCGAGATCCGGCTCGCGCGCGCGGTGCGCGCGATCCACGGCGAGCCGGGCCGCTTCCGCCTCGACGACGAGGCGAACGTGTACTCGCACGTCGTCGTCGCGTGCGCGCCCCAGCACGTCGCGGCGCTGCTGCCGAAGTGGAGCGGCCTGGAAGGCGTGCGCGCGACGCTCGCGCGCTTCGAGTATCAGCCCATCGTCACCTGCTACCTGCAGTACCCGGAATCGGTCGCGCTCTCCGCCCCGATGATCGGCTTCACGGGCGGCCTGATCCAGTGGGTCTTCGACCGCGGCCGGCTCGGCGGCCCGCGGGGGCTGCTCGCCGCGGTGATCAGCGGCTCGGGCCCGCACGCGGACATGGACTCGCGCGCGCTCGTCGCCGCGGTGGAGCGCGAGATCGAGGCGGCCTGGGGCCGGCTGCCGGCGCCGCTCTGGTCGCGCACGATCGCCGAGCGCCGCGCGACCTTCGCGTGCACTCCGGGGCTCGAGCGGCCGGCGACCACGACGCCTGTGCGCGGGCTGCTGCTCGCGGGCGATTACGTCGCGAGCGACTATCCGGGGACGCTGGAGACGGCGGTGCGAAGCGGCGCGGCCGCGGCGCGCGCGGTCGCGCCTTAGCCGGGCGCGCGGCGCCCTAGCGGGCGCGGGCCGACTTGCGCGCGAGCAGGCGCTGCAGCGCCGCGGGCTCGACCGGCTTCACCAGGTGGTGATCGAACCCCGCCTCCTTCGAGCGGCGCAGGTCGTCGGGCGCGCCCCAGCCGGTGATCGCGATCAGCAGCGCCGAGCGCGTCTGCGGCTTCTGGCGCAGCATGCGCCCGACCTCGTAGCCGTCCATCCCCGGCATGCCGATATCGAGCAGCACGACCTGCGGCTTGAACGCCTCGGCGACCAGCAGCGCGGCCTCGCCCTCGTAGGCGACGCGCACCTCGTGCCCGGCGAGCTCGAGCAGCGTCGCCAGGCTGTCGGCGGCGTTGATGTTGTCGTCGACCACCAGGATGCGCAGCCCGAACAGGTCGGCGGGCGCGCCGTCCGCCCGGGATCGCGCGCCCGTCGCCTCGGGCGTCTTCGCCGCGGGCAGGCGCACGACCAGCTCGGTTCCCTTGCCGAGGCCGGCGCTGAACGCCTGCACCGTGCCGCCGTGCAGCTCGATCAGCTTCTTCACGAGCGAGAGCCCGATGCCGACGCCGCCCACCGCGCGGTCCATGCGGCGCTCGGCCTGCACGAACAGCTCGAAGATGCGCGGCAGCATCACCGGGTCGATGCCGATGCCCGAGTCGCGCACGCGCAGCACGACCTCCTCGCCCTGCGTCTCCGCGGTGATCCAGATGTGGCCGCCCGGGTCGGTGTACTTGATCGCGTTGGTGAGCAGGTTGATCAGCACCTGCTCGAGCCGCGCCGGGTCGGCGTCGACCCACAGCGTGCGCGGCGGCACGGCGACGGTGAGCTGGTGGCGCGAATCCTGGACCAGCGGCCGCACCGCCTCGACCGCCGACGCGACCGCGACGTCGAGGTCGAGCAGCTCCTTCCTGAGCTCCATGCTGCCGCGGCTCACGCGCGCGACGTCGATCAGGTCGTCGAGCAGCCGCGACATGTGCTGCACCTGGCGCTCGGCGATCTCGCGCGCGCGCGTCGCGTTCGCCGCGCTCGCCTCGGGCTGCCCCATGATGTAGAGCGCGTTGCGGATCGGCGCGAGCGGGTTGCGCAGCTCGTGCGCGAGCAGCGCGAGGAACTCGTTCTTCTGCCGGTCGGCGCGCTGCAGCGCCTCGATCTTGCGCCGCTCGGTCATGTCGCGAACGATGGTCGCGAAGCCGCGCAGCGTGCCGTCCTTGTCCTTGAGCGCGGTGATCACCGCGTTCGCCCAGTACTTGGTGCCGTCGTTGCGCGCGCGCCAGCCCTCGTCCTCGGCGCGCCCCTGCTCGAGCGCGGTCCGCAGCTGCCAGTCGGGGCGACCTTGCGCGACCGCATCGGGCGGGTAGAAGACCGAAAAATGCCGGCCGATGATCTCCTCGGCGCGGTAGCCCTCGATGCGCTCGGCGCCGACGTTCCAGCTCGCGACGTTGCCGTTCGGGTCGAGCATGTAGATGGCGTAGTCCTGCACGCCCTCGATCAGCAGGCGGAAGCGCTCCTCGCTCTGCCGCAGGCCCTCCTCGGCGCGCTTGCGCTCGGTCAGGTCGCGCGTGATCTTGAGGAAGCCGCGCAGCGCGCCGTCGCGGTGGCGCAGCGCCGTGATGGTGACGCTCGCCCAGAAGCGGTTCCCGTCCTTGCGCAGGCGCCAGCCCTCGTCGTTGAAGCGGCCGGCGGCCTCGGCGACGCGCAGCTCGTGGTCGGGCCAGCCCGCGGCGACCGACTCGGGCGGGTAGAACACCGAGAAGTGGTGGCCGACGATCTCCTGCGCCTTGTAGCCTTTGATGCGCTCGGCGCCCGCGTTCCAGCTCTGGATCTCGCCCTTGGCGTTCAGCAGGAAGATCGCGTATTCCTCGACCGCTCCGACCAGCTCGCGGAACTGCTCCTGCAGCTCGGGCGCCGGGCCGTACGCGGCCGGGCGCTCGCGCGCGAGACGCTCGTCGTCCGCGCGCGGGGCGGACTCGGGGGTGAGCATGTCCTGTGACATCGGGCGGGCGGCCGGTTCGGATGCGCTTCGTGTCTGCATTCTCATTGTGCGCTTGACGCGCGGCGCGCGATACCCTGTTGTCTTTGACAGGTTCGGCCCCTTTTTTCCGCGCAAGCGGTTGTTTAGCCGGAACTAGCGCATATGACACGCCAGGGCGCGGTTTGTTCTCGGCGCCGCGACGCGGCCGCCCGCTTTTATGACGGCGGCATGAACCGTGCCGGCGCCTCAGCGGCGGAAGCGCACGATGGCGTCGGCGAGCCGATCGACGGCGATCACCTCGAGCCCCGGGATCGGCGCTCGCGGCTGGTTCGCGCGCGGCACGATCGCCTGCGCGAAACCGAGCTTCGCCGCTTCCTTCAGGCGCTCCTGGCCGCGCGGCGCGGGACGCACCTCGCCCGCGAGCCCGACCTCGCCGAAGACGACGAGCTTGGACGCGAGCGGCTTGTCGGCGAGCGACGACACCACGGCGAGCAGGATCGCGAGATCGGCCGCGGGCTCGGCGATGCGCACGCCGCCGACCGCGTTCACGAACACGTCCTGGTCGCCGCACGAGATCCCCGCGTGCCGGTGCAGCACCGCGAGCAGCATCGCGAGGCGGTTCTGCTCGATGCCGACGCCGAGGCGCCGCGGGTTGGGCGTCTGCGCGGCGTCGACCAGCGCCTGGATCTCCACGAGCAGCGGCCGCGTGCCCTCCTGCGTCACCATGATGCACGAGCCGGCCGCCTCGCCGCTGTGTCCCGAGAGGAACAGCGCCGACGGGTTCGACACGCCCTTCAGGCCGCGCTCGGTCATCGCGAACACGCCGAGCTCGTTCACCGCGCCGAAGCGGTTCTTGAACGCGCGCACGACGCGGAAGCTCTGCTGCGTGTCGCCCTCGAAGTAGAGCACGGTGTCGACGATGTGCTCGACCACGCGCGGCCCCGCGAGCGCGCCTTCCTTGGT
>DASRFB010000098.1:0-4037 GCA_035651815.1 Burkholderiales bacterium | reverse complement strand
TTCTCGATCGCTTTCTGCTCTTCCATCGATTCGCGCGCGGCGCGCTCGAACGCGGCTTCGGCTTCTTTCGGTAGCGGCTTCTCCATCAGTCGCCGCCGGTGCTCGATCGACTTCGCGTGGGCGAAGGGCGGGTATTCCTTGTCGTAGCTCGACTCGATCTCGGCGAGCATGCGCGCGCTCGGGAGCGCGTCGGGGTTCTCGAGCGACTCCGCGGCGGCCGTAAGGGCGTCGCGGTGGGCGCTGCCGCCGTGCGCCTTGTCCAGCGCGTCGGCGATGGGCTCGCACTCGCGCAGGATCTCGCCGCCCCATTCGCGCACGGTCACGACCTGGCCGCCGCGGTCGAGCGTCAGCCCGGGCTCGCGCCCGCGCGCGGCGATGCGCTGCTTGTTGCGGCCGACGGACTCGATCTCGGCCGGCGTGTCGAGCGGGCTGTCGGCGAGCAGGCAGTGCAGCAGGAACACGTCGAGGAAGCGCACGGTCTGCGCGGTGATGCCGATCGGCGAGTACGGGTCGAGGTCCATCGCGCGCACCTCGACGTACTCGACGCCGCGCTCGCGCAGCGCGTGCAGCGGACGCTCGCCGGGGTTGATGACGCGCTTGGGCCGGATGGTGCTGTAGAACTCGTTCTCGATCTGCAGGAGGCTCGTCGCGAGCTGGCGGTAGCCGTTGCCGTCGCGGATGCCGATCTTCTCGTACGCGGGATAGGGCTTGGTCATCGCGTCGTAGAGCGACGCGGTGTAGCTCCCGAGCGAGTTGTACGAGACGAGCAGCTTGTCCTGCGCGTCGGACAGGTAGCCGAGCCGCCCCATGCGCAGCGACGTCGCGTGCGGCAGGTACATGGTCCCGGGCCCGAAGGGCTGCAGCCCGTGCTGGCGCCCCTCGACGAAGGTCGAGCACACCGCGGGCGACGCGCCGAAGAGCAGCATGAGCAGCCAGGCGTTGCGGCGGAAGTTGCGGATGAGCGCGAAGTAGCCCGTGCTCGCGTCGGGGAACCCCGGCAGCTTCCACGCGCCCTCGGGCATCGACCAGTTGTAGTGCAGCCCGGCGATCATCTGCATGCGCTTGCCGTAGCGGTGCGTGAGGCCGACGCGGTAGACGGTCTTCGCCTGCGCGACGTTCGAGGTGCCGTAGCGCGCGATCGGGATCTGCTGCTCGTTCGGCAGGCAGCACGGCATGCTCGCCGCCCACAGCAGCTCGTCGCCGATGTGGCGGTAGACGAACTGGTGGATGCGCTCGAGCTCCTCGAGGCACGACCCGACCTCGGTGTGCACGCCCGTGATCAGCTCGATCAGCGACTCGGAGAAGTCGGTCGTGACGTGCGGGTGCGTGAGCGCCGAGCCGAGCGCGCGCGGGTGCGGCGTGAGCGCGAGCACGCCGTCGGGCTCGACGCGCAGGCTCTCCTTCTCGATGCCGCGGTTGAGGCTCCGCAGCATCGCCGGCGTGAGCGCGGCGAGGCGCGCGCGGAACGGCGCCGCGCCGCTCATCGAGAAGAGCTCCCCGGGCGCGAGTCCGGTCTCGTACGGCATGGGCATGAGTCAAGCACAGACAGGCGCCGCGCCGATCGGTTTCGCGCGTGGTCCGGGCGGCATCCCGGGTGCGTCGCTACAATGCCCGTGTTTCTTCTCGGAGGTCTCAATGGGATTCTTCGCTCGATGGGGGACCGCGCTCGCGGCGCTGCTGGCGATCTCGGCGCCTGCCTTTGCGCAATCATATCCCGCCAGGCCGATCCGCGTGATCCTGCCTTTCGCGGGCGGCACCGACGCGGTGGCGCGGCTGCTCTCGGCCAAGATGTCGCCCGCGATCGGGCAGCAGCTCGTGCCCGAGCCGCACCTCGGCGCGGGCGGCAACATCGCGCACGAGCTCGTGGCGAAGGCGCCGCCCGACGGCTACACGCTGCTCATGGCCGCGCCGCCGCTCGTGATCAACCCGCACTTGAACAAGGTGAGCTACGACCCGCTGCGCGACCTCGCGCCGATCGCGCTCCTCACCGCGATCCCGAACGTGCTGGTCGTGCACCCGTCGGTGCCGGCGAAGACGATGGGCGAGCTGATCGCGCTCGCGCGCAAGAGTCCCGGCAAGCTCACCTACGCCTCGGGCGGCGTCGGCTCCTCGAACCACCTCGCGGGCGAGCTGCTCAAGTCGATGACGAAGATCGACATCCTGCACGTCCCCTACAAGAGCGCGACCATCGCCCTGACGGGCGCGCTCGCGCACGAGGTCGACGTCGTCATCGTCGCGTCGTCCTCGGTCGCGGCGATGGTGAAGGAAGGGCGCATGCGCGCGCTCGCGGTGCTCGACTCGAAGCGCGTCGACGCGCTCCCCGGAGTGCCCACCATGGCCGAGGCCGGGCTGCCGCAGCTCGTCGTGGTGAACTGGTACATCCTGCTCGCGCCGGCGGGCACGCCGCGCGCGATCGTCGACTTCCTCAACCGCGAGGCGGTCAAGGCGATGAACGATCCGGAGACGCGGACCCGGCTCGCCAATCTCGGCGGGGAGCCCGCGAGCGGGACGCCGGAGCAGGCGGGCGAGATGCTGAAACGCGAGTACGAGCAGTGGGGGAAGGTGATCCGCGAGGCGGGGATCAAGGCCGAGTGATCAGGCCCCGAGGCGCTTGCGGCCGACGTCGACGGCCTCGAGGATGAAGCGCAGCACCGCCTGGCCGCGGTTCACCTGCTCGAGCAGCGCGTCGCCGGTCGCGACCGCGCCGAACCAGCCGTCGGTGTGCCAGCGGCCGGGCTTGGGCGCGTCGGGCAGGCGCTCGAAGCGCGGCGACGGCGTGACGTAGAGGTAGGGCTGCGCGTAGTGCTCGTCGCCGGGCGAGAGCCCGAGGCCGATCGAGCGCGCGCCCTCGGCGCCGGGCGCGTCGAGCGCCGCGACGGTGGCGATGTCGAAGTGGTGCGGCCAGAGCCGCACCGGGCTCGTGCGCAGGTCCGCGAGACGCTCGCGCGCGTCCTCGAGCGCGGCCGCGGCGCCCGCGAACCAGCGCGCGAGCTCGCCGAGCTCGCGCTCCTGCAGGTACAGGTCGTAGCGAGCGCCCTGCGCGATCGCGTGGTCGGGCATGCCGTACGGGAGCCGCACGTCGCTCGCGGCGCGCAGGCCGAGCGCCTGCAGCTTCGCGTCGATCCAGACGCCGATGACCTGCTCGGGCTTGCCGTTCATCTGCAGCACGTCGAGGATCGCGCCGTTCCGCACGAGCAGGATCGCGAGCCCCGAGAGCCGCAGGCCGACGCGCACGTCGCCCGCGGGCGTCCGCAGCGGCTGCGTCACGAGCGCGGCGAGCCCCGGGTCCCAGTCGAAGCTCGAATGGCTGTCGTCGGCGGCGGACTTGATGTTGGCGCGCGCGCAACGCGCCGGCCACTGCAGCGCGTGGTGCGCGAGCAGCCGCGCGTTCACCAGGCCCTGCGGCGCGACGCGCCCGAGCGCGGCCCAGTTGAAGTGCGCCGAGCGCCCTTCCGGCTTCAGTGTCCGGGTCGTCACCATGGGAAGCGACACCTTACACCGAGGCCGGCGCGGGCGCGCCGGGACGCCCCGGGGAGTGTGGCGAAATGCCGGCGTCATCGGCGCCGGCGCGGAACTTCTAGCCGGGCTGGCCTTTCGGCAGCGGCGGGCGAGCCTCGGCCGAGCGCTCGACCGCGTTGGCGAAGACGACGTAGCGCTGGTCGCCCCCGGCCCGCAGCGCGTCGAACGGATAGCAGGTGACGAGCGTGAGGCGCGTCGGGCCGTCCTGGCGGGTGACCCACGTGTCGCCCTTGTCGAGGACCTGCGCGGTCTTCACGCGGTACCAGCGGCGCATGCCGTCCGGGCGCTGCACCGAGAGCAGCGACCCCGGCGCGAGGTCGCGCAGGAAGGCGAGGTGCGTGTCGCGGTGGCCGCCGATCACGCTGTTGCCGCGCTCACCCGGCATCGCGGTGCCGAACACGTGGCCCGGGCCGAAGGCGATCGCGCGGCCGTCGGCGCCCGCGAGCACGAACAGGTCGATCGAGCGGTCGGCGATCTGCAGCCGCGCGACCGGCCAGGTGTCCGCCCAGGGCCAGGGC
>DASRFB010000097.1:0-12924 GCA_035651815.1 Burkholderiales bacterium | reverse complement strand
CTCGCCGGCGTCGCGAAAATCGTCGGCTCCTGGGGCCTGCCCGCGCCGATGGCCTGGGCCTGGTTCATCGGCGGGCTCGAGTTCTTCGGCGGCATCCTGCTCGCGGTCGGCCTGCTCACGCGCCCCGTGGCGCTGATGTTCGTGGTCGAGATGATCGTGGCCGCGATCGGCGTGCACTCGAAGATCTGGGCGTGGAACCAGGGCGGCGCGCAGTACCCCGTTTTCCTCGCGGTGTTCGCGTTCCTGATCTTCGTCGGCGGCAGCGGGCGCTACGCGCTCGACAACCGCGTGCTCGCCGGAGTCGCCTGGGCGCGCGAGAAATACGCCGAGGCGGTCTACGCGCTGATGCGCGTCGCGATCGCGCTGTTCATCCTGCCGGGCGGCTACAACAAGCTGTTCGAGGGCGGCGTCTACCGCATCGCCAAGGGCAACATCGTCAAGACCGGGTTCGCGCCGCCCGAGTTCTGGGCCTGGGTGGTGAGCGGACTGGAGTTCTTCGGCGTGTTCCTGCTCGCGCTCGGGCTGTTCACGCGTCCGGTCGCGCTGATGCTCGCGTTCGAGATGGCGGTGATCAGCTTCAAGGTCCACAACGAGACTTTCTTCTGGACGCAGCACGGCTACGAGTACGCGCTGCTCATGATGGGAATCTTCATCGCGTTCATGATCGGGGGCGGCGGACGCTACTCGCTCGATCGCAAGCTCGGAAGGGAGTTCTGATGAGATCGGCCTGCTTCCTCGCGGCCTGCGTGCTCGCCGCCTCCACGGCGCTCGCGCAGGATCAGTGGCCCTCGAGGCCGGTGAAGGTCATCGTGCCATCGTCGCCCGGCGGCGGCACCGACCTGTACGCGCGGCTGCTGGGGCAGGCGCTCTCGGAGTCGCTCAAGCAGCAGTTCGTGGTCGACAACCGCCCCGGCGCGAGCGGCAACATCGGCGCCGAGGCGGCGGCGAAGGCGGCGCCCGACGGCTACACCATCCTCGTGTCGGCGAATCCCGCGCTCACCGTCAACCCGCACCTGTACAAGAAGCTGCCGTACAGCACCGAGCGCGACCTCGTCCCGGTCGCGCGCGGCGTGATCGCGCCGCAGGTCGTCGTGGTCCATCCCGGCGTCAAGGCGCGCTCGATCAAGGAGCTGGTCGAGATCGGCAAGCGCGAGCCCGGCAAGCTCGCGTTCGGCTCGGCCGGCACCGGCAGCCCGACCTTCCTCGGCATACGGCTGCTCGAGGAGATCACCGGGGCGCAGTTCACGCACGTGCCGTACAAGGGCATCGGCGCCGGCTACAAGGACCTGCTCGGCGGGCAGCTCGCGTTCATGTACCCGGACGCGGCGACCGCGGTGCCTTACATCCGCTCGGGCAAGCTGATCGCGCTCGCGGTGAACGAGAAGACGCCGCTGCTTCCCGGCGTCCCGACCTTCGCCGAGCTCGGCTGGCCCGCGGTCGACAAGGTGTTCACGTCGTTCAGCGTCGCCGTGCCGACCGGCACGCCGGCATCCGTCATCCGGAAGCTCTCGGCCGAGATCGCCAAGGCGATGAAATCGCCCGCGCTCGCCGACAAGCTCGAGCCCCAGGGCCTGGTGCCCGTGTTCGACACTCCCGAGCAGGCCGCGAAGAGCCTAAAGCAGGAGCGCGACGGCTGGGCCGACTTCATCCGCAGGAACGGGCTCACGGCCGGCGATTAGTCGTATCGATCCAGGTCTCGACGTTGCCAAGGCGGGAGCCCGAGGCGGACAATAGCGGTCCGACCAGGATCCGTTTCCGGAGAAGCGCATGTCCGCCGTCCTGCAGCAGAACGTTTCCGCCGAGCGCAAGGCGTTCTACGAGCGCATCGACAAGCTGAACAGCACCCCGCTGTGGGAGGTGCTGCACGCGCTGGTCACGCCGACGCCGGCCACCCCGTGCAAGCCCTACCTGTGGAAATGGGACGCGATGTGGCCGCACATCATGGAGGCCGGTCGGCTGATCACCGCGAAGGAAGCCGAGCGCCGCGTGCTCGTGCTCGAGAACCCGGGACTGCGCGGGCGCTCGCGCATCACCCACAGCCTGTACGCGGGGCTGCAGCTGATCCTGCCGGGCGAAGTCGCGCCCGCGCACCGGCATTCGCAATCGGCGCTGCGCTTCATCCTCCAGGGCCGCGGCGCCTACACCGCGGTCGACGGCGAGAAGGTCACCATGGGCGTGGGCGACTTCGTCATCACGCCGTCGTGGACCTTCCACGATCACGGCAACCCGTCGAAGGAGCCGATGGTATGGATGGACGGGCTCGACGTTCCGATCGTCGAGCTGCTCGACGCGCAGTTCATGGAGAAGGGGCCCGAGGAGACGCAGCACACCGACCGCGACGAGGGCTACAACCTCGCGCAGTTCGGCAACACCATGAAGCCGGTGCAGCACAAGGCGAAGAGCCGCACCTCGCCCCTCTTCTGGTATCCGTACGAGCGCACGCGCGCGGCGCTCGAGACCCTGCGCAAGGGCCAGGACCCGCACCCGTGCTGGGGCCACAAGCTGCAGTACACCAATCCGGTCACCGGCGAGTCGGCGATGCCGACCATCGCCACGTTCATGCAGCTGCTGCCGCGCGGCTTCCGCGGCCGCGAATACCGCGCGACCGACTCCACGGTGTACGCGGTGGTCGAGGGCAAGGGCCGCTGCGTGGTCGGCGCCGAGACGCTGGGCTTCGGACCGCGCGACGTCTTCGTGTGTCCCTCGTGGATGCCGTACCGCCTCGAGAGCGACGACGAGACGGTGATCTTCAGCTTCTCGGACCGCCCGGTGCAGCAGGCGCTCGATCTCTGGCGCGAGTCGTTCTAAGCGCCATTCATGCAAGAAGCCGCCGCCGGGCGGCTTTTTTGTTGCCGTCCCCGAAAGAATACTTTTCCGCTTCCGCGGTGTCGTACCGCTTTGGACCGGAGGACACGATGGAGACGGAGACGATACTCGGCGACCGGCTGTTCCGGCTGGAAGAGCAGTTCTGGCGCGGCGACTCGGCCTTCTACCGCCGCAACCTCGCCGACGAGGCGGTGATGATCTTTCCGGACCCCGCCGGCGTGATGATCAAGGACGAGATGTGCAGCAGCCTCGAGAATTCGCCCCGCTGGGAGGAGGTGCTGCTCGAGGAGCACCGGGTGATGGAGATCGACGAGCACGCGGCTCTGCTCACGTACCGGGCGACCGCGGCGCGCGACGGCGAGCTGCCCTACGTCGCGCGCGCGAGCAGCGTCTACGTGCGCGACGGCAGCGGCTGGAAGCTCGCGTTCCACCAGCAGACGCCGCTCGCGGTCATACCCGCGGTCGAGGTCGATTGAGACTCAGGCAAAGCTGAGCCGATCGGCCGGATGGCGGCGATTCCGCTTCCTCGAAAAGGCTTTCGTCCGTGAGCGCGATGCCGCGGGCGGCGGCTGCGCATGCACTGGGGCGGCTTCGCGGTGCATCTCGACGACCGCACCTGGCCCGGGGAGAGCTGGACCCCGCCGAGCGGCGCGCTCAGAACAGGCCGGGGATCCAGCGCCTGACGCGCGCCTTGTAGTCGAGGTACGGCTGGCCGAAGCGCTCGGCGAGACGGCGCTCGTCGCGGAACACGCGGAACTGGAACCAGACGATCGTGTACGCGGCGATCGCGGCCGCGAGCGCCGAGCGCAGCGTCAGCGCGAGGCCGACGAGGAAGATGATGTGGCCGAGGTACATCGGGTTGCGGCACCACGCGAACGGCCCGCTCGTCACCAGGCGCTCGGGCGGGGTGTCCATGCCGGGACCGCCGCCGCCGCGTCCGATGCGGTACCGGCCCACGAGGTGGTACTGCAGGTAGCCCCAGGCGAGGAGCGGCAGATAGAGCGGGTCGACGTACGGCGCCGCGCCGCGGCGGATCGCGAACTCCCAGGCGACCACGATCGCCGGATACAGCAGGAAGGTCCGGAACGACGTGCTGCCGAGACGATTGCGCATGTCTACCGCCAGGGCCGCGCGAACAACAGCCAGGACAGATACGCGATCAGCACGATGACGAGCGGCAGCACGATCGCCATCACCGTGCGTCCCGCGGCGACCATCTTCGCGCTCTTCTCCTGGATCTGCTCGGCGCGGTCCTGGAGCCGCTCCGCGCGCTCGGTCTGGCGCTCGACCAGCGCCAGCGTCTCGCGCTGCGCGGCGAGCGCTTCTGCCTGGCGCTCGAGCTGCAGCTTCTGGTTATCGCGCATCTCCTCGAGGACGCGCAGCATCCGCTGCGCCTGGTCGTCACCGTTCATCGCCCCTCCCCCACGATCCACGCGGCGATCCTGTCGACCGTCTCGCGCTCGACGCCATTGTAGCCGTGATGCGCGAACGCCTCGCACGGATCGCCCTCGCTGACGCCGCCGTCGATCGTGATCAGCTCCTTGCGCGGCGCCGACTTCAGCGCGCCCATGAGCTTCGGCACGTCGGCGTACGCCGTGACGCGGCAGCCGTCCTGCCGGTGGTGCACGACCAGCACCGGCACCGCGATGCGCTCGAGCGCCATCTCGGGAACGGCGCGATCGTTGAAGCGGCCCTCGAGGACCGACGACGTGAGCACGATCCCGTCGGCCCCGCCTTGCGCCGGAGCGAGCTGCGTGGCGACGTACGCGGCCGACTGCGTTCCCCGGCTCGTGCCGATCAGCCACACGGGCGCGCCGGTCTCGCGGCGCAGCCACGCGATGACCGAGCGCATGTCTTCGACGTGCTCGCGGGTCTGACGGAAGCCGCGCAGGTCGCGCCGGTCCGAAGGCGGCGACACGAGCGCGACGGCGATGCCGCGCGCGACGAACAGCTCGCGCGTGCGCACCAGGAAGTTGCCCTTCTGCCGCACGACGGCGCCGTCGTCCGCGAAGCCCAGGTCGCCGGCGCCGCCGGAGAAGAGCACCGCCGCGGCGCGCGGCTTCGCGGCGGCGAGGTACAGGAAGCGCTGCGTCACGCCACCGCGGGTCGGAATGTCGACGACGCGCGCCTGCTGGGCGTGCGCGACGCCGGCGCACAGGCAAAGAGCCGCGGCGAGGACGCGCATGCTCAGCTGCCGGGCACGACGCCCGCGGGAAGGCCGTAGCAGTGGTCGGCAATCTCGCACGGCCGCGCCCACCACACGCGGCCGCGACCTTCGTGGCCGACGCAGTGCTTGAGCGCCCGGCGGATCAGGCGCAGCCGGAACGGCTGGCCGAACACGTAGGGATGGATCGAGACGTTCATCACGAGCGGATGGCGCTCGCTCTGCTCGAGCATCTCGTCGAACTGCCCGACGATCATGTCGCAGAAGTCGCTCGCGTCCTGCTTGCGGTGGATCACGACCTGCGAGTCGTTCAGCTCGATCGGGTAAGGCACCGAAAGGATCGGGCCCGAGCGCGTGCGCATGAAGATCGGCTGATCGTCCATCGGCCAGTCCATGAGGTAGGTGTAGCCGAGCTCCTTCAGCAGATCGGGCGTGTTCGCGGTCTCGTACGCGCCCGAGCCCATCCACCCTTTCGGCGGCCGGCCCTCGTGGCGCGCGATCGTCTCCGTCACCTCGCGCAGGATGCGCTCCTCGTCGGGCTGCCACAGGCCGCGCAGGTTCTCGGCGTTCGTGCGCCCGTGCGCGACGACCTCGTCGCCGCGCTTGCGGATCGCATCCATGATCTGTGGCGCATAGTCGTAGAGCAGGCTGTTGCAGTTGTGGCCGGCCGGCAGCTTCAGCTCGTCGAGCAGCTCGAAGAGCCGCCAGATGCCGATGCGGTTGCCGTAGTCGCGCCACGAGTAGTTGCGGTGCGTCTGCGGCTCGCCGGTCTTCGCCGGATCGTGGCCGAGCCCGGCGCCGAAGGCGAACCATTCGACGTTGGTGGTGAGCGTGAACGCGAGGCGCTTGCCGCCCGGCCAGCTGTAGTCCCTGCGCCCGGGCAGCGGGACGAAGTCGTAGCGGCTGTGCTGCGGCAGCAGCGGCTTCGGGTTCACGGCGGCGGAGGACAAGTTCAGTCGGGCTTCGCGCCCGAAGCCTTCACCAGCGGCGCGAGCCTGGCGATCTCGCGCTCCATCATCGCGCCGAACTCCTCGGGCGTGCTGGTGATGGCGTCGGCGCCGAGCTTCTCGTACACGCGCTTGATCTCCTCGGTCGCCGCGACCTTCGCGAACTCGGCGTTGAGCTTCTTCACGATCGCCCCCGGCAGGCCTTTCGGGCCGAGGACGCCGCTGTAGAGGACGATCTCGAAGCCCGGGACGCCGGCCTCCATCATGGTCGGCACGTCGGGCACCGCCGAGACGCGCTTCGGCGTCGTCACGGCCAGGGCACGCAGCTTCCCCGCCTTCGCGTTCGAGATCGCGGGCGGCATGGTCGAGAACACGTAGGTCACCTCGCCGGCGAGGATCGCCTGAGTGGCGGGGCTGGACCCCTTGTAAGGCACGTGGAGCAGCTCGAGGCCCTCGGCGCTGTCGAACATCTCGCTCGCGAGGTGCACGATGGTGCCGGCTCCCGAGGAGCCGTACGAATATTTTCCGGGGCTCGCCTTGAGCAGGGCGATGAGCTCCTTCACGCTCTTCGTCGGCGTGCTCGGATGCACGACCAGCATGAGCGGCGTCGAGGCGACGAGCGCGACCGGCGTGAAATCCCGGACCGAGTCGTAGGGCAGCCTCGTGTACAGCGTCGCGTTGATCGCGTGCGTGGTGATGTCCTGGAGCCATATGATGTAGCCGTCGGGAACGGCCTTGGCCGCCGCGTCCCCCGCGATGGTGGTGCCGGCGCCCGGCTTGTTCTCGACGATGACGGGCTGGCCGATGGTGGTCGACATCTTCGCGGCGACCGCGCGGCCGAGAACGTCGGAGATGCCGCCGGCCGCGAAGCCGACGATCATCTTGATCGGTCGGCTCGGGTACTCGGACTGCGCGTGCGCCGCGGCGCACGACAGGAACAGGGCGGAAAAGGCGCACAGCAGGCGGCCGTTCGGCATACGTTCTCCCTCTCGCAGAGGGCCCGATGCTAAAGCGAAGCGCGCCCGGCGGCAACCTGCCCCGGGCGCGGACCCGACGCGCGGGTCGCCGCTAGTAGTCGAAGATGCGGCAGCGCGGGCAGTGCCAGTTGCCCGACGGCGGCCGCAGGGGATGGAACTTGTTGTTGAGCTTGGCCTCGCCGAAATCGTGGTACAGCTGGCATTCTTTCTCGAACGCCGGCCGCGGCGAGCCGAAGTAGCAGAACTTGAAGTGCTGGTAGTCGCCGATGTGCTGCGCGAGCGCCGCGGCGACGTCCTCGTCGGAGCGCCCGACGTAGCGGATGTAGAACGTCTGTCCTTCGCTGCGTCCCAGGGCGAACGTCCCCGGCGACTTGCGCGACACGATGGTCGCGATGGTTTCGGCGTCCAGCCGGTGGGGCCCGCTCAGGCCGGCGCTCGGGCTGATGCCGGGCCGCACACCCCGGGCATTGCGCCGTATCAGCGCCCTCGCCTGCTGCTCGGCATCGGCGAGATGAGGCGAGCTCAGGGCTTCCAGCGCCAGCAAGGCGGTCCGGTCGTTCACGATGGCCTCCGTCGGTTCGATGAGCAGCGTCTGCGCAAGCGCGGCGCCACAGGCGTACCCGGTTCCTTCCACACCATCGGCTGCTTCGCTTTTGGTCAGCGCCGGGTGCGCAAAGTTCCTCCGGATCAATGCCGGCGAAACAAAGTCATTTTGGAGTGCGCCGAACGGCTCAGGAGCGCCGGGCGCCGGGCCGGGTGGCGACGAAAACGCCCAATAGAATGGTCCCGAAGCCCACCCAGTGGAACGGGCGCAGCTGCTCGCCCAGGAAAACGATGGCGAGCACGGTCCCGAACGCCGGGAGCAGCGGCAGCGAGAACCCGGCGGCGTTCGCGCCCACGGCGACCACACCGCGGTTCCAGCAGATGAAGGCCCCCACCGAAGCGAACAGGCCGACGTAGAGCACTCCCGCCAGGGCCGCCGGCGTGGCATGGATCGGCGCGGCCCCGGCCACCTCGAACGCCGCCCCGAGCAGCAACGGCGGCATCCCGGCGAGCGCGAGCACCAGCATGAACCCGGTTCCCCAGAGCTCGCGCGGCCAGCGCTTGAGCAGCACGGAGTAGATGCCCCACATCGGCATCGCGAGCAGGATCAAGGCGTCGCCCGGGTAGAAACGCAGCCTCAGCAGGTCGCCCAGCTCGCCGCGAACCAGGATGACGGCGACTCCGGCGAACGAGATCAGCATCCCGGCCACCTGCCCCATCGTCGCGCGCTCGCGCTCGAGCACCCAGGAGCACACGAGCATGAACAGCGGAAGCGTGCAGTTGAGGAGCACCGCGTTCACCGCCGTCGTGCTGCGCAGACCCAGGTAGACCAGGCTCTGGAACAGCACCACGCCCGTGATCACGAGCGCCGCCAGCAATCCCGCGTTGCGGCGAAGCAACGCACCCTTGCCCGCGAGCTGCGGCAGCGCGAAGGGCAGCAGCACGACGGCCGCGATGGCCCAGCGCGAGAAATTGAGCGTGACGGGGCCGAAGGCGTCGCGCAGCGCCCGCCCGACCACCCAGTTCCCGGCCCAGAACAGGTTGGCGAGGGCGAGCAGCAGGTACGGTTGCCAGCGCGGTGCTGTGTTCTTCGGGTTCATCGCTCGGACGGCGCTCACTATACCGCCAAGCTATAATCCGCCGCTCGCCATGAGCGCCGCGAAGATCGACTACGACCTGCGCTACAACCCGCGGCTCACGGTGCCCGACTGGCAGCAGGCGTTCGCCCGCTGGGACCGCGGCTCCGAGGAGGCGCGCGCGCGGCTCGAGACGTATCTCGACGTGCCGTACGGGCCCGGGGACGCGGAGAAGCTCGACGTGTTCCGCTCCCAGGGCGAGAGCCGCGCGCTGCTCGTCTTCATCCACGGCGGCTACTGGCGCTCGCTCGACAAGAAGAACTTCTCCTTCCTCGCCCCGGCGCTCACCCGGGCGGGCGTCACCCTGGCCGTGCCCAACTATTCGCTTTGTCCCGCGGTGCGGATCCGCGACATCGTGATGCAGATGGTGCAGGCGTGCTCGTGGCTCTACCGCAACGGGCCGAACTTCGGGGCGCCGGCGCGGCGGCTTTATGTCTGCGGCCACTCGGCGGGCGGCCACCTGACCGCGATGATGCTCGCGACGCTCTGGCCCGCGTACGCTGGCGACCTGCCGCGCAGGACGGTGCAGGCGGGCTTCTCGATCAGCGGACTCTACGATCTCGAGGAGATCCGCAAGACGCCTTCGATCAACGGCGACGTGCGTCTCGATCCCGAGTCGGCGCGCGCGGCGAGCCCGGTGCTCATGCCACCCGCGACCGACGCTCCGCTGTACACGGCGGTCGGCGAGAAGGAGAGCGAGGGTTTCCATATCCAGAACCGTCTCATCGCCGAGCGCTGGAAGAAGGTGCACAAAGGCGATCTGCTCTCTCCGGGCGACGACCATTTCACCGTGCTCGAGCGGCTCACCGATTCCTCGAGCGCGCTCCACAGGGCGCTGCTCGCCATGATGGGGCTCTGATGCCGGCGGACGATCCGCGGCGCCTGCTCGTCGACAGCTTCCACGCCGCCGTCGCGGCGGCCGATCCGCTCGTGATCCTCCCGCCGCACCTGCCCGCGCCGCCCAAGGGACGGACGCTGGTGGTCGGCGCGGGCAAGGCGGCGGCGTCGATGGCGGCGGCGGTCGAGGCCGTCTGGCCCGCCGGCGCGCCGCTCGAGGGCCTCGTCGTCACGCGTTACCGGCACGGCGCGGCGACGCGGCGGATACGAGTGGTCGAGGCGGGCCATCCGGTGCCGGACGAGGCGGGACAAGCCGCGGCGCGCGAGATCCTCGCGGCGGTCCGCGGCCTCGGCGCCGACGACCTCGTGCTCGCGCTCGTATCGGGAGGCGGCTCGGCGCTGCTCAACCTTCCAGCCGACGACGTTCCCGCCGAGGATCTCAAAGCGACCACGCGCGAGCTGCTGAAGAGCGGCGCCCCCATCCAGGACATGAACACGGTACGCAAGCATCTGTCCGCGATCCAGGGAGGACGGCTCGCGGCGGCGACCGGCGCGCGGGTGCTCGCGCTCGTCGTCTCGGACGTCACGGGCGACGACCCGACGCACATCGCCTCGGGCCCGTGCGCGCCCGATCCCACGACCTACGGCGACGCGCTCGAGGTGCTGCGGCGCTATGGGGTGCGCGCGCCCGAGACCGTGCGCCGGCGCCTCGAGCGCGGCGCGCGCGGCGAGATCCCCGAGACGCCCAAGCCGCGCGATCCGGCGCTCGCCCGCGTGGAGAACCGCGTCGTCGCGTCGGCGCAGCAATCGCTGCTCGCCGCAGCGGAGTTCTTTCGCGCGCGCGGATGCGCCGCGGCGGTGCTCGGCGACGCCGTGACGGGCGAAGCGTCCGAGGTCGCCAAGGTCTACGGCGCGCTCGCGCGCCAGGTGGCGCGGCACGGGGCGCCGTTCGCGCCGCCGGTCGCGCTGATCTCGGGCGGGGAATGCACGGTCACGGTGCGCGGCTCCGGGCGCGGCGGACGGTGCGCCGAGTTCCTGCTCTCGCTCGCGATCGATCTCGCCGGCCTGCCGCGCGCGAGCGCGATCGCCTGCGATACCGACGGCATCGACGGCTCGGAGGACAACGCCGGCGCGGTGCTGCTGCCCGACAGCCTGGCGCGCGCCGCGGCGCTCGGCGCGGACGCCAGGGCGCTGCTCGCGAACAACGACGCCTACGGATTCTTCTCCGCGCTGGGCGACCTGGTCGTGACCGGCCCGACGCGCACGAACGTCAACGACTACCGGGCCATCCTCGTCGCCTGAGCGGGGATTTCACGCCGCCCAGGCGACCGGCGTGCCGACATCGACACCGAGCGCGCGCGCCGCGCTCGCGCGATTCATCGCGATCTCCACGAGGCCCTGGCTATTCTCGTACCAGAACGGCACGCCTTCGTGCGCGTCCGAGAACACGCGCTGGTAGCGCAGGCGCCGTCCCGCGACCACGAGCTCTGCTTCCCGCGGCGCGTCGATCGCGCGCAGGCCGGTCATCGCGTTGCCGTAATGGTCGACGTAGATCACTTCGCCGAGATCGCCCGCGCCGAAGTCCACCGAGAGCGCTTGCAGCGGCACGAGCCAGCCTTCCGGCGTGCGGCCCGTCGCGAGGCGCGCCGCGACCGGCGCGAACAAGTCGCGGCCGTGGAACGACGCCGACAGGATGTCCGGCGTCCAGGCGATGCGCCAAGCCCGCGCGTCGCGCGCCCTCGCCGCGAAGACCGAGATCAGACCGTTGTCCGGGCCGACGAAACGGTAGCCGTCGGCCTGTACGGCGACGGCCGCGCGCGCGCTGCCGACACCGGGGTCGACCACGGCGACGAAGACGCTGCCCTGAACGAACTGCGGCGCGAGCGCGGCGAGCAGATGCGCCGCGGGCTTCACGGCGTACGCGGGGAAGTCGTGCAGCAGATCGATCACCGGCGTTCCCGGAGCGTCGCGCTCGAGGACCGCCTTCACCTGTCCCACGTAGGGGTCCTGCGCGCCGAAATCGGTAAAAAGCACGATCGCCATGGCGTATCCTAACACCATGAAAACCGTGACTTTTGCGGGACCGCTGGAATCGCGCCGGGCGGGCCTGACAGGTTTGTCATCCGAAATCCTACAGGGCTCAGGTATTTCGATTTCCCCCGGAGAAAGGCCCCGATTCCTCGCGGACTTGGATGCCGGAATGATTCGACTTCCATAGAGCGGGACAAGCCGCCAGAACAATAAAGAGCGAGGAAATGAAGTACTTGCTGGGGCTGAACCTCAAGCCGGACGGCGCGTCCGGCACACGCAGTCTACTGTTCCCGGTCGCCGCGCTGGTGACCGGCGTCGTCGCGTCCGTGCTGCTCTCGCAGGTCGTGAAGGAAAACATCGAGAACGAAGCGCACCTGCGCTTCGAGCGCCAGGCGAGCGACGCGAAGCACGTGATCGAGGCTCGGATTAAGTCCTATTTCGACGTGCTTTACGGATTGGGAGCGCTATTCAGCAAGTCGGGCACCCTTTCGCGCGCCGAATTTCATCAGTACGTCACCGCGCTCGACCTGGCCCACCGGTATCCCGGCTTTCAGGGATTGAACTACGCCGAGTACGTGACGCGGGCGAACAAGGCGAGATTCGAAGCCCGCGTGCGGGCCGACACGAGCCTCGACTCCAGAGGCTATCCAGGCTTCGCGATAAAGCCCTCCGGCGAGCGCGCCGACTATTACGTGCTGAACTATCTGGAGCCGATGGCGGCGAATCAATACGCGTTCGGCCTCGACATCGCCGCAAATCCGACGATCGCGAACCCGCGTGCAGTCGCGTTGGCGCTCGCGTCGGCCCGCGACAGCGGCGAGTTGACCTCGTCCGGACAACTTCTGAATGTCGGACAGAGCCGAGCGCTCGCGATGCTCGCCCTACGGCTGCCGGTCTATCGCTCCGACGCTCCAACACGGACCCGAGAGGAGCGTCGCGCCGCCTATCTCGGGTCGGTAGGAGCGGGCTTCCGCGTGCGCGAGCTCGTGCAGGGCGCGCTCGATGAATCTGCGCTGCAGCACATGCACTTCCGGCTCTACGAAGCCGGACCGGCCCGCGGATACGTTCCGAATCCCGAGATAATGTCGGAGGAGCGCCTTCTGTTCGACAGCAAGGACCTGGTCGCGCCGGCAACCGGAGAACGGCAAAGCGGGGCCACACCCTTCAACATCACCCTGCCAATGGAGGTGGCGGGCCGTATCTGGGAGGTGCACTTCAGCGCCGCCCACGAAGCCTTCGTTCGCGGCACCGATGTGACACTTCCGTGGATCGTCTTGGCCGGCGGCATTCTGATCAGCTTGCTCGTGGTGGGCATGTTCTATTCCCTCGTATCCTCGCGCGGCCGCGCGCTCGAGATGGCGAAGGTCATCACCAAGGACCTGCGCGAGAGCGAGGAGAGCCTGGCCGAGGCGCAACGCATGGCTCACCTGGGGAACTGGTCCTGCGATCCCATCACCGGCACG
>DASRFB010000096.1:0-15213 GCA_035651815.1 Burkholderiales bacterium | reverse complement strand
CAGCACGTGCTTCGTGTCCCCGTGCGAGGCGTACGCGCACTTCAGCACGTCCGACTGCTGCGTGCGCGTCGGCATCCCCGTCGAGGGGCCGCCGCGCTGCACGTCGATGATCGTCGCCGGGATCTCGGCGAAGTACGCGAGCCCGATGAACTCGCTCATGAGCGAGATCCCCGGGCCGCTCGTCGCGGTGAAGGCGCGCGCGCCGTTCCACCCCGCCCCCGTCACGATCCCGATCGAGGCGAGCTCGTCCTCGGCCTGCACGATCGCGAACTTGTTCTTCCCCGTCGACTGGTCCACGCGCAGCTTCGAGCAGTACTTCTGGAACGCCTCCGCGAGCGACGACGAGGGCGTGATCGGATACCACGCGCACACCGTCGCGCCGCCGTAGACGCAGCCGAGCGCCGCGGCCGCGTTGCCGTCGACGAAGATCTTGTCGCCGACCTCGTCCGCCTTCTTCACCTTGATCCCGAGCGGGCACGGCAGGTGCGCGAGCGCGTAGTCGCGGCCCATCTTCAGCGCCGTGACGTTCGGCTTGAGCAGCGCTTCCTTCCCCTTGTACTGCTCGCCGATCAGCTCCGCGATCACGCCCGGGTCGACGTCGAGCAGCGCCGAGAGCGCCCCGACGTAGATGATGTTCTTGAACAGCTGCCGCTGGCGCGGATCCGAGTACGCCTGGTTCGTGATCTCCGTGAGCGGCATCCCGATCACGTTGATGTCGTCGCGGAACTTCGACTTCGGCAGCGGCTTGGAATTGTCGTAGAAGAGATAGCCGCCCGCGTCGATCTCCTTCACGTCGGCGTCCCAGGTCTGCGGGTTCATCGCGACCATCATGTCGACGCCGCCGCGGCGCCCGAGCCACCCGGACTCCGACACCCTCACCTCGTACCAGGTCGGCAGCCCCTGGATGTTCGACGGGAAGATGTTGCGCGGGGACACCGGCACGCCCATGCGCAGGATGGACTTCGCGAACAGCTCGTTCGCCGAGGCCGACCCCGAGCCGTTCACGTTCGCGAACTTGACGACGAAGGCGTTGACCGACTCGATGCGCTTCGCCATGTCAGGCCGCCTTCTTGTGGTAGGGGCGGCAGGAAGGGCCGGCGTGGGTCATGTCGAGGAGGAACTTCTGCATGTCCCAGGCGCCCGTCGGGCAGCGCTCCGCGCACAGGCCGCAGTGCAGGCAGACGTCCTCGTCCTTCACCATGACCCGTCCGGTCTTCAGGGCGCCGGACACGTACAAGTCCTGGGACAGGTTCTGCGCCGGGGCGTTCAGCCTCTGGCGCAGTTCCGGTTCCTCGCCGTTCGCCGTGAACGTGATGCAGTCCATCGGGCAGATGTCGACGCAGGCGTCGCACTCGATGCAGAGGCGGTCGCTGAACACGGTCTGCACGTCGCAGTTCAGGCAGCGCTGCGCCTCCTTGAACCCGGTCGCGGGATCGAAGCCGAGCTCGACCTCGACCTTGATGTTCTTCAGCGTCACCTGCTTGTCGGCCCAGGGCACGACGTAGCGCTCGTCGGGCGAGATCGCGTTGTCGTAGCTCCACTCGTGGATGCCCATCTTCTGCGACGCGAGGTTCACCAGCGGCGAGGGCCGCTCCTTGAGATTCTCGCCGTGGCAGAGCTTGTCGATCGAGATCGCGGCGTCGTGGCCGTGCGCCACCGCCCAGATGATGTTCTTCGGCCCGAACGCCGAGTCGCCGCCGAAGAACACGTTCGGCACGCTCGACTGGAACGTCACCTTGTCGAGGACCGGCAGCCCCCACTTGTCGAGCTCGACGCCCGAGTCGCGCTCGATCCACGGGAAGGCGTTCTCCTGCCCCACCGCGATCAGCACGTCGTCGCACTCGAAGCGCTGATCCGGCTCGCCGGTCGGGACGAGGCTCCGCTTGCCCTTGTCGTCGTAGACGGCTTTCACCTTCTCGAACGTCATCCCGACGAGCTTGCCGTTCTCGTGCTCGAAGGTTTTCGGCACGAGGTAGTTCAGGATCGGAATCCCCTCGTGCTGCGCGTCCTCCTTCTCCCAGGGCGAGGCCTTCATCTCCTCGAAGCCCGAGCGCACGATCACCTTCACGTCCTCGCCGCCGAGGCGCTTCGACGACCGGCAGCAGTCCATCGCCGTGTTGCCGCCGCCGAGCACGATCACGCGCTTGCCGATCGCGGTCGTGTGGCCGAACGACACCGACGAGAGCCAGTCGATGCCGATGTGGATGTTCTTCGCCGCCTCTTTCCGCCCGGGGATGTCGAGGTCGCGCCCGCGCGGCGCGCCCGAGCCGACGAAGATCGCGTCGTAGCCTTCGCCCAGCAATTTCTTCAGGCTCTCGACCTTCACGCCGCCCTTGAACTCGACGCCGAGATCGAGGATGTAGCCGACCTCCTCGTCGATCACCTCCATCGGCAGGCGGAAGCGCGGGATCTGCGACCAGATCATGCCGCCCGCGCGCGGGTCCTGGTCGAACACGGTGACCTGGTAGCCGAGCGGCGCGAGGTCGCGCGCGACCGTGAGCGACGCCGGGCCCGCGCCGACGCACGCGATCTTCTTGCCGTTCTTCTTCGGCGCGGGGCGCGGCATCTTCGCCCTCACGCCCGCGGCGTCCTTGTTGTCGGCGGCGACGCGCTTCAGGCGGCAGATCGCGACCGGCTCGGCCTTCGCCTGGTTGTCCTCCTCGACGCGGCCGCGGCGGCACGCCGGCTCGCACGGGCGGTCGCAGGTTCGGCCGAGGATCCCGGGGAAGACGTTCGAGCGCCAGTTGACCATGTACGCGTCGTCGTACCGGCCTGCTGCGATCAATCGGATGTATTCGGGGACGGGGGTGTGGGCCGGGCAAGCCCACTGACAATCGACCACCTTGTGAAAGTAGTCGGGGCCAGCAATATCAGTCGGCTTCAATGCAACTTTCTCCAGAAGGACGCTCTTCGTCGTCTTGTCGGTGCGTCCGGGTGGCCCGAATCATACGCCCGAGATACGACGATGAATAGCTTGATTATCAAACACTAGGCGTCCGCAAGCTCGATGCGGCCGCACCTCGCGCGCCGCTTCGCGCCCCGTCCTGTTCAACGCGCGAGGTCCTGAACGGAGGACGCGGTCAATACGCTAAAGCGTCACATGAACATTGTGCGCCAAGGCGCTGAGATAACGCAAACTATTTCGTTCGACAGGAACCTCCCACGGACCCCGGAGTCGGACCGAGCGAAGGCTCTCCCTTTAGGTCCCCCGGAGGAAACCATGGTCCTGCGCAAAGCCGCGCTCCACATCCGCGACCAGGCGCAAAAGTACGGCGTCGCGGCCGCGATGTACGACCTCGGATTCCTGGCGATCAACACCGTCGTCCAGTTCCAGATCCTGAAGGGCATGGCGGTCCGGGTGCAGGACGTGAAGGACGCGTCTCTCTTCGACGCGTCCGGATTCGAGGCGCGCTTCGCGAGCGAGGACGAGCTCGCGCGGTACGCGCGGGACCCCGCCTGCGCGATGCGGCCCGAGTTCGTGCGCGAGGCGAGCGCGCGCGGGGATCGCTGCTACGCGCTCTTCGACGGCAAGGTGCTCGCGTCCTACGGCTGGTACTCGAACCGCCCCACCCCCATCGACGAGCACTTCCTGCTCCACTTCGACCCGGCGTACGCCTACATGTACAACGGCTACACCGCGCCCGCCTACCGCGGCAAGCGCCTGCACGCCGTCGGGATGTGCCGGGCGCTCAAGGCGGTCACGGACGAGGGCCGGCGCGGCCTCGTCTCCTGGGTGCTCTCCAACAACTTCGCGTCCCTGCGCTCGGTGACCCGAATGGGCTACCGGATCTTCGGCGACGCCTACCTGCTGCGCGCCGGGAGCCTGTGCTTCGGCTTCTCCACGTCGGGCTGCGCCGAGTACGGGTTCGAGATCGAGGCCGACGAGCCGGGGCGCGTCCGAGCCGTTGAGGGGATTGGTGGGCCGTGAAGGGATCGAACCTTCGACCAACGGATTAAGAGTCCGCTGCTCTACCAGCTGAGCTAACGACCCCCAGGAAGCGGCTATTTTACTGTCATCCTGAGCGTAGCGAAGGATCTGCTTTTCGAAAAGCAGATTCTTCGTCGCTGCGCTCCTCAGAATGACACCCGCTACTGCGGCTTGACGCCGGCCTTGCTCAGGATGTCGCCGAAGAGCCGCTGGTCGCGCGCGAGGCGCTCGGCGAAGACCTCGGGTCCGCCGCCGACGATCTCGAAGCCGGTGTCGACGAGGCGCGCGCGCACGTCGGGGAGCGCGAGCGCGGCGCCGATCTCGCGGTTCCAGCGCTCGATGATCTCGCGCGGCGTGCCGGCGGGCGCCATCACGCCGTGCCAGGTCACGAACTCGAAGCCGGGCAGCGTCTCGGCCATGGTCGGCAGGCGCTCGAAGCCCGCGGCGCCGCGCCGGGGCGAGAGCGTCGCGACCGCGCGCACGCGCCCCGAGCGCACCTGCGGCCCCGCGGTGTTCACGACGTCGAAGAGCAGGTTGATCTCGCCGCTCATGAGCGCGTTCAGCGCCGGGCCGTTGCCCTTGTAGAGCACCATGATCATGTCGGCGCTCCTCGAGCGCAGCAGCTCGCAGCCCACCGTCGGCAGCGCGCCCGAGGAGCCGCAGCTCACCGTGCCCGGGTTCGCCTTGATCGCGGCGACGATGTCGGCGACGCTCTTCGGCCCGAACTTCGTGCTCGCGAGCAGCACCATCGGCACGTTCGCCACCTGGATGATGGGCGCGAGCTCCTTCGGGTCGGGGCTGCCGCGGAAGAAGAACGGATTCGTGATCACCGAGGGCACCGCGTAGAGCACCGTGTGGCCGTCGGGCACCGCTTTCGCCACCGCCTCGGTGCCGATGTTGCCCGCGGCGCCGACGCGGTTCTCGACCAGCACCGGCTGGCCGAGCCGCTCGGAGAGCTTGGGCGCGAGGATGCGCGAGTTGATGTCGGTCGGCCCGCCGGGCGCGAACGGCACCACCCAGCGGATCGGGTGCGACGGAAAGCTCTGCGCGTGCGCGGCGCACGCGAAAACGGCCGCCGCGACGGCGAGCGTCGAGCGCTTTTTCACCGGTGTCCCTCCTCTCTCCTTCGTTCGCCCGGACTTTAGCGCAGGTCGGCGCGGAGCGCCTTGTCCGCGGGCCGCAGCGGGACGACCTTGCCCGCCTCGAGATGCAGCCGCGACAGGGCGATCGGGTCGTTCAGCAGCATCAGCTTCTGCCGCGGCGGCAGCGCCGCGGGCCCGTGGCGGCGCGCGTGCTCGACCAGCCGGTCGCGCTCGCGCCGCGCCGCCTCGGGCTGCTGCAGCCGCGCGACGCCCGACGCGCAGACGAGCGCGTTCACGACCGGGTCGGCGACCGCCTCGGCGAACCCGGGGAGCGGCGCCGCGCCCGGCCTCGCCGCGTGCGCGGCGCGCAGCTCCTCGGGCGGGTCGAGCTCCTCGGGGATCACGAACAGCCCGGCGCGGCGCGCGGCCTTGCCGAGGGAAACGCGGCTGGTGTAGACCGACACCGGGATCGAGAGCAGCAGCGCGCCGACCACGGGCAGCAGCCACCACAGGAAGCTCGGATCGAGCCCGTAGACGAGCGCCGCCCACGCGAGCCCGAGCAGCGTGTGCAGGCCGTGCCGGCGCAGCGCCTCGCCCCAGGTGGTCTCGGCGTCCTCGCGCGACGGCGACTTCCACTGCACCGACCAGCCGGTGAGCGCGCCCAGGACGAAGCGCGTGTGGAACAGCATGCGCACCGGCGCGAGCAGCGCCGAGAACACGAGCTCGGCCGCCATGCCGGCGGCGAGCCGCGCCGCGCCGCCGAAGCCGCGCCGCTGTCGCGCGATCAGCAGCACCACGCTCAGCACCTTCGGCAGGAAGAGCAGCAGCGCGGTCGCGCTGCAAAGGCCGATCGCCCAGGCGAGGTGCCATTCGGGCCAAAGCGGAAACAGCTGCCCCGGCCGCGTGAAGTAGGTCGGCGGCACCAGCACGTGCACCGCGAGCAGCACGGTCGAGAGCACGAGGAACAGGAACCAAAGCGGCGCCGACAGGTACGCCATCACGCCCGTCATGAACACCGCGCGGTGCGCCGGGTGCAGGCCGCTCGCGAGGAACAGGCGCGAGTTGATCAGGTTGCCCTGGCACCAGCGGCGGTCGCGCTTCAGCTCGTCGATCAGGTTGGGCGGCATCTCCTCGTAGCTCCCGGGCAGGTCGTAGACGATCCACACCGCCCAGCCGGCGCGGCGCATGAGCGCCGCCTCGACGAAGTCGTGCGACAGGATCTCCCCCGAGAGCGACCCGCTGCCCGGCAGCCGCCCGAGCGCGCAATGCCGGATGAAGGGCGCGACGCGGATGATCGCGTTGTGGCCCCAGTAGTGCGACTCGCCGAGCTGCCAGAAGTGCAGCCCCGCGGTGAACAGGGGCCCGTAGACGCGCGTCGCGAACTGCTGCACGCGCGCGTACAGCGTGTCGCGGCCCGCCGCGCGCGGCGCGGTCTGGATGATGCCTGCGTTCGGGTTCGCCTCCATCAGCCGCACCAGGCGCGTCAGGCAATCGCCCGTCATCACGCTGTCGGCGTCGAGCACGACCATGTAGCGGTAGTTGCGTCCCCAGCGCCGGCAGAAGTCGGCGACGTTGCCGCTCTTCCGCTTGATGCGGTGCTGGCGCCAGCGGTAGAAGAGGCGCCCGAAGGCGCCGAGCTCGCGGCAGGCCTCGGTCCACGCGGCGATCTCGGCGACTCGGATGTCGGCGTCGCTCGAGTCCGAGAGCACGAAGAAATCGAAGCGCCCGAGGAGCCCCGTCTTCTCGAGCGAGCGGTACGTCGCGCGCATCCCGGCGAACACGCGCTGCACGTTCTCGTTCGCGATCGGCATGACGACCGCGGTGCGCGCCGCGGCGTCGATCGGCGCGTCGGCAGCCCGCTTCTCGGCCGGGTTCATCGGCTCGTTCAGGGTGCGCGAGATCGCGTAGCGGTCGCCGCGGGCGAGCAGCACGATGCAGCCCATCATCGCGGTCCAGAAGCCCGCCGACACCCAGCAGAAGAGCACCGCGAAGAGCCCGAGGATCGCGATCTCGAGGCCGTGGCGCCCGTGGTACGGCAGCACCGCGGTCATGGCCCAGGTCGCGACCGCGGTCTGCGCGAAGACGAGCGCGAGCAGCACCGCGCGGCGCAGCGTCGCCGCTCCGTGCCAGCGGCCGCGCGGATCGGGCGAGTCGGGCCGCTCCTCGGGCGCGCGGCGCCGGAACGCGACCGGCGGCCAGGCCCCGGGCGCCATCGACGCGCGGTTGAGCGGCGGCGTGGTGACGAGCCGCGCGCGGCCGTGCGCGTCCTCGGTCACGGGCGCGCCGAGGGTGGCGCGCTCGAGGCGCTCGCGCACCGAGGCGTACGCCGCGTCCGGTCCGCTCAGGCCGGCGGGATGATGTAGCTCCATGTCTCGGAGATCGCCTGGCCGGCCGAGCGCAGGAAGGCGCGCAGCTCGACCGGCTTCGCGTCGTCGGTGCGACGCAGCCGCACGGTCATGCGCCAGCCGCCCGTGACGTCGTTGCGATAGCTGTTGCGCTCCAGGATCCGGGCGTTCGCGTCGGCCGTCACGACCGCCTCGACCTTGGCGTCGGCCGCGAGCTTCTCGACCGGCGCGCCCGCGAAGTCGACGACGAAGCTGATGCTGTTGTCGGGGTTGCGCGTATAGCCGCGGCCGCGCCGGCTCTGCGCGGTCCACGCGAGCGGCGGGCGCGTCTCGGCGTCCTTCTGCCACTGGAGCCGGTACTCGAGGTCGAGCGCCTCCCTGGGCTTGGGCGCGACGTCGGGCACCCAGTAGGCGACGATGTTGTCGTTGGTCTCGTCGGGCGCGGGGATCTCGACCAGCTCGACGCGGCCCGCGCCCCACTTGCCCTTCGGCTCGATCCAGACGCTGGGACGCAGCTCGTGGCGCACCTCGGTGTCCTCGTAGTGCGCGAAGGCGCGGTCGCGCTGCATCAGGCCGAAGCCGCCAGGATCGGTGGTCGCGAACGAGGTGACGAGGAGCCGCTTCGGGTTCACGAGCGGCCGCCAGATCCATTCGCCCGTGCCGGTGCGGACCTGCAGGCCGTCGGAGTCGTGCACCTCGGGCCGGTAGTCGTCGTAGGGCGCTCGCTGGTTCTCGCCGAAGAAGAACATGCTCGTGAGCGGCGCGATCCCGAGCTTGCCGACGCTCTCGCGCAGGTAGAGGCGCGCCTTCACCTCGACCGCCGTCGACACGCCGGGCCGCACGACGAAGCGGTACGCGCCCGCGGCGCGGCGCGAGTCGAGGAGCGCGTAGATGACGAGCTCTTTGGCGCTCGCGGCGGGGCGCTCGATCCAGAACTCGGTGAAGCGCGGGAACTCCTCGCCCGAGGGGAGCGCCGTATCGATCGCGAGGCCGCGCGCGGAGAGCCCGTAGAGCTGGCCCTTGCCGAGCGCGCGGAAATAGCTCGCGCCGAGGAACACCGCGACCTCGTCCTTGTATTTCGAAGTGTTGAGCGCGTAGTGCGCGCGGAAGCCCGCGAAGCCGAGGCCCTTCTGCTCCTTGAGCTTCGCGATGTCGAGCTTGTTCGAGCCGTAGTCGAAGTCGTCGGGATCGAACGGGATCTCGCGCACGCCCGAGGCCGTCACCTCGTTGATCCTGACCGGCTGATCGTAGTAGAGCCCGAGGTGGAAGAACGCGAGCTCGAACGGGCTGCCCGTGCCGCGCCACAGGAAGCGGTCCGGCCGGTAGCGGATGTCGCGGTAGTGGTCGTAGTCGAGGCCCTGCAGCTCCTTCGGGAGCCCGGCGCCCTTCTTGAACGGCGCGTCGGCGAGCGCCTTCGCGCGCTGCGCCACGTCGTCGAAGCCGAACGCGAGCGCGACACGGCAGCACAGCGCCAATGCGGCGAAGGCCGCCGCCAGCGCGAGCCGGCGGCGGCCGGATGCGGAAAGTACGGAGATGGCCTTACTTGCCCCGGTTCGGGATGGCGCTGACGTCGTCGAGCGGGATGCCGCGCTGCTCGACCGGCTTGGCGTAGGCGGTGGCGCTCGAGGCTTTCTTGAGGTGATCGATCAGCAGCACCTTGGTCTTCACCTCGGCGTCTGCGTTGGCGAGCGCGCGCACCTTGTCGCGCTGCTTGCGGCGGATTCTCGCGAAGGTCTTGCGCAGGTCGGTCTCGACGCTGGGCGTGTAACGGAACGAACGGTCAAGGATGGACTTCATACGGCCTCTCTCGAGTCTGGTCACATGCATTTTCATCGTCCGGAATACCACGCCCCGGCGAAGCCCCACCCGCGCCCCCTTCCAGGCCCGGGTCAACGGCAATTCTCGGGGTCGAGCGATGCATTTATGACCACAATGTCTGGGATGGTTCGTGAGCCGAATGGTTCATTGGCCATGTCGACGTTCAACGACATCGTCATACCCCGCCCGGCGAAATGGTTTAGGCTTCGCCCGGGCCAACCGAGGAGAAAACCCATGAAGACCAGCGTGATAGTCGCGGCCGTGCTCGCGCTCGCCGCCGGCGCCGCCGACGCCGCCGAGTACATGGAGAAGACCGATTTCCAGAAATCGCGGGCGTTCTCGCCGGGCGTGATCACCGAGGGCGGGCGCATCGTCTGGGTCGCGGGCCAGACCGCCACCCGCGACAACGACGGCCGCGACATCGCCAACAACTTCGAGGCGCAGGTGCGCCAGGTGTTCTCGCAGATCGATCAGGTGCTCAAGCGCGCCGGCGGCAGTGTCGCGAACGTGGTGCAGATGACCGTGTTCATCAAGGAATCGCGCTACGGCGACCGCTTCGTCGAGATGCGCAAAGCGTACTTCCCCAACGACAACTACCCGGGGAGCGCGCTCATCACCGTCACCAACTTCGCGCGGCCCGGGATCGAGATCGAGATCCAGTCGGTCGGCGTCATCGGCGACGCGTGCTCGAGCGAGCGGCCGTGCTCGGCCGAGGCGCGGTCGAAGAAGAAATAAGCGCGAAACAAGGCGTTAGCGCGCCGGCGTCTTTACAAGGCGCGCACCGGGCCGGTAGAATGCACGGCTCTGTTGGGGGTATAGCTCAGCTGGGAGAGCGCTTGCATGGCATGCAAGAGGTCAGCGGTTCGATCCCGCTTACCTCCACCAACCGAAAGTCCTTGAGTCCCCATCGTCTAGAGGCCTAGGACATCGCCCTTTCACGGCGGTAACTGGGGTTCGAATCCCCATGGGGACGCCACGCTCAGCAACGCGTCGCGCTCGCGTCGCCCGCCGCGCCGACGATGATCCGGTACGGCGCGGTGACCGCCTTGCAGGCCTCGCATTCCACCGGCGGCGCGTGGCTGCCGGCGTCGATCTTGTCCCCGGCTTCGCGACGCACGGTCGTCTTCCAGTGGTGTCCGCACCGCGGACAGACGGCTTTGTAGGTGACCTCGAAAATCGGCATGGCGCGCTTCCTCCGCGCCCATACTCTAGGCCGCGTCGACGGCACCGGAATGTGAATGCGGCACCGCCGCGGTGTGGCGTGCGGCACAAGCCCGGGCGGGGAAAAGTCTCGGATCAGCGCGCGAGCCGGCGCTGCAGCCGCGCCACGACGCGCTGCTTCCCGGCGAGCGCGAGGACCGACGTCAGGTTCGGCGTCTGCTCCAGGCCGAACACGATCCTGCGGATCGGCATCGCGAGCTTCGGCATCTTCAGCTTGTGCTTCTGCAGCACCCGCTGCAGGGCCTCGTTGATGCTCGCCTCGGCCCAGTCGCCGATCGACGCCAGGCTTTCCGCGAGCTCCGACAGCGGCTCCCGTATCTCCTGCGGCACCTCGCCGTCGGAGTGCTTCGCGTCGGGCTCGCCGTAGAACATCATCGCCTGCTCGGCGAGCGCCTCGAGCGTCTCGGAGCGCTCCTTCAGCAGCGCCACCGCCTGCTCGAGCGGCGGCCCGTCCGCGAGCTTTCCGCCTTCGCGCTCGATCCGCGGCGCGACGAGCTTCGCGAGCTCGGCGTCGGGACGCTGCTTCAGATACTGGTGGTTGAGCCAGCGCAGCTTGCCCGGGTCGAACTGCGCGGGCGAGCGGCTGATGTGCGCGAGGTCGAACCACTCGACGAAGCGCCGCGCGTCGAAGATCTCGGCGTCGCCGTGCGACCAGCCGAGGCGCGCGAGGTAGTTGACGAGCGCCTGCGGCAGGAAGCCGTCCTCCTCGTACTGCATCACGCTCACCGCGCCGTGGCGCTTCGACAGCCGCTCGCCGTCGGGGCCGAGGATCATGGGGACGTGCGCGAACTCGGGCAGCCGCTGCTTCAGCGCGTTGAAGATGTGGATCTGGCGCGGGGTGTTGTTGACGTGGTCGTCGCCGCGAATCACGTGGGTGATGGCCATGTCGAGGTCGTCGACGACGACGCCGAAGTTGTAGGTCGGCACGCCGTCGGCGCGCAGGAGCACCAGGTCGTCGAGCTCGTCGTTCGGGAACGTGATCGGGCCTTTGACGAGATCGTTCCAGCTCACCTGCCCTTCCTCGGGCGTTCGGAAGCGCACGACCGGCTTCACGCCCTCGGGCGGCTTCAGCCCGAGCGCCTTCGCGCGCTCGGGACGCCAGCGGCCGTCGTACTTCGGCTTGAGGCCTTTCGCGGTCTGCTCCTTGCGCAGCGTCTCGAGCTCCTCGCGCGACATGTAGTCGTGGTAGGCGTGCCCCGAGGCGATCAGCTGCCCGGCGACCTCGCGGTAGCGCGCGAGCCGCTGCATCTGGAAGAACGGGCCCTCGTCCCAGTCGAGCGCGAGCCATCTCATGCCGTCGAGGATGGCCTGAGTGGACGCCTCGGTGGAGCGCTCGAGATCGGTGTCCTCGACGCGCAGGATGAACTTCCCGCCGTGCCGGCGCGCGTACGCCCACGAGAACAGCGCCGTGCGGGCGCCGCCGACGTGCAGGTAGCCGGTGGGGCTCGGCGCGAAGCGGGTGCGGACCATGGAATGTCGATTCTACAAGAGCCTTCCGGCGGCCCGGCCGGCGGACGCTTTTGGTAAAATCGGCCCTCTTCGGGCGGTTAGCTCAGCGGTAGAGCACTCCCCTCACACGGGAGGGGCCACTGGTTCGATCCCAGTACCGCCCACCATATTCCTCTCCGGCGTCCGGAACTTCCGGGTCACCGCCGTTTCGAATTCAGATGAGCGCATTGACCCACGAGCAGCTCGAGACGCTGCGGCGCCGGCTGGAAGATCGCCAGCGGTCGCTCCTCCTGGAGACCCGCGACGAGCTCGCGCACAGCGAGCAGCGCCAGTACGCCGAGGTGGTCGATCGTCCTCCGATCGACGAGGGCGACCAGGCGATCGGCATCGAGCTCGCCGACCTCAACATGGAGATGATGAACCGCCACATCCGCGAGATCCGCGAGATCGAGGCGGCAAAGGCGCGCATCGGCGACGGCAGCTACGGCACCTGCGCCGAGTGCGGCCGCGACATCGGCTTCGAGCGGCTGCTCGCGCAGCCGACGGCGCTGCGCTGCCGCGACTGCCAGGAGCAGTGGGAGAAGACGCACCAGCACGACGGGCCGCCGAAGATCTAGGCGGCCCCGGTCACCCGCGCGAGGAGCGCGTCCGCGTTCTCCACCGCTCTCCAGTTGAGCGGGGAAGGGCAAAACGTGTACGCTTCGAGGCATCCAACGAAACGGAGGCGCTCCCGATGCTCGACAAATCCCGCCGGTTGTTCCTGTCCGCGCTCGCCGCTGCCGCGGCGCTCGTATCGTCCCAGCCGGCGGCCGCGCAAAGCGGACCGATCCGCATCGGCTTCCTGACCGTGCGCACCGGCCCGCTCGCCGCGGGCGGAAAGCAGATGGAGGAAGGCATCCAGCTCTTCTTGAAGGAGCGCAACCACACCATCGCCGGCCGCAAGGTCGAGCTCGTCATCGCCGACACGGGCGGAAACCCGGCGCAAGCCAGGGCCAAGACCCAGGAGCTGGTCGAGCGCGACAAGGTACACGTGATCATCGGGCCGCTCGCGGCGTTCGAGGCGATCGCGATCGACGACTACATCCGCCAGACGCGCACCCCGATCGTCTCCTGCTCGGCCGCCGCCGAGGACCTCACGCAGCGCAAGGCCGACCCGTGGTTCGTGCGCAGCGTGGGGACCTCCGCCCAGCCCAACCACGCGCTCGGCGACTATGCCGCGAAGACCCTCGGCTACAAGCGCGTGGCGATCATCGCCGACGACTTCGCCTACGGCCACGAGACCGCGGCCGGCTTCCAGCGCGCGTTCGAAGACGCGGGCGGCAAGGTCGTGCAAAAGCTGTGGTCGCCGCTCGCCGTGCCAGACTATGGGACGTACATCGCGCAGCTCAAGAAGGACGTCGACGCCGTCTACGCCGGCTTTGCGGGCGCGAACGGATTCCGCTTCCTGAGACAGTACAAGGAATACGGCATGAAGATGCCCGTGCTCGGCAGCATGACCACGGCCGACGAAGGGATCCTCAAGCAGATGGGCGACGAGGCCATCGGCGTCGTGACGGGCGGCTGGTACGCGGCCGGCATCGATTCGCCCGAGAACGCGCGCTTCGTCGCGGCCGTGAACAAGGCCTACGGCGTGGACCCGGGCTACTACACGCTCGGCGCCTATTCCGCCGGCGCGCTGGTCGAAGCCGCCGCGAAAGCGGTGCACGGCAAGGTGGAGGACAAGGAAGCCTTCATGAAGGCGCTGCGCAACCCGGGCGTCGTGCGCGATCCGCGCGGCGAGTGGCGTCTGGACCAGTACGGCAACCCGGTGATGAACATCTACATCCGCAAGGTGGAGCGCAAGGGCGGGAAGCTCGTGAACGCCGTGGTGAAGACCTATCCGAACGTGAGCCAGTTCTGGACCTACGACCCCAAGGCCTTCCTCGCGGGTCCGGTCTATTCGCGCGACGTTCCGCCGTCGAGGAACCTGGAGCAGTGAGCTAGAGCTCGGCGCGTTGCAAGCGGGCGAGAAAAAACCCCGGCACTCTTTCGAGCCCGGGGTTTTTCTTTGTGAGAGTCTGGCGCTGACCTACTTTCGCGTACGGAATGCACACTATCATCGGCGCTGCCCCGTTTCACGGTCCTGTTCGGGATGGGAAGGCGTGGTTCCAGAGCGCTATTGGCACCAGACATAACTTGTATCTCTCCCCGCTCGCGCGAAGAGAGCCAATTCGAAAGAAACAAGGTCGACGATAGTCGACGAGGTTGGGATTGCTGCGTGGATCCCGGCTTCCGAAGAAGCCCAAGGTTATAGGATCAAGCCGCACGGGCAATTAGTACCGGTTAGCTGAAAGGATTACTCCTCTTTCACACCCGGCCTATCAACGCGGTGGTCTTCCGCGACCCTTCAGGGAGGTTAACCCTCCGGGACGTCTCATCTTGAGGCGAGTTTCCCGCTTAGATGCTTTCAGCGGTTATCTCTTCCGAACATAGCTACCCGGCGATGCCACTGGCGTGACAACCGGTACACCAGAGGTTCGTCCACTCCGGTCCTCTCGTACTAGGAGCAGCCCCCCTCAAACGTCCAACGCCCACGGCAGATAGGGACCAAACTGTCTCACGACGTTTTAAACCCAGCTCACGTACCACTTTAAATGGCGAACAGCCATACCCTTGGGACCGGCTACAGCCCCAGGATGTGATGAGCCGACATCGAGGTGCCAAACTCCCCCGTCGATGTGAACTCTTGGGAGGAATCAGCCTGTTATCCCCGGCGTACCTTTTATCCGTTGAGCGATGGCCCTTCCATTCAGAACCACCGGATCACTTTGACCTGCTTTCGCACCTGCTCGACTTGTCAGTCTCGCAGTCAAGCACGCTTTTGCCAATGCACTATCAGCACGATTTCCGACCGTGCCTAGCGTACCTTCGCACTCCTCCGTTACGCTTTGGGAGGAGACCGCCCCAGTCAAACTGCCTACCATGCACGGTCCCCACCCCCGATTCAGGGGGCTAGGTTAGAACCGCAATGAAACCAGGGTGGTATTTCAACGGCGACTCCGGCGAACCTAGCGGCCCGCCATCAACGTCTCCCACCTATCCTACACAGATTCCATCACAGTCCAATGCAAAGCTACAGTAAAGGTGCACGGGGTCTTTCCGTCTAGCCGCGGGTAGATTGCATCATCACAACCATTTCAACTTCGCTGAGTCTCGGGTGGAGACAGTAGAGCCATCGTTACGCCATTCGTGCAGGTCGGAACTTACCCGACAAGGAATTTCGCTACCTTAGGACCGTTATAGTTACGGCCGCCGTTTACCGGGGCTTCGATCAAGAGCTTGCACCCCATCACTTAACCTTCCGGCACCGGGCAGGCGTCACACCCTATAC
>DASRFB010000095.1:0-16441 GCA_035651815.1 Burkholderiales bacterium | reverse complement strand
CAGATCCGGCTGTCGGCGCTGTTGTCGCGGTTGTCGCCGAGGACGAAGTAATGCCCCTCGGGCACCGGGCACGACATGCCCTCGGCGGTGTAGGTGCAGCGGTCCTTGAAGGGAAACGGCCTCGCCGCAGGGACGGAAACGGGCGCATCGGGCTCGACCAGGATCGGGTACTCGCGCCCGCCGAGGCGCTCCATATATTGCAGCGGCGGGTCCGGGCGATCCTTGCGGGCGTCATCGATCGGCGTGCGCGCCGCCTCCTGATCGTTGATCCAGAGCCGCTTGCTGAAATAGGCGACCCGGTCGCCGGGCAGCCCGACGATGCGCTTCACGTAAATGAGCGTCCTGTCCTCGGGATACTCGAAGACGACGATGTCGCCCCGGCTCAGCGCGGCCGAGATGCCGGTCCGCGCGAAGTGAATCCCGAGCGTCCCGTAGTTGCCGTATCCCCACTTCTTCACGATCAGGCGCGCGCCCGGCGCGATCGACGGCAGCATCGACCCCGACGGGAAGCGGAACGGCTCGAACAGGAACGCCCGCGCGCCGAGCGCGAGCGCCGCGAAGCCCGCGACGATCGTGATCAATCCGGGCCAGCGCGCGTACCAGCCGCGCCGCAGCACCCGCGAGTCCCGGCAGTAGCGCCACGCCTGCACCGCGCAGGCGATCGCGACGAGCAGGACCAAGATATCGAGGACCCACTCGCGCTCGCGCGGCACGAACAGCTTCGCCACCCCGATGCCGAGCATCAGCGCGAGATAGAAGCCCGCCCAGCCGGGCCGGGCGACGTACAGCATGCCCACCGGCTGGAGGAGCAGGCCCAGGACAGCGGCGACGCGCTTGCTCGGTCGGCGGTACGCCTCGGTCGGATCCATCGCGGCCGGAAGCCTAGCCGCCTCGCGCCCCGCGGATCGCCCGCCAGACGCGATCCGCTGTCGCCGGCATGTCGAGCTCCTTCACGCCGACCTGCGCCAGCGCGTCCATGATCGCGTTCATCACCGCGGGCAGCGCGCCGACGGTGCCGGCCTCGCCGGCGCCTTTCACGCCCAGGGGATTCAGCTTCGTCGGCACCGGGTTGCTGCCGACCTCGATGTTCGACACGTCGTCCGCCCGCGGCATGGCGTAGTCCATGAACGAGCCGGTGAGGAGCTGGCCGTTGTCGGGGTCGTACTCGATGCGCTCGAACAGCACCTGCGACAGGCCCTGCACCACGCCGCCGTGGATCTGGCCTTTCAGCGTCAGCGGATTGACGACGGTGCCGACGTCGTCGACCACCGTGTAGCGCTGCACCTCGACCACGCCCGTGTCCGGGTCGATCTCGACCTCGCACACGTGCGTGCCGTTCGGGAAGGTATGGTTCTCGGGCGAGAACATGCCGCTCTCGGTGAGGCCGGGCTCGAGGCCCTTCGGCAGCTTGTCGGGCTCATAGGCGGCCTTCGCCACGTCCTTCAGCGTGACCGCCTTGTCGGTGCCCGCCACCTTGAATTTCCCGGCGTCGAAGACGACGTCGGGCTCGGCGGCCTCCATCAGGTGCGCCGCGATCTTCTTGCCCTTCGCGATGATCTTGTCGGAGGCGATCACGATCGCGGTCCCCGCGATCGCCATGGTGCGCGAGCCCATGGTGCCGACGCCGAAGGCGACCTTCTCGGTGTCGCCGTCGACGTAGGCGACGTCCTTCGGGTCGATCCCGAGGCGCTCGTTCAGGATCTGCCGCAGGCTCGTCTCGTGGCCCTGCCCCTGGTTCTTGCTCCCCATCGCGAGCGTCGCGGTGCCGCCCGGATGGAAGCGCACCTCCGCGTACTCGAGGCCGGGCGACGACGCGCGCTCGATCGCGTTGACGATGCCGAGGCCGCGCAGCCTCCCGCGCCGCTTCGACTCGTCCTTGCGCCCGGCGAAGCCCGCGACGTCGGCGAGCGCGAGCGCCTTGTCCATCCCGCGCGCGAACTCGCCGCAGTCGTAGGTGTAGGCGAGCGGCGTCTTCCAGGGGAACGCATCGGGCGGGATCAGGTTCCTGCGCCGCAGCTCGACGCGGTCGAGCCCGAGCTCGCGCGCCGCGTCGTCGATGATCCGCTCGATGAGGTAGGTCGCCTCGGGCCGCCCCGCCCCGCGGTAAGGCGCCGTGGAGTTCGTGTTCGTCATCACGCCCGTGATCCGCACGTGCGCCGCCGTGATCGTGTACGTCCCGACCACCGTGCTCACGCTCTGGAAGGTCGAGAGCAGGTTGCGGTCCGACGACACGTAGGCGCCGAGCGCGGCGAGCGTATTCACCCGCAGCGCGAGGAACTTGCCGTCCGCGTCGAGCGCGAGCTCGATCTCGCTCACGTTGTCGCGCGCATGCTCGTCGGCGAGCACCGCCTCGCTGCGCTCGCACGCCCAGCGCACCGGCCGGCGCGCCTTCTTCGCCGCCCACATCAGGATGCGGTGCTCGGGGTACTGCGGCCCCTTCGCCCCGAACGCGCCGCCGATGTCGCCCGCGATGACGTGCAGCCTGCTCTCGGGGATGCGGAACACCGTCCCCGCGAGGAACTGGCGCATGCGGTGCGGATACTGCACGTCCGTATACAGCGTGTACTTCTCCTCGGCCGGCTCGTAGACCGCCACCGCGCCGCGCGTCTCCATGTATTGCGCGTGCACGCGCGTGATCACGTAGCGGCGCTTCACCACGTGCGCGGCCTTCGCGAACGCCGCGTCGGTCGCGGCCTTGTTGCCGAGCTCGAACACGTTCGAGACGTTGTCCGGGTTCTCGTCCCAGACCCTGGGCGCGCCGGGCTTCACCGCCTCCGCGGTCGACGTCACCGACGGCAGGTCCTGGTACTCGATCTCGAGCAGCTCCGCCGCGTCCTTCGCGAGCGCGAGCGTCTCCGCGAGCACCACCGCCACCGGGTCGCCGACGTGGCGCACGCGCCCGGTCACGAGGCCCGGGTGCGCGCGCGCGAACATCGGCGAGCCGTCGGGGCGCGTGCGCTTCAGCGCCGGCGCGGGCAGGCCGAAGCCCTCGCGCGCGAAATCCTCGCCCGTCCACACCGCCGCCACGCCGGGCGCCGCGGCGGCGGCCTTCGCGTCGATCGAGACGATCTTCGCGTGCGCGTGCGGCGAGCGCACGATCACCGCGTAGAGCTGCCCGGGAAGGACGACGTCGTGGATGAAGCGCCCTTCGCCGCGCAGCAGGCGCGGATCCTCGAAGCGCGTGACGGACTGGCCGATGCCGAACTGACCCAATTAAATCTCCAGACCCATCTGCCGCGCGAACGCCGGCGCCGGCACGTTGAACGGGATCGGACCGTCGGGCTTCGCGTCCATGAACTGGCGCACGAAGGGATCCTTCGACGCCGCGAGCTCTTCGGGCGTGCCCTGCGCCGCGACCACGCCGTCGCCGAGGAGGTAGATATGGTCGGCGAGCTTCACCGCCTCGTTGACGTCGTAGCTCACCACGATCGAGGTCGCGCCGAGCGCCGTGTTCAGGTCGCGGATCAGCCCGGCGATCTGGTTGAGCGAGATCGGATCGAGCCCGGCGAAGGGCTCGTCGTACATCGTGAGCATCGGGTCCATCGCGATCGAGCGCGCGAGCGCGATGCGCCGCGCCATCCCGCCCGAGACCTCGCCGGGCATCAGGTCGCGCGCGCCGCGCAGGCCCACCGCCTGCAGCTTCATCAGCACGATCTCGCGGATGATGTCGTCCGGGAGCGCCGTGTTCTCGCGCAGCGGGAACGCGATGTTCTCGAACACCGAGAGGTCGGAGAACAGCCCGCCCGCCTGGAACATCATGCCGATGCGCCGGCGCAGGCGGTACAGCTCCGCGGTCGGGAGCTCGTGCACCACCTTGCCGTCGATCCTGACCGAGCCGCGGTCGGGCTCGAGCTGCCCGCCGATCAGCGCGAGCAGCGTCGACTTGCCCGAGGCGGTCGCCCCGAGGATCGCGACGATCTTCCCGCGCGGGATCGAGAGCGTCAGCCCTTTCAGGACCGGGCGCTCGCCGTACGAGTACGCGAGATCGGAGACTTCGACGAGGACGGACGGACTAGGAGCAGCGGCGTTCATCTTTTTCCATCCTAATTTAACATAGGCGGCATCCCGAGGAGACCCGCGCCATGAGCACCGCCGCCCTGGAGTCCCGCAGCCCGCAGCAATCCGCCGCCGACACCGAGGCGTACTGGATGCCGTTCACCCACAACCGGTACTTCAAGCAGCACCCGCGGCTGCTCGTGCGCGCCGAGGGCGCGTACTACTGGACCGCGGACGGCAAGCGCCTGTTCGACTGCCTCTCGGGCCTGTGGTGCTGCCCGCTCGGCCACGGCCACCCGAAGATCGCCGAGGCCGTCGCGCGCCAGGTGAAGGAGCTCGACTACGCGCCCGCGTTCCAGATGGGGCACCCGAAGATCTTCTCGCTCGCGTCGCGCATCGCCGGCATGGCGCCCAAGGGGATGACGCACGTCTTCTTCGGCAACTCGGGGTCCGAGGCGGTGGACAGCGCGCTCAAGATCGCGATCGCCTACCACCGCATGAAGGGCCAGGCGTCGCGCACCCGCATGATCGGGCGCGAGCGCGGCTACCACGGCGTGGGCCTCGGCGGCACCGCGGTCGGCGGCATGGTCAACAACCGCAAGATGTTCGCGCCGCTGCTCTTCCCCGGCGTCGACCACCTGCAGCACACCTGGGACCCGACGCAGATGGCGTTCTCGCGCGGCCAGCCCGCGTGGGGCGCGCACCTCGCCGACGAGCTCGAGCGCATCGTCGCGCTGCACGACGCCTCGACCGTCGCCGCGGTCATCGTCGAGCCGATGCAGGGCTCGGGCGGCGTGATCGTGCCGCCCGTCGGCTACCTCGAGCGCCTGCGCAGGATCTGCGACAAGCACGGCATCCTGCTCGTCTTCGACGAGGTCATCACCGGCTTCGGGCGCCTGGGCCACGCGTTCGGCGCGCAGCGCTTCGGCGTCGTGCCCGACATGATCACGTTCGCGAAGATCGTCACCAACGGCGTCATCCCGATGAGCGGCGTGATCGTGAAGAAGGAGATCTACGACGCCTTCATGACCGGCCCCGAGCAGGCGGTCGAGCTCTTCCACGGCTACACCTACTCGGGCCACCCGGTCGCGGCCGCGGCCGCGCACGCGACGCTCGACGCGCTCGCCGAGCAGGACGCGTTCGCGCGCGTGCGCGAGCTCGAGCCGGTCCTCGAGCACGCGGTGCACGCGCTGCGCGGCGAGCCGGGCGTGCTCGACGTGCGCAACATCGGCCTCGCCGCCGGCATCGACCTCGAGCCCGTCCCCGGCAAGCCCGGCGAGCGCGCCTTCGGCGTGTTCCGCCGCGGCATGGACAACGGCATCCTCCTGCGCTGGAGCGGCGACACCCTCGCGGTCGCGCCGCCCTTCGTCTCGACGCGCGAGGAGATCGAGACGATGGCCGAGAAGCTGCGCGAGGCGATCCGCGGAGGCTGATCAGTGCACGTGCCGCCGCCGCGCGAGCGGGCGCGGCGGCTCGCGCTCGAGCGTCTCGATCTGCTCGAGCAGAACCGGCATCGCGCTCCAGTCCGGCGTCATGCCCGGCACCCAGCGCGCGCGGATGTCGCCCTGGCGGTCGACGAGGTACTCGACCGGCCGCGCGACGCCGCCCGGCGCGAACGGCGCGTAGGCGGCGGCGACGCGCGCATCCGGATCCGCGAGCATGTCGGCGTCGCCGTCGGCGCCCGGCTTCGCCGCGCGGCCGCCGATCGGGAACGCGATCACGCGCACGCCGAGGTGCGCGAAATGGATGCCGACGCCCGCGAGCGCGCGCAGCCGCGCGAGCGACTCGGGCAGCTCGTAGAACACGAGCAGCGCCATGCCGCGGCCGCGCAGCTCGCCGAGCGACTCCTGCGGGCGCGTCCCGACCTGGAACGCGAAATCGGGCGCGGCGAGCCCGATCCCGGGCCGCACCGCCGCGCCGAGCCCGTCGGCGTCCGCGGCGTCCGCCTGCGCGCGCAGGAAGTCGAGCACGTCCCACGCCGCGCGCTCGGGAACGGTCTGCGCGAACCCGGGCATCGCGGTGCCCGGGATGCCGTGCTCGATCCACCAGTAGAGGTCGCCCTCGCGGTGCAGCGCGAAGTGCGCGGCGAGATCGGTCGGGCGCTGCGGCAGCGACGCCGCTGCGGGACCGTCGCCGCGGCCGCGCGCGCCGTGGCAGATCGCGCAGCGCACGCCGTAGATCGCGGCGCCGTTCGCGATCGAATCCGCGGTGTAGGGCGCCGGAGACCGGAAGTAGGTCGTCGGGTGCGCGGGCGCGGCGGTGAGCCACAGCCCTCCGGCGAGCGCGGCGATCACGATCGCCGCTCCGGCGCCCGCCAGAGCGCGCCGGCGCGCGCGCACGCCGGCGACGGCGAGCCCGAGCGCGAAGAGCGGCGCGACGAACAGCGCGCCGACGAGCGCCTCGGCGCCCTCGGGCACCTCGAGCGTATAGGCGAACGGCCACGTCGTCTGCTCGTGCAGCGCGGGAACCGTGGCGCCGAGCACGCCGACGAGCGCGATGACCGCGAGGCCGAGCGCGGCCTCGATCGCCGCGTTGCGCCGCAGGCGCGCGCGCGCCGCCGCGTCGCCGCTTGCGAGCCGCGGGGTGATCCGCAGCCGATTGACCGCGGCGAGCGCGAGCATCGCCGCGAACAGCGCGAGCTTGGCCGAGAGCAGCCGGCCGTAGGGCGTGCCGATCATGGCGGGCACGCTGCCCACCGTGTACCACGAGTTGGCGATTCCGGTCACGACCAGCGTCGCCACGCACGCGATCCCGAGCGCCGAGAAGCGCCGCGCCGCGCGCGCCGCTTCCGCCGCATCGGTCGCGCCGGCGAGCGCAACGGCGAGCGGCCACAGCGCGCCGACCCACGCGCCCGCGGCGAGCAGGTGCAGCACGTCGGCCGAGAGGTGCACGATGCGGTCGGCGCCCGCCTCGGCCGCGGCGTGGCCGCTCCAGGCGATCGAGGCGAGCAGCGCGCCCGCGACGAGCGCGCCCGCGACGAGGACGGCGACGCCGCCGGGACGCGAGCGGCGCAGGAGCACGAGGACGGCCGCCATCGCGAGCGCGAGCCCGAGCCTCAGCGCGGCGACGCGCCCGAACAGCGTCTCCCCGACCACCGCGCCGAGCGTCTCGCGCGACAGCGGCGCGCCGCTCATCGACTGCGCCTGGGCCGCGAGCCACAGGACGCCGGAGACCGCGGCGATCCCGAGCGCCCAGGCGCTCACGCGCGCGAGGCGCGCCAGGGCGCGCGCGTCCGGGCGCGCGATCGCGAGCGCGAACGCGAGCTCGCCGAACAGCGCGACCGTCGCGGCGAAGTGCAGCGCGCGCAGCGCCGCGGTCACGGCCGCAGTCACGGCCACGGTCACGGAGCGACTTCGAAGGTGTAATCGCCCTCGGTCGCGTGCGCGTCGACCGAGAGCACGCGCCACACGACGCGGTACTTCCCCGGCGCGAGCTTCGGCAGCGACACGCGCATCAGGGTCGCGTCCGCGGCGTCGATGCGCTTGTCCTTCGCGTCGACCTGCCGGCCGTCCGCGTCGAGCACGCGCACCCGGCTGAACGCGGGCTCGAGGCGCTGCGTGAACCAGAGCTTCACCTCGGCCGGCTGCCCGTGCACGGTGCTGCCGACCGCGGGCTGCGCGTGGTCGAGGAAGGCGTGGGCGAGCGCCGCGCCCGGCGCGCAGAGCGCGGCGAGCGCGACGGCCACGAGCGCGGCGCGCTTCACTGCGCCGTCCCCGAGATCGGACGGCCGAGGCTGCGCGGGAAGAGATCGTCCATGAAGAAATGGATCTGCGCGATCCAGCCGTGCCGCACCGGGGTGCTGCTGTTGATCGGAAGGATGGCTTCCACGCCGAGCTGCATATGGCGGCCGGCCCACAGGATACCGGGGTTCCAGGTGCCGGTGGTCGGGCCGCCGCCGCGGTCGAGCGGCTTCTGCAGCGACACCTCGATCAGCGGGATCATGCGGTCGAGCGGCGCGGGCAGGCCCACGTCCTTCACGAACGACTGGAGATAGCTCAGGCTGTACTGCAGCGAGAATCCGACTTTCAGCACGTGCGGGTGGCGCTCGGTGGTCGTGATTGCGTCGCCGGTATCGGGGTCGACCGTGGTCGTGGTCGTGCTCGAGCGCGACGGGATGCCGACGCCGAGCGTGCCCGTCACCGCGACCGGCCGCAGGTACTTCAGGCTCTCCGGCAGCTCGCCGAAGCCCTTGCCCGCGAACAGCGTCGGCGTGAAAGTGCTGAAGGCCTCGGGGCCGACGCGCTTCGCGCCGCTGTGGCCGATGTCCCAGTCGACGCCGAACGAGGCGATGCTCTCGGCGGCTTCGTCCTGGTAGAACCGGTACTTCGCGCTCGCCGACAGGTTGTCCGCGCCCGAGACCGCGTCGCCGCCGCCTTCGTCGGGCTTCAGGCGCAGCCACGCCGCCCCGAGGCCGACGCCGAAGTCCGGCGTGACGCGCTTGGTGTAGTCGACCGACGTCGTGGTGGTCTTCAGGCCGGGCTCGTCGCCTTCGCCGCGCGACTTCGCGCTCGACACCGTGGGGAGCGACAGCTCGTCGGCGACGAACGGGTCGTCGCTCGCGAGCGTCGCCGGAAAGAAGCGCTTGCCCGCGAAGCCGTGGCCGAGCGCCGCGTCGCTCGCGCACGCGAGCGAGAATGCGGCGGCGAGCGCGAGCGCGCGCGAATGGAATGCGTCCATGCTTCCTCCTCGTGGATAGGAAACGGCGCCGCGCGACGCGGCGCCGATGCGCTTAGGCGTCGACGGCCGGCGGCGCGCGCGAGGGAGGAAGGGAGGCGAGATGCCCGGTGCGCTGCGCCGAGGCGCGCAGCGCGCGGGGGAACGGCGCCGGCTCGTCGCCGGGAAGCGCGAGCGGCGGCCGCGAGAGCCCGAGCGCCAGGTACTTGAGCACCTGGCAGGGCGCGCAGTCGTGGTCGGCCGGGTGGCCCGCCGAGCCCGGGATCGCGGAATGCCGGTGCGCGGTGCCGTCGGCGTGATGGTGCGCCGCGGGCCCGCGCTCGACGCCGAGCAGCCACTGCGGATCGGGCGACGTGAGCGCGAAGACGCCGGGCAGCAGCAGCGCGAGCAGCAGCACGCGCGCGACGAGGGCGCGAAAGCGATTGCCGCGGGGGCCGGAATCGAGCATCCCGCCAATCGTACTACAGCATGTACTTGATGTCCGAGGTCGACGTCGGGTAGGCGAACAGGGTGTCCTCGAGCGCGCCCGCGGCGATGCCCTGCCGGATCGCGAGCGCGAACAGGTTGATGACCTCGTCGGCGTGCGGCCCGATCAGGTGCGCGCCGAGGATCCTGTCGCTGCCCTTCTCGACCAGCACCTTGAAGCCGTACGCGGGCTCCGCGGACTGGCGCGCGGTATACCAGCCCGACGCCTTCTCGCTCTTCACGCGGAACTCGAGGCCCTGCTTGCGCGCCTGCGCTTCCGAGAGGCCGACCGCCGCGATCGGAGGCACGGTGAAGCACACGCTCGGCACGCCGCGGTAGCTCGGCTTGCGGCGGTTGCCCTTGATCATGTTCTCCGCCGCGATCGCGCCGTCGTAGCCCGCGACGGGCGTGAGCGGCGGGCCGCTCGCCGCGGCGTCGCCCGCCGCGTAGACCGCGGCATTCGAGACGCTCTGGAGATACTCGTTCAGCTTCGGGCGTCCCTTCGCGGTCTCGACGCGCGCCTGCTCGAGGCGCAGCGTCCCGAGGTCGGGCACGCGCCCCGCCGCGTGCACGACGAGGTCGGCCTCGAGCGACACCGGCTCGCCCTTCGCCTTCGCGCGCACCACGAAGACGGCGCCTTTCTTCTCGACGCGCTCGACCGCCGTGCCCAGCCGCACGTCGATCCCGAGAGCGCGCGTGCGCTCGGTCAGGATCGCGACGAGGTCGGCATCGAACGGCGGCAGCAGCCGCCCGCCCTGCTGCAGCACCGTGACGTGCGCTCCGGCGCGCTCGGCCACGTGCGAGAACTCGCACGCGATGTAGCCGCCGCCGACGAAGACGATGCGCCGCGGAAGCGCGGCGAGCTCCATGAACGCGGTGCTCGAGGCGAGGTGCTCCTCGCCGGGAAAGCCGAGCTTCGCGGGCGCCGCGCCGCAGGCGAGCAGCACGAAGCGCGCTTCGAGCGTCTCGCCCTCGACCTCGACCGCGCGCTCGCCGGCGAAGCGCGCGCGCCCGTGGAAGGCGTCGATGCCCTTCTTCGCGAAGCTCTCCTCCAGCGACGCGGGCAGCGGATCGGTGAACGTGCGCTTGAACGCCATCAGCTCGCCCCAGTCGATCGCGGCGCCGCCCGCGAGGCCCTTGCCGTTCAGGCGGCGGCGGTGGTCCAGGACCTCGGCGACGCCGACCAGCACCTTCTTCGGATCGCAGCCGCGCAGCGCGCACGTGCCGCCGAAGGGCTGGTGGTCGACGATCGCGACGCGCCAGCCCTCGGCGCGGCAGCGCGAGGCCGCGGCCTGGGCCGCGGTGCCGGTGCCGATCACCACGAGGTCGTAGCTCTTCTTGTTCATGACGGGATCAGGTGGCCGTTGGACCGCGGCCCGGGGGCGCGAATTCCCGGGCGGGCGGGCCGCTATTCGGCGCAGCAGGTGCCGCGCCCCTGCGCCGGCGGGCACTTCGCCGAGCCGTACGAGCAGAACACGCAGCAGTCGCCGGCCTTCGGACGCAGCAGCGCCCCGCAGCCCGAGCATTCGTAGAAGAACTGGCACGCGTCCGTCGGCATGGTCTCGCGCCGCGCGGAGCCGCAGCGCGGGCAGGTCAGCACCGACTCGAGCGCCGGCGCGCTCACGGCCGCGGCTTGGACGGGAAGCCCGCGTTCGCGGTCGCGCGGGTCAGCGCCTCGACGCTCGCCTTGGCGTCGTCGAAGGTGACCACGGCTTCCTTCTTCTCGAAGCTCACCTTCACGTCGGAAACGCCGGGCACCCTCGACAAGGCCTTCTTGACCGTGATCGGGCAGGTCTCGCAGTACATCGACGGGACGTCGAGCGCGACGGTCCGCGGCGCGGCCAGGGCGGGCGCGGCGAGGGCCGCGGCGAGCAGCAGGAGCAGCTTCATCCCGGAATTCCTTTCAGTAGAAGAAATGCGCGAAATACGGAAACGCGAGCACGACGACGAGCAGCGCCGCGATCAGCCAGAAGACGGCGCGGTAGGTGCGCCGCACCCGCGGCACGGCGCACGCGCCCCCGGGCGCGCATGCCGCGGGACGGTAGATGCGCCAGCCGGCCCATGCGAGCGACGCGAGCGCGACGGCGACGAACACCGGCTGATACGGCTCGAACGCCTTCAGCTTCGAGAGCCACGCGCCGCCGAAGCCGATCGTCACGAGCACGAGCGGCCCGAGGCAGCACGCGCCGGCGAGGAGCGCGGCGACGCCCCCCGCGGCGAGCGCCGCGCGCTCGCCGGACGGGCGCTGCTTTTCCGCCAGGTCCATGCGCGCTAAGCTTATTCCCGTAGTCGACTACGGAGTCAAGCGATGGCGAAACAAGCCGTTCCCGCGATGACCATCGGCGAGCTCGCCGAGCGCGCCGGCGTGCACCCCGAGACCGTGCGCTACTACCAGCGCCTGCGGCTCCTGCCCCTGCCGGCGCGGCCCGCCGGCTCGATCCGCCGCTACGACGACGACGCCGTGCGGCGGCTGCGCTTCATCAAGCGCGCGCAGGAGCTCGGGTTCTCGCTCGACGAGGTGGGGCGCCTGCTCGCCCTCTCGGCCGGCGAGCACTGCGCCGAGACGCGCGCGGTCGCGGAGCAAAAGCGCGGCCTCGTCGCGCGCAAGCTCGCCGACCTGCGCGCCATCCAGGCGTCGCTCGACGCGCTCATCCGCGCGTGCGGCAGCGGCCGCAAAGGGCACGGCTGCCCGATCATCGAGGCGCTCTCGCGCGAGGCCGCGGCGAAGCCCTGAAGCAATCGCGGGATCGCTCACTTCGATCTCAGATACTTGATCAGCGCGGCGATCGCCAGGACCAGCGCGACGATGACGAGCAGCCAGAACCAGGCCATGCCGTCCGTCATCCATCCCATTCCGCTCATGCCATCCATCATGACGGCCCTCACTTGCACTCCTGCTTGACGAACGGGCTGATCTCCGACGGATCGGCGAACACCACCGACGCGCGGTCGCCCTGCATGCCGGCGCCGACGATCACGGGCTTGCCGGGACGCGGGCCGTCCTTGCTCGAATCGGTCTTGAAGCGCAGGTTGAACTCCCAGACCTTCTGCGCCTTGCCGTCGGCGGTGCGTACCGTGTAGGTGTCGCCGCAGCGAGCGATCGCGGTCACCTGCCCTTCGGGCGGCGCGCGCTTGAGATCGGCCTTGCCGCGGCTCATCATCATTCCCCGCTGCGGCTCCTTCGCCGCGGGCGCCTTGTTCTCGGACACGGCCCGCAGATACGCGATGACATCCTCCCGGTCCCCGGGGTTCTCGAGGCCCGGGAACGTCATGCTGGTGCCGGGAACGGTCCGCTCGGGATCGGCGAGCCAGCGCTCGAGATTGGCCCGCGTCCAGACGATGCCGGAAGATTTCAGCGCGTCCGAATACCGTTGGAACCCCGGCGCGGATCCCGCCTTGCGATCCCACACGCGGGCGAGGCTCGGACCGGTCATGTGCTCGCCCGCGTTCACCGAATGGCACGCGGCGCACGCGTGGAACACCTGGGCTCCGCGCGCCGCGTCGGCGGCGGCAGCGGGAGATGAGGCCAGGCACGCCATCGCGGCGGCCAGGCCGATATTGCGCGTTTTCATGGAGCGCTCCTTCGATCGATGTTGAGGAGCACCGGCGGTCTCGCCGCCGGCGCGTCGTGACCGGCGCGTGAGAATCACCTGCGCAGTTTAGCGCTGCGCTCGGGCGGCCGTGCGCGGCATAGGCCGTCCGGACCGACGAATCCGCGGTTGACGCCGCGCGCGGGCGCGCTGCCCGGAGCGTGCGCTGAACGGGCCGCCCGGCGCAGTGTCACACCGCGCATGCGCCCCAAGGAGACGTTCGCCCTCGTCAAGGACTCGGTGAGCGCCTGGTCCGACGACCGCGCGCCCACCATGGGCGCGGCGCTCTCGTATTACGCCCTGTTCTCGATCGCGCCGCTCCTCGTCATCGCGATCGCGATCGCGGGCCTCGTCTTCGGGCCCGAGGCCGTGGGCGGCGCGGTGTTCGCGCAGCTCGCCGACCTCATGGGCGCGGACGCCGCGCGCGCGATCCAGGAGATGCTCGCGCACGTCAACAAGCCGGCGACCGGTACCCTCGCCACGCTCGGCAGCGCGGTCGTCCTGCTGCTCGGCGCCTCGAGCGTCTTCGGCGAGCTGCAGAACTCGCTCGACGCCATCTGGCGCGCGCCCGTCGCGGCGCGGGACAAGGCCTGGTGGAAGCTGATCCGGGCGCGCCTGCTCTCCTTCGGGATGGTGCTAGCCTTCGGCTTCCTCATCATGGTGTCGCTGCTGCTCTCGACCGCGCTCGCGGCGCTCGGGAAGTGGTGGGGGCCCTACTTCGGCGACTACGAGGCGCTCGCGCACGGCCTCGACTTCCTCGTGAGCTTCGTCTCCATCACGGTCGCGTTCGCGCTCATCTACAAGTTCATCCCGCGCACGCCGGTGCGCTGGCACGACGTGTGGATCGGCGCGGCGGTGACCTCGGCGCTGTTCGCGGTCGGCAAGATGGCGATCGGCCTGTACCTCGGCAAGAGCAGCGTCGGCTCGTCGTTCGGCGCTTTCGGCTCGCTCGTCATCGTCATGGTCTGGGTGTACTACTCGGCGCAGATCTTCCTGCTCGGCGCGGAGTTCACCCGGATCTACGCCGAGCGCTTCGGATCGCGGCGCGGCGCCACCGTTCGGGCGGCCGCGCCCGCGTTCGCCGCGGCCGCGAACGACGCGTCGGCGCCGCAGACCGCCGCCGACGCCGAGCGCCGCGCCGCGCGCGAGCGCGTCTGGGTCGCGGCGGCCGCCGGCCTCGCGCGCCGCGCGCCCGCGCCGAGCAAGCGTCCCGCGAGGCACTACGTCCGGATGGCGCTCGCCGCCGGCTTTCTCGGGCTCGCGCTCATGCGCCGCTCGCGCCAGGGACGCCTCGCGCGCGGGCGCTGACGCCCGATCGGCGCATCGCGCCCGCGCGAACCGCGGCGCGCGCGCGGCTGTCCCTCCCGAGGAAGGACTCATGATCCGCATCGCCGCGGCGCTCGCCGCATCCATTCTCGTTTCGGCCGGGGCGCTCGCGCAGCAGCAGAAGCCCGCCGAGGCCTCGCGCCTGGAAGAGCGCGCCACCGTCTGCGCCGCGCAGGCCGACGACCGGCGCCTGCGCGGCGCGACGCGCAGCGCCTGGATGAAGCAGTGCGTCCGCGGCGGCAAGCCCCGGCAGATCGCCGCGCATCAGGAGAAGATCCTCGAGTGCACCGAGGAGGCCGAGGACCAGTCGCTCGAGGCGCGCGAGCGCCGGCGCTTCATGACCGAGTGCCTGCGCGGGTGAGCGGCTACGGCGATCCGGCGATCAGCCGGTCGCTCGCGTCCTTCAGCGCGACGCCCGTCAGGCGCATCCGGAACGCCTCGCCGACCAGCCACGCCATCTTGCGCGCCGCCTCGTCGACTTTCAGCCCTTCGGGACGCACGTTCGAGATGCAGTTGCGCTCGCCGTCGTTGCGGCCGACGCGCGGCCCGTACGTGAGATAGACGCCGAGGCTGTCGGGCGACGACAGGCCCGGGCGCTCGCCGATCAGGACCGCGACCAGGCGTGCGCCCAGCAGGGCGCCGATCTCGTCGCCCAGGGCGACGCGAGCCTGCTCCGCGACCACGACGGGGGCCATGCGCCAGCGCGAGCCCGCCTCGGCGCGGAAAGCCGCGAGCAGCGGCGCCGCGTGCCGCTGCGCCGCGGCCGCCGACAGGCCGTCGCCCACCACGACGCACACGTCGACGACCCCGCCGCGCCGCTCGCGCAGCGCGTCGGCGCTCTCGGGCCACAGCAGCCGCCCGAGATCCGGCCGCAGCAGGAACATGCGCCGGTCGTGCGCCCGGCTGCGCGCGCGCAGCGTCTCCCAGCCGGCCGCGGCGAGGTCGCGCTCGAGCGCGCCGGCGTCGAGCGGCTGGTGCACCGCGTCGCGCGCGAGCGCGTGCGCGACGCCGAAGCGCAGCACCTCCTCGGTCGGCAGGCTCGCGCCCGCGCGGCCGAGCGCGATGCGCGCCGGCGTGAGCGCGCGCAGCGCGGTCCACGGATCGGGAACGACCGGACGGTCGCGGCTCACGGCGCGAGCTCGGAGGTCGCCGCGAGCAGGCGTTCGGAGCGGGCGCCCGCGAGCAGCCGCCCGTCCGCGCCGACGACCTGCATCTTCTCGAGCCACTGCTCGAACTCGGGCGCGCGCTTCAGGCCGAGGACCTCGCGCAGATACAGCGCGTCGTGGAACGACGTGCTCTGGTAGTTGAGCATCACGTCGTCCGCGCCCGGCACGCCCATGACGTAGGCGACGCCCGCGGCGCCGAGCAGCGTGAGCAGCGTGTCCATGTCGTCCTGGTCGGCCTCGGCGTGGTTCGTGTAGCAGACGTCGCAGCCGAGCGGCACGCCGAGGAGCTTGCCGCAGAAGTGGTCTTCCAGCCCGGCGCGGACGATCTGCTTGCCGTCGTAGAGGTATTCGGGCCCGATGAAGCCGACCACCGTGTTGACCAATAGCGGCGCGAACGCGCGCGCCACGCCGTAGGCGCGCGCCTCGAGCGTCTGCTGGTCGCAGCCGCGGTGCGCGCCCGAGGAGAGCGCGCTCCCCTGCCCGGTCTCGAAGTACATGACGTTGTCGCCGAGCGTGCCGCGCTTCAGGGACCGCGCGGCGTCGCGCGCCTCGCCGAGCAGCGCGAGGTCGACGCCGAAGGCGCGGTTCGCGCCCTCGGTGCCCGCGATCGACTGGAACACGAGGTCGACCGGCGCGCCCTGCGCGATCGCGGCGATCTGGTTCGTCACGTGCGTGAGCACGCACGACTGCGTCGGGATCTCGAAGCGGCGGATCAGCTCGTCGAGCATCGTCCAGAGCTTCACGAACGCCGGCATGCTGTCGCCGGCGGGGTTGACGCCGATCACCGCGTCGCCGCAGCCGTAGAGCAGGCCGTCGAGCAGCGACGCGGCGATGCCCCTCGGGTCGTCGGTCGGATGGTTCGGCTGCAGCCGCACGGACAGCCGCCCCGGGAGCCCGATCGTGTCGCGAAAGCGCGTCACCACGCGGCACTTGCGCGCGGCGAGGATCAGGTCCTGGTTGCGCATGAGCTTGGAGACGGCCGCCGCCATCTCGGGGGTGACGCCGGACGCGATGCGCGCGAGCGTCTCCGAGCTCGTCGTCTCCGCGAGCAGCCAGTCGCGGAAGCCGCCGACGGTGAGGTGCGCGATCTCCGCGAAAGCGCCGGCGTCGTGGCCGTCGACGATCAGCCGCGTCACCTCGTCGTCCTCGTACGGGACGATCGCCTCGTCGAGGAAGCGCGCGAGCGGCAGGTCGGCGAGCGCGAGGCGCGCGGCCATGCGCTCC
>DASRFB010000094.1:0-6235 GCA_035651815.1 Burkholderiales bacterium | reverse complement strand
GATCGGCGCCTCGGGGGCCCTCGAGGCGCTCATCGTCGCCAAGACGCTCGAGACCGGCATCGTCACCCCGACGATCAACCTCGACGATCCCGACCCCGAGTGCGACCTCGACTACGTGCCGCACACCGCCCGGCGCGCCGATGTGCGCGTGGCGCTGACGAACTCCTTTGGCTTCGGCGGCGCGAACGCGTCGATGGTGCTGCGGCGCTGGGACGGGTAGGGAGCCCGTCGCCCGGCCTATTTCTTCTTGCCAGCGGTCCCGAGCGCGACGGCCTTGGGTGGCCGCCCGGGACCGCCCGGACGCCACTTGCCGCGCGCCCTGCGCCGACGCCGAGTGTTCTTTTTCGGTGTTGCCGTGAGGCCGCTCAACAATCCGGCCATGGCGTTGCGAATCTCGGCCTGCACCATTTCCCGGATCACCGTGACGAGGCTTTTTTGTCGTGGCATCGGCGCTTGATAGCGCACTGAATCGGACAATACAAAACCATCGGCGAGCAGGGGGGACGCGGCCGGGCGCCTCGGCGCCTAGCGCGAGGCCGTGAATTCGACCGGCATCCGCTTGATGCCGTGAATGAAATTCGAGCGCAGGCGCTCGACCGGGCCGGCGAGCCGCACGTCCGGCATGCGGCGCAGCAGCTCCTCGAACATGAGACGGATCTCCAGCCGGGCGAGGTGCGCGCCGAGGCAGAAGTGCGGACCGAATCCGAAGGCGAGGTGGTCGTTCGGCGAGCGCCCGACGTCGAAGCGATCGGCGTGCGGGAAGATCGTCTCGTCGCGATTGGCCGAGCCGTACCACATTGTCACCTTGTCACCCGCCCGGATCCGCTGGCCGTGCAGCTCGACGTCACGGGTGGCGGTGCGTCGGAAGTGCATCACCGGCGAGACCCAGCGCAGCATCTCCTCGACGGCCGACGGGAGAAGGGTCGGGTCGGCGAGCAGCCGGTCGCGCTCCGCCGGATGCTCGATGAGCGTCAGCATTCCGCCCGAGATCAGGTTGCGGGTGGTTTCGTTTCCGGCGACGGCGAGCAGGACGAAGAACATGTCGAACTCGAGCTCGGAGAGTTTCTCGCCGTCCACCTCGGCGGTCATGAGCACGCTCACGAGATCGCCGCGCGGGTTGACCTTGCGCTCGAGGGCGAGCTGGTTCGCGTACAGGAACATCTCGGCGGCCGCGACCTTCCCGTCCTCGTACGACTGCTGGTACTCGGGGTCGTCGAAGCCGATCATGCGGTTGCTCCAGTCGAAGATGAGGTGGCGGTCGGTGGCGGGGATGCCCATCAGCTCGACGATCACCTGCAGCGGTAGCTCGGCCGCGACGTCCGTGACGAAGTCGCAACGGCCGAGGGGCGCCACGCGGTCGACGATGGCCTTGGTCGTTTCCCGGATGCGGGGTTCGATCGCGCGCAGCATTTTCGGCGTGAAGCCCGCGCTCACCAGCCGGCGGTACTTCGTGTGCCGCGGCGGGTCCATGTTGATGAGCTGTTCGCGCACCTGCGCCAGATCCTCCGGAGGCATGTCGCGCAGGAGCGAGCCGCCCATCGCCGAGGAAAAGGTCTTCTGATCGAGGGAGACCCGCTCGATGTCGCGATAGGTGCTCACCACCCAGAAGCCGCTGCTCTCGGGTCGCTTGTACCAGAAGACCGGCGCCTCGGCGCGGAGCAGCCGAAATGTTTCGTGCGGATAGCCGCGCTGAAAGACGTCGGGGCTCAAATCGACGTCGGCGAGCGTGAGCGGCGCGGGCGAACGCACGGTCAGGATTCCCGGCGTGTGGGGCGCAGCGCGCGCCGGGCGGCCGGCACCCCGAGGAGGCGGCGGAGCGCTGCCTTCACGAAGCGGCGCTGCCGGGCGACGGCCGCCGGCGTGTGCGGATCGGCGCCGACCACCGCCTGGAACAACGACGCGTTGGCGAAGTAGCCGAAGATGAGGTGGTAGAGGCCTGCGCCGACGAAGGGCAGCTCCTCGGGGGCCCACACGCCGCGACTCGCGGTGAGGGCGCGGATGCCCTGGGTGTAGAGCGGTCGCAGGAGACGCGTCGCGGTGCGGCCGACCTGATCGCTGTCGTCGAGGCCGGCGCGCTCGATCAGCCGTGGCAGGTGCGGGTGCTCGGCGAGATAATCGAGCAGCCGATCGATCACCGCGCCCACGCCCGGCGTACCGACGGGCTCGCCTGCCGCCACGAGCGCCACGATGGTCTCGACGCCGCGCGCGAGCACCGCTTCGTAGAGCGCGTGCTTGTCGCGGAAGTGGTGGTAGAGGCTCGCCTGGTTCCGCAGACCCACCTCCGCCGCGATCTCGCGCATCGAGACGCCGGAGAAGCCCCGCTCGGCGAACGCGCGCTCGGCCGCGTCCAGGATCTGATCACGGGTCGAACGCGGGTCGCGGGCGCGAGACGCGAGCATCGCCGCCATCCTGAACGAACAAACGTTCGTTTGTCAAGCCGCTAGCGGCCGTGGAACACGGGCTTGCGCTTCTCCTTGAAGGCCCGCGTCCCCTCCTTGCAGTCCTCGGACGCGGACACGGGGATGCCGATCTCGAGCTCCTTCTCGAGCGCCTGCTCGGGGGGGAGCCCGAGCCCGGTCACCACCGAGCGCTTGACCGCCTGGACGGCGAGCGGGCCGTTCTCGGCGATCACCCGCGCGATGCGCAGGGCCTCCGGCATCACGGCGGCGGGTGGCACGACTTTGTTGATGAGCCCCATCTGGAGCGCGCGCTCGGCGGAGATCTGTTCGCCGGTAAGGAGGATCTCCATCGCGTTGCAGTAGGCGATCTGGCGGGGCAGGCGCACGGTGGAGCCGCCCATCGGGAAGAGGCTCCACTTCACCTCGGCAAGCCCGAAGCGCGCGTCGTCGCCGGCGATGCGGATGTCGGTGCAGGTGAGAATCTCCGTGCCCCCGGCGACGCAGAAGCCGCGCACCGCGGCGATGAGCGGCTTGGTGACCTGGTAGTTCCGCAAAAGCCCCTTGTAGATGATCGTGACGTCGGCACGGATGCGCTCATCGTATTCGGTCTCCGGCGGCCGGAGCCCCTGCATCATCCGCACGAGCTTGTCGAGATCGGCGCCGGCGGAGAAGGCCTTCTCGCCGGCGCCGGTGAGCACGGCGACGCGGACGGCGGGATCGTCGTTGATGTCCTGCCAGGCGTCGGCGAGGCGGCAGAGCATCTCGGTGTTGATGGCGTTGTGCACCTCGGGGCGGTTCATGGTGACCACCGCGATGCCATCCGCCTTCTCGTAGAGCACCGCCGGCGCACTCATGGCTCGCTCCCCACCACCCACATTGCGAAGTACTGCGCGCCACCGCCGTAGGCATGCCCGAGGGCTGTGCGCGCCCCGTCGACCTGATGCGCGCCGGCGCGGCCCATCACCTGCAGCGCCGCCTCGGCGAGCCGAAGCATGCCCGAGGCCCCGATCGGGTTCGTGCAGAGCACGCCGCCCGAGGGGTTGATCGGAAGATGCGCGCCGAACTTCTGCTCGCCACGATCGACGATCTTCCAGCCTTCGCCGAGGTCGCAGAAGCCGAGGTTCTCGAGCCACATGGCCTCGAACCACGAGAAGGGCACGTAGATCTCCGCCGTGTCGATCTCCTTCCAAGGATCGCGGATGCCCGCCTGCTCGTAGACGGCCTTCGCACACAGACGGCCGGCCTGCGGATTCACCTGATCGCGGCCGGGCACCCACATGGCCTCGGCGTAGGACGCCCCGCCTTTCACCCAGGCCGGCCGCCGCGGCCCTTTCCGCGCCGCCTCCTCGCTGGCGATCACCATCGCGCACGCGCCATCGGAGGATGGACACGTCTCGAGGTAGCGGATCGGGTCCCACAGCATCGGCGAATTCAGCACGTCCTCGATCGTCATCGGCTCGCGGAGGTGCGCGTACTCGTTGCGGCCGGCGTTGGCCCGGGCGTTGACGGCGATCATCGGGCCGATGTGGGGCGGCGCGCCGGTGCGCGCGATGTAGGCGCGAATGTAGGGAGCAAAGAAGCCGCCCGCGCCCGCGACGAGCGGGGGGGTGAAGGGGAGCGTCGGCGAAAGGGCCCACATGGCGTTGCCCTCGGACTGCTTCTCGAAGGCCACGGTGAGCACGCGCTCGTAGAGCCCCGAGGCCACGTGGGTGACCGCGGCGAGCGCCGTCGACGCCCCGACCGAGCCCGCGGTGTGGACGCGAATCAGGGGCTTGAGGTGCGCGCCCACGGCGCCGGCGAGGAACTGCTCGGGCTGCATGACGCCCTCGAGCATGTCCGGTGCCTTGCCGATCACCACCGCGTCGATGTCGCGATGCTCGAGCCCCGCGTCGAGGAGCGCCCGGTCGATCGCTTCGCGCACGAGCCCGGCGATGCTCACCTCGGCGCGCCGGGAGGCATGGTGCGTCTGCCCGACGCCGACGACCGCCACCGCCCGCTTCACGCCCACCTCCGCTCGGTGCCGAGCACCCAGACGAGGTTGTGCTGCAGGCAGTGGCCCTGGGTCGCGTGCGCGATCGCGCGCCGCGCGCCAGGCACGGCGCGGGCCCCTGCGCGGCCCGCGAGCTGCCGGAAGCACTCGCCGAGCCGGATCGCGCCCGTCGACATGAGCGGGTTCGCGCACAGCGGCCCCCCCGACGGATTCACCACGGGCCCGCCGCGGCCGGGGAGCCCGAGCGCCTCGCGCAGGATCAGCTCCTCGGCGGGATTCGCCGCGGCGAGCTCGACCACGTCGACGTCGCTCGCGGCGGCGAGCCCCGCCATCGCGAGCGCGCGCTCGGCCGCGAGGCGCGCGCTCGCGCTGCGCGTGAGGTCGCGGGCACCGAGGGTCTGCAGCTCGATGCGCTGGTCGACCCCGTGGATCCACACGGGCCGGTCGCAGAGCCGCTCCGCTCGGCCCGCGGCCGCGAGCACGAGGCACGTCGCGGTCTCGCCGACCGGTGGGAGATAGCCCTCCCGCAGCGGCTCGACGGCCCACGGGGTGCGCAGCAGCGCCTCGGCGCTCGCCGGGGTGCGCACCTGCGCGTCGGGGTTGCGCGCGCCGGCCTCGCGGTTGCGCGCCGCGATCTCCGCCAGGTCGCGGTCGGTCGTGCCGGTGCGTGCCATGAAGGCGCTCGCCTGGAGCGCCGCGGTGGAGACGGGGTCGAGGCCGAGCGGCGCCTGGTAGTAGGGGTCGAGCTGGAGGTTCAGCACCCGCGCGGGCTCGCCCTCCGACGTCTTTCCATGTCCCACGACGATGGCCGTGTCGATCTCGCCCGTCTGCATCCGCAGCCAGGCGTAGTGGGCGCCGAACGCCGCATCCATCTCGAGGTGGAGGTCCTGGCGCGGCGGCCACGAGCCCATGACGTCGAGCGCCATCACGAAGCCGAACGGCCGGCCGTCCATGTAGTCGGTCGAGCCCGCCACCTGGTAGTCGATGTCATCGCGCTCGACCCCGCACTGCGCGAGCGCCTCTCGTACGACCGGGTACAGCATCTCGGCCGCCATGCGGTGCTCGTCGCGGGCGACGACCGGAAGCTGGGCGAAGCCCACGATCGCGACGTCGCGGAGCCGGGCGGTCATAGCCGGTCGATGAACGAGGCGAGCGGCGCGTCGGGCTCGCCTGTCGGGCGGAAGTAGAGGATGTCCTCGTGGCTGCCCGTGCGCTCGCCGTCGGGCTTCCAGACGGCTTCCACGCGCATGCCCATGCGGACCTCCTCGGGCCGGCACTCCTGGATGAGCGCGTACATGGAGATCGCAGCTCCGTCGAGCGCGACCGACGCGGCGACGTAGGGCAGCTCGATGCTGCGGCCGATGACGGGGATGTTCACGATGCAGAAGGTCGTGACGACGCCGCGCGCGGGCAGCTCGACCAGCTCGGGATCGCAGGGCGCGAAGCTCTCCGGCGAGGCCACGACCGGCGGTACGATGACCTTGCCGGTCTTCGTGCAGCGGGAGCCCAGAATCCGCTTGTCCTTGAGCGCCCGGAGATACGTCGCGCGCCAGTCGCCGGCCACGTAGTGATAGGGCAGGCGAAGCGTCGTCTCGACGTACTTGACGGGCTCCTTGGGCGGCTCGGCGCTCATCCCCGCACCACGCGGAAGCTCGCGATGTCGCGGATGCTGCCCACGCGCTCGCCGTCGGGCTTCCACACCGCCTCTACGCGCGCGCCGACGCGCAGCGCGTCGAGGTCGTCGGTCACCACGTGCGCGAGCGCCGTGTCCGCGCCGTCGAGCTTCACCAGCACGAAGGCGAACGGCCGCTCGACCGGGTGGAGCCCCGGGATCGGCCGGTGGACG
>DASRFB010000093.1:0-22546 GCA_035651815.1 Burkholderiales bacterium | reverse complement strand
ACGTGCCAGTGCGCCTGCCAGCGGATCATCGACGTCGCGCCCGGGATCAGCACGTTGTGGCGCACCGCGATGTCGACGAGCAGCGCGATCGGCCGCACGAGCAGCACGAGGCCGATCATCGCGAGCAGCATCGGCGCCGCGTCTCTCAGCGCCGCCATCCGGTCCGCCGCCGCCATCAGCGCGACGAGCTTCCCGATGAACAGCGGAATCACCGTGTCGAGCAGCGCCACCGCGAGCGACGCCGCGAACATCGCCGCGTACCAGCTTTTCGTCTGCCTGACGAAATGCCAATAGAAGGCGAGAAGGCCGGCCGGCGGCGCGCCGGTGCCGGGGCTCGCCGTGCCTTTGATGGCGAAGCGGGAGAACATCGAAGACCGTCCCTGGTGCTGCGGCCTGTCGCTCGTGGGCGACGGCCGGCGGTTGTTGCGGGTTCTTACTCGGAACGCAGACGATACAGAAGCGATGCCGAACCGGCAAGCTTCGCCGCCCAATTGGTGCGCGCTACAACGTCGCCCCCGGCTGCCCGATCGCCTTCTCCGCGAGCTGCAGGACGATCCACTCGTAGGCCTCGTCGATGGAGTCGGTCTGGTACATGAGGTCGATGTCCTCGACGTTGATGGTGCCGGTGTCGGCGAGGGCCTTGAAGTTGATGATGTCCTTCCAGTACTCGGTGCCGAAGAGGACGATCGGCATGGGCTTTCTCATCTTGCGCGTCTGGATCAGGGTCAGCAGCTCGAACAATTCATCCAAAGTCCCATAACCCCCCGGGAAGACGATCACCGCCTTCGCGAGGTACGCGAACCAGAACTTCCTCATGAAGAAGTAGTGGAAGTGGAAGGCGAGCTCGCGCGTGACGTAGGGGTTGTCGAATTCTTCCGCGGGGATGGAGATGGTCAATCCGACGTTCATGCCGTGCGCTTCGGCCGCGCCGCGGTTGGCGGCTTCCATGATGCCGGGGCCGCCGCCGGTGCAGACGACGAATCGCCGCTCCTTGTGGTCGAGCTCCTTCGACCACTTCGTGAGCCGCGACGCGAGCTCGCGCGCGGCTTCGTAGTACCTGCTCATGCGCAGGGCGTTCTGCGCTCGGTCCATGTCGCCTTTGCCGTTCTTCGCGTCGGCGATCATCTGCTCGGCGGTCTCGCGCGACTTGATTCGCGCGCTGCCCATGAAGACGATGGTGTCGTCGACCTTGTGGTAGTCGAAGCGGCTCTTGGGCTCGAGGTACTCGGCGAGGATGCGCAGCGCCCGCGCGTCCTTGCTGTTCAGGAATCCGAGGTTCTGGTAGGCCTTGGGGAGGGCTTTCTTGCGGTCGGTCATCGGTACTGTTTCCTTTCCGCGCCATGTTACCGCGCGGCCATTACAAATCGAAACAAAATCGGACAGAATGTCGTCCCGGCGGGCGCTAGCATGGGCGCCGTGTACCTCCCGAACGGAGAGACTCCATGAACAAGAAGCTGTCCCGCATCGCCCTCGGCGCGGTGCTCGCCGTGTCGCTCGCGAACGTGGCCCGCGCCGACGACCGCCACGAGCGGCGCGAGCACCGCGAGGAGCGCCACGAGGCGTACCGCACGCCGCACGTGGTCTACGACGACCGCTTCCACCACAACCATTACTATCCGCGCGTCGGCTACGCGGTGACCGCGCTGCCGGTGGGCCATGTGGTCGTGCGCTTCGGCGGGTCGCCGTTCTACTTCCATTCCGGCGTCTGGTACCGCCACGTCGGGCCGAGCTTCGTCGTGGTGCGCCCGCCGCGCGGCATCGTCGTGCCGATCCTGCCGGTCGGCTACTCGACGGTGATCGTGAACGGGGCGCCGTACTACTACGCGAACGACGTCTATTATGTGCAGCGCCCCGACGGCTACACGGTGGTCGACGCGCCCGAGGGCACCGCGGTGCCGGTGTCCGAGGTCCCGCCCGCGCCCGCGGCGCCGGCGCCCGCGGCCTCGGCCGCCGCCGGCACGTGGTACTACTGCGACGCGTCCAAGGCCTACTACCCGTACGTGCAGTCCTGCCCCGGCGGCTGGCGGCCGGTCGCGGCGACGCCGCCGCGCTGATCGCGCGCGGGCCCACGCGGCACCTCGGCGCGCGCCTGATCGAAGGCGGCTAGCGGCACGGTTTTGCCGCGGCGGTTATCCTTGTCGCTCGAGGAGACCGCTCTCATGACCCGCACGCTCCGTCCCGTCGCCGTCGTCGGCGGCATGCGCATTCCCTTCGCCCGCTCGGGCACCGCGTACGCGCAGCTCGGCAACCAGGACATGCTCGGCGCCGCGATGAAGGCGCTGGTCGAGAAGTACGCGCTGCGCCGCGAACGCATCGGCGAGGTCGCGGCGGGCGCCGTCATCAAGCACTCGCGCGACTGGAACCTCGCGCGCGAGGCGACGCTCGCCTGCGGGCTCGATCCGCACACGCCCGCGTACGACGTGCAGCGCGCGTGCGGCACGAGCCTGACCGCGACGGTGCAGCTCGCGCACCGCATCGCCGCCGGCGAGATCGACAGCGCGATCGCGGGCGGCGCCGATACGGTGAGCGACGTCCCGGTCGCGCACAGCCAAGGCATGCAGCGGATCCTGCTCGCGAGCGGGCGCGGACGCACGCTCGGAGAGCGCTTCGGCCCGTGGCTCGAGTTCCGGCCGGGAATGCTCAAGCCCTCCGTGCCCGGCGTGACCGAGCTGCGCACGGGCCTCTCGATGGGCGAACACTGCGAGATCATGGCCAAGGAATGGAAGATCGGCCGGCGCGAGCAGGACGAGCTCGCCGCGGCGAGCCACCGCAAGGCCGCGGCCGCGTGGAAGGACGGCTTCTACCGCGACCTCGTCGCCCCCTTCGGCGGCCTCACCGCCGACAACAACGTGCGCGCCGACTCGAGCGTTGAGAAGCTCGCGACGCTCAGGCCCGTCTTCGACCGCAGTCCGAGCGGCACGCTCACCGCCGGCAACAGCACGCCGCTCACCGATGGCGCCTCGTGCGTGCTGCTGGCCTCGGACGACTGGGCGCGCTCGCGCGGGCTGCCGGTGCAGGCCTACATCACGCAGTCGGCCGTCGCCGCGGTCGATTACGCCGGCATCGCCGGGCCCGCCGAAGGCCTGCTGATGGCGCCCACCTACGCCGTGCCCGAGATGCTCGACCGCGCCGGCATCGCGCTGCAGGACTTCGACATCTACGAGATCCACGAGGCGTTCGCCGCGCAGGTGCTGTGCACGCTGAAGGCGTGGGAGTCCGCCGACTACTGCCGCGACAAGCTCAAGCGCAAAACGCCGCTCGGCGCGATCGACCGCGGCAAGCTCAACCCGAAGGGCTCGAGCGTCGCGCTCGGCCATCCCTTCGCCGCGACCGGAACGCGGATCGTCGCGACGCTCGCAAAAGAGCTCGAGGAGCGCGGCAAGGGCCGCGGGCTGATCTCGATCTGCACCGCGGGCGGGATGGGCGTGACCGCGATCCTGGAGCGATGAGCGCGACGGGCTCGGCGGGCAGCGAGGCATGACCGGCGCGCGCGACGACCTGCTCGCGAAGATCCGCGAGCACCGCGCCGTGGTCGGCGTCATCGGCCTCGGCTACGTCGGGCTGCCGCTCGCGCTGCGCTTCTCCGAGGCCGGGTTCCGCGTGCTCGGCTTCGACACCGACCTGGACAAGATCGCGCGCCTCGCCGCGGGCCGGAGCTACCTGCGCCGCTTCCCCGACGACGCCGTGCGCCGCGCGCGCGACGCGGGCTTCGAGCCCTGCGCCCCGGGCGCGCGCTTCGCCGAGGCCGATGCGCTCGTCGTGTGCGTGCCGACGCCGCTCGACGCGCACCGCGAGCCCGACCTCTCGTTCGTGATCGGCACGGTCGAGTCGTTCCTGCCGTACCTGCGGCGCGGCCAGCTCGTGTCGCTCGAGAGCACGACCTGGCCCGGGACGACCGAGGAGGAGCTGCGCCCTCGAATCGAGGCACGCGGCCTTGCGGTCGGCGGCGACGTGTTTCTCTGCTTCTCGCCCGAGCGCGAGGACCCGGGCAATCCGCTGTCGGTGACGCGCGCGCTGCCCAAGGTGCTGGGCGGCGCGACCGCGGCGTGCCGCGAGGTCGGGCTCGCGCTCTACGGCGCGGCGATCGACCGCATGGTGCCGGTCAGCTCGACCGGCGCCGCGGAGATGACCAAGCTGCTCGAGAACATCCACCGCGCGGTGAACATCGGCCTCGTGAACGAGATGAAGATCATCTGCGATCGCATGGGGCTCGACGTGCACGAGATCATCCGTGCGGCGGCGACCAAGCCGTTCGGCTTCGCGCCGTATACCCCGGGACCCGGCCTCGGCGGCCACTGCATCCCGGTCGACCCCTTCTATCTCACCTGGAAGGCGCGCCAGTACGGCCTCAACACGCGCTTCATCGAGCTCGCCGGCGAGATCAACCACGCGATGCCCGAGTGGGTCGTGGGCAAGGTCGCGGCCGCGCTGAACGCGCGCCGGCGCGCGGTGAACGGCGCGAAGATCCTCGTGCTCGGCCTCGCGTACAAGAAGAACGTCGAGGACCTGCGCGAGTCGCCCTCCCTCAGGCTGATGGCGCTCCTCGCCGAGCTCGGCGCCGAGGTGGACTACTCCGACCCGCACGTGCCGGCGATGCCGCGCGTGCGCAACTACCGTTTCGAGATGAAGAGCGTTGCGCTCACGCCGGAGGCGCTCGCGCGCTACGACGCCGTGCTCCTCGCGACCGACCACGACGCGTTCGACTACGAGGCGATCGCGCGGCACGCGAGGCTGATCGTGGACACGCGCGGGCGCTGGCTCGAGCCGCGGGCCAACGTGGTCAAGGCCTGATCAGCGGGTGAGCCAGCCGCGCGCGCGCAGCGTGAACGCCGCGTACGGAAAGATCCAGGTGAGCGCGAAGAACGCGAAGTAGCCGTAGAGGATGCCGAACACGAAGTCCCGGGAGCGCTCGCTGCGCAGGTAGTACAGCGTATACAGCGTCGACACCACCATGATCGCCACCAGCATGCGCACCAGGCTCGCCGGGTCGTTCGCCGCGTTCACGGCCCACAGCGCCATCGCCGAGTACGCGATCGGGAAGCGCAGGTTGGTGACCGTGCTCTCGTAGAGCGCGAGCGCGCGCGGGCCGGGGGGACGCGTCCACACGACTCGCCCGGCGAAGCGCAGCTCCTCGCGGATGTAGCTGCGATCCCAGCGCAGGTACATGCGGCAGAGCTTTCCGTAGGTCTCGGGAACGATCGTGTGCACCACGGCGCTCCGCTGGTACACCGTGTCGTAGCCTTGTCGCAGGATCAGGTTGGTGAGCGCGCGGTCCTCGCCGTAGGTGCACGGCGCGCCGAGGAAGGTCTGGCCCTGCCATTCGGCGAGCACCGCGCGCACCACGCCCGTGCGGTAGCCCGCGAGCGCGCCGGGGCAGCAGTACACCGTGCGGAACACCGACTGCGCGCTCCTCAGGAAGTCGAACGAGAGGATGAAGCGCACGTGCAGCATGCGCGGGATCACGCCGGCAGCGCGGTTGTGCACGGCGACCTTGCCGGCGACCGCGCCGACCCGCGGATCGCGGAACGGGCCGGCCATCGCGAGGAGCGTGCCGCGCTCGATCACGCTGTCGGAGTCGACCGTGACCACGATCTCGCCGCGCGCGCGGCGGACGCCCTCGGCGAGCGCGCCGCGCTTGCCCTGGTTCGCGGCGAGCCGCACCGGCGTGACGAGCCGCGGGAAGCGCCGCGCCGCGCGCTCGATCCAGCGCCACGTGTCGTCGGTGCTGCCGTCGTCGACGGCGATGATCTGGAGGCGCTGCGGCGGATAGTGCGCCGACGCCACGGAAGCGATCGCCGACTCGACCATCGCGCCCTCGTTGTACGCGGGGATGATGACCGTCAGCATCGGCGCCTCGTCCCAGGCGGCGGGCGCGAACGGGCGGTAGCGCAGCCACAGCACCGTGCGCATGATCAGCAGCACCATTCCCATGGTGATCCAGATGATCGTCGGCCGCACCCAGAAGCCGCCCCAATGCTCGCGCCGCGCGAGATCGACGAGCGGCTGCATCACCGGCGTCGCAAGCGCGACCCACGCGAGCCCGACGATGCCGGCGAAGATCGCCGCGACCAGCAGCTTGTCCCAGGCGTCGCCGCGCGGCGCGTGGCCGGAAACGGGCGCAAGGAGAACGGACTCGGACGGGCGATCCATGGGGATTTCTGCGGAGGAGAAGCGAGCGCCGAATTCTAAACCGAGATGCTGACGCCCGCCTGAAGCGCGGGCCGCCCCTCGGCTAGAATGCTCTTGCATGTCCGCTCCGGTCCCCCTGCGCGTCTCCCGCCTGGTCAAGCATTACCGCACCCGCGACGGCAACGCGCTCGAGGCGGTGCGCGGCGTGTCGTTCGACGTGCGCGCGGGCGAGTGCTTCGGCCTGCTCGGTCCGAACGGCGCCGGCAAGAGCACCACGATCAACTGCATCACCGGCTTCTTTCCGCCGACCGCAGGCGAGATCCTCATCGCCGGCGTCGACGTCCACCGCGAGCCGAAGAAGGCGCGCGCGGTGCTCGGCGTATGCGCGCAGGAGGAGACGCTCGACAGCGATTTCCGCGTGCTCGATCAGCTCGTGCGCTACGCGACCTTCTTCCGCGTCCCGGTCGAGGAAGGCCGGCGGCGCGCGCTCGCGCTGCTCGAGCGCTTCGGGCTCACCGACAAGGCGAAAGAGCAGGTCGAGGCGCTCTCGGGCGGGATGAAGCGCCGGCTGCAGGTCGCGCGCGCGCTCATCTCGCGCCCGAAGCTGCTGCTGCTCGACGAGCCGACGACCGGGCTCGACCCCGAGGTGCGGCGCGTGCTCTGGGAAATCCTGATGGAAGAGCGCGGCGAGGGCGCGGCGATCCTGCTGTGCACGCACTACATGGAGGAGGCCGAGCGCCTGTGCGACCGCGTCGGCGTCATCGCCGAGGGACGCATTCTCGACGTCGACGCGCCGCGCGCGCTGATCGGGCGGCACATCGGCGACGGCGAGGTCGCGGAAGAAGTGCGCCCGGGCGCGATCTGGCGCCGCCCGCCCAACCTCGAGGACGTGTACCTCAAGCTCACCGGCACGCGGCTGCACGCGCTCGAAGCCGCATGAGCGTCGCCGACTCGCTGTGGGGCGTGCGCTGCGTGTGGCTTCGCTACTTCGACGTCTTCCGGAAGAGCCTGCGCTACTACCTGGTCACGACCTTCTCCGAGCCGGTGCTGTACCTGCTCTCGTTCGGGCTGCGTCGGCGCGCTGGTCGGCAACGTCAACGTGCACGGCATGGAGACTTCCTACCGCGCATTCGTCTTCGCCGGGATCGTCGGGCAGACGGTGCTGTTCCAGTCGTTCTACGAGGCGGCGTACGGCGCGTTCGTGCGCATGTACTACCAGAAGATCTTCGGCTCGATGGCGGTCACGCCGATCACGCTCTCGGAGGTGCTCTGGGGCGAGCTGCTCTGGGACGCGACCAAGGCCGCGACCGCGGCCGAGGTCGTGACGCTGATCGGCGTGCTGCTCGGCGACTTCGCGCCGGGCGCGGTGCTCGCCGTGCTGCCGGTCGCGTTCTTCTCGTCGCTGCTCTTCGCCGGGCTCGGCCTCGCGGTCGCGGCGCGCGCCAAGTCGATCGACGAGATCGGCTATCCCCAGTACCTGGTCGTGTTCCCGATGTTCCTCTTCTGCGGCGTCTTCTACCCAATCGAGACGCTGCCGGCGGCGCTGCAGTGGGTCGCGTGGGCGCTGCCGCTCACCTCGGTGAACTCGCTCGTGCGCACGCTCACGCTCGGCTTCCCGTTCCAGCCGGGGGCGGTGGCGGTGATCGCGGCGTGGCTCGTCGTGCTGGTCGCGTACAGCCGGCGCGCGATGTTCGCGCGGCTGGTGAAATAGTCAGACCGCGAGCTTCTCGAGCTTCTCCTGCAGCTGCAGCCACTCGGCCTCGAGCTGCGCCAACTCCCGCGCGAGGTAGGCCTGGTCGAGCAGAAGGGTCTTGAGCGCTTCCTTGTTCGCCTCCTCGTAGATCGCCCCGCTCGCGAGGCGGGCCTCGATCTCGGCCTTGCGCGGGGTCAGTTTCGCCATCTGCTCCTCGAGCCGCTTGAGGCGTGATTCGATCGGCTTGCGCGCGGCGGAGAGGCGCTGGCGCGTCTCGGCTTCGGCGCGCTTCTGCTCGCGGCGCTCCAAGGCGGGCTTCGCCGGCGGCGCGGCTTCCTTCGTCTCGGGGAGCGGCGCCGATTCGCCGTCGGCGAGCTTGGTCCTGAACAGCCAGTCGCGGTAGTCGTCGAGGTCGCCGTCGAAGGGCGAGACGCGCCCGCCGGCGACGATCATGAACTCGTCGGTGGTCGCGCGCAGCAGGTGGCGGTCGTGCGATACGAGAATCAGCGTCCCCTCGAACTGCGCGAGCGCGACCGCGAGCGCTTCGCGCGTCTCGAGGTCGAGGTGGTTGGTCGGCTCGTCGAGGAGCAGCAGGTTCGGGCGCTGCCACACGATGAGCGCGAGCGCGAGCCGCGCCTTCTCGCCGCCGGAGAAGGTGGCGACCGGCGTCGTCGCCATGTCGCCCGGGAAGTTGAAGCCGCCGAGGTAGTTGCGCAGGTCCTGCTCGCGCGCCTTCGGGGCGATCCGCGCGAAATGCAGCAGCGGAGAGGCCTCGTCGTCGAGCATCTCGACCTGGTGCTGGGCGAAGTAGCCGATCTCGAGGCCTTTGTTTACGGTGATGCTCCCCGACATCGGGGAGAGCGCGCCGGCGACGGTCTTCACGAACGTGGACTTCCCCGCGCCGTTCACGCCGAGCAGGCCGATCCGCTGCCCGGACTGCAGCGAAAGCTTCACTTCGCGCAGCACGATGCGGTCGCCGTAGCCCGCGGAAAGGTCCTCGAACACGAGCAGCGGGTTGGGGCTCTTCAGCGGCTCGCGGAACTCGAACGAGAACGGCGCCGACACGTGCAGCGGGGCGAGCTCCTCCATCTTCTCGAGCATCTTCATGCGGCTCTGCGCCTGGCGCGCCTTGGTCGCCTTGGCGCGGAAGCGGTCGATGAACGATTCGAGGTGCGCGCGCTCGCGCGCCTGCTTCTCGGCCTGCGCGGCGGCGAGGACGATCGCGGCGGCGCGCTGGCGCTCGAACGCGGAGTAGCTGCCGGCGTAGCGCTTGAGCTTGCGGGCGTCGATGTGCACGATGGCGCCGACCGCGCCGTCGAGAAAGTCGCGGTCGTGCGAGATCACGATCAAGGTCCCGGCGTAGCGCCGCAGCCAGTCCTCGAGCCACAGGATCGCGTCGAGGTCGAGATGGTTGGTCGGCTCGTCGAGGAGCAGCAGGTCCGACGGGCACATCAGCGCCTGCGCGAGATTGAGCCGCATGCGCCAGCCGCCCGAGAAGCTCGAGACGGGACGCTCGAGCTCGTCGCGCGCGAAGCCCAGGCCGCGCAGCAGCCGCTCGGCGCGCGGACGTACCGTATACGCGTCGGCGTCGCGCAGCGAGGCGTGCAGCTCGCCGATCCGGTGGCCGTCGTCGGCCGCTTCCGCCTCGGCGAGATCGGATTCAAGCTTGCGGAGCTCCGCGTCCCCGTCGATCGCATACTCGATCGCCGGCCGCTCGAGCGCGGGCGTCTCCTGGGCGACGTGCGCGACGCGCCAGCGCGCGGGCACCTCGACGTCGCCGGCGTCGGCGTGCAGCTCGCCGCGCAGCAGCGCGAGCAGGCTCGACTTGCCGGAGCCGTTGGCGCCGATCAGGCCGATCTTGTCGCCGGGGGCGAGCGCGGCGTCGGCGCCTTCGAGCAGCGCCTTCGCGCCGCGCCGCAGCGTGACGTTGGAGAGACGGATCATCGCGAGGACCGCGCAGTATATCCGGTCCGCGTCTACAATCGAGCGCCATGGCGGCCACACGGCGCATTCTCGTGCTGCTGCTCGTCCTCGCGGCGAGCGCCGGCGCGCTCGCGCAGGATCGCGAGGCGCGCAACCGCGCGATCTACCAGTACCGCGGCGCCGACCGCGAGCCGCGCCTCGTCGCGGCGGCGAGAAAGGAAGGCGGGCTCACGCTCTACTCGACGATGACGCCCGAGGACGCGGCGCCGCTCTTCGCCGGGTTCGAGAAGAAGTACGGCGTGAAGGTGACGATGTGGCGCGGCATCAACCAGAAGCTGGTGCAGCGCGCGCTCGCCGAGGCGCGCGCGGGCAAGCCCGCCGCCGACGCGTTCGAGGGCAGCGGGCACGGCATGGAGATCCTGTACCGCGAGGGCCTGCTCGAGCCGTTCTGGAGCCCGGCGTTCGCCGACATCCCGGCCGAGGCCTTCCCGAGCCACCGCGGCTACGCGCCCGACAACCTGCTCTACTTCGTGATGGGCTACAACACGCGGCTGGTGAAGCCCGGGGACGTGCCGAAATCCTACGACGACCTGCTCGCGCCGAGGTGGGCAGGCAATCTCGGCATCGAGGCCTCGGACGTCGTCTGGTTCGCGGCGGTCGCCAAGGCGATGGGCAGTCCGAAGGGCCTCGCGTACTTCGAGCGGCTCGCCGCGACGCGGCCGCAGGTGCGCAACGGCCACACGCTGATGACCGAGCTGGTCGCGGCGGGCGAGATCCCGGTCGCGCTCACGCTCTACAACCAGGCGGTCGACAAGCTGAAGGAGAAGGGCGCGCCGATCGACTGGAAGCCGCTGCCGCCCGCGTTCGGGCGCGCCGACGGCATCGCGCTCGCAAGACAGGCGCGCCACCCGAGCGCGGCGCTGCTCTTCGCCGACTACCTGCTCTCGCCCGAAGGCCAGCGCTTCATCGCGCAGGCGAGCCGCGTCCCCGTGAACCGCAAGGTCGCGACCGGCTTTCCGAAGGACGAGTTCCGCGTCATCGACATGTCGACGATGATGGACGATTGGGACCGGTGGGAGAAGCGCTTCGGGACGCTGTTCCTGAAGGGCCGCCCGTGAGCGGAGAGAAGGTCCGCTTCGGCGGCGACTGCGACGGCGTGCTGTTCCTGCCCGCCGGCGCCGCGCCCGCCGGCGCGGTCGTGATCCTGCATGAGCGCTACGGCCTGGTGCGGCACACGCTCGACCTCGCCGGGCGGCTCGCTCGCGACGGCTACGTCGCGCTCGCGCCCGATCTGTTCTCGCGCTGGAGCGGCGACAAGGCCGCGCTCGCCCGCGGCGAGGCGCGCGCCGCGCTTGCCGACGACGAAGTCGCCGCGGTGATCGACGCGGCGATCGATTTCCTGAAACGCCACGCGCGCGTCGCGGCCGGCCGCGTCGCCGTGATGGGCGTATGCCAGAGCGGGCGGTACCCGATCGTCGTCGGCAGCCGCCGGCGCGACGTCGCGGCGCTCGTCGTCTTCTACGGCGCCTCGCAGCGGCGCGACTGGGACGCGTCGCCCTTGCAGCCGCGCTCGATGGCCGAGATGCTGCCGGCGATCGCGGCGCCGGCGCTGTTCGTCTACGGCGAGCGCGACCATACCATCTCGCTCGCCGACGTGCGCAGCGTGCGCGACGTGCTCGAGGAGGGCCGGCGCAGCTACCGCATGAGGATCTTCGCCGGCATGCCGCACGGCTGGCTCAACGACACCATGCCGGGCCGATACCGCGAAAAAGAAGCCGGCGAGGCGTGGCGGGTGCTGCTCGCCTTTCTCGACGACGTTTTCTCGGGACGCTGGCCCGGAGGGCGGGTGCGCTGGGAGTTCGAGAGCGCGACCGCGCCGGACTACGACTTCTCCAGGAACGTCCGCCTCGAGTAGCTCTAGCGCAGCCCCGCGATCTCGCGCGCCTGGCCGGTCGGCTCGAGCACGAACAGGCCCGAGTTCGCGCGGTCGACCGCGTAGACGTAGCCGCGCTCGTCGACCTCGACGTTGTTGATCTGGATCACCGGCACGCAGCCGGTCTTCGCCTTCTCGTCGGCGCAGCGCAGGTCGGTGTTCGGCGTGCGCGCCGGGATGTAGTAGCCCACCTCCCTCGGCCGGTACGGGTCGCGCACGTCGACGACGCGCACGCCGGCGTTGAACCAGGAGAAGAACATGAGCTTGCGGTAGTACACCGGCGCGGTGCTCTCGTTCGACGCGTGCGCGCCGAAGCGGCCGCCGCGCGCGCAGAAGCCGCCCGAGGACTCGAGCACGTCGTAGCTCGCCACGCCGAGCGGGCGGCGCTCGTCGGTGATGTCGATGAAGAACGCCATCTGCCGCGGCTCGTTGCAGACGGTCACGTTGTTCTCGTTCACGACCACGAGGAAGTCCCGCTTCCGCTTCTCGCCCGCCTTCAGGTCGGGCAGCTCGACGTCGAGCAGCGGGAAGGTCGTGTGCGCGCCCATGAACTCGGGCAGGTTGATGCGCGCGACCTGCGGGTCGAGCAGGTTGGGCGCAGTCGGCTCGGGCGCGCCCTTGAGCAGCTTCTGCCGGTCGACGATCTGCGCGACGCCGCGCGCGTTGGTGCCGTAGCCGAAGTACACGCGCTCGCGCACCGGGTACGCCGAGATCGGCCCGTGGATCTGGCCGGGCTGGTAGCCCTTCGCGTCCTTGAGCTGGTCGATGAGGCCGAAGGCGCGGATGAAGCGCGGGTTCGCGGGATCGGAGAGATCGTAGACGTGCGTGACGCGCGAGGCGCGGTACGCGTCGTGGCTGCCCGGGAGGTAGGCGATGCCGCTCGCGCACTCCCACTCGTTCTTGTGCGTGCTCGTGAACTTGCCGAACTGCGACACGAGCGCGGGCTTCTCGGGGGTGCTCACGTCCCAGACCTCGTCGCGCGAGTCGCCGAAGGTGCGCAGCAGGTAGACCTTGCGCGGATCGCCTTTCGGCAGCTCGCTCCCGAGGCACACGCGCGTCATCTGCGCGCCACCGGTCTCGCGCCCGGGCACCTCGCGGCCTTTCTCCCCCGGGACGTGCGCGAGCAGCCGCGGCGCGGCGGGATCGGTCACGTCGAGGATCGAGGTGCCGTTCTCCTCGAGCTTGCCGGTCAGCGGATTGACCCGGCGCCCGCCGTGGTGGCCGACGTAGAGGATCCAGCGCTCGCCCTGGCGCTTGATCGTCGGCTGGTAAGCCGAGCGCGCGGCGAGGTCGTGGAAGCCGACGAGGCGCAGGTTGCGCGCCTCTTCCTGGCCCGAATAGTGCTGCGCGTCGGCAGCCGCGGCACACGAGAGCGCGCACGCCGAGAACGTCATTGATTTCGCGAGCACCGCGCGAAGCGTCGTCGTCATGGGTCTCCTCCCGCCGCGATGATAACCGCTGCCGCGAAGTGTCGTCTTCGGGAGACGGTGGGCGCGCCCCGCGGCGAAAATTTGCCGCGAAACGGCAAAATGTGCCGCGCCGCGCGCGCTGCATCGTCGTACGTTATGACACCGGGATGGCCGTTGCTGGGAACGGCTTCTGTTCGACCCGATAACAGAAAACGTTCTGAGAAGGAGCGAGCGATGGACAGCAGACTGACCACCGAGGAAGTCAACCTGATGCGCGCCATGCGCGACATCCACTCCGGGCCCGTGAAGGTGCCGGGCCACCTGGCGCCGAAGCTCAAGCTGCTCGGCTACGTCACCGCCCAGGGCGAGTACTGCTCGCTCACGATGAAGGGCCGCGACGAGCTGATCGACCGGGAGCGCGACGCGGCGCGGATGAACTGAAGGCTCCGGAGAAACAAAAAGGCGCGGCTCTCGCCGCGCCTTTTTGTTTTCTTGCTCCTTTGTTTTCTTGCCTCCTCGTGGTCTCGCTTCTTCGTCTTCGAGCGAAGCGGAAGGGCCCGCCAGGGAAGGGGGAGCGGGCCCTTCGCCCGCTCGGGATGCCGGACCGGGAAGCCGGCCCGTCACCCCAACTGCTCAGTGGTGCTCCGGCTGCGGACCGCGGTGCGGCCGGCACGCGCGCGCCGCCGGGTCGTCCTGAGCCTGCGCGAGACACTCGCGCGCCTTCTGCATCATCTGGATGCGCTGGTCCATCCGCTCGAGCATGTGCTGCTTGCGCTCGGCGAACGAGGGCTTGCCCTCGGCGGGCTTGTCCTGCGCCCACGCGGCGCTGGTCGCGCCGATCAGCGCGAGCGCCAGGGCGATCGTTTTCTTGGTCACGGCTTCTCCTCGGGGCGGATCGTTGGACGAGGCCATTTTGCTCGGCCCCGGCCGCGGAAGCTGCAACAATTGGTATCCAAATGTAAGTACGCGACAATGTCGGGTAAACCAGGAGGAGAGAGAACGATGAGGACGATCGCATTCTTCGCGCTCGCGATTGCTTGCACCGCGCTGTCGCCGGCCTTGCGCCGGGCTGACGCGCAGCCCGCGGCCGTCGCGCCAGACGTCATTCTCTACAACGGCAAGGTCCTGACCGTCGACGAGCGCTTCAGCGTCGCCGAGGCCGTCGCGATCCGCGGCGAGCGCATCGCCGCGGTCGGCACGGCGGCCGACCTGCTGATGACGAAAGGCGAGGCGACGAAGCTCGTCGACCTCGGCGGCAGGACGGTCATCCCGGGCCTGATCGACAATCACGCCCACTTCATCCGCGCGCCCGAGCACGACGAGCTGCGCCTCGACGGCGTCGCTTCGCGCCGGGACGCGCTCGCCATGGTGGCGGCGCGGGTGCGCGCAGCTCGGCCCGGCGATTGGGTGGTGACGCTCGGCGGCTGGTCGGAGGACCAGTTCGCGGACGACCCGCGCGGCTTCCCGCGCGAGGAGCTCGACCGCGTCGCGCCGTCGACTCCGGTGGTGCTGCAGGCGATCTACAACCAGAGCTACCTGAACACCGCGGCGCTCAAGGCCGCGGGGATCGACGCCAGGACGCCCGACCCGCGCGGCGGAAAGATCGAGAGGGACGCCAAAGGCCAGCCGAGCGGCCTCGTGCGCGGCGCGGGCGGCGTCGCGTTCGTCGCGGCGAAGATCCCGCTCCCCGACAAGGCCGCGTGGACCGAGAACGTGAAGCGGCTCGTCGCCGAGCTGAACGCGATGGGCCTGACCGCCTGGTACGACGCGGGCGGGCGCGGCATCGACGAGCGCCACTACGCCGTCTACCGCGAGCTCGCCGAGCGCGGCGAGCTGAACGCGCGCGCCTTCTGGACCACGATCCGGCAGCCGTCGACGCCCGAGCAGGTCGACCGCGTGCTCGCCGAGATCGCGCAGGCGAAGCCGTTCCAGGGCAACGACCATTTCGACAACATCGGCTGGGGCGAATCGGTGTACATCCCCGCGACGACCAGCCTGCTGCGCCCCGGGTTCGCGGCGAAGCCCGAGGACATGGCGCAGGTGCGCCGCATCGCGCTCGCGGTCGCCGAGCGCGGCATGATGCTGAACGCGCACGTCGAGATGACGCCCGCGATCGACGCCTATCTCGACGTGTACGAGGCGATCAACCGCGAGCGGCCGATCAAGGGCCTGCGCTGGGTGTTCTCGCACCTGGACCAGGTCGACGACGCGCAGCTCGAGCGCATGAAGCGCCTCGACCTCTACGCCGGCCTGCACAGCCGGCCGTTGATCCAGGGCGCGCTCATGCACCAGGCGCACGGCGAGCGCGCCTGGGACATGCCGCCCTTCCGGCGCGTGCAGGCGAGCGGGATCGTATGGGGCCTGGGGTCGGACGCGACCGCGGTGACGACCTCGAACCCGTTCTACACGCTGTGGTTCGCGGTCACCGGGCGCATGATCGGCGGCCGCCAGGTGAACCGCCAGACCGTCACGCGCGAGCAGGCGCTCGTCGCGCACACGCGCTCGAACGCGCTCTTCGTCTTCCAGGAGAGCAACCTCGGCTCGATCGCGCCCGGGAAGTACGCGGACCTGGTCGTGCTCGACCGCGACTACCTCGCCGTGCCCGCCGACGAGATCAAGGACATCCGTCCCGTGATGACGCTCGTCGGCGGGAAGGTCGTGTATTCGCGTCAGGGTTCGCGCTGACTCACTGCCGCTCCGGGTGCAGGACCAGCTTCTGCACGCGCCAGTTGAGGAGCTCGGCGACGTAGAGCAGGTTCTCCGACGGGCAGGCGATCTCGTGGATCCAGCCGAATTGCCGGAGCTGCTTCCCGGACTCGCCGAGCACGCCGAGCACCTTGCCCTCGAGCGAGAGCTTGTACACGCGGCCCGGGTACGCGTCCGACGTATACAGGACCTGGTTCGGGCCCGGCGTGATGCACACCGCCCACGGCGCGCCCGGCGCCTGCGTGAACGGCCCGCCCGAGGCCTCGAGCTTCGCCATGTCGGGCTTCGGGCCGAGCGCCGTGCGCGCGCCCGCGGGCACCGGCACGTCGATGCGGATCTCGCGCTGGAAGTTGCCTTCGCCGTCGAAAACCTGGATGCGGCGGTTGCCCCGATCGGCGACATAGATGTTGCCCTTCGCGTCGGCGGCGATCGAGTGCGGCGTGCTGAACTGGCCGGGCTGGTTGCCGGGCTCCCCGAAGGACTTCAGCCACACGCCGTTGCGATCGACCTTGGCGACGCGCGAGTTGATGTAGCCGTCGGAGATGAACACGCTGCCGTCGGGCGCGAAGGCGACGTCGGTCACCTGGCGAAAGCGCCCCTCCACCGGCGGCAGCGGCGGCTTGGGATGCTCGAGCGGCCCGGTCTCCTTGTCGGAGGACTCCTGCTTGCGGCCGAACACCATCAGCACGCGGCCCGCGGGGTTGAACTTCACCACCATGTCCGAGCCCTTGTCGGTGACCCAGATGTTGTCGCCGCGGTCGATGCGCACGGTGTGCCCGAACGACCAGGCGTACAGGTTGTGCCCGATCTCGCGCACGAACTTGCCCAGCGCGTCGAACTCGAGCAGCTGCGTCGCCGCCGCGCCGTACGCGGGCCCGGTGGTGTTGCCGCGCGACAGCACGAAGATGTGTCCCTTCGAGTTCACGGCGACGCCGGTCGCCTCGCCGAGATAGAGATCCTTCGGCATCACCAGCGGGTCGCTCGCGTCGAAAGGAATCGTCGGGACCGACTGGGCGTACGCGCTAGCGCAGAGCAGCGCGAGCGCCGCCCACAGCAGGGGTTTCATGGGAGGCTCCTTCCGGGTTGGACCGGCCGGAATATACTCCGCCTCGGTCGACCCGGAGGAGACCCCATGAAAACCCGCACCGCCATCGCCGTGCTCGGCGCGGCCGTTCTCGCGAGCTGCGGGCACGTGCCGGGCGTGAAGTCCGATTCCGATCCGCCGCGCTTCGCGGTCGACCCGTACTGGCCCAAGCCGCTTCCCGGCAACTGGATCCTCGGCCAGGTCTCGGGAATCGCCGTCGACCGGAACGATCACATCTGGATCGTGCACCGGCCCGGGACGCTCGTCGACGACGAGAAGGGCGCGATGCGGAGCCCGCCCGCGACGCGCTGCTGCACGCCCGCGCCGCCGGTGCTCGAGTTCGACGCGCAGGGTAACCTCTATCGCAGCTGGGGCGGTCCCGGAAAAGGCTACGACTGGCCCGAGAGCGAGCACGGCATCTACGTCGACCCGCACGGCGACGTCTGGATCGCGGGCAACGGCAACAAGGACCAGCAGATCCTGAAGTTCAGCCCGGACGGGAAGTTCCTGAAGCAGATCGGCAGGCCGGGCCCGACGGGCGGCTCGAACAACACCGGCGCTCTCGGCCGGCCCGCGCACGTCGAGATCGATACGGCGACGAACGAGCTGTTCGTCGCCGACGGCTACGGCAACCGGCGCGTGCTCGTGCTCGACGCCGACAGCGGCAAGTACAAGCGCCACTGGGGCGCGTACGGCAACCGCCCGAGCGATGACAAGGCGCCCGCGTACGACCCGGCGCAGCCGCTGCCGCAGCAGTTCGGCAACCCGGTGCACTGCGCGCGGCTGTCGAACGACGGGCTCGTATACGTCTGCGACCGCGCCAACGACCGCATCCAGGTGTTCGAGAAGAGCGGCCGCTTCGTGCGCGAGTTCAGGATCGAGCCGCAGACGCTGCAGAACGGCTCGGTGTGGGACCTCGTGCTCTCGCGCGACCCGCAGCAGAAATGGATCTTCATGGCCGACGGCGCGAACGGCCAAGTGCTCGTGATCGAGCGCGCGAGCGGCAAGGTCGCCGGCGGCTTCGGGCGCAGCGGCCGCATGGCGGGCGAGTTCAAGTGGGTGCACAACATCGCCATCGACTCGAAAGGCAACCTCTACACCTCCGAGGTGGGCACGGGCCGCCGCGCGCAGAAGTTCGTGCGCGTGGACTGAGCCCCGGCGCCCGGGGCGGCCGCCGGACCGGCGGGGCCGGCGCCGGATCGGGCTACAGCCTGCCCGTCAGCGCCAGCACCAGCAGGATCAGGACGACGATCCCGAGGATGCTGCTCGGGCCGTAGCCCCAGGCGCGGCTGTAGGGCCACGCCGGTATCGCGCCGACCAGCAGCAGGACGAGCACGATCAGGAGAATCGTTCCCACGGTCATGTTCGGATTCCTTTCGTTGTTCCTCTCGCACGGCAAGCGTAGGGCCGGCGTGTGTCGCGAACGGCGCGGTCGCGCACGCGCGCTCTGAGCAAGTTGAACCACTCGACGGGGCGGCCCAGCACGGCGACGCGCGACCGAGGTCCAAGCGACAGGGCGGCGCGGCGTGCGGCCGGCCCGCATCCTTCCTTCGGCTCACATGGACTTCGCCATCGTCTGCCTGCTGATCCTGCTGAACGGCTTCTTCGCGATGTCGGAGATGGCGCTCGTCTCGGCGCGCAAGGCGAGGCTGCAGCGCTGGGCCGAGGAAGGGCGTCCGGGCGCCGCGCGGGCCCTCGATCTCGCCGAGCGGCCGAGCCATTTCCTGTCGACCGTGCAGGTCGGGATCACGAGCATCGCGATCCTCACCGGCGCGTTCGGCGAGGACGCGATCGCGAACCGGCTCGGCGCGTGGCTAGCCGGGTTCGCGCCGCTCGCGCCTTATGCGCACGGGCTCGCGCTCGCGGGTACCGTGGTGATCATCACGTACTTCTCGGTCGTGGTCGGCGAGCTGGTGCCGAAGCAGCTCGCGCTGCGCAGCCCCGAGGCGATCGCCGCGCGCATCGCGCGGCCGATGCAGGCGCTCGCGCGCGCGGCGGCGCCGCTGGTGCGCCTGCTCAGCGCGTCGAGCGCCTGGTTGCTGCGCGCCGCGGGCGCCGGGCCGCGCGAGGGCGCCCCGGTGACCGACGAGGAAATCGTGGTGCTCATGCGCCAGGGCGCGCGCGCCGGCGTGTTCGAGAAGACCGAGCCCGCGCTCGTCTCGAACATCCTGCATCTCGACGAGCAGCCGGTCGGCGCCATCATGACGCCGCGCATGGAGATGTTCTACCTCGACCTCTACGACGACTTCGAGGTGAACCGGCGCAAGATCGTCGCCAGCCCCGACTGGATCGTTCCCGTGTGTCGCGGCGGCAGCGACGAGGTGGTCGGCATGCTGCACACCCACGACCTCCTCGGCCGCTGCCTCGCGGGCGAGAAGATCGACCTCGCGGCCGCGCTGCGCGCGCCCTTCATCATCCCGCCGACGCTGTCGGTGCTCCAGGTGCTCGAGGGCTTCAGGAGGCACCGCGTCGAGGTCGCGCTGGTCGCCGACGAGTACGGCCATCCGCTCGGCCTGGTCTCGCTGAGCCACGTGCTCGAGGCGATCGTCGGCGAGCTGCCCGCGCACGGGGACGAGGAGCCGGGCGCGGCGCGGCGCGACGACGGCTCGTGGCTGCTCGACGGGACGATCGACCTGCACCGCTTCCGCCAGCTGCTCGAGGTCGGGGACCTGCCGGGCGAGGAAGAGGGCGACTTCCACACGCTCGGCGGCTTCGTCATGGCGCAGCTCGGCCGCGTGCCGCGCGCCGGGGACGCGTTCCGCTGGAACGACCTGCGCCTCGAGGTCGTCGACATGGACCGCAACCGCGTCGACAAGGTCCTCGTGTCGCGCGTCGAGCGCACGGAGACGCAGCCTTCCTGAGGCGCTAGATCGCCTTCGCGGCGCGCAGCCGCGCGACGCCGGCCTCGTCCAGTCCCAGCTCGCGCAGGATCGCCTCGGTGTGCTCGCCGAGCGCGGGCACCGGGTCCATGCGCGCGTCTTCAGCCGGGATTCCGGGCGGCGCGGGCGCCGGCACCGTGCCCGCGGGCGTGTCGACGTCGCGCCAGCGCTCGCGCGCGCGCAGCTGCGGATGCGCCCAGACGCCGCGCATGTCGTTCACGCGCGCGTTCGCGATCTGCGCGCCGTCGAGGCGCCGCACCAGCTCGTCGGCGCTCAGGCGCGAGAACGCCGCCGCGATGATCGGCGCGAGCTGCTCGCGCGCGGCGGCGCGCTTGGGGACGCTCGCGAAGCGCGGATCGGACGCGAGCTCCGGACGCGCGAGCACCTTGTCGCAGAACGCCGCCCATTCGCGCTCGTTCTGGATGCCGAGCATGACCGTCGCGCCGTCGCGCGCCGGGAACGGGCCGTAGGGATAGATGGTCGCGTGGCGCGCGCCGGTGCGCTCGGGCGGGGAGGCGCCGTCGAAGGCGTAGTACAGGGGATAGCTCATCCACTCGACCAGCGACTCGAGCATGGAGACGTCGATGCGCCGGCCGCGGCCGGTGCGCGCGCGCTCGATGAGCGCGGCGAGGACGTTCGAGTAGGCGTACATGCCGGCCGCGATGTCGGCGACCGAGATGCCGGTCTTCACCGGTTCCTCGGGCGTGCCGGTCACCGACAGCACGCCGGCCTCGCTCTGGATCAGCAGGTCGTACGCCTTCTTGTCGCGGTACGGGCCGTCGGCGCCGTAGCCGGAGATGTCGCAGACGATGAGCCCGGGCTTCTGCGGCGCGAGGCTCGCGTGGTCGAGCCCGAGGCGCGCGGCCGCGCCCGGCGCGAGGTTCTGCACCAGCACGTCGGCGCGTTCCATCACGAGGCGCCGGAGCACCCCGAGCGCCTCGGGGTGCTTCAGGTCGAGCGTGAGGCTCTCCTTGCCGCGGTTGGTCCAGACGAAGTGCGACGACAGCCCGCGCACGCGCTCGTCGTAGCCGCGCGCGAAGTCGCCCGTGCCGGGACGCTCGACCTTGATCACGCGCGCGCCGAGGTCGGCGAGATGGCGCGTGGCGAGCGGCGCGGCGATCGCGTGCTCGAGGGTGACGACGGTGACGCCGGCGAGGGGCTGCATGGCCCGCCATTCTAGCCGCCCTTAATCGAACTCCTTGACGAGCACGCCGCGGACGAAGACGTCGTTGTAGCCGGTGACCGGGCTCGCGCCGTCGCCCTTGCCGTAGCCGAGGCGCAGGCGCGGCTGCAAGCCGAAGAAGGTCTCGGTGCCTTCGCCCGCGACCGTCGCCTCGACGATCGTGCGGCGGCCCGGGACCTCGGGCGCCGTGAGCGCGATGCCCGAGCTCTGCGCGTACATCGACACCTCGGGGATGCCCTTGATGTCGCGGCGGTCGACCTCGATGCGTCCCGACTCGACCGAGATCCGGGGCAGGTCGTCGGCGCGCGCGGTGCCCGCAACGGCGGACAGCGCGACCGACGCGGCCGCGAGCAGCGGCCAGGCGTGCTTGCGCATGGCGTTCTCCCTGAACGAAACGGCGGCGGTCGCGAACGGACGCACGAATCTCGCGCTCCGGCGCTCGGCGCTCGCGGCGCCGCTCTGAGTGTCTTGTTATCGTGAAACGGAGGGACGGAGCGTTTGAAGTGTTGGGATGGCTCCGGGCGGCGAAAAAAACACGCCGCAATCCCTGCTGCGAGCCGTAACGATACCGGCGGAAGGCGGCGCCGGGAATCAAAGCTTCTTATGGCCGGCTCGACTACAATCGCCCAAGAGGAGGCCCCATGAAGCTATCGAAGTCGCTCGTGCTGCTCGCGCTCGTCCCGGTGCTCGCCTCGGCCCAGGCGTATCCGTCGAAGCCCGTGAAGCTGATCGTCGGCTTCCCCGCCGGCGGCCCCGCCGACATCTTCGGGCGCACCTTCGCGCACGCGCTCGGCGCGCAGCTCGGCCAGCAGATCGTGGTCGAGAACAAGAGCGGCGTCGGCGGCGTGCTCGGCATCGACTCGGTCGCGAAGGCGGCGCCCGACGGCTACACGCTCGGATTCAACAACCAGGGCTCGGTCGCGATGGCGCCGTTCTCGCTCTCGAGCATGCCCTACGATCCCAACAAGGACCTCGCGCTCATCACGACCGTCGTGAAGGTCCCGGAGGTGATCGTCCTGCATCCCTCGGTGCCGGCGAACACGCTCGCGGAGCTCCTCGCCTACGCGAGAACGAACCCCGGCAAGGTCAACTACGGCTCCGCCGGCGCGGGCGGCATCACGCACCTCGCGGGCGAGCTCCTCAAGTCCGAAGCGAAGATCGATATCGTCCACGTCCCGTACAAAGGCGCCGCGCCCGCGGTGAACGACCTGCTCGGCGGGCAGGTGCAGATGGGATTCTTCGACGTGCCCGTGGTGCTGCCGCACATCAAGGCGGGCAAGCTGAAAGCGCTCGCCGTGACCAGCGCGAAGCGCGCTCCCTCGCTCCCCGACGTGCGCACGACGGCGGAGGAGGGCTATCCGAACGTGGTCAGCGACAACTGGTACGGCCTGGTCGCGCCCGCGAGGACGCCGGCGCCGGTGCTCAAGCGCGTGCACGACGCGTCGGTCGCGGCGCTGAAAACGCCGGAGCTGCTCGAGCAGTTCGCGAAAGTGAGCGGCGTCGCCGCGCCGTCGACGCCGCAGGAGTACGCGAAGTTCCTCGCCGAGGAGCAGAAGCGCTGGGGCGGGATCATCAAGGCGATCGGGTTCAAGGAGTAGCTGTCATTC
>DASRFB010000092.1:0-76585 GCA_035651815.1 Burkholderiales bacterium | reverse complement strand
CGCGCGGGACGCTGCGCGATCAGCTCCGGGGGCAGCGCGTAGTCGAAGTCGTCGATGGAAAGCACGGTGCGCCGAGTATAATTTCGACGCTCGCGGCCGGGATGGCGGAACTGGTAGACGCAGCGGACTCAAAATCCGCCGGTGGCAACACCATGTGGGTTCGATTCCCTCTCCCGGCACCAGCCCGCATCGCCGCGTTGACCCAGGTCAACACGACCCGGCGCGAGGTTCCTAGAATCAGGTTGTACCTCCTTTTTGCAAGGAGCACGCCATGCTTCCCCGTCTCGGACTCGTTTGCGCCGCCGCGCTGCTCGTCCCCGCCGCGGTCCTCGCGCAGGCCGCTCCCGCTCCGTACCGCGACTGGAACGAGTGGCCTGATCCCTGGCACATGATGGGCTGGGGCTGGGGAATCGGCTGGATCTTTCCGCTGCTGGTGATCCTGGGAATCGTGTTCTGCATCGTGATGATGAGCCGCATGTTCGGCCACGCTCACGGTCCGCGTCGCGACGGCACGAGCTCGGCGCTCGAGGTCCTGAACGAGCGTTTCGCCGGGGGCGAAATCTCGAAGGAGGAGTTCGAGGAGAAGCGCGCCATTCTCGCTCGCCGCTCATGAGCGCGCCGGTCTACGTCTGCCCGATGCACTCGGAAGTCCGGGCGCCCGGGCCCGGGACCTGCCCGCACTGCCACATGCAGCTCGTGCGCGAGGGGACGCGCTTCGCGATCCTGAAGCACATGACGAGCAGCCCGCTGCACATCGCGGTCATGGTCGTCGTGATGCTGGCGGTGATGGCCGCGGCAATGATGCTGATGAAGTAGCCGGTTCGCGCTCCCGGCCCCGGAGTGGCACAATGCGGCCCTTCCGCACACCCAACGTCCCCCGGGAGCCCCAGTGAAGATCCTACTCGCGACCGACGGCTCGAACCACGCGCGCAAGGCCGTCGACTACGTCATCAAGCACTCCGCCATGCTCGGCGACGAGCCGGACCTCACGCTCGTGCACGTCCAGGCGCGCCTGCCGAACCGCGCCGCGGCGGCGCTCAGCCGCGCCGCCGTCGACCGCTACTACCGCGACCAGGCCGAGAAGGCGCTCGCGCCGGCGCGCCGCGCGCTGTCCGCGAAGGGCATCGCGTTCAGGGAGGCGAAGCTCTTCGGCGACGCGGGCGAGACGATCGCCTCGCTCGCGGCCAAGGGGAAGTTCTCGCTCATCGTCATGGGCTCGCGCGGGATGGGGGGCTTCGGCAGCATCGTGCTCGGCTCGGTCGCGCACAAGGTGCTCGCGAGCTGCAAGGTGCCCGCGCTCATCGTCCGCTAGCCGGCAAGGCCGTCCCGGGCGTGAAGGTCTGCGTCGTCGGCGCCGGCGCCATCGGCGGCTGGACCGCCGCCTGGCTCGCGCGCGCCGGTCACGACGTGCGCCTGGTCGCCCGCGGCGCGCACCTCGACGCCCTGCGGCGCGACGGCCTGACGCTCGAGTCCGGCGCCGAGCGCCGCACCTTCGCGCTGCCCGCGTCGGGCGAGCCCGGCGATTTCGGGCCGCAGGACGCGGTCTTTCTCTGCCTCAAGACCTACGCCATCGCGGCGATGCTGCCGCGCCTCGCGCCGCTGCTCGGCCCGGACACCGCGGTGGTGCCCGCGATCAACGGCCTGCCGTGGTGGTACTTCCACGCCGAAGGCGGCGCCTTCGAAGGGCAGCCGATCGAATGCCTCGATCCGGGCGGCCGCATGCTCGCGGCGCTCGACCCGGGCCGCGTCGTCGGCTGCGTGGTGCACGGCGCCGCCGAGGTGGTCTTGCCGGGCGTCGTCCGGCACACGGCGGGAAACCGCTTCATCCTGGGCGAGCCCGACGGCGGCCGCTCGGCGCGCGTGCTCGCGCTCGCCGAGGCGATGACCGGCGCCGGGTTCGACGCGCCCGTCACCCCGCGAATCCGGGTCGAGATCTGGACCAAGCTGATCGGCAACCTGTCGTACAACCCGGTCGCCGCGCTGACGCTCGCGTGGATGCACGAGATCAACGCCAATCCCGACCTGCTCGCCCTGATCCGCGTGCTGATGCAGGAGGCGATGCGCGTCGCCGAGGCCCACGGCGTGAGGATCCCGATGACGGTCGACGAGCGCATCGAGGTGGCGCGCAAGATCGGCCGATCGAGGATCTCGATGCACCAGGACGTCGAGCGCGGCCGGCCGCTCGAGACCGACGCGATCATCGGCTCGGTCGCCGAGCTCGCGCGCCGGGCCGCGGTTCCGACCCCCATGATCGATGCGATGCTCGCGCTGCTCGTCGAGCGCTCGCGCCACGCGGGCCCGGGCGCGCTACAATGAGCCAGGGAAGGGGGACGAGCGAATGAAGAAGGCCTTGCTCTTAGTCGACATCCAGAACGACTATTTTCCCGGTGGGCGCATGCAGCTCGAGGGCAGCGAGTCGGCGAGCCTGCACGCGGGCGCGCTGCTCGCGTCGTTCCGCGAGCGCCGCCTGCCGATCTTCCACGTGCAGCATGTCTCGGTGCGGCCCGGCTCCGCGTTCTTCCTGCCCGGCACCGACGGCATCAAGATCCATTCCAACGTCGCGCCCTCGGGCAACGAGCCCGTGGTGCAGAAGCACTTCCCGAACGCGTTCCGCGAGACGCCGCTCCTCGACGCGCTGCGCCAGGGCGGGATCCAGGAGCTCGTCATCGCCGGGATGATGACCCACCTGTGCATCGACGCGACCACGCGCGCCGCGGCCGACCTGGGCTTCAAGTGCTTCCTCGCGCACGACGCGTGCGCGACGCGCGCGCTCAGCTTCGGCGACGCGCGAGTCCCCGCGGAGCAGGTGCACTACTCGTTCCTGTCCGCGCTGTCGGGATCGTACGCGACGGTGCAGACCGCCGCCGAGCTGAACAAGGCCCTCTAGCGCAGCGCGCGCGCGGCGACCAGCGCCGCGGTGAACACCGCGAGCGCGCCCGCCTGGTGGGCCGCCGCGAGCGGCACCGGGACCCGCAGCAGCAGGGTCGAGATCCCGAGCGCGACCTGCAGGACGAACAGCCCGAGCAGCGCGTCGCCCGCGCGCCGCGCGAGCGCCGAGGGCGCGCCCCGCGAGCGCACCCAGAACCACGGCACCAGCAGCGCGAGCGTCCAGGCGATCAGGCGATGGTCGAACTGCACGAGCGCCAGGTTCGAGAAGAAATTGCGGAACCACGGCTCGAGCGCGAAGGACTCGGGCGGCAGCACGTGCCCGTCCATGAGCGGGAAGGTGTTGTACGCGAGTCCCGCGCGTATCCCGGCGACCAGCGCCCCCGTGAGCATCATCACGAACACGATCCCGACGAGCGCCAGCGCGAAGCGGCGCAGCCCGGCCGGCGCGGCGGGCCGGGGCGCGTCCGCGCGCAGCAGGTCGAGCGCGGTCCACACGATCGCCGCGTAGATCGCCGCCGCGAGCCCGAGGTGCGCGGCGAGCCGGTATTGCGAGACGCGCGGATCGTCGACGAGGCCGCTCTGCACCATGTACCAGCCGAGCGCTCCCTGCAGTCCGCCCAGCACGAAGATCGCCGCGAGCCGCGGCAGCATCGCGCGCGGGACGCGGCCGCGCAGCGCGAACCACGCGAGCGGCACGAGGAACACGACGCCGATCAGCCTTCCGAGCAGCCGGTGCGCGTACTCCCACCAGAAGATGCCCTTGAACTGGGCGAGCGTCATGCCGCGGTTGACCTGGAGGTACTCGGGCGTCTTCCGGTACCGGTCGAAGGCCTCCTGCCACTGCGCCTCGTCGAGCGGCGGGACCGCGCCCACGATCGGCTGCCATTCGACGATCGAGAGCCCCGAGTGCGTGAGGCGCGTGATGCCGCCGACGACCACCATGACGTAGATCAGCGCGGCGCAGGCGAGCAGCCACCAGGCCACGGCGCGGCGGCTCGCGATGTCAGGCCCAGCGTCGCCAGGGGAGCGCATCGTGAGTCAGGGCGACGGCGACGATGTAGAAAAACACGGCGAGCGCCGCGACCCACGCGCCGGCGCGGCGCCGTCGCAGCGCCACGGTCCCCAGCGCGACGTAGATCACGAGCGCGACGATCTTGGCGCTCAGCCACGGCGAGACGCCCGGCGCCTCGCGCAGCAGCACCGCCATCCACGCGCCGGCGACGAGCAGCACCGTGTCGTTGACGTGCGGCACGACGCGCACCCAGCGGCGCTCGAGCATGGGCGAGCGCCCGAGCATCCACAATCCGCGCACGAAGAACATCAGCCCGGAGGCGGCGACGGTGGTCACGTGCACCGCCTTGAGGATCGCGAATTCCATCGCACGGATTTTATCGCGATGCGGCGCGCTCTAGAGCATCGTCAGCACCAGCGCGCCCTCGACGCGGCCTTCGCGAAGCCGCGCGAGCGCCTCGTTCGCCCGCTCGAGCGGCATCGTGTCCACGGACGTGGCCACGCGCGCTTTCGGCGCGAGCGCGAGAAACGCCTCGCCGTCGGCGCGCGTGAGGTTCGCCACCGACACGACGCGCCGCTCGCCCCAGAGGATCGAGTAGGGGAACGAGGGGACGTCGCTCATGTGGATGCCCGCGCACACGACGGCGCCGCCTTTCGCGACCGCGCGCAGCGCCGCGGGTACCAGCGCGCCGACCGGCGCGAACACGATCGCCGCGTCGAGCGGCTCGGGCGGCGCCTCGGTGGAGGCGCCGGCCCACGTCGCGCCCAGCGCGAGCGCGAAGCGCTGCGACGCTCCATCGCCCGGGCGCGTGAAGGCGAAGACCTCGCGTCCCTCGTGGCGCGCGACCTGCGCGACGATGTGCGCGGCCGCGCCGAAGCCGTAGATGCCGAGGCGCTCGCCGTCGCCCGCCATGCGCAGCGCGCGGTACCCGATCAGCCCCGCGCACAGCAGCGGCGCGGCGCTCGCGTCGTCGTACCCGGCGGGGAGCGCGAAGCAGTAGCGCGCGTCCGCGAGCGCGAAGTCGGCGTAGCCGCCGGCGATGTGGTAACCGGTGAAGCGCGCGGCGTCGCAGAGGTTCTCGCGCCCCGACCGGCAGTACGCGCAGCGGCCGCAGGTCCATCCGAGCCACGGCACGCCGACGCGATCGCCGGCGCGGAAGCGCTCGACGCCGGCGCCCGCGGCTTCGACCACGCCGACGATCTCGTGGCCCGGAACCACGGGATGAGGCAGCGCGGGCAGCTCGCCGTCGACGATGTGCAGATCGGTGCGACACACCCCGCACGCGCGCACGCGCACGAGAATCTGTCCCGCGCCCGGCGACGCGGGCGGCGCGTCGATGCGCTCGAGACGCCGACCCGGCGCGAACAATTGCATGGACCGCGTCAAAGAATCGCCCCGGGCGAGTTCCGCCCGGCTATGGTGAGGGTCGGGAACATGAGTTAGAGTAGCGCAACAACGGGCGGGAGGAGGGCGGACATGTTTGCGATCGTGTACAAGGCCGACGGCGTCCCGATCTGCGTCCAGGTCGCGGGCGTCTCGCCGGACCCGGTCGTCGTGTGGAACTCGGAGAACGACGCCAAGGCGTTCATCGAGTCGAAGGGCGGGTCCGCCGATTACAAGCCCGTCGCGGTCGACGAGAAGAGCATGGAAGCCATGGCCAAGGCGCTCGGCTGCCCGGTCGAGAAGCTGATGGTGGAGCCGTATCCGTCCTGATTACCCTGTCATTCCGAGGCCGAAGGCCGAAGAATCCGCTTTTCAAGAAAACAGAACAGCAGATCCTTCGCGGAGTTTACCCTGAGCTTGTCGAAGGGCTCAGGATGACGCTCTAGCATCCGCTAGAGCGTCACTTCAACATTGTCGATCAGCCGCGTGCGGCCGAGCACGGCCGCGGCGAGCACCACGAGCGCGCGGTCCTCGGGCCCCGGCGGCTGCAGGTCGGACTGCCTTCGCACCGAGACGTAGTCCGGCCGCCAGCCGTGCCACGCGAGCGTCGACATGGCCTGCAGCTCCATGCGCTGGAAGTCGCGCTTGCCGGCCGCGATCTCGGCGCGCGCGATCTGCAGCGTCTGGTAGAGCCGCGGCGCTTCCTTGCGCTCCACCGGCGACAGATAGCCGTTGCGCGAGCTGAGCGCGAGGCCGTCCGCGGCGCGCACGGTGTCGATCGGCATGATCTCCAGCGGCAAGGCGAGCTGCTTCACCATGTCGCGCAGCACGACGTACTGCTGGTAATCCTTCTTCCCGAAGAGCGCGGCGCGCGGCCGCACCATGTTGAAGAGCTTGAGCACCACGGTGGCGACGCCGCGGAAATGCCCCGGACGGAACGCGCCCTCGAGGATGTGCTGCAGGTCGGAAGGCTCGACGACGAAGGTCTGCGGCTCGGGGTAGATCTCGCGCTCGTCGGGGGCGAACACCACGTCGACGCCGACGTCGCGCATCTTGTCGGCGTCGGCCTGCAGCGTGCGCGGGTAGCGGTCGAAGTCCTCCTTGGGGCCGAACTGCAGCCGGTTCACGAAGATGGACACGACGACGCATTCGGCGCGCTGCTTGGCGAGCCGCATGAGCTCGATGTGGCCCGCGTGCAGGTTGCCCATGGTGGGCACGAACACGTTGTCGGGCGCGCGCTGCAGCCTGTCCCGCAAGGCCGCGACCGAATGGAGGATGTCCACTAGAACGTGTGCTCCTCGGCGGGGAAGCTGCCGTTCTTCACCGCGCGGACGTAGCGCGTCACGGCGTCCGAGATGGACGAGGCGCCTTCCATGAAGTTGCGCACGAACTTCGCCTTCTTGCCGGGAAAAACGTCGAGCATGTCGTGGAGCACGAGCACCTGCCCGGAGCACTGCACGCCGGCGCCGATGCCGATGGTCGGGATCTTCAGGCGCTTCGTGACCTGCTCGCCGAGCTTCGCCGGGATCGCCTCGAGCACGAGCATGCCGGCGCCCGCGGCCTCGAGCTCGACCGCGTCCTCGATCAGGCGGCGCTCGGCCTCGGCGCCGCGCCCCTGGACGCGGTAGCCGCCGAGCGCGTGCACCGACTGCGGCGTGAGGCCCAGGTGCGCGCACACCGGGACGCTGCGCGCGGTGAGGAAGCGGACGGTCTCGGAGAATTCCACGCCGCCCTCGAGCTTCACCATCTGCGCCCCCGCGGCGAGCAGCTGCGCGGCGCTCGCGAAAGCCTGCGCGGGCGACTCCTGATACGAGCCGAAGGGCAGGTCGGCGATGATGAACGCGCGCTTCGAGCCGCGCACCACGGCGGCGGTGTGATAGGCGACGTCCGGGAGCTTCACCGGCAGCGTCGTATCGTGTCCCTGCAGCACCATGCCGAGCGAGTCGCCGATCAGCAGCGAGTCCACGCCGGCGGCGTCGAGCGCCGCGGCGAAGCTCGAGTCGTAGCAGGTCAGCATCGCGATGCGCTCGCCGTCGTCGCGCATCTTCTGCATCGCCGTGATGGATAGCCGGCTCATGGTTCGCCTTCCCTGTGGTCGTGTCCGGGGCTCATTCGCCCCAGTTGAAGAACTCGCGGCCCCCGCGCATCGCGTCGACGCGCTCGACGAGCAGGTCGAGATCCTCGTCCTGGCGCACGAAGTTGAGGCGCTCGGAGTTCACGATCAGCACCGGCCCTCCCGCGTAATGATAAAAGAACCGGGCGTAGCTGTCGGCGAGCATCGCCAGGTACTCGGGCGTGATCGGGCGCTCGAACTCGGCGCCGCGCCGCCGCACGCGCTCCCACAGCGTCGCCGGCTGCGCCTGGAGATAGATGACGAGGTCGGGCTTGGGCGCCTGCGGCTTGAGCGAGTCGTAGATCTGCTGGTACAGGTGCAGCTCGTCGCCGGACAGCGTGAGACGCGCGAACAGCGGGTCCTTCTCGAGCAGGAAGTCGCTCACGGTCACGCGCTTGAACAGGTCGAGCTGGGCGAGCTCGCGCAGCTGCTGGATGCGCTGGAACAGGAAAAACAGCTGCGTCGGCAGCGCGAAGCGATCCATGTCCTGGTAGAAACGCTGCAGGAACGGGTTCAGCTCGGGCCGCTCGAGCAGCAGCGCCGAATCGAGCCGCTCGGCGAGGCGCTTCGCGAGACTCGTCTTGCCGACGCCGATCGGGCCTTCGACGACGATATAGCGGTATTTCGAGAGCGACACGTGCGGTGCGATGCGTGCGGAAGACGCGCCATCATACACAAGCGGCGTCGCGGGCTCGCGCCCGCTATTTCCAGAGGTCGACCGCCTCGCCGCGGCCGCGCATCGCCGCCGCGCGCTCCTGGACGAAGCGCTGGAAGGAGGGCTCGCGCCGGTAGGCGCCGCTCGCGACGTACTCGAGCGCCGAGGCCAGGTGGAACGGCCGCACGTACGCCTCGATGCGCAGCGCCTCGCGGCCGTCCGGCCCGAAGAGCACGAGGCTCGGCGTGTAGCTCACGCCCAGGGACCTCGCCCAGTCGACGACCGCCAGCGTCTCGCCGCCCGGCGTCGTGACGCGCGTCGCGTCGTGGAGGTCGAAGCGCGCGACGTCGAAGCGCGCGAGCGCGGCGCGCACGTCGGCGCGGCGGAATCCCTCGCGGTGCAGCTCGTCGCAGCCCGCGCACGAGGGGGTCTCGAACACCACCGCGAGCGGCTTCGCGCCGCCGCGGCGCAGGTCGTAAGGCGGCCGCAGGAAAAACGGCTCGTCGGCGAGCGCCGGGCTCGCCGCCTCCTTCGCGGCCGTGCGCAGATAGTCGGCGAGCGGGACGCGGTCCTCCATGCGGCCGGCGACCCAGTCGAGAACGGACTCGAGGCGGTGGGGCGGATAGTAGCCGTTGACGCGGGCGATCACGCGCCCGCGCTCGTCGAGGAACAGCAGCGTCGGCGTGAACTGGATCTTGAGATAGGCGGCGAAGCGCTTCTCGGGCAGGCGCGTGCCGTCGATCCACGTCACCTCGCGGTCGCCCCAGATGTCCAGCGGGATGGACACGAGGCTCGCGCGCGCCTTGTCGACGATGCGCTTCTGGCTGAAGTTGACCTCGATCAGCTGCTTGCAGTACGGGCAGCCTTCCTGACCGAAGTAGATCATCACGCGCTTGCGCTGCTTCGCCGCGTCGGCGACGTCCTCGCGGAAGTCGAGGAAGGTCTCGGTGAACCAGGACGGCAGGACGAGGCTCCCGGCCGCGAGGGCGCGCGGCACGGCGAGCGCGAGCAGGAGGACGAGCGCCGCGGGCTTCACGCCCCCAGTCTACCCGGATCAGCGCGTGCGGTAGATGCGGTACGCGGCGCGGCGGGCGATCGTGTGCATGAAGGCCGCGCCGTCGAACAGCTCCGCGCACACGGGGTTGCGGTAGACGACGAAGACGTGGCGATGCCGGTCCCGGGTCGCGCCCTCGACGCGCGCGAGCATCTTCGCGACCAGCGGGCAGCCGAAGGAATTGTAGAAGAAGCAGACCAGGTTTCCTTCCGGCAGCGGGTAATGCAGCGCGTCGCCGTGGACGAGCTCGATACGGCCGGCCGCCGCGTGCCGGCGCTCGAAGATGGCGACGTTGCGCGCCGCGGCGGCGTGCATGGCCGGCGAAAGCTCCACGCCGATCACGCGGCGGAACGGGTGCAGCGAGGCCATCAGCAGCGCGCGCCCCTTGCCCGAGCCGAGATCGACGAAGGCATAGTCCTCGAAGCGGACCGGCAGGTCGCGCATCATGCGGCGGAACACGGGGACCTGCACCGGCTCGTAGCGGTTCGCGCCGGCGGCATGCTCGCCGCCGAGGCCGAGCTCCTCCGGCGGGATCACGCCGCAGGTATCGGTGCCGAATCGGCGGTCGAAGCCGCGATCGATCCAGCGGTTGTGCAGGTAGACGGCGTGGCCGAGCGCGCGGACGGACGTGCGCCACAGTCCGTCGGTGCGCAGGTACTCGCCCAGCTTCCCGATCAGCGCGAGCATGCCGGGATTGTTCCCCGCCAACGTGACCGTTCGGCGACGACGCGCGTGGACAGCTTGGCTTGAGCCGTCCGGCCTCAGCCCCGGAAGATGAAGTACACCGCTCCCATGATGCAAAGCGACGCCCAGAGATAGTCGAGCTTGAGCGGCTGGTTCATATAGAGCAGTGCGAACGGCACGAACACCGACAGCGTGACCGCTTCCTGGACGATCTTGAGCTGCGCCAGGCTGTACTGCGTGAAGCCGATCCGGTTCGCCGGGACCTGGAGCAGGTACTCGAACAGCGCCACGCCCCAGGAGACCAGGGCGGCGACGAACCAGGGCTTGGCCGAGAGCTCCTTGAGGTGCGCGTACCAGGCGAAGGTCATGAAGACGTTCGAGAGGGTGAGCAGGCCGATGGTCTGCAGCAGGACGGTGGCTCTCATGGGGTCATCCGGCTTTTTCGATTCGCTGGTCCCGGCAACGGGCGAGCAGCGCGTGCGCGCGTCCCTTCCCGGGGATCTCGACCTCGGGCGCGATCTCGACGAGCGGCGCGAGCACGAAGGCCCGCTCGTGCATCCGCGGGTGCGGCAGCTCCAGGCCCTGCTCCGAAAGGACCCGGTCGCCGTAGAGCAGCAGGTCAAGGTCGAGCGTGCGCGGCGCGTTGGCGAAGCTGCGCTCGCGCCCGAAGCGCTTCTCGATCGCGAGCAGCGCCTCGAGGAGCGCGCGCGGCGCCTGCGCCGTCTCGACCTCGGCGACCGCGTTCACGAAGTCGGGCTGCGCCGCGTACCCGACCGGGGCCGTGCGCCATAAGGAGGAGGCGCGCATCAGGCGCGTTCCCGGGATGCCGTCGAGCGCGGCGAGCGCGTTTCGCAGCTGCCTGCCCGGATCGCCGATATTGGCCCCGAGCCCGATGAACGCCTTCTCCGCCATGGGCGGATTCTAGCCGTCACACCCGCCGGCGGTGATGGACGAGGAGCGCGAGCGCGAGGAGCGCCGCGCCGAGCGCGACGAGCTTGGCGCAGGGTACGGCGATGTCGGCCCAGCCGCCGTGGCGCAGGATCACGGCGTGGAAGGCCTGCAGCGCCCAGGACATCGGCGAGAGATCGACGAGGGACTGCATCGATTCGGGCATCACGAAGCGCGGCACCATGATGCCGCCCATCGCCGCGACCAGGATGGTGCCGACGCCGCCGAGCACGATCGCCTGCTCGGTGGTGCGCGTGAAGACGGCCACCGCGAGCCCCCAGCCGATCGCCGCGAGGCTCGTGCTCGCCGCCACCGCGGTGAGCAGCCCCCAGCTCGGCGGCATGACCAGGGCTTCGCCGCCGAACCACGGGACGACGTAGCGCCCGGCGAGCAGCATCAACGCGGTCTGCAGCAGGTTGACGACGAAGAACGGTCCCACCTTGCCGAGCAGCAGCATCGAGAAGGGCACCTGCTGCGACACCAGGCGCGCGAGCGTCCCCTCGCGCCGCTCGACGATGAACAGCGAGGAGATCGGCATCACCACGAGGAACATGCCGAAGATCAGCCACGCCGGCACGTTCTGCTGCACCGACGAGGGGCGGCCGGAGCGCGGGTTGCCGACGACCTCGACGTTGAGCGTGGCGGCGCGCTTCAGGTCGAAGGCGCCCGGGTCCGAGGAGAAGCCCGCGCCGGTCGCGAGCGCCGACATGCGCGCGCCGAGCGTCGCGCCGAGCACGCGCTGCTGGAACGCGACGAGCTGCGTCGGCGGCAGCGTCGGGTCCGCGAGGAGCACCAGCGCCGGCGCCTGCACCTTGGGATCGGGCACGCTCGAGAGCGTCTGCCCGAAGCCGGGCGGCACGACGAGGACCAGCCCGCGCGAGCCGCGGCGCACGCTCTCGCGCGCCGCGCCCTCGTCGGCGGGGGCGGGCGTCGCGCGGAAGCCCCCGCCGGCGAGGCTCTGCGCGAGACGCTCGGCGAGGACGGCGTCCCCGCCGCCGAGCACGGCGAAGTCGGTGCTGCGGCCCGAGTCGCCCTTGAAGGCGTCGGAGAGCGCGAGCGACATGATGACGATGAACGCCGCCGGCATCAGGAACAGCACGGCGAGACCGTGGACGTCGCGCGCGAGCGCGAGCCACTCCTTCTTCCACAGGGCGAGCAGGCGCCGCACGGGCTTCGCGCCTTCAGTCCCGCAGCGAGCGGTGAGTGAGCTGCATGAACAGCTGCTCGAGGTCGCGCTCGCCGTAGGCGACCGCGAGCGGCTCGCAGCCCGCGGCGCGCGCCGACTCGATCGTCCCCGCGATCGCGGAGGCGTCGGGAAGGCGCAGCCGGTAGCGCGCTTCGCCGTCGTCGGCGAGCGCGTAGCGCGCGGTCCATTCCGACGCCAGCCATTGCGGCAGCGGCGCGCGCAGGCGCAGCGTGAGCAGGTTCGACGCGTCGCGCAGCACGTCGTCGAGCGCGCCCGAGAGCAGGACGCGGCCGCGGTCGATGATCGCGATGCGGTCGCAGATCGCCTGCACCTCCTCCATGTAGTGGCTGGTGTAGACGATCACGCGCCCGGGGCCCGCGAGCGAGCGGATCGAGTCGAGCAGGAAGGCGCGCGACTGCGGATCGACGCCGACCGTCGGCTCGTCGAGGAGCACGATGTCGGGCTCGGTCAGCAGGCCGACCGCGAGGTTGAGGCGGCGCTTGAGGCCTCCCGAGAGCTGCCCCGCGCGGCGGCCGAGGACGTCCTCGATGCGCGCGAACGCCGCGACCGCCGCGACGCGCTCGCGCAGCCGCGCGCCCGCGAGCCCCTGCGCTCCCGCGAAGAAGCGCAGGTTCTCCGCGCACGTCAGCATCGGATAGAACGCGTGCTCCTGCGGCACGAGCCCGAGACAGTGCGGGCGCCGCCGGCGAAGCGCGTCGAGCGGCTCGCCCGCGAACGCGACGCGGCCCGCGTCGACGCGCAGCTGCCCCGCGATGATCGAGATGAGCGTGGTCTTGCCGGCGCCGTTCGGACCGAGCAGGCCGAAGATCCCGCCCGCGGGGATCGCGAGCGCCACGTCGTTCAGGACATCGGCATCGCCCCGCGGATAGCGGAACGACAGTCCTTCGATGCTCAGCATCGCCAGGCCAGCTGCGCCCGGCGCAGGTCGCGGAAGAACGACTGCTCGTGGTCCGCGATCCCGCGCAGCTGCGCGGCGAGCGCCGGCGGGGCGAGCGGATCGCGGCGGCGGATCTGGCGCGCCGCGGCGACCGCGAACTCGCGCCAGCGGTCGCCGATCTCGACCAGGCGCGGGGCGAGGCCCTCGAGCGTGCGCTCGCCGGTGAGCGCGGCGAGCTCCTGGAGGAACGAGGCGTACAGGAAGCGGAACCCGGCGCCGCCCGTGCCGACCTCCTCCTGCATCCTCACGATGTTGCCCATGTACATGCGCGCCGCGCCGCCGTCGCCGTCGACGGGCAGCCGCTCGACGCGCGTCGCGAGCATGCGGATGCCGCGCACGCCGATGATCGGGAGCGGCGAGTGCAGCATGACGTGGCAGGTCTTGGCGATCGCGCTCCGGCCGACCCGCGCCCAGTCGGGCGCCGCCGGCTTCTTCGTCGGGTAGTAGAGCAGGCCCTTGGGCGCGAGCATGCCTTTCGCGAAGCGCGCCTTCTGCAGGTCCGCGCGGGCGCAGCGCACGAGCATCTCGGCGACCGGGTCGCTGATCACGTACTCGTCGCCTTCGCGCGCGCACACGAGCACGTTGTGCGCGTTGAAATGGAAGCGCAGGTCCGACGGAAAGTAGGGAAGCCAGAAGACCGAGGTCTGCAGGCCGACCAGCTTGCCCTCGCCGAGCAGCTCGTCGAGGCGCGCCATGCCGCGCTCGGGCGAGCGGAAGGTCTCGAAGCGCATGCCGAGGCCGAGGGCCTTCTCCAGCCCCTGGATGATCGACTTCGGCCACATGCGGAACGCGATCAGCGGCAGCCCGTTGATGCGCACGAACGGCAGGTACGCGAAGCACAGCGCCGACGAGAGCCCGAAGGCCATCGCCTCGCTGAAGGGGAAGCCGTAGTGGCGCACGAGCGAAGCCATCACGCCCGACTCGCAGTGCGCGGCGTGCGCGTGCACGAAGCTGCCGTATCGCGTGTCCGTCCCGTGTCCTGGCTGCATCGCCCGCTGCTGCATCGCTAGTCCAGCTTCTCCAGCGCCTCGACCGGGACGCCCATCGCCTCGGCGTAGCGCCGCTTCGTCGCCGTCGGCAGCCGCTGGAACGCGCCCGGCCGCAGGTGGCGCTTCACGCGCCAGCGCCACAGGCCGGTCGTCTGCGCGAGGAGCGGCACGTCCATGCGCGCGCGGTACATGTGGTACTCGAGGGTCGAGCCGGTGCCGGCGAGCGCGCGCTCGCGCGCCTCGCGCGCGAGCCGCTCGAGGTCCTCGACCGCCTGGCGCGTCACCGTCTCCTCGACCTCCCATCCGCGCGAGGCGACGATCTTGAGCCGGCCGTCCTCGCCCACCGCGTACACCGCCTTGCGGTGCCCGGCGAGCGTCGCGTTGCCCTCCTGCGGGACGTCGCGCTCACGCATGCTTCACGACCGTGAGGTACATGAAGCTGCTCGAGAAGCGCCCGCTCTCGGGCACGAAGCACAGCAGCCGGTCGCCTTCCTCGAGGCGGCCGCTGCGCGCGAGCTCGTCGAGCATGAGGTAGACCGAGGCCGAGCCGGTGTTGCCGACGTGGTCGAGGTTGGTGAACCACTTCTCCTGCGGCAGCGGCAGACCGGCGCGCGCGAAGCCGTCGGCGACCGGCTGGCGGAAGTACTCCGACGAGATGTGCGGCAGCAGCCAGGTGACGCCGGCCGGCGCGACCTCGCGCCGCTCGAGGAGCTTGCGCAGCGGCTTCACCACCGTGTACTCGATCACCGACTCGTTCAGCAGGCGCACGTCCTGCTTGATCGCGAACACCGAGTTGCGGTCGCGCTCGGCGACGTCGTAGCGCATCCAGCCGCGAAGGCGGCCGTCCGCCTCCTTCTCCGCGCCCATGTACATGCACGCGGGCATCGCGTGCGCGTACGAGAACACGTCGATCCATTCGATGCGCAGGTTGAGGCCCTTGCGCGGCGCCGGCTCGACCAGCACCGCCCCCGCGCCGTCGGAGAGCATCCAGCGCAGGAAGTCCTTCTCGAACGCGAGCCCCGGCTGCGCCTCGAGCGCCGCGACGTCCTGCTGGCGCTCGCCGTCGTAGTTGTGCGCGCGCAGGCCGAGCGACGCGACCTCGGAGCCGGTCGCGATCGCGTTCTTCGCATCGCCCGAGGCGACCGACATCCACGCGTACTTGAGCGCGGTCATGCCCGAGACGCACACGCCCGAGGTCGCGACCACCTCGCACACCGGCGTGCCGAGCTCGCCGTGCACCATCACCGCGTGGTTCGGGAGCAGCTGGTCCGGGTTCGAGGTCCCGCACGCGAGGCAGGCGATGTCCTCGAGCGCGAAGCCGCCGCCGACCAGCCCCTTCACCGCCGCGGCGGTGAGGCTCGCGTTGCTGTGGGTCGGCTCGCCGGTCTTCGGGTCGATCACGTAGTGGCGCCGCCGGATGCCGTTCGAGCGCTGCACCAGGCGCCGCGCGCGCGAGGGCCGGTCGCCGACCTGGCCGAGGATCGCCTCGACCGCGTCGTTCTCGACCGGCGCGTTCGGCAGCAGGGCCGCGGTGCGCGTGATGTAGGTCGTGCGTCGGCTCATCCGCGCCTAGCCGCCCGAGGGCAGCTCGAAGTACGCCTTCTGCGACGCGAGGCGCCGCGCGAGCAGGGGACGCAGCAGCCGCTGCACGAGCAGGCTGGGCGGCACGATGACGATCACCATCGCGACCAGGTAGACGCAGAAGAGCGCGAGAAGCGGCAGCCGCGTCGCCGCACCGCGCCTGCCGCCGAGGCGGATGACGCGCGACCAGACGCCGAACGCGCGGCGCGCCGCGCGCTCGCTGAAGATGAGGGTCGGGTCGACGCGCGCGGCGCCGAGCCCGGCGAGCATCGGCCCGCCGTCGCGCTCGCGCCCGGCGCGCAGCGCCGCGAGCAGCGCGCGGCCGAAGCGGTCGGCGCCCGCGATCTCCTTCTCGGCGACACCCGCGGGCGGCAGCCCCCAGAACGCGTTTTTCTTTCCCGTCAGCACCCAGCGCGGCGTCGTCACCAGGGTCGCGACCGTCCCGCCCTGGTCGGTGAACACGACGTTGTCCTTCAACACGCCGCCCGCGTCGGCGATGAGACCCTTGACCGCTTCCTGCGCGACCAGCCACATGTTGCGGCAGGCGATGACCGTGACGACCGGGCGTCCGGCGATCAGCCGTCTGCCCGTCTCGCTCTTGAGGAACGCGGTGATCGGGCCCGCCGGCGCGAGGAACCAGACCTGGTACGCGAGAACGACCAGGTCGAAACGCTCGTCGGCGCGCACGGCGAGCGGCGCGAGCGCGGGCGGGTCGAGCAGGACCGACTCGGGCATCGCATCGAGGAAGCCGAAGAACGACCACGGAAACGCGTACGGCGCGACCGGGCGCAGCACCTCCTCGACGAGCTCGACGTCCTGCGCCGCGGCGAGCGGCTCGACGAGCCGGCGCGCGACGCGCGCGAGCTGCCCCGATTGCGAGAAATGGACGAGAAGGACGCGCTTCACGGGGCGGTCCTCCCGGCGATCTGATTCATTTGCAACGTATTTTTTTCCCGGCGCCCATCGCCCGTGGCGATTCCCGAGGGCACCGGTCCTTCCCTGGTTAACTAACCGCGAAGGATACCCCGGCGGAGGGCCGGGGTGTCAGGATTTTGTCTTGTTTCGCGCGTCGGACGCCGCGGAAATCAGTCGGCAGGCGCGCTCGGGGGCTGTCCTTCGCCGCCCCCGCGCCGCCGGCGCCGGCGCCGCCGCCGCCGGCCCGGCTCGCCCGGCCCCTGCGCGAGCAGCATCGTAGTCCGTTCGGCCTCGCCGGCGAGCTGGAAACGGGTCCACCACTGGACGAGCTCCTCGGGCACCTCGCCGCTCGCGGCGCGCAGCAGCAGGAAGTCGTACGCCGCGCGGAAGCGCTCGTGCGCGGCGAGCGCGAACGGACGCCGGCCGCTTCTCTGCTCGAAGCGCGGCTGCATCGACCAGATCTCCTTCATGATCGCGGTGAAGCGTCGCGGGATCGATAGCTTCGACACCTGGATGTCCACGACCGCGTCCATCGCCTGGTAGAGCGCGGGGATGCGCTTGGCGCCCTTCTTCTCCGCCTTGGCCCACGCGGCGAGCACCTCGTGCCACAGGAGCGCCGCGAACAGGAACGCGGGCGACACGGGCTTGCCCGAGCGCACGCGCTCGTCGGTCTGCCCGAGCGCGAGCTGCACGAAGCGCTGCCCGAGCGGCTGCTCGACGATCACGTCGAGCAGGGGCAGCAGCCCGTGGTGCAGGCCGTCGTCGCGCAGCTGCCGCACGCTGGTCGCGGCGTGTCCCGAGAGCAGCAGCTTCAGCATCTCCTCGAACACGCGCGACGGCGGCACGTTCTCGAGCAGCGGGGCGAGCTCGCGCATGGGCGCGCGCGTCTTCGGGTCGATCCTGAAGCCGAGCTTCGCGGCGAAGCGCGCCGCGCGCAGCATGCGCACCGGGTCCTCGCGGAAGCGCCCGCGCGGGTCCCCGATCATGCGCACGGACTTGCGCTCGAGGTCGCGCAGGCCGCCGTGGAAGTCGAGGATCGCCTCGCTGTAGGGATCGTAGTAGAGCGCGTTCACCGTGAGGTCGCGCCGCGCGGCGTCGTCCTCGCGCGTGCCGTATACGTTGTCGCGCAGGATGCGGCCGTGCGCGTCGACCTGGTGGTCCGGCGCGGCGTCGCGCTCGTGCGTCTCGCCGGCGAGGGTCTCCTCGGGCTCGGGCGCCGAAGGCGCGCGGAACGTCGACACCTCCACCGTCTCGTCGCCGAACATCACGTGCACCAGGCGGAAGCGCCGGCCGATCACGATGGCGCGGCGGAAGAGGCGCTTGACCTCCTCGGGCCTCGCGTCGGTCGCGACGTCGAAGTCCTTCGGCTCGAGGCCGAGCAGCAGGTCGCGCACCGCGCCGCCGACCACGTACGCCTGGTAGCCGCGCTCGCGCAGCACCTCGCACACCTTGCGCGAGCCCGACGAGATGCGCTCGCGCCCGAGCCCGTGCTTCTCGCGCGGAACGACGATGGGCTGGGAGCTCGCCCCGAGGCGGAAGACGCGGCTGATGAATCGCTTGATCAAGTGGGGATCGAGAGGCCCGCGGACTCCAGGCGGCATCGGTAGAGCGCCTCGAGGCGGGACGGCGTGAGCATGTCGGCGCACGGTCCGGCGCTGGAGCGGCCCGCATCATACAACAAAACCGCGTGATCGCAGTAGCGCGCGGCGAGGCTCGGCTGGTGCAGCGCCATCAGCACCGTGCGGCCGGCACGGGCGGATTCGGCGAGCAGCTCCATGACCTGCACCTGGTGGCGCAGGTCGAGATGGCTGAGCGGCTCGTCGAGCATCAGCAGGCCCGCGTCCTGCACGAGCAGCTGCGCGATGCGCGCGCGCTGGCGCTCGCCGCCCGAGAGCGTGACATAGGGCTGCGCGGCGCGCTCGGTGAGGTCGAGCCGCGCGAGCCAGCCGAGCGCGGCCGCGTCGTCCTCGGCGTCGCCTCCCCAGGCGCCGCCGGACCGCGGGTAGCGCCCGAGCCGCGCGTACTCGAGGGCGCTGCCCCAGAAGTCGGGCGTGTCGTCCTGCAGCAGCACCCCGACGCGGCGCGCGAGCTCGGCCCGGGTCCAGCGCGCGAGCGGACGCTCGTCGAGCGCGATCTCGCCCCGGTGCGGCGCGCGCAAGCCCGCGAGCGCCAGGATGAGGCTCGATTTCCCCGCGCCGTTGGGGCCGAGCAGCGCCCAGCACTGGCCGGGCGCGAGCACGAGGTCCAGTCCTTCGACCAGCGTTCGTCCGCCGGCCCGGATGCCGATCGCCCGCGCCGCGAGCATCGCCCTAGCGCACGCGCGCGAGCAGGAACAGCAGCGCCGGCACGCCGATCAGCGCGGTGATCACGCCGACCGGCAGCTCCGAGGGCGCGGTCGCGGTGCGCGCCACGGTGTCCGCGATCACGAGCAGGCTCCCGCCCGCGCACACCGAGAGCGGCACGAGCAGCCGGTGGGCGCGGACGCCCGCGAGGCGCAGCAGGTGCGGCACCACCAGGCCGACGAAGCCGATCGCGCCGCCGAGCAGCACCGCCGCGACCGTGGCGAGCGTCGCGGCCGCGAACGCGATCGCCTGCAGCCGTCCGACGTCGACGCCGAGCGAGGCCGCCTTGTCGCTCCCGAGCAGCACGACGTCGAGCGCAGCGGCGCGCGACCACGCGAGCGCGGTGCACGCGGCGAGCACGGCGAGGGCGAGCGTCGGGTCGCCCGCGGGCGAGAGATCGCCGAGCAGCCAGTACAGCATGCCCTGCACCTGCGCGGCGGGCGCGAGGCTGAGGAGCAGGCCCACGATCGCGCCGCAGCCCGCCGACAGCGCGACGCCCGTCAGCAGCACCCGGTACGGGTTCCATCCGGCGCGCCCGCGCGAGAACGCGAACACGGCGCCCGCCGCGAGCGCCGCGCCTGCGAGCGCGAACAGCCGCATCGCGGTTGCCGCGAGCCCGAGCACCAGGGCGAGCAGCGCGCCGACCGAGGCCCCGCCCGAGACGCCGAGGATGTAGGGATCGGCGAGGGGATTGCGCAGCAGCACCTGCAGCAGCGCGCCCGACAGCGCGAGCAGCGCGCCGCACGCGAACGCCGCGAGCGCGCGCGGCACGCGCACGTCCCACACGATCTCGCGCAGCGCGTCGTCGCCGCGCCCGGCGAGCGCTTGCGCGAGCTGGCCCGCGCTCATGGGGACGCTGCCGAGCGCGATCGCGAGCCCGAGCGCGACCGGGACCAGGACGACGATCGCGGCGGGGAGGGCTCTCATTTCAGAGTGATCACCGGCCAGCCGCGCTCGTGCGCGACGCGGCGCAGCGTCTCGTCGGGGTCGACGGCGACGGGATCGGTGACGCGCTCGAGCAGCGGCAGGTCGTTCAGCGAGTCGCTGTAGAACCAGCTCCTCGCGTACGAGCCGAGCGTCTCGCCGCGGGAGCCGAGCCAATGCTCGAGCCGCTCGATCTTGCCCTCGCGGAAGCACGGGGTGCCGGCCGGGCGGCCGGTGTAGCCCTCGTCGCAGGTCTCGAGCTCGGTCGCGAGCAGGTGCTCGACGCCGAGCTCGCGCGCGATCGGCGCGGTGATGAAGGCGTTGGTCGAGGTGAGGATGGCGCAGACGTCGCCGCGCCCGCGGTGGCGCGCGATCAGCGCGCGCGCCTCGGGCAGGATCATGGGAACGACGCGCTCGCGCATGAAGTCGCGGTGCCAGGCGTCGAGCTCGGCGCGCGGCCGGCGCGCGAGCGGCGCCAGCTGGAAATCGAGGAACTCGCGTATGTCCAGCTCGCCGGCCAGATATTGCTTGTAGAACGCGTCGTTGCGCGCCTCGTAGCGCGCGCGGTCCAGCACGCCGCGCCCGATCAGGAACTGCGCCCAGGCGTAGTCGCTGTCGCCCGCGAGCAGGGTGTTGTCGAGGTCGAAGAGCGCGAGGTCCACCGGCGCGATTCTACCGTCGCGGGGAGTATTTCACGGACGGCCTGTGCACGCCGGCACTCCGGCGCCGCCCATATCCGACACCCGCACAGTGCCGCGCTCCATAGAGCCCGGGCCCTCTTGCCGCCTAAATTTCGCTCTGACGGGACACCGATTCCGTCTCGGAGCGAAAAGGAGGAGAACATGTTCGAAGTGCTGATGGTGTGCGGTGAGGTCGCGAGCGTCGCGCTGCTGTCCTACGGCGCGTATTTGTTCCTCGGGAATTTCGACATCGTCCGGGGCAAGGTGGCATCCCGGCTGACGGACGACGACACCCGTTTCCTCCGATCGCCGGCTCTGCAGGAGCCGGCGACAGCAAGCGCGTGGCCTCCTTCGCGCGCTCGCTCTTTCCCCGGCGCCGCGGGCGGTGAGCCCGCGGTCGCCGGGGGTTTCTTTGCCGGACAAACGGAGGGCAAGGCGTAGCTGGGCCGGGGGGGGTCCGGGCCCGAGCTACGGACCGCCCTTGCGGGGGCCGGCGATATCCGGGGGGAGTCGCCGGCCTTTTTTTTCCTGCTCGAGCGAGCGCAACGCCTGCTTCAGCAAGGGCACGGTGATCGGGCGCTGGCGCTCCAGCGAATGGCGGTCGAGCGCGTCGAGCACGGCGATCTGCGTGCCCATGTCGCGCCGCAGGTGCGTGAGCAGGTACGCGATGACGCCGTCGGAGAGCGCGATGCCGCGCGCCTTCGCGCGCTCGCGCAGCGCCGCCGCCTTCTCGGTCTCCGACAGCGGGCGCAGCTGGATCACGACCCCGCTGCCGAGGCGCGAGCGCAGGTCCTCGCGCAGGCGCAGCCCTTCCGGCGGCTCGTCGCCCGCCGCCGCGAGCGCGCCGCCCGAGGCGCGCAGCGCGTTGTAGAGATCGAACAGCGCGATCTGCCCGGGCTCGTCGAGCCGCTGGACGTCGTCCGCCGCCCGGCCGCCCGCGGTCTCGAAGGCGCGCAGCAGGTGCGTCTTGCCGCTCCCCGAAGGACCCCACAGATAGACGAAGCGCTCGCCGCCCGCGAGCGCGCTCCGGAGCGCGGCGAGCGCGGCGGCGTTGCGTCCGGGAACGTAGCTCGCGAAGCTGGGCGGCTCGGGCGGCGCGAGCTCGAGGACCAGTTGCCGCACGGCCGCTTCAGCCCGCGTCGCCGCCGTACACCGAGCTCGCGATGTAGCGCGCGCGCAGGTGCCGCAGGCCGACCAGCAGCGCGGCGCTCGCCGGCAGCGCGAGCAGCACGCCGACGAAGCCGAACAGCTGCCCGAACGCGAGCAGCGCGAAGATCACCGCGACCGGGTGCAGGCCGATGCGCTTGCCGACCAGCAGCGGCGTCACCGCCATCCCCTCGATCGCCTGGCCGATGCCGAACGCGATCAGCACCCACACGAGTCCCATGGTGGGCCCGAACTGGATCAGGCCCGAGAGCGTCGCGAGCAGCAGGCCCGTGAACGAGCCCACGTACGGGATGAACACCAGGATGCCGGTGATGATCCCGACCGGCAGGTAGAAATCGAGCCCCGCGACCCACAGCGCGATCGAGTAGTAGAAGCTCATCACCAGCATCACGGAAAGCTGCCCGCGCAGGAACTCGGCGAGCACGGCGTCGGTCTCGCGCGCGATCTCGGCGACCTTGGGGTGGAGGTTGCGCGGGACCAGGCCGTCGACGACCTCGATCAGCCGGTTCCAGTCGCGCATGAGGTAGAACAGCACGACCGGGATGAGCAGCGCCGTGATGAGGAAGCCGATCAGCGTCGCGCTGCCGATCCTGAGCGACTGCAACAGGGCGGCGCCGACGCCCTCGGTGCCCTTCACGGCGTCGGCGAAATACGCGCGCACGCTCGCCGGGTCGAGCTGCAGCTCGACCCCGAAGCGCTCGCGCAGCCAGGGCACGAGCCGCGTGTTGGCCTGGTCGAACGCGTCGGGAAGGCGCTCGATCAGCTGGCGGATCTCCTTGGTGAACAGCGGCACCACGATGAGCACCCACAGGACCACGAGGCCGGCGAGCAGCGCGATCGCGACGACCGCGCCGATGGTGCGGTCGACACGATGGCGCTCGAGCCAGCCGACCAGCGGGTTCATGATGTACGCGAGGATCCCGCCCAGCAGGAACGGCGTCAGGATCGGCGAGAGGAAATACAGCAGCAGCAGGAAGCCCAGGCCCAGCGCGAGCCACCACCATTTCTCTCGGTCAGCGCGGCGGGCCGGGTGCATTTTCGATTAGAATTCGCGCGGAAAACGAGACTCTAGCGGTATCCCTCCCTCTTGGCCAGTCGAAAGCCGATCAGCTACCGCGACGCGGGCGTCGACATCGACGCGGGCGACGCGCTGGTCGAGGCGATCAAGCCGTTCGCGAAGCGCACGATGCGCCCCGAGGTGCTCGCCGGCATCGGCGGCTTCGGCGCGCTGTGCGAGATCCCGAAGCGCTACCGCGAGCCCGTGCTGGTCTCGGGCACCGACGGCGTGGGCACCAAGCTCAAGCTCGCGTTCCGGCTGAACCGCCACGACACGGTCGGCATCGACCTCGTGGCGATGAGCGTGAACGACATCCTGGTGCAGGGCGCCGAGCCGCTCTTCTTCCTCGACTACTACGCGTGCGGCAGGCTCGACGTCGGCGTCGCGACGCAGGTCGTCGCCGGCATCGCGCGCGGCTGCGACCTCGCAGGCTGCGCGCTGATCGGCGGCGAGACCGCCGAGATGCCGGGCATGTATCCCGAAGGCGAATACGATCTGGCCGGATTCGCCGTGGGCGTCGTGGAAAAAAGCGCGATCATCGACGGGCGCTCGATCGCGCCGGGCGACGCGGTGCTCGGGCTCGCGTCGAGCGGCGCGCACTCGAACGGCTACTCGCTCGTGCGGCGCATCCTCGACGTGTCGGGCGCCGATCCGGGCTCGGATTTCCACGGGCGCACGCTGGCCGAGGCGCTGCTCGAGCCGACGCGCATCTACGTGAAGCCGCTGCTCGCGCTGATGCGCGCGATGACGGTGAAGGGCCTGGCGCACATCACCGGCGGCGGCCTCGTCGAGAACGTGCCGCGCGTTCTGCCCGACGGAACGAAAGCCGTGCTCGAGCGCGGCGCCTGGACGCCGCCTCCGATCTTCGGTTGGCTGCAGGAGCAGGGCAACGTCGCCGAGGCCGAGATGCTGCGCGTGTTCAACTGCGGCATCGGCATGGTGGTGATCGTGGAAGAGCGCGACGCCGCCCGGGCGCAGGAGACGCTGCGCGCCGCCGGAGAGACCGCGTGGCGCATCGGCCGGGTCGAGCCGCGCGCGCCGGGCGAGGCGCAAGTCGTCGTTTCACGCGGCGGAACATGAGCCGGGTATTTACTCCGGCCCCGCATTCGTAGGATCATCCCTGCTTTCCCGGGCGGGGGACACCGCCGGCCGGCTCGCAGCCGGCACGAGGGATCCAAGAGAGACTACGACTTACCGAACGAGGAGGGATCATGAGAATCCGCTTCGCGCTCGTCACGGCGCTTGCTCTGCTCGCGCTCGTGGGGTGCAACCGCCAGAGCCAGGCGCCGTACTTCGAAGGCAAGACCATCACGATCGTCGTGGGCTACAAGCCGGGGGGCGGCTACGACTCGGTCGCGCGGCTGCTGTCGCGCTACCTGCCGAAGTACATCCCGGGCACGCCGACCGTGATCGTGCAGAACATGCCGGGCGCCAACAGCCTGATCGCGGCCAATTACGTCTACGCCCAGGCGAAGCCCGACGGGCTGACGATCGGCACCTTCAACCGCAACCTGCCGATCGGGCAGCTGCTTAAGGTCGAAGGCGTGAAGTTCGACATGCTCAAGTTCGCGTGGATCGGCTCGGCCGCGAGCGAGACCACGGTGCTCGCCATCCGCGACGACCTGCCGTACAAGACCTTCGACGACATGAGGAAGGCGAAGGAGCCCATCATCGTGGGCGCGACCGGGCCCGGGGCCAACACCTACGACTTCCCGCTGCTGCTGAAGGAGTTCCTCGGCGTGAACCTCAAGCTCGTGAGCGGCTACTCGAGCAGCGCCGACATCATGCTCGCGGTCGAGCGCAAGGAGGCCGACGCCCGCGCCGGCTCGTACTCGTCGATCGCGCCGTTCATCGAGCGCAAGCTGGTGCACCCCGTCATCCGCTCGCGCGCGAGCGAGCCCGAGATCGCCAACCTGCCCAGCGACGAGAGCCTCGCGCCCAATCCGCGCGCGAAGGCGATGATGGCGCTGCGCTCGGCGCCCGAGGTGGTCGGCCGTCCGTACGTCATGCCGCCCGGGACGCCGGACAACCTCGTCAACATCCTGCGCGACGCATTCGTCAAGTCGCTCGCCGACAAGGACCTGCTCGCCGAGGCGAAGAAGGCCGACCTGACGCTCAACTACGTCAACGGCGACCAGGCGCTCGAGGTGATGAAAGAAGTCCTGAACCAGCCGAACGACATCGTCGCCGAATTCCGCAAGTACGTGAAGTTCGGCGAATGATCGAATCCGCCCTGGCCGGGCTGTTGCTGGTCCTGCAGTGGAAGGCGCTCGCCTTCATGGGGCTCGGCATCCTGCTCGGGTTCTGGGTCGGGCTGCTGCCGGGGCTGGGCGGCGTCACCACGCTCGCGCTCATGCTGCCCTTCATCTACGCGATGAAGCCGCACGAGGCGATGGCGTTCCTGCTCGGGATGCACTCGGTGGTCGCGACCACCGGCGACATCACCTCGGTGCTGTTCGGCATCCCGGGCGAGTCCACCACGGCGGCGATCATCCTCGACGGGCACTCCATGGCGAAGAAGGGCGAGGCGGGACGCGCGCTCGGCGCGGCGCTGTCGAGCTCGCTGCTCGGGGCGCTGGTCGGCGCGGCCGCGCTCGCGCTCGCGATCCCGGTCGTGCGGCCGCTCGTGCTGGCGTTCGGATCCCCGGAGCTGTTCATGCTCGCGATCGTCGGCCTCGCCTTCATCGCCTCGCTCAGCGGCCAGGGCGCGCGCGGCATGGTGCGCGGATTCATCGCCGGCGGGCTCGGGCTGCTGCTCGCGACCGTCGGCCAGGACCCGCAGGCCGGGGTCGCGCGCTTCACCTTCGGCACGCTCTACCTCTGGCAGGGCCTCGACATCGTGGCGGTGCTCGTCGGCCTGTTCGCGGTGCCGGAGATCCTCGACCTGGTCGTGCGCGGCAGCTCGATCGCGGGCGACACGCGCGTCGGCCAGGTGAGGAAAGGCGTGCTCGAGGGCGTGAAGGACACGTTCCAGCATTTCGGGCTGGCGATCCGCTGCAGCCTGATCGGGACCTTCATCGGCATCACGCCGGGCCTGGGCGGCCCGGTCGCGCAATGGATGGCCTACGGCCACGCGGTGCAGAGCGCGCGCACGCCCGAGGAGCGCAAGGGCTTCGGCCGCGGCGACGTGCGCGGCGTCATCGGCCCGGGCGCGGCGAGCAACTCGAAGGAGGGCGGCTCGCTCATCCCGACCATCGCCTTCGGCGTCCCGGGGAGCGCCTCGATGGCGGTGATCCTCGGCGGCTTCTTCCTGATGGGCCTCGTTCCCGGCCCCGACATGCTGACCAAGAACCTGCCGATCACCTACTCGATGGTGTGGACCATCGTGCTCGCGAACATCATCACCGTCATCGCGTGCCTGATATTCCTCAACCGGCTCGCGTCGCTCACGAACGTGCCGGGCGAGCTGCTCGTGCCGGTCATCCTGGTGCTGATCTTCATCGGCGCCTACACCGCGAACAACCAGTACGGCGACCTGGTCGTGATGCTCCTGTGCGGCGGGATCGGCTGGCTCATGGTGGTCGCCGGCTGGCCGCGCGCGCCGTTCGTCCTCGGCCTCGTGCTCGGCAAGATCGCAGAGAACTATCTCTACATCTCGGTCGCGCGCTATCACGCGTCGTGGCTCGCGCGTCCCATCGTGCTCGTGCTGTTCGCGATCGCGGTCGTCGTGATCTGCTATCCGATCTGGCAGGCGCGCCGGACGCGGCGGAGAGGCCATGCATAACAAGGCCTCGCTCGCGCTCGGGGTCGTCGTCATGCTGGTCTCGGCGTGGGGCGTGATCAGCGCCTGGGGCTGGCCCGCGAAGGCCGCGCTGTTCCCGCTCGTCATCTGCGTGCCGCTGTTCTTCCTCGCCGGGGCCGAGGTGCTGTGGTCGCTGTTCGGCGCGGCGGCGCACAGCGCCTCCGACTTCAAGCTTTCCGACCACCTGCCCCAGTCGGTGGCGCTGCGCCGCACGGCCGTCGCGGTGGCGTGGATCCTCGGCTTCTTCTTCGGGATCCTGCTGCTCGGGTTCCTGCTCGCCGTGCCCGTGTTCGTCCTCGCCTATCTGCGCATCCAGGGCAAGCGCGGCTGGGTGTTCTCCGCGGTCTTCACGGCCGTGGTCTGGTCGTGCTTCTTCGGGTTGTTCGACCTGCTCCTGCACCTGCCGTTTCCGCCGGGCTGGATTCCGTCGCTTTTCGGCGTCCGCTAGCGTCCGCGCCGCGCGAGGTGGATGCCCGCGAGAACGATGGCGGCGCCCGCCATCTGCATCCCCGACATCGCCTCGCCGAGCAGCAGCCAGGCATAGAACGCGGCGAGCAGCGGCTGCAGCAGCAGGCTCACGGCCGAGAGCGAGGCGGGCAGCCGCGCGAAGCCGAACGCGATCAGGCTCTGGCCGCCGATCTGCGGCACGAGGGCGAGCGCGGCGAGCACCATCCAGCCGCGCGCGTCCTGCGCGCGGAACACCTCCGCGGTCGCGAGCGCGTACGGGAGCAGCGCGGCCGCGGCGACCGCGGTGCTGACCGCCATGATGCGCGCGGTCGAGGCGCCGCTCGTCGCGGACTTCAGCGCGAGCATGTAGCCGGCGTAGAACACCGCGGTGAGGACGCCGAGCGCGTCGCCGGCGAGCGTCCTGCCGCCGAGGGCGAAGTTCGGTGCGATGAGCAGCGCCGCGCCGAGCGCCGTCAGCCCGAGCGCGCCGACGAACAGCGCGCTCGGGCGCTCGCGCCACAGCAGCCAGGCTCCCGCGGTGACGAAGACCGGCGCGAAATTGGCCTCGAGCGTCGCGTTCGCGACCGAGGTGTAGAGGATCGAGACGTGCCAGGCGGCGAGGTCTCCGGCGAAGCACAGTCCCGCGAGGACGAGCGGCGTCCAGGAGACGGGTGCCGCGCGCCGCGCGCCCGGCTCCATCCGCGCCCACAGCGCGAGCGCCGGCGCCGACAGCGCGACGCGCCAGAACGCGCTCGCGCCCGGGCTGGTGTCGGAAAGCCGCACCAGGATCGGCGCGCACGCGATCATCGCGGCGCCCGCGACGAGGGCCGCAAAAGCGAGCGTTTCGGTGGATTTGGCGCCCGCCGCGGTGCTCATCGGCGGGGATTATAGGCGGAGGGTGGAGGTCACCTCGCGTCGTTGCGCCGCCGGTAGGCCGCCTCGAGGCGCGCGTTGGCGCGGACCAACTCCTCTTCGAGCCCCTGCTGGCGCGCGAAATAGTCCTGGGTCAGGCGGCTGCGGCCGCCGCCGATGCCGACGCGCTCGCCCGGAAGGGGCTCGGAGCCCTGTCCAAGGCGCGTCTTCGCGGCATCGACCGCCTGCTGCGCGGCCCGCACCTCGGCGTCGGCCGCGTCCAGGCGGGCGACGCGATCGCCGGCGGGAGCGGCCGGGCGCTGCGCCTCGGGCGCCGCGGGGCGCGGCGGCTGCGCCATCGCCTGCGCGACGCTGAAGCGCTCGACCAGGCGGGCGTCCCGGACCGGGGTGTCCGAGTACACGACGCTGCCGTCGCCGCGCTCGTACTTGTAGATGGTGTCGGCGAGCGCGGGCGCGGCCGCCGCGGCGAGGGCGGCGGCGAGGAGGTGGACGCGGATTGCGCTCATAAGCGACGGATTTCCCGGCCCATTGGAACACGCGCGCCGCGAAGAGTTTTCGACGTGCTTCATGGGCCGGCCGGCGGACCGGCGCCGATCAGTGGGTGATAGAATTTCGTCGCCGTCAAGGCGCGAAAAAGATGCCAAAACCCGCCTTCGTCCACCTCCGGCTGCACAGCGAATACTCGGTTACCGACGGCATCGTGCGCATCGACGACGCCGTGGCCCGCGCCGCCGCCGACGGCATGCCGGCGCTCGCGATCACCGACCTCGCCAACGTCTTCGGCGCGGTCAAGTTCTACAAGGCGGCGCGCGCGGCGGGCGTGAAGCCCGTCGTGGGCTGCGACGTCTGGGTCTCGAACGAGTCCGAGCGCGACAAGCCGCACCGCCTGCTGCTGCTCGTGCAGACGCACGAAGGCTACCTGCGGCTCTCGCAGTGGCTCTCGCGCGCCTGGCTCGAGAACCAGCACCGGGGCCGCGGCGAGCTGCGCAAGAGCTGGCTCGCCGAGACGGGCACCGCGGGCGTGATCGCTCTCTCGGGAGCGATGCACGGCGACGTCGGCGCGGCGCTCCTCTCGGACAACCGGCCGGCGGCCGAGCGGCTCGCGCTCGAGTGGGCGAAGATCTTTCCCGGCCGGTTCTACGTCGAGCTGCAGCGTTCCGGCGTGCCGCAGGCGGAAACCTATGTCGCCTCCGCGGTGCGCCTCGCGGGAGCGCTCGGGCTGCCGGTGGTCGCCACGCACCCGGTGCAGTTCCTGACCCCGGAGGAGTTCACCGCGCACGAGGCGCGCGTGTGCATCGCCGAGGGCTACGTGCTCGGCGATCGCCGGCGGCCGCGCGCGTTCACGGCGAGGAGCTACTTCCTGTCGCAGGCGGAGATGGCCGAGCTCTTCGCCGATCTGCCCGAGGCGCTCGCGAACTCGGTCGAGATCGCGCGCCGGTGCAACCTGACGCTGCAGCTGGGGAAGTCGAAGCTCCCCGCGTTCCCGACGCCCGGGGGCCTGTCGCTCGAGGATTTTCTTCGGGAGCAGGCGCGAAAAGGGCTCGCCGCGAGGCTGCGCGCGCTCTACGGCGACAAGGCCGAGGAGCAGCGCGGGAAGTACGAAGCGCGCCTGGAGCTCGAGCTCGGGACCATCATCAAGATGGGCTTCGCCGGCTACTTCCTGATCGTCGCCGATTTCATCAACTGGGCGAAGTCGAACGGCGTCCCGGTCGGTCCCGGGCGCGGCTCGGGCGCGGGGTCGCTCGTCGCGTACTCGCTCGGCATCACGGACCTCGATCCGCTGCGCTATGACCTGCTGTTCGAGCGCTTTCTCAATCCCGAGCGCGTGTCGATGCCCGACTTCGACATCGACTTCTGCGAGCGCGGCCGCGACCGCGTGATCGAGTACGTGAAGCGCAAGTACGGCTCGGAGTGCGTCTCGCAGATCGCGACCTTCGGCACCATGGCGGCGCGCGCGGTCGTGCGCGACGTCGGGCGCGTGATGGAGTGGAGCTACACGCGCACCGACGAGCTCGCGAAGCTGATCCCGTTCCAGCCCGGCAAGCGCATCACGCTCAAGGACGCGCGCGAGATGGAGCCGCGCCTCGCGGAGCGCGAGCGAACCGAGGAGGAGACGCGCGAGCTGCTCGCGCTCGCGGGCCAGCTCGAGGGCATCGTGCGCAACGTCGGCATGCACGCGGGCGGCGTGCTGATCGCGCCGGGGAAGCTGACCGACTTCTGCCCGCTGTACGCGGCTCAGGGCACCGAGAGCACGGTGTCGCAGTTCGACATGAAGGACGTCGAGCGCATCGGCCTGGTCAAGTTCGACTTCCTCGGCCTGACCACGCTCACGATCCTCGACTGGGCGGGGCAGTCGATCCGCGCGATGGGCGAGCCGGGCTTCGCGCTCGAGAAGATCCCGCTCGACGACCCGGCCGCGTACGCGGTCTTCGGGCAGGCGAACACGACCGCGGTGTTCCAGTTCGAATCGCGCGGCATGCGCGACCTCCTGAAGCGCGCGAAGCCCGACCGCTTCGAGGACATCATCGCGCTCGTCGCACTGTACCGGCCGGGTCCGATGGACCTGATCCCGGAGTTCATCGAGCGCAAGCAGTCGGGCGGGAAGAAGGTCGAGTACCTCGATCCGCGCCTGGAGCCGATCCTCAAGCCGACCTACGGCATCATGGTCTACCAGGAGCAGGTGATGCAGATCGCGCAGGCGATCGGCGGCTACTCGCTCGGCGGCGCCGACCTCCTGCGGCGCGCGATGGGCAAGAAGGACGCCAAGGAGATGGCGCAGCAGCGCGAGATCTTCCTCGCGGGCGCCGAGAAGAACGGCATGGCGCGCGGCAAGGCGAACGCGCTCTTCGACCTGATGGAGAAGTTCGCCGGCTACGGCTTCAACAAGTCGCACGCCGCGGCGTACGCGCTGGTCGCGTACCAGACGGCGTACCTGAAGGCGCACTACCCGGCGGCGTTCATGGCGGCGAACCTGTCGGCGGTCATGGACGACACCGACAAGGTGCACCAGTTCCACGAGGACGCGCTCGCCAACGGCCTGAAGGTGCTGCCGCCCGACGTGAACACCGGCGAATACCGCTTCACGCCCGTCGACGCGAAGACGATCCGCTACGGCCTGGGCGCGGTGAAGGGCACGGGCGAGTCGGCGATCGGCGCGGTCCTCAAGGCGCGCGAGGCCGGGCCGTTCGCCGATCTCTTCGATTTCTGCCGGCGCATCGACAAGCGCATCGTCAACCGGCGCGTGGTCGAGGCGCTGGTGCGCGCCGGGGCGTTCGACTCCGTATACGAAAACGAGTCCGCTCACCGCGCAAGCCTGCTCGCCTCCGTCGGGATCGCGCTCGACGCGGCGGAGCAGGCCGAGCGCGACGCGCAGCAGGTCAGCCTGTTCGGCGAGGCCGAAGGCGCGCAGCGCTCGCTGTCGCTCGTCGCCGTGCCGCGCTGGGACGAGGTGCAGCGGCTGCGCGAGGAGAAGACGGCGCTCGGCTTCTATCTGTCGGGACATCCGTTCTCGGTGCACCGCGCCGAGGTCGCGCGATTCGTGCGCACCAACCTGCGCAACCTCGCGCCGTCCGGAGACCGCGACTCCCCGGCCCAGCTCATCGCCGGCGTGGTCGAGTCCATCCGCGTCATGCGCACGCAGCAGGGACGCATGGTCGCGGTCAACCTCTCCGACGGCACCGCCGTGCAGGAGGTGACGATCTACAACGAGGTGTTCGACCAGGTCCGCGAGCTCGTCAAGGAGGACGCGGTGGTCGTGATCGAGGCGAAGGTGCGGCTGGTGCGCCGCTCGAGCGGCGACGAAGGCGAGACCACGTTCATGCGCATCATCGCCGACCGCGTATACGACCTCGCCGCCGCGCGCAGCCGCTTCGCGCGCGAGATGCGGCTCGTGATGAACGGCGAGGCGTCGCGCGAAGCGGCCGCCGCGACCGCGAAGCTGAAGGAGCTGCTCGCGCCGTACCGGAACGGGCCCTGCCCGGTGGCGATCGCGTACCAGAACGGGACGGCGAGCGTGCAGATGCGCCTCGGCGACGGCTGGAAGGTGAGCCTGGACGACCGCCTGCTCGAGTCGCTCAGGCAGTGGCTCAAGGCCGAGAACGTCGAGGTGCTCTACCCGTGAAGTTCCTGCTCATCGTGGCGATCGCCGCGGGGATCGGCTACTACGCCTACAAGTCGATCTGGGACGAGCCCGCCACCTGCGCGAGCGATCAGCAGGCGTGCATGCAGAAGTGCCGCCGCACCACCACCGAGACCCAGGAGGCGCAGGCGTGCCAGGCGGCGTGCACGCGCGCGCGCGCGACCTGCGACCGCGAGAAAGCCCGCGCTACTCGGTAGGCCACTGCTCGAACTCGTCGTAGCTCCCCGCGTTCTCGCTCACCTGCACGCCGGTCACGCGCGCCGCCGCCGGCCCGCGCCTCGCCCAGGCGATGATCGCGTCGACCCTGTCGGGCGGGCCGTCCACGACCGCCTCGACCTTTCCGTCGCGCGTGTTGCGTACCCACCCCGTGACGTTCAGCTGTCGGGCCTGCCGCATCAGCTCGTAGCGGAAGCCGACGCCCTGGACGCGGCCCTCGATTAGAAGATGCTTGGCCATGGCTCGATTTTCCTACCGGGGCGGCGTCGGCGTAAAGTTGGCGGATCCGACATGAAGGAGCGGGTTATGAAATGGACTTCCGTTGTGACCGCCGCCTTGTGCTTCGCGTTCGCGGGCGGCGCCTTTGCGCAGGAGAAGGTGGTCTACCACTTCGACGGCGGGATTTCACAGGCGACCAGCGGCCTGCGCAATATCTACAATCACCTCGAGGTCGACCCCAAGGCGAAGATCGTCGCGGTGACGGTGGGCGACGGGGTGCAGTTCCTCATGGAAGGGGCCAAGGACCGCCTCGGGCCCTTCGACGCGCGCGTTCAGGACCTGATGGGGCGAGGCGTGAAGTTCGAGGTCTGCGAGATCACGATCCGCAACCTGAAGCTCAAGAAGGAGCAATTCATCCTGGGCGTGGACTTCGTGCCCTCGGGCGTGGTCGAGATCACGCACCTGCAGCAGAAGGAAGGCTACGCGTATCTCAAGCCCTGACGACGGCCGCGGCGCTTACCGGTTCTGGAACGCCTGCAGCGTCTCGGGGCTCCGCAGCGTCACGATCGTGGCCGCGCACACCGCGATGATCGGCACGACGACGAGCGTCACGCCCGCGATCGCGCCGACCCAGTTCACCGGCGGCTCGCCATCGCGCGACCGGCTGAGCGCGTACAGCCGGGTCGCCGCGGAGAGCAGGATCAGCACGATCAGCGCCCAGCAGAACAGCTCGAGGATGTAGCGTCCCCAGGCCTCGAGGCGGATCACGCCGATGCCGCCCGCGAGGCCCATCACCCAGATGCCCGCGAGCAGGGCGTCGTTCCAGAACGAGAAGCCGAGCGTGTTGCGCTGCGCCGCGCCGGCGCGCGCGAGGGCGGCGATGACGATCGCGCCCAGCGCGATCGCCGCGATCGAGAACAGCGTGAAGAACCAGCCGATGAAGCCGAGCGGGAGCTGGATCACTTCACCTTCATCCCGGGCGCCGCGCCCGCGTCGGGAGCGAGCAGATACAGGCCCGGGGCTTCGCCCGACGCCGCGAGCACCATGCCCTCCGAGACCCCGAACTTCATCTTGCGCGGCGCGAGGTTCGCCACCATCACCGTGAGGCGTCCTTCGAGCTTCGCCGGATCGTAAGCCGACTTGATGCCCGCGAACACGGTGCGGGTGCCGAGAGCGCCGACGTCCAGCGTGAGCCGGAGCAGCTTGTCGGCGCCTTCGACATGCTCGGCCTTCGCGATCCGCGCGATGCGCAGGTCGACCTTGGAAAAGTCGTCGATCGAGATGGCTCCGTCTCCCGCGCCGGCGGGCGCGGGCTGGGGCGAGGCGGGCGTCGTCATCTTCGCTTTCTCCGGTTCGGGGGCGAACAGCGCGTCGAGCTGCTTTTCCTCGACGCGGGTCATGAGGTGCTTGAACGGACGTATCCGCGCCGGGCGCGTTTCGAGATGCGTAAATCGCAGATCGTCCTCGAGGCCGAACAACTCGCGTGCCACGCGCTTCGCGGTCGAAGGAAGGATCGGCGCGAGATACACGGTCAGCGCGTAAAACGCCTGGATTGCGTCCGAGCACACGCGGTGAAGCTCTTCGTGCCGGGATTTGTCTTTCGCCAACTCCCACGGCTTGTGCTGGTCGAAGCGCTGATTGATCACATCGGCGATTCTCATGACCTCGCGCACGACCTTCCCGAATTCCCGGGATTCGTAGCTCTCCTTGATCTGATCCCTCGAGCCGTAAGCGACGCCCCGGCTCGAAATCTCGGAGGCATCCGGTCCCTCGAGGTCGCAGAGCTTTCCTCCGAACAGGTTCGATATGAATCCCGCCGCCCGGCTCGCGATGTTCACGTACTTGCCCACGAGGTCGCTGTTCACCCGAGCGAGGAAGTCCTCGGGATTGAAATCGAGGTCCTCGACGTTCGCGTTCAGCTTGGCGGCGATGTAGTAGCGCAGCCACTCCGGGTTCATCCCGATCTCGAGATAGCGCAGGGGCGAGATGCCGGTGCCGCGCGACTTGGACATCTTGTCGCCCGAGACGGTGATGAAACCGTGGACGTTGACCTGGTCGGGCGTCTTGTAGCCCGAGAACTCGAGCATCGCCGGCCAGAACAGGGTGTGGAAGTAGATGATGTCCTTGCCGATGAAGTGGACCATCCCGGTGTCCGGCGCCGCCAGGAACTCGGCGAAGCCGAGCCGCTCGCCTTTCTTTCTCGCCTTGCCGGAATCGAAATAGTTCTTGAGCGAGGCGAGATAGCCGATCGGCGCGTCGAGCCAGACGTAGAAGTATTTGCCGGGCGCGTCCGGAATCGGGATGCCGAAATAGGGCGCGTCGCGCGAGATGTCCCAGTCGCCCAGCGCCTTGTCGCCCTTGCCCTCGAGCCACTCCTTCGCCTTGTTCGCGACCTGCGGCTGGAGCCGGCCGGGCACGGCGATCCACTCGCGCAGGAAGCGCACGCACTTCGGGTCGGAGAGCCTGAAGAACAGGTGCTCCGACGACCTCAGCTCCGGCTTCGCGCCCGAGAGCGTCGAATAGGGGTTCTTGAGCTGCGTGGGCGAATAGACGCTCGAGCAGTTCTCGCACGCGTCGCCGTACTGGTCCTTGGCGCCGCACACCGGGCATTCGCCCTTGATGTAGCGGTCCGCGAGGAACATGCCTTTGACCGGATCGAAGAACTGCTCGATCGTCCTCGAGTCGATCAGTCCCGCCGCCTTGAGCTTGCGGTAGATGTCCTGCGAGAGCTCGGTGTTCTCCTTCGAGTGCGTCGAATGCCAGTTGTCGAACTCGATATGGAAGCCGTCGAGGTACTGCTGGCGTCCCCGCGCGATCTCGGCGACGAACTCCTCCGGCGACTTCCCCGCCTTCTCGGCCGCGAGCATGATCGGCGCGCCGTGCGCGTCGTCGGCGCCGACGAAGTGCACCTCGCGGGGCGACCCGTCGTCGTCGACCTGCATGCGCTGGAACCGCACCCAGATGTCGGCCTGGATGTACTCCATGATGTGGCCGATGTGGAAGGCGCCGTTGGCGTACGGCAGCGCGGTGGTGACGAACAGCCGGCGAGGCATGCGGGCTTTCAAAAAGCCCCGATTGTAACTCCAAGGAAGCTGCGGCCTCCCGGAGCGGCGCTCATGCCGGAAAGCGTCAGGCCGAGATGATCCAGGCGGCGATCGCGAGCGCCGCCATCACCGTCGCCGCGAGGATCTTGTTCTCGCGGTCTCCCCACGCGCGGGAACGGCGCAGCCCGTACGGCAGCATCACCGGGCCGGTCGTCTCCGGATCCTCGGGCGGGACTTCGCTCTGCGGGTCGAGCGTCTGCGCGAGCAGGCGCTGCGTCGCCTCGGTCGAGTCGAACGCTCGCGACAGCCCGCGCGTCGGCACCACCTCGGCCGGCGGCGCCGCCGCCTCCGGCTCCGCGGCCGCGGGCGGCTCCTTCGGCTTCAGCGTCTGCGAGCGGTCGAGGACCACCGTCTGCGTCACGCTCAGCACCGGGTTCGATCCGCTCGTCGACAGCCGGGGATTGGACGCCTCCATCGGCGGCTCGAGCGTCTTGCGGCACTCGCGCAGGTCGGCGGCGAAGTCCGCCGCGCTCTGGTAGCGCTCGTCGACCGACTTCGCCAGCGCCTTGGCGATGATGTAGTCGAGCATCACCGGCACCTGCGGGTTCATCGTGCTCGGCGGCGCCGGGTTGTGGTTCGTGATCTGGTACATCAGGGCGCTCACGCCGTCGCCGTTGAACGGCGTCTTCCCCGTCAGGCACTGGTACAGGATCACGCCGAGCGAGAACACGTCCGAGCGGTGATCGGCGCGCTTGCCGACGACCTGCTCGGGCGACAGGTATTTCGGAGAGCCGAGGATCACGCCGGTCTGCGTCTGGGTCTCGGCCGAGCGCATGCGCGCGATGCCGAAGTCGGCGATCTTGGCGCGGCCGTTCGGCGTGATCAGGATGTTCGCGGGCTTCACGTCGCGGTGCACGACCTGGTGCTCGTGCGCGTACGCGAGGCCCTCGGCGACCTGCGCCGCGATGTCGAGCGCCTGCGCGACGGGCAGCGGCTGCTCCTGCGACAGCATCGAGCGCAGCTCGACCCCGTCGATGTACTCCATCGCCATGTAGGCGAGGTTTCCCGTCTTGCCGATGTCGTAGACGATGACGATGTTGGTATGGTTGAGGCCGCCGGCGGCTTTCGCCTCCTGGTAGAACCGGGCCTCGTACTCGTCCATCCCGTCCTGCTCGAGGTCCATGTTGATCGTCTTGATCGCCACGGTGCGCGAGAGGAGCGGATCGTTCGCGCGGTAGACGACGCCCATGGCGCCGCGGCCGAGCTCCGCCTGGATCTCGTAGCGGCCGATGCTCCGCTGGGTGCTCATGCCGAGCGCGTTACTTCTTGTTCAGGCTGTTGCGCGTGCTGCGGAACACCGGGCCCCAGATCGGGTGGCCGGCCTCGCTCTTGTCGAGCTCGAAGCGCGGATCGAGCTCCAGGATCTTGCGGAACTGCTCGCGGCACTTGCGCTCCTCGCTGGTCACGCAGTAGGTGAACGCGAGGTACTTGTGCGCCGTGATCTCGTCGCGCTGGAAGGTGAGGCCTTCCTCGATGCTGCGCTTCAGGAGGAGCTCGGACTCTTCATAGTCGGCGTTCTCGTAGGCGCGGATCCCGCCGGCGAGATCCTTGTTCGAGGACGTGCCGATGGCCCTCGAGATTCCCAGCATGGGACGCGAGCTGCATCCCGCGATCAGCACGAGCGCCAGAATCAGCGCGAATCCTCGGCGCGACATCGCCGTCCTCCCTCGTTCAGCGAAACCGGTGGCTGACAATGATACTCTCGCCCGGCTTCACGTTGAGCGTCTGCCGGTGCGCCGGGAACGACCCGTTGCGCACTTCGAGCTGGTGCTTGCCGGGCGTGATCGGCACGGAATGGAGCGGCGGGCTCACGCCGAGCTTCTTTCCGTCGACGAACACCTCGCCCCACGGCAGCACCGACAGCTGCAGCGATCCGGGAGGGCCCTCTCTTTCCTTGGCCGCTTTCCTCTCCGCGAGCGCCGCGAGCTCGAGCCGGTCCTTTTCTTTCTTCGCGGCCAGGTCCTGCTTCTCCTTCTCTTTCTTCGCCGCGAGCTCCTGCTTCTCTTTCTCCTTCTTCGCCGCGAGCTCCTGCTGCTCCTTTTCCTTCTTGGCCGCCGCCTCCCGCCTTTCCTTCTCCTTCTTCGCCGCGGCTTCCTGCCGCTCCTTGTCGCGCTGGGCCGCGAGCTCCTGGCGCGTCGGGGGCTTCGGCTCGGCCTTGGGCCTGGGCTTGACCGGGCGCTCCTCCACGGGCGCGGGCGCCGGGCGCGTGTCTTCCACCGGCGTGAGGCGGGGCGTCTCGGCGCGCGCGCTGCGCGACGCGGGCGCGACGGCGACGAGCGCGGCCTGCTCGGCCTTGCGGTAGCCGCGCACCGCGAACGCCGAGCCGACGATGAACAGGAACACCAGGGGCGCGACCACGAGCAGCTTCCAGTCGACCGCGAGGCCGCTCGCGAGGCGGTCCAGCCGGAAGCCCGGGAACGACAACGCGCGGCTCCGCGGCGGCGGAGGCTGGGTGCGCGATCGCAGCCGGCGCGGCGCCGCGCCGACGGCGTACACCTCGTGCTCGCGCACGTGCTTGTCGGTGCGCGCCCCCTCGTAGTGGAAGAGGGTCGCGTAGTCCTCCGAGAGCCGGGCGATGATGTCGTAGTACGAGCGCGACACCAGGATCTGTCCGGGCTCGGCGAAGGTCATGATGCGCTGCGCGACGTTGATGCCGTCGCCGATGATGTTCGGCTGGCCGTTGATGTCCTTGATGAGCCGGACGGGGCCGAGATTGATGCCGAAGCGCACGCGCAGCAGTGGCCCGCCGTCCGACTGGCTCGCGATCGCGTCGCGCATCGACAGCGCGACGAACATCGCGTCCTCGGGGTCGCCGAGGAAGCTGACGGCGGCGCCGTCTCCCGTGTCGAGGATGATGCGGTCGTCGGCGGCGACTCCCGAGATCGCCTCCGACAGCGTGGTGTTGAACTGCTCCTTGAGCTTGAGCTGCTCGGTCACCGAGCGCCTGGAGTACTCGACGATGTCGAGAAACAGGACGCTGCAGATGAAGGTCCGATTGGTGTTGTCAGCCATCGCTCGTTCTCTTGTCCTCCGCCCGCGCCTGAGCCGGCGCGCCCGGTCGGGTGGGGTCCCGGCCTTTTCGCGATTCTACCCTGGAACCGACCCTCGAAAGGCATCGGAAAGGCGTAGAATATCAATCCATTGCCTGCCGGCTCCCCGATTGCCGGATTCGCACCCGCCATGGCCGTCACTCAGGAACAAATTCACGCCGCGTTGAGCCGGATCGTCGACCCGAACACGGGCAAGGACTTCGCGTCCACCAAGTCGGCGCGCAACATCCGGATCGAGAACGGCTCGGTCTCGTTCGACGTCGAGCTCGGCTATCCGGCGAAGACCCAGATCGAGCCCATCCGCAAGCTCCTCTCGGCCGGCCTGCGCGCGGTCGCCGGCGTCGAATCGGTCAAGGTCAACGTCGCGAGCAAGATCGTCCCGCACGCCGTGCAGCGCGGCGTCAAGCTCGTTCCCGGGGTGAAGAACATCGTCGCGGTGGCGAGCGGCAAGGGCGGCGTGGGCAAGTCGACCACCGCGGTCAACCTCGCGCTCGCGCTCGCCGCCGAAGGCGCGCGCGTCGGCGTGCTCGACGCCGACATCTACGGGCCGTCGCAGCCGATGATGCTCGGCATCACCGGGCGCCCGGAGTCTCGCGACGGCAAGTCGCTCGAGCCGATGACGGGCCACGGCGTGCAGGCGATCTCGATCGGCTTCCTCATCGACGTCGACACGCCGATGGTCTGGCGCGGGCCGATGGTGACGCAGGCGCTCGAGCAGCTGCTGAAGGACACGCGCTGGGAGGACGTCGACTACCTCGTGGTCGACATGCCGCCGGGCACGGGCGACATCCAGCTCACGCTCGCGCAGAAGGTGCCCGTCACGGGCGCGGTCATCGTCACCACGCCGCAGGACATCGCCCTCATCGACGCGCGCAAGGGGCTCAAGATGTTCGAGAAAGTCGGCATCCCGATCCTCGGCATCGTCGAGAACATGAGCACTCACATCTGCTCGAACTGCGGGCACGAGGAGCACATCTTCGGCGCCGGCGGCGCCGAGCGCATGGCGAAGGAGTACGGGGTCGAGCTGCTCGGGTCGCTGCCGCTCGACATCTCGATCCGCGAGCAGGCCGACTCGGGCAAGCCGACCGTGGTGGCCGACCCCGACGGCCCGATCGCCGAGGCCTACCGCGCCATCGCGCGCCGGGTCGCGGTGCGCATCGCCGAGCGGCAGAAGGACATGTCGCTGAAATTCCCGAACATCGTGGTGCAGAACACCTAGGAAGGCGCAAGGGGAGCGATGACCATCAAGTCCGACCGCTGGATCCGCCGCATGGCGGAACGGCACGGGATGATCGAGCCGTTCGAGCCGGGGCAGGTGAAGGAGATGGGCGGCCGCCGCATCGTCTCCTACGGCACCTCGAGCTACGGCTACGACATCCGCTGCTCGACCGAATTCAAGATCTTCACCAACATCAATTCGACCATCGTCGATCCCAAGGCCTTCGACGAAAAGAACTTCATCGACTACCGCGGCGACGTCTGCATCATCCCGCCGAACTCGTTCGCGCTCGCGCGCACCGTGGAGTTCTTCCGCATCCCGAGGAACGTCCTGACGATCTGCCTCGGCAAGTCGACCTACGCGCGCTGCGGCATCATCGTCAACGTCACGCCGCTCGAGCCCGAGTGGGAGGGCCACGTGACGCTCGAGTTCTCCAACACGACGCCGCTGCCCGCAAAGATCTATGCCAACGAGGGCGTCGCGCAGGTCATCTTCATCGAGTCCGACGAGGTGTGCGAGATTTCGTACCGCGACCGCGGCGGCAAGTACCAGGGACAGAAGGGCGTCACCCTGCCGAAGATCTGACCGCCCGGAATATGACGGCGGAATGCCCCGCCGTCCCGGCTGTTTACCTTTCGCCGCGGCCGTCCGGCCCGGTGCACCCCCTTGAGGAGACAGCCATGAAGCACGCGCGCATCGCAGTACTTTTCGGCATTTCCGTGGGTTTTGCGGCGGCGCTCGCCCCGGTCTCGGCCCGGGCGGACGACGTGGTAAGGTGGAAGACCGTCATCGGCATCATCCAGGCCGGAAACGCGGTCGGGAACATCGGCGGCGGCGGCCAGCCCTGGTCGACGACCGGGGGCGAGGCCAAGGCCAACCTGCGCAACGGGCACGTGGAGTTCAACGTCCGCGGGCTGGTGCTCGCCGGCGGCAACACCATCGGCACGCCGGGCGCGATCGACCAGGTCAAGGGCACCCTGATCTGCAACGCGGGCGCGACCAACGACACCGTCGACACGCCGCTCGTTCCCCTCAGCCCGACCGGCGACGCGCAGTTCAGCGGCGACGTGGTCATTCCGGCCGCCTGCAGTCCGGCGAACATCGCCTTCCTGGTCCGGATCGCCGCGAACCGCTGGATCGCCAACGGCGCGGTGCGCCAGGGCAACGACTAGGCCGCCTGGCACCCTCGCGGCGGCGCCGGTCCTCCCGGCGCCGCCTTTTTTGTAAGGGTTTGTAAGGCGCCGGCTTCCCGGGGCTCGGCGTTATACCAGCTATTGCGTTTGTCGCGTGATCTCCCTACTATTAATAGTGGAGGGAACGCCCGGACGCCGGACGCTTCCTTCCGGCGAATGCGGAAAATTCCGCTTGACCCTGGGAGGGGTGGACCTATAATTCGCGCCAACGGGCTCCGGTTCGGTTGTCTGCTCAGCGGACGGTCAAACCCGGGCCCGATGCTTTTGGAGAACGGTTCGCAACCGCGGTTTTTGGACTCTGGGCAGGAGGTCATCATGACAAGCAAGAGGAAGGTGTACGGCTCGCAGGATTTCTTCGCGCTCGACATTCCCGTTACGTAAGTCCGTAAGGAGCTCCTACGATGCAGATGCGTGCCGGTCTCGCCAAAAAAACCATCAAATCCGTCCGACAGCAGGCATACGAAGCAACCCACGTCTTCGACTCGCACCCCGAGTCGAGCCTGGACTTCGAAAAAGTCCAGCAGGCCGTCCGTGACGGCTACCAGAAGCCGTTCCTCCTGATCGATTCCGCGATCGTGCGCGAAAAAGCGCGCCGCTTCGCCGCCGCCATGCCGCGCGTGCGCCCGCACTACGCGGTGAAAGCGAACCCGGACCCGCGCGTGCTGCAGGCCCTCATCGAGGAGGGCGCGGGCTTCGAGATCGCCTCGATCGCCGAGCTCGACGTGCTGCTCGGCCTGGGCGTCCCCGCCGCGGAGATCTTCTACTCGAACCCGCTCAAGTCGCGCGACTACATCGCCTACGCCGCGGCCCGCGGCGTCGAGTGGTTCGTCGTCGACAGCGCCGACGAGCTGAAGAAGATCCACGCGATCAAGCCCGACGCCAAGCTCTACCTGCGCATCGACACGCCCAACATCGGCAGCGACTGGCCGCTCGGCGGCAAGTTCGGCGCGCACGGCGCCGAGACGCGCGAGATCGTGACGCTCGCGGCGAAGACGAAGGCCGATCTCGCCGGCGTCGCGTTCCACGTCGGCTCGCAATGCCGCAACCCGGAGAACTGGCGCGTCGGCATCGAGAAGGCGCGCCAGGTGTTCGACCTTATGCAGAAGGCGGGGCTCGAGCCGAGGCTGCTCAATATCGGCGGCGGCTTCCCGGTGCGCCACGTCAAGCCCATCCCGTCGATCGAGGTGATCGGCGAGGTCGTGAACCGCGCGCTCGAGGCGTTCCCGGCGCACGTCAAGGTCATCGCCGAGCCCGGGCGCTACATGGTCTCCGACGCCGGCTACTTCGTGTGCCGCGTGATCGGCACGGCGATGCGCGGCGGCAAGCGCTGGATGCACCTCGACGCGGGTCTCTTCGGCGGCATCATCGAGACGACCGAGGGCCTGAAGTACAAGATCCGCACCGACCGCTCGGGGCCCGACATCCCGTGGAACGTCGCCGGGCCGACGTGCGACTCGATCGACGTCGTCATGCGCGACGAGCCGCTGCCCTCGGACATCGAGGAGGGCGACTTCGTCTATCTCAGGAACGCGGGCGCCTACACCACGGCGTACGCGAGCAACTTCAACGGGTTTCCGCTGCCCGAGGTGCGCGTCATCTGACGGGGGACGCCAGGCGGACGAAGGGCGCGCTGCGGCGCGCCCTTCTTATTTCGTGCGCTCGTAGACGGCGAAGTCGTAACGCAGTCCCGCGGCGCCGTCGCCGGGCTCGCGGCTGACCTCGCGCCACTCGCCGCGGTCGTAGGCGGGGAAGACGACGTCGCCCTCGACGTCGGCGTCGATCTCGGTGACGTCGAGCCGGGTCGCGAGCGGCAGCGCGAGCGCGAAGATGTCGGCGCCGCCGATCACGAAGACCGTCGTCGCGCCCGACGCGGCGGCGAGCGCCTCTTCGAGCGAGTGCACGACGCGGCAGCCCGGCGCGGCGTACCCGGCCCGCCGCGTCACGACGATGTTGTCGCGGCCCGGAAGCGGCTTGCCCGTGCGCTCGATGATCGACTCGTAGGTCCTGCGTCCCATGACGACGGGATATCCCAGCGTCAGCGCCTTGAAGCGCTTCAGGTCCTCGGGGAGATGCCAGGGGAGGTCGTTGTTCCGCCCGATCACGCCGTTGCGCGCGACGGCGACCAGCAGGGACACGATGGGAGGATTCACGGCGCGGCGGCGGGCGGAAAACGCCTGGCATTATAATGACCGCGATGAAAGTCGCGCTCGACTTCCCGCAGCGCTACTACCCCAAGTCCTTCCTCAAGCTGTTGTTGTTCGCGTTCGGCGCGGTGGTGCTGCCCCTGATCGTCGCCTTCGTGAACGCCGCGGTGTACGTGGATCGGCTGGCGGACCAGAGCCAGAGCGCCGTCGCTCAGGCGGCGCAGGCCGGCCGCGCGAGCCGCCAGCTCATGGAGCAGGTGACCGGGCTGGAGCGGGTCGTGCGCCAGTATCTGGTGCTCGGCGACGGCGGGCTGATCGACGACTACCGGCAGCTGCGCGGCGGGTTCAAATCCACGACCAGCGAGCTGTCGCTGCTGCCCCTCGACGAGGTGCAGCTGCAGGAGCTCAACCGCACCATCGACAAGGAGCAGGAGCTGTACGACATGCTCGTCAGGACGCCGCTGCGCCCGCGCGAGAGCGCGGCGCTGATCGAGGGCTACGTGTCGCTGTCCGATCTGGCGCGCGGCGTGCTCGACGTCAGCAACAAGCTGATCGACCGGGAGCTCGAGCGCATGCGCGAGACGGGCGCGCACGCGCAGCGCATCCTGTGGTGGCAGCTCATCGCCACCATCCCGGTGGGAGTGCTGATCGCGATCGGCGTGACCTTCCTCATCGCGCGCCCGATCCAGCAGCTCGACCACGCCATCCGGCGACTCGGCGCCGGCCAGTTCGCCGGCGACATCCGCGTGAAGGGCCCCGAGGACCTCGAGTACCTCGGCAAGCGCCTCGACTGGCTGCGCCAGCGTCTCGCCGAGCTCGAGCAGCAGCAGCGCCTGTTCCTGCGGCAGGTCTCGCACGAGCTGAAGACCCCGCTCACGTCGCTGCGCGAGGGCTCGGAGCTGCTCGCCGACGGCGCGACCGGCCGCCTCACCGAGCAGCAGCTCGAGATCGCCGGTATCCTGCGGCAGAAGAGCCTGCAGCTGCAGGAGCTGATCGAGGAGCTGCTCGACTACCAGCGCGCGCAGGAGAGCGTGGCGCGGCTGGAGTTCGCGCCGGTGCGCCTCGACGGCGTGATCCGGCGCGTGGTCGAGGATCACCGCCTCGCGGCGGCGCGGCGCGGCATCCGCACGCAGCTGCACCTGGAGCCGGTCATGCTGCACGGGGACGGCGAGAAGCTGCGTGTCGTAGTGGACAATCTCGTCTCGAACGCCGTGAAATATTCTCCGGACGGCGGTACGATAACGCTCGCGTTGAGGCGCGAGCACGAGAGCGTCGTCCTGGACGTCTCGGACACCGGCCCCGGGATCCCGGCCGACGACCACGGACGGATCTTCGACTGGTTCTTCCGCGGCGAGCACGGGCACCACGGTCGCGTCCAGGGCAGCGGTCTCGGTCTCGCCATCGCGAAAGAGCTCGTATCCGCGCACTCCGGCCGAATCGAAGTGGTAAACGACGGGACCGCCGGGGGTCACTTCCGTGTCAGCTTGCCGACGACTTAGGTCGATGAAGAATCTACTCGCGCTCGGGGTGGTGTGCGTCCTGGTGGCCGCGTGCAACCATCTGCCCTTGCCGCTGTCGGATGACTTCGAGTCCCGGGACGTCACGTCATTGATCGCGCAGGCGAACCGGTTCGCCGGGCTGCAGGCCGACGATCAGAAGAAGGACATGAACGCCGCGACCCAGAGCTTCAGCAAGGACCGCAGCCCCGTGTCGCGGATCCGGCTGGCGCTCCTGCTGTCGCTGCCCGGCACGCCGTTTACGGACGAGGCCCGGGCGCTCACGCTGCTCGAGCCGCTCGCGTCGGGCGGCGGGACCGCAAAGGCCGCGCCGTTGCGGCAGTTCGCCGCGCTGGTCCACGCCGACCTGGGCGAGCGCATACGCGAGCAGCGGCGCTCGGCGCTGCTGCGCGAGCAGTCGGCGCAAATGAAGGAACAGCTCGACGCGCTGCGCGCGATCGAGCGCAGTATCATCGAAAGAGGAAAGCAAAAATGAGCAAACCGTCCATCCTGCTGGTCGACGACGATGCCGACATCCTGCGGCTCGTGTCCATGCGCCTGACGGGCGCCGGCTACAGCGTCGTGGCGGTGGACAGCGCCGAGAAGGCGCTCGCCGCCTTCGCCGTGTCGCGACCGCAGGTCGTGGTGACCGACCTGAAGATGAGCGGCATGGACGGCATGGCGCTGTTCGAGGAGATCCGCAAGCAGGCGCCGACGCTGCCCGTGATCCTGCTCACCGCGCACGGCACGATTCCGGACGCCGTCGCCGCGACGCAGCGCGGCGTGTTCGGCTTTCTGCCGAAGCCGTTCGACGGCAAGCTCCTGCTCGAGCAGGTCGAGCAGGCGCTGCGGGTCTCCGGCGTCGGCGCGGGCGCCGCGGCGGGCGGCGACCGCGACTGGCTGGGCGAATTCATCACGCGCAGCTCCGCGGTCGAGGAGACGCTGCGCCAGGCGCGCCTCGTCGCGCAGTCCGACGCGAGCGTCTTCATCCGCGGCGCGAGCGGGACCGGCAAGGAGCTGCTCGCGCGCGCCATACACCGCGCGAGCAAGCGCGCCGACAAGCCGTTCGTCGCGGTCAACTGCGCGGCGATCCCCGAGAACCTGCTCGAGTCGGAGCTCTTCGGCCATCGCAAGGGCTCGTTCACGGGCGCGATGTACGACCACAAGGGACTTTTCCCGACCGCGGACGGCGGGACGCTCTTCCTGGACGAGATCGGCGACATGCCGCTGCCGCTGCAGGCGAAGCTGCTGCGGGTGCTGCAGGACGGCGAGGTGCGGCCCGTCGGCGCGACGCAGTCCGTTCCCGTCGACGTGCGGATCATCTCGGCCACTCACCGCGACATCGACGCGCAGCTCAAGCAGAACCAGTTCCGCGAGGACCTGTATTACCGGCTGAACGTGGTCTCGGTGTCGCTGCCGCCGCTCGCCGAGCGGCGCGAGGACGTCGTGCCGCTCGCGACGCACTTCCTGCGCGCGACCGCCGAGCGCTACGGCAAGGAGGTGCAGGCCTTCGCGCCCGACGCGCTCGAGCTCCTCATCGCGGCGCCGTGGCCGGGCAACGTGCGCCAGCTGCTCAACCTGGTGGAGCAGGTGGTCGCGCTGTCGTCCTCGCGCATCGTGCCGGCCTCGCTCGTGCAGCAGGCGCTGCGCGAGGAGCCCAAGCCGCTCGCTTCGCTCGAGGAGGCGAGGCGCGGCTTCGAGCAGGAGTACCTGGTGCGCATCCTGCGGATGACGCGCGGCAACGTCACCCAGGCCGCGAAGCTCGCGCACCGCAACCGCACGGAGTTCTACAAGCTGCTCGAGCGTCACCGCCTCGAGCCGCGCATGTTCAAGCCCGAGAAATAGCGTTTTGCGGCCTTGCTGTCGCCTGCCGGCGACAGGAAATAATCTTTTCGCTCATGCCCTTCGTCGGGGGCGCCGCGCGCGCGTCGCGCGGGGACGACATTCGGCGCCCGCGCGCGCGCGGTCCGCTGCCTTCATTCGACTGAATCGATTGAAAAAAGCGCAACTGGCACGTCCCTTGCCAATGCTTCCGCAACTTGGCCCAAAAGAGCCACCTCGACTCAGGGAAAGGAAGCAGCACCGTGAAACCTCGCAGCACAAGACTTGGCGAATAGGCGGCAAAGATGATGAGCGCCGAGAACGGAACGATGGGCGGACACCGCCGGCTGAGCCCGCTGGTCGCGGGCGCCGCGGTATCCGTGATGATCTTCAGCCTGGTGGGCATCGCCGCGATGACCGGCATGCTGCCCGGCGCGATGTCGCAGAAGGGCGCCGAGGTCGCGCCGGCGACGGTGGCAGCGAAAGCGGTCGCGTGCCCGAGCTGCGGCACCGTGGAATCGATTCGCGAGGTGGAGGTGAAGGGCGAGGCGACGGGCCTGGGCGCGGTCGCCGGCGGCATCACCGGCGCCGTGGTCGGCCATCAGATGGGCAACGGCCGCGGCCAGGACGCGATGACGGTGCTCGGCGCGGCCGGCGGGGCCTACGCGGGGCACGAGATCGAGAAGAACGTGAAGAAGCACATCGTCTACCGCGTGACCGTGAAGATGAACGACGGCTCATTCCGCACCGTTTCGCAGGCCGCCGCGCCGGCTTTCGCCGTGGGCGACAAGGTGCGCCTCGTGCAGGGCGCGTTGCGCGCGGAGAAGTCGTAAGGACGAGAGGACCGTCTTACCCGGCCGGTCGGGCAATCCCTCCCTTGCTCGGCCACGTCGGTGCTCTGCCCGCCGCCTCGCGGCGGCGGGTATCAATGCAGCGGGACCCGCCCGGCGCGAGCCGGGCGGGGAACGCATCCCCGAGGCTCTATACCGCGATCGGCGCCTTGATCGCCGGGTGCGGGTCGTAGCCTGCGAGCGTGAAGTCCTCGTAGCGGAAGCCGAAGAGGTCCTTCACCGCCGGGTCGAGCCGCATGCGCGGGAGCGGGCGCGGCTCGCGCGAGAGCTGCTCGCGCGCCTGGTCGAGATGGTTCAGGTACAGGTGCGCGTCGCCGAAGGTGTGCACGAACTCGTGCGCCCTGAGCCCGCACACCTGAGCGACCATCATCGTGAGCAGCGCGTACGACGCGATGTTGAAGGGCACGCCGAGGAAGACGTCGGCGCTCCTTTGGTAGAGCTGGCACGACAGGGCCCCGTCGGCGACGTAGAACTGGAACAAGGCGTGACACGGCGGCAGCTTCATATCGGGGATTTCCGCCGGGTTCCACGCGGTGACCATGTGCCTGCGCGAGTCCGGCCGCTTCCGGATCGAATCGACGACCTGGGCGATCTGGTCGATCTTTCCGCCCCGCGGGCCCGGCCAGCTTCGCCACTGCGATCCGTACACCGGCCCGAGGTCGCCGTTGTCGTCGGCCCATTCGTCCCAGATGGTGACGCCGTGCTGCTGCAGCCAGCGCACGTTGGTGTCGCCGCGCAGGAACCACAGCAGCTCGTAGATGATCGACTTCAGGTGGACCTTCTTCGTGGTCACCAGCGGAAACCCCGCCGCCAGGTCGAAGCGCATCTGCCAGCCGAAAATCGACAGCGTGCCGGTCCCGGTGCGGTCGCTCTTCTCGTGCCCGTGCTCGAGCACCTGGCGCATCAGATCGAGGTATTGCTTCACTTCTCCAGTTGCGGTCTCGGTGGCGACGTCAATGCGCGATGTAAGCGAACAGCTCGCGCGCCGACTGGAACCGGTCCTCGGGACGCTTGGCCATGAGGCGGTCCACGATCCCCTGGTAGCCCGCGAGCCGCTGCGGCAGCCGCGGCACCGGCGCGTTCACGTGCTGGTAGGCGAGCGCCGGCGCATTGCTCGCGGTGAACGGAAGCTTGCCGGTCAGCATCTCGTAGAGTATCACGCCGACCGAGTACAGGTCGCTGCGCTCGTCCTGACGCGCCTGCTCGTACTGCTCCGGGCTCATGTAGAGCGGCGTCGCGAGGACGAGCCCGGCGTGGGTGATGCTGCTGCGGCCGTCGACCTCCTTCGCCAGCCCGAAATCGACGAGCGCGAGGCGGTTGCCTTCGCGGAACATGACGTTCTGCGGCTTGATGTCCCGGTGGATCACGCCGGCGGCGTGGACCGCGTCGAGCGCCTTGGCGAGCTGCATCAGGACCTTGAGCGCCTCCATCGACGAGAGGCCGCGGCCGATGCGCGCCTTCAGGTCGCCTCCGCCGAAGTATTCCATGGCGAGGAAAGCGCAATCGTCGCTGACGCCGTGGTCGTAGATGGCCACGACGTGCTCGTTCTGGATCTTGGAGATGATCCGGCACTCGCGGCGAAAGCGCTCGAGGAACTGCTCGTCGTTAAGCACCGTCCGGTCGAGCACCTTCAGCACGAGCTGCAGGCGCGTCTCCTCGCGCTCGGCGAGGTACACCTTGGCCATGCCGCCTTCGCCGATCTGGCGCAGGATCTTGTAGCCGCGCACGCGCACCGCGTCCTTGCGCGCGGGCAAGCCGATCGTGGAAATGTCGAGCGGCTGGGAGCGTGTCTGCGTGTCCGCGGGGTTGTACGCCTCGGCCACGTCGAGCAGCGCCTCGCGCAGGGCGATCGCGAGCCGCGTCCCGGTGATCTCCGCCTTGCGCAGGAAATCGGCGGCGCCCGCCTTGACAGCGCGCACCGCGTGGTCCTCGCCGCCCGCGCCGGCGAGGATGAGCGTCGGCGGCAGGTCCGAGCTCGCGGCGTGGAAGCCGCGCAGCCAGTCGAGACCGTCCTCGCCGCACGGGGCATCGGACAGGAGCAGCGCGTCATAGCGGCGCCAGTAGAAGTCGCGCGGCGGGCGGCCGCGCTCGCACGCCGGCCACTGCTCGACCTGCGCCTCGGGCATGGCCTCGCGCAGCTGCGCCACGATCCTCGCGCGGTCGGCCTCGGAGTCTTCGATGAGGAGCACTCTCATGGGCGGTGCGCGATCATAACCGCTGGGGCCCGGGGCCGGCTGCGGACTTTGCCCTCGGCGGAACCTTGCGCCAGGCCCAGACGACGGCGGCCGCGAACGCGCAGTAAGCCACGGTGAACATCCAGTCGGGCAGATCGTAGTAGAGCAGCCGCGCCACCCACCGGCCGACGAAGCTGCGCGCGGGCCCGCCGCCGCGCAGCGCGTCCTCCCAGACGGTGAGCGGACACGCGATGCCGAGCAGCGACTCGGCGGCGACGAACGCGATCGCGCCGAGATGCGCGAGCCGGAACGCGCGGTGCCTCACCCAGGGCCAGCGTCGGGCTCCGACGATAACGGCGGCGAGGCCGCCGACGACGAAGAGCACGAACAGGGCGTGGACGACCAGGACGAGGTCGGCCGGGAGCCCGGCCGGCACTAGCGCTCCCCAAGGCGCGGCTCGCCCGACGCCGTCGGACGCGACGGGTCGGTGCACCACTCGCTCCACGACCCGGCGTAGAGCCGTCCCGTCGGCAGGCCCGCGATCGCCATGGCGAGCACGTTGTGGCACGCCGAGACGCCCGAGCCGCAGTAGTGGACGACCTCGCCGTCCCCGGCGGCCGCGGCGAGCTCCGGCCGCAGCGCCTCGGGGCGCTTGAAGCAGCCCGAGGCGTCGAGGTTGTCGCGGAAGAAGCGGTTGCGCGCGCCGGGGATCCGGCCGCCGACGGGATCGAGCGTCTCGTTCTGCCCGCGGTAGCGATCGGGCGCGCGGGCGTCGATCAGCGTCACCTCCCCCAGGTGCGCGCGCACGAACGCCGCCTCGACGTGCTCGGGACGGCGCGCCGGAGACCAGCGCGCCGGCACGGGCGCGGGCACGTCGCGCCCGACGGGGCGGTTCTCCGCGACCCATTTGCCCCAGCCGCCGTCGAGCACGGCGACGCCCTCGTGGCCGAGGCCGCGCAGCAGCCACCACAGGCGCGCGGCCACCATGCCGCCCTGCGCGTCGTAGCCGACGACCTGGACTCCGGGCGCCACCCCGGCGCCAGCGAGCGTGCGTCCGAGCGCGGCGAAATCGGGGAGCGGATGCCGGCCGTTCGTCCCCGTGCGCGGGGACGAAAGATCGTCGTCGAGATGCAGGAAGCGCGCGCCCGGGACGTGGGACTGCCCGTACTCGCGGCGACCCCGGCCGGGATCGGCGAGATCGTGGCGGCAATCGAACACCACCCAGGCCGGGTCGTCGAGGTGGCGAGCGAGGAGCTCGGTGGAGACCAGCGTGGTGTAGCGCATGCGGCCATGTTACCGCCGCGGCCCGGTCCTGACGTCAGAGGCCCGGCGCGAGGCCCCTGCGGATGTACTCGTGGAAGTGCAGCATGCCGTCCTCCATCGGCGACTGGTACGGGCCCGCGTCGTCGTCGCCGCGCAGCATGAGCGCGCGGCGGCCGCGATCCATGCGCTTGGCGATCTCGTCGTCCTCGATCGCGGTCTCCATGTACGCCGCGCGCTCGGCCGCGATGAAGTCGCGCTCGAACAGCACGATGTCCTCGGGATAGTAGAACTCCACGACGTTCGTCGTGAGCGTGGGCGAGCGCGGGAGCAGCGTGCTCACGACGAGCACGTGCGGGTACCATTCGAGCATGACGTTCGGGTAGTACAGCATCCAGATCGCGCCCTGCTTGGGCGGGCGGCCGTCGAGGTACTTCGTGCACGCCTCGTGCCACTTCGCGTAGGCGGGCGTGCCCGGCTTCTTCAACCCGTCGTTGACGCCGACCACCTGCACCGAGTACGTATCGGCCATCTCCCAGCGCAGGTCGTCGCAGGTGACGAAGCCGCCGAGGCCGGGGTGATAAGGCACGACATGGTAATCCTCGAGGTATACCTCGATGAAGGTCTTCCAGTTCTGCTCGAGCTCCATCACCTCGACGTGATCGAACATGTAGCCCGAGAAGTCGAAGTCCGGCCCGAGCGAGAAGCTCGCGAGATCGCGGGCGACGTCGCGCGCGCCCTCGAACAGCATGCCCTGCCAGGATTGCAGTCGCGTGCGCGGCAGGTTGAGGCACGGGTTGTCGGGGAAGTGCGGCGCGCCGAGCAGCTCGCCTTTCAGGTCGTAGGTCCAGCGGTGCAGCGGGCAGACGATGTTCTGCGCGTTGCCGCGGCCCTCGAGCAGGATCGACTGGCGGTGGCGGCACACGTTCGAGAGCAGCTCGACTCCGTTCGCGTTGCGCACCAGCGCCTTGCCGTTGTCCATCCACGACAGCGTATGGTAGTCGCCCGGGTTGGGGACCATCAGCTCGTGGCCGACGTACTTCGGTCCGCTCTCGAAGAGCAGCTTCTGCTCGAGCTCGAAGATGCGGGAATCGAAGTACCAGGACACCGGGAGCTGCGCGGTGCTGGGCCGGAGTTTCGACGACGTGGCTAGCTCGGACATATCAGCGGGTTGTGGGGGCGCGTCGCGCCCTGATCAAGGGTCCCGTCGAATTAAAATGGGCGCGATTCTAGCCCCTTTCCCCTTTGTAATCCAGGGTTTTGTGCGATCGATTTGACCCGCGTATCCCCATACGCTATTTTGACGGACCCTCCCGCTTCGCAATGATTCCCGAGCCCGCAAGACCGATGAGCAAGCCCGCCGAGACCCCCGCCAGCTTCGAAGCCGCGCTCGCCGAGCTGGAGCGGCTCGTCGCCAGCATGGAGTCCGGAAAGCTCACGCTCGAGCAGTCGCTCTCGGCCCACAAGCGGGGCCTCGAGCTCGCGCAGTACTGTCAGTCGGTCCTTTCCCAGGCCCAGCAGCAGGTCAAGGTCCTGGAAGAGAACACGCTCAAGACGCTGCCCGGTGAGCCGCCCGAGCACTGACGCGGCCTCGCACTTCATGGCCTGGATGGGTCAGGTGCAGGGCCGGGTCGAGGCCGCGCTCGCACGCTTCCTGCCCTCGGGCGAGATCGTGCCGCGGCGCCTGCACCAGGCGATGCGCTACGCCGTGCTCGGCGGCGGCAAGCGCGTGCGCCCGCTGCTCGCGTTCGCGGCGGGCGAGCTGACCGGCGCCGATCCCTCGCGCCTCGAGGTCGTCGCTTGCGCCGTCGAGTGCATCCACAGCTATTCGCTGGTGCACGACGACCTTCCCTGCATGGACGACGACGTGCTGCGACGGGGCAAGCCGACTTGTCACGTGGAATACGACGAGGCCACCGCGCTGCTCGTCGGCGACAGCCTCCAGTCCCTCGCGTTCCAGCTGCTCGCCGAGCAGCGTCTCGCGGACGACGCGGCGACGCAGCTGGACATGATCAGAGTCCTCGCCGCGGCGAGCGGCAGCCGCGGCATGGCGGGCGGGCAGGCGATCGACCTCGCGAGCGTCGGGCAGAGCCTGACGCTGCCCGAGCTCGAGCACATGCACGTGCACAAGACCGGCGCGCTGATCCGTGCCGCCGTCGTGCTCGGTGCGCGCTGCGGGCGACCGCTGTCCGAGGAGCAGCTGCGCGAGCTCGATCGCTACGCGAAGTGCGTGGGGCTCGCGTTCCAGGTCGTCGACGACGTGCTCGACGCGGAAGGATCCACGGTCACGCTCGGCAAGACCGCGGGCAAGGACGCCGCGCACAACAAGCCGACCTACGTCTCGCTGCTCGGGACCGCGCGCGCCAAGGCGCTCGCCGAGGAGCTGCGCGCGGAAGCGGCCGCGGCGCTGCGCCCCTTCGGGGCGGCGGCACGGCGTCTGGCGGAGCTCGCGGATTTCGTGGTGCTGCGCGAGTTCTAGGACGAACTCCGAGTCCGAACTCCGGGACGAAGTCCTGGACGAACCTGAGTGGGGATCCAGGGAATGCAGGCAGCGAGGCGGGTGCACTTTGAGGGATAATTCAGGCTTATGAGCGCCATCGGAGAAGCGGATTTGCCGGGCGACGGCAGCGTCGCGAGCGAGCGCGGCTACGACCCCAAGCGGTACGAGCTGCTGAAGACGATCAACGAGCCCGCGGACCTGCGCAAGCTCGAGCGCCGGCAGCTCGCGCAGCTCGCGGACGAGCTGCGCGAGTTCGTGCTGCAGTCGGTCAGCCAGACGGGCGGACATCTCTCGTCCAATCTCGGCACGGTCGAGCTGACGATCGCGCTGCACTACGTGTTCGACACGCCCTACGATCGCATCGTCTGGGACGTCGGGCACCAGACCTATCCGCACAAGATCCTCACCGGGCGCCGCGACGCGATGTCGCGCCTGCGGATGCTCGGCGGCATCTCGGGATTTCCCCGGCGCAGCGAGAGTCCCTACGATACCTTCGGCACCGCGCACTCGAGCACCTCGATCAGCGCCGCGCTCGGCATGGCGCAGGCGGCGAAGCTCGCCGGCGAGCCGCGTCATTGCATCGCCGTGATCGGCGACGGCGCCATGTCCGCCGGCATGGCGTTCGAGGCGCTGAACAACGCGGGCGTGATGGAGACCGACCTGCTCGTCATCCTGAACGACAACGACATGTCGATCTCGCCCGCGGTCGGCGCGCTGAACCGCTATCTCGCGCGGCTGATGTCGGGGCGCTTCTACGCCGCGGCCAAGCGCGGGGCGGAGAAGGTGCTCGCCGGCGTGCCGAGCCTGCGCGAGCTCGCGCGCAAGGTCGAGGAGCACGCGAAGGGCCTGGTCGTGCCCTCGACGCTGTTCGAGGAGTTCGGCTTCAACTACGTCGGCCCGATCGACGGGCACGACCTCGATTCGCTGGTGCCGACGCTGAAGAACATCAAGGAGCTGAAGGGGCCGCAGTTCCTGCACGTCGTGACGAAGAAGGGCCAGGGGTACAAGCTCGCCGAGGCCGACCCGGTGCTCTACCACGGACCCGGCAAGTTCGATCCGGCCGAGGGCATCAAGAAGGCGAGCGGCGGCAAGGTGACCTTTACCCAGGTCTTCGGCGACTGGCTGTGCGACATGGCCGCGGCCGACAAGCGCCTGGTGGGAATCACGCCGGCGATGCGCGAGGGGTCGGGGCTCGTGCGCTTCGCGAAGGAGCATCCCGATCGCTATTTCGACGTCGGCATCGCGGAGCAGCACGCGGTCACGTTCGCGGCGGGCCTCGCGTGCGAGGGCCTGAAGCCGGTCGTGGCCATCTACTCGACGTTCCTGCAGCGCGGCTACGACCAGCTCATCCACGACGTGTGCATCCAGAACCTGCCGATCGTGTTCGCGCTCGATCGCGCGGGCCTCGTCGGCGGCGACGGCGCGACGCACAACGGCGCGTTCGATCTCTCGTACCTCCGGTGCCTGCCGAACATGGCGGTGATGACGCCCGCGGACGAGAACGAATGCCGGCAGATGCTGACCACGGCGTTCCGCCTCGACCAGCCCTCGGCGGTGCGCTATCCGCGCGGCGGAGGGCCCGGCGTCGCGGTGCGCCCCGGGCTCGAGCCGCTCGCGTTCGGGAAAGGCGAAGTGCGCCGCACCGGGCGCCGCGTCGCGATCCTCGCGTTCGGTACGCTGCTCAAGCCCGCGCTCGAGGCGGGCGACGCGCTCGACGCCACGGTCGTCAACATGCGCTTCGTGAAGCCGCTCGACGCCGAGCTCGCCGCGCGCATGGCGCGCGAGCACGAGCTCGTCGTCACGGTGGAGGAGAACACCGTCATGGGCGGCGCCGGCAGCGCGGTCGCGGAGGCGCTCTTCGCCGCCGCGATCGCCACGCCGGTGCTGCGGCTCGGTCTGCCCGACCGCTTCGTCGATCACGGCGACCAGGGCCAGCTCCTCGCCACGGTGGGGCTGGACGCGGGCGGCATCGCCGCCGCCGTGCGCGCCAGGCTCGCCTGAGCGATTCCCGCGGTCGCGGTGCGGGAATGCGTCGCGCCGCGGCGGCGTTGAAAAGGGCCGGAACGGGCCGCATGTTAAAATCATCCAATGAGAGCCAACGAAGAGAGGCTCGATCCATGAATACCCGCGATCCCCTGGCCATTCCCGACGTCCAGAGCGCCGAGGACAAGCGCAAGCTCGCGATCGACAAGGTCGGCATCAAGGGCATCCGCCATCCCGTGCGCATCGCCGAGCGCGGCGGCGGCACGCAGCACACCGTCGCCACGTTCAACATGTACGTGGGCCTGCCGCACCAGTTCAAGGGCACGCACATGTCCCGCTTCGTGGAGATCCTGAACGCGCACGAGCGCGAGATCTCGGTCGACACGTTCAAGCTGATGCTGGGCGAGATGGTGCAGCGTCTCGAGGCCGAATCGGGTCACATCGAGATGCGCTTCCCGTATTTCGTGAGCAAGGCGGCGCCGGTCTCGGGCGTGCAGAGCCTGATGGATTACGACGTCACCTTCACCGGCGAGATCGACAAGGGGCGGAAGTGCTTCAAGATGACCGTGGTCGTCCCGGTCACGAGCTTGTGCCCGTGCTCCAAGCGCATCTCCGAGTACGGCGCGCACAACCAGCGCTCGCACGTGACGATCAGCGCGCGCACGCGCGGCTTCGTGTGGATCGAGGAGCTGGTGGAGATCGCAGAACGCAACGCCTCGAGCGAGCTCTACGGGCTGCTCAAGCGGCCCGACGAAAAGCACGTCACGGAGCGCGCCTACGACAACCCGAAGTTCGTCGAGGACCTCGTGCGCGACGTCGCCTCGGAGCTCAACCGCGACGACCGCGTCGACTGGTACGTGGTCGAGTCGGAGAACTTCGAGTCGATCCACAACCACTCGGCGTACGCGAGGATCGAGAAGGACAAGCGGGAAAAGGCCGCCGGCTAGAACCGCTTCGTCAGCACCATCGTGCCGCCGTCGCGGCGCATCTCCATGCGGTTCAGGAAGCTCATGCCGAGCAGCGCGACGCCCGGGCTCGCGCCGTCCATGACGACCGCGTCGACGTTGCTGATGGTGATGTCGCCGACGCGCACGGTGTCCAGCTTCAACTTGTAGGCGGCGGCGACGCCGTTCGCGGTCGACAGGAGGTTCGGCTCGCCCTTGCGGTAGTCGATCGCGAGGCGTACCGCGTCGGCGGTGGACAGGGCGACCCACGTGGCGCCGGTGTCGACCAGGAAGCGCATCTGCCCGCCGTTCACCTGGCCGTTGACGAAGAAGTGCCCGCGGCTGTCGGCGGCCAGCGTCACGGTCTGCTGCGACGTCCCGCTCGGCGCGGCGACGTAGACCTGTCCCATCTTCAGCACGCGCTTGCGCCCGTCGATCTCGAAGCTCGCCTGGTCGCGCTCGGTGCCGAGCAGCGTCACGCCTTCGTCGGTCTTCTGGCCCTCGCGCAGCGTGCGCGGCTGCCCGCCGTTGATCGAGACGACCGCTTTCCCGGGAAACAGCCCGACCACGTTCACGTCGGTGGCGAGCGCCGGCGCGGCGCAGAGGAAAAGCGCCGAGCATGCAATACTATGACGCATCCGGTTCATCGCCTTCCCCTCATGAAGCCCGTTGCGATTTTCCGCCATTTCGGCACCGAAGGGCCGGGGTATTTTGCCACATACCTCGACGATCACCGCATCCCATGGCGCCTCGTGAAGATCGACGCCGGCGAGCCGGTTCCCTCCGATCCCGGCCCCTATTCGGGGCTCGTCTTCATGGGCGGACCGATGAGCGTCAACGACGAGCTGCCGTGGATCCCGCGCGTGCTCGCGCTGATCGGCGCGGCGGTGAAGTCGAACATCCCCGTGCTCGGACATTGCCTCGGCGGCCAGCTGATGTCCAAGGCGCTCGGCGGCAAGGTCGAGCGCAATCCGGTGAAGGAGATCGGCTGGGGCCGCGTGACGGTGGAGGCGAGCTCCCAGGCGCGCGAGTGGTTCGGCGACCTGCGGCAGTTCGATTCCTTCCACTGGCACGGCGAGACCTTCTCGATCCCGCCGGGCGCCGTGCGCCTCGCGGCGAGCCCGTATTGCGTCAACCAGGCGTTCGCGCTCGGCAACCATCTCGGGATGCAGTGCCACGTCGAGATGACGCCCGAGATGATCCGCACCTGGTGCCGCGGCTGGAGGCAGGAGGGCATCGTCGGGAGGGCGCCTTCGGTGCAGACGCCGGCCGAGATGCAGATGGACCTCGCCCGCCGCGTCGACACGCTGAACGGCGTCGCGCGGCGCGTGTACGACCGCTGGATCCGGGGCCTGGCCTAGCTCAATCCCTGAAGTTGTTGAACTGCACCGGGATGTCGGTCACCTGCTTGCGCAGGAGCTGGATGACGGCCTGCAGGTCGTCCTTCTTGGCTCCGGACACCCGGAGCGCGGCGCCCTGAATGCTCGCCTGCACCTTCAGCTTGCTGTCCTTGATCAGCTTGACGATCTGCTTGGCGCGCTCCTGCTCGATCCCCGAGCGGACATTGATCGGCTGCTTCACCTTGTCGCCGCCGATCTTCTCGATGGACTGGGGATCGAAAGCGCGCACGTCGACGCCGCGCTTGGCGCACTTGGTCATGAACACCTCGCCGACCTGCTTCAGCTTGAAATCGTCGTCCGCGTAGAAGGTCAGCGCCAGGTCGTTCTGCTCGATGCGGGCGTCCGAGCCGCGGAAGTCGAAGCGGTTCGCGATCTCCTTGTTCGCCTGGTCGACCGCGTTGCGCAGCTCGACCTTGTTCACCTCGGAAACGATATCGAAGGAAGGCATGTCAACCTCACTGGAAGAGGGAATTATAGCGACAGGCCACGAGAGGTGATCCCATGAGACCAACGCGATCGCGATCCTGGTTTTCCCGGTTCGCCAAATGGACTGCGAAGACGGCGGGAAGGCCGTCCGCGTTCGCCGTCGCCGCTGGCGTCATCGCCGTCTGGGCCGTGACCGGCCCGCTCTTCGGCTTCAGCGACACCTGGCAGCTCGTGATCAACACCGGCACCACCATCGTGACCTTCCTCATGGTGTTCCTGATCCAGAACACGCAGAACCGGGACTCCGAGGCGATCCAGGTCAAGCTCGACGAGATCATCCGCTCGATCAACGGCGCGCACACCGCGCTGCTCGATCTCGAAGAGCTCGAGGAGGAGGAGCTCGACGCGATCCACCGGGAGTACTGCCGGCTCGCCGAGCGCGCGCGGCGCGATCTGCGCCGCGGCAAGTACGACACCGGGACGCCCGAGATCCGGGTCAGAGATCCAGGGTCAAGTCGGCGCGAAACCCCGTAGGCTCCCCGGGGTAGCCGCGCGGATTGCACACCACCCGAGTGCCCTTCACCTCGTAGTCGAACGCGGTGTGGGTGTGGCCATGGATCCACAGCGCGGCGCGGCCCATCAGCGGCGAAAGATCCAGCACGAAGCCCGGGTTCGCGGGGTGCCCCGTGTACGCGGGCGCGATGGACTTCGGGTGCGGCGCGAAGTGCGTGATGACCACGGTGCGCCCGCCGAACGGCTCGTACAGCTTGCGCTCGAGCCAGGCGCGGTGCTTGCGGCAGAGCGCCATCGCGTGCTCGGGCGTGAAGCTGCGGCCGTCGAACCGGATCTTCGCGTAATCGGGGTTCTTGGCGCGCGCTTCTTCGACCACCGCGGCGCGCGCCGTGTCCGGAACGAGCGTGTAGTCGGTCCATAGCGTGCAGCCGAGGAAGCGAACGTCGTCCGTGATCGCTTCGTTGCAGTCGAGCAGGCGCACGCGCGCCCCGACCGCGTTCCTCAGCGACTCGTTCGCCTGATCGAACTCGTGGTCGTAGTACTCGTGGTTGCCCGGGACGTACAGCACGGGGGCGCGGAAGCTGCGCTCGGCCCAGTCCACGCCCGCGCCGCCGTTCGCGATATCGCCGGCGAGCACCACCACGTCCGCGGACGACGCGGCGGGCTCGAACGGCGCCACTTCGAGATGAATGTCCGACAGGACGAGAATGCGCATGAGCTCATTATCCGCGCCCGCGACGGCCGCGCACGATGAAGGACGTCACGGTCCGGGCGCTAGCGGGCCTTGGTCTTGAGCTTCGCCGCGATCCGCATCCTGAGCGCGTTCAGCCGGATGAAGCCGGCGGCGTCGGCCTGGTCGTACGCTCCGCGGTCGTCCTCGAAGGTCGCGATCGCGGGATCGAACAGCGAGTCGTCCGACTGCCGGCCGACGACCATGACGTTGCCCTTGTAGAGCTTGACGCGCACCTTGCCGTTCACGCTCGCCTGCGAGCCGTCGATCAGGGTCTGAAGCATCCGCCGCTCCGGGCTCCACCAGTAGCCGTTGTAGATGAGCGAGGCGTAGCGCGGCATGAGCTCGTCCTTGAGGTGGGCCACCTCGCGGTCGAGGCAAAGCGACTCGATGGCGCGGTGGGCCTTGAGCATGATGGTGCCGCCCGGCGTCTCGTAGCAGCCGCGCGATTTCATGCCGACGTAGCGGTTCTCGACGAGATCCAGCCGGCCGATGCCGTGCTTGCCGCCGAGCTCGTTCAAGCGCGCGAGCGCGGCGCCGGGCGTCATGGTCTTGCCGTCGACGGCGACGATGTCGCCGCCGCGGTAATCCAGCTCGACGACCTGCGGCCGGTCGGGCGCCTTCTCCGGCGACACGGTCCAGCGCCACATGTCCTCCTCGGGCTCGCGCGCGGGATCCTCGAGGATGCGGCCTTCGTACGAGATATGCAGCAGGTTGGCGTCCATCGAGTATGGCGAGCCGCTCTTCTTCTTGCCTTCGATCGGGATGCCGTGCGTCTCGGCGTACTCGAGCAGCTTCTCCCGGGACGTGAGGTCCCATTCGCGCCAGGGCGCGATCACGCGGATGCCAGGCTCGAGGGCGTAGTAGCCGAGCTCGAAGCGGACCTGGTCGTTACCCTTGCCGGTCGCGCCGTGGGCGACCGCCGCGGCGCCGGTCTGGCGCGCGATCTCGATCTGGCGCTTGGCGATCAGCGGCCGCGCGATCGACGTGCCGAGCAGGTACTCGCCCTCGTAGATCGCGTTCGCCCGGAACATGGGGAACACGAAGTCGCGCGCGAACTCCTCGCGCAGGTCGTCGATGAAGATCTCCTTCACTCCGAGCGCCTTGGCCTTGGCGCGCGCGGGCTCGAGCTCCTCGCCCTGGCCGATGTCGGCGGTGAAGGTCACGACCTCGCAGCCGTAGACGTCCTGCAGCCACTTCAGGATGACCGAGGTGTCGAGCCCGCCGGAGTACGCGAGCACCACCTTCCCGATGCCGTCGTTCGTCTTTCCGCTCACTGCGCTCCCTTTCAAGTCTTGATCTTGCCGAGCAGGAGGAACTCCATCAGCGCCTTCTGCGTGTGCAGGCGGTTCTCGGCCTCGTCCCAGACGGCGCTCTGCGGGCCGTCGATCACCTCCGCCGCCACCTCCTCGCCGCGATGGGCGGGCAGGCAGTGCATGAAGAGCGCGTCCCGCTTCGCCGCGCGCATCATGTCGGCGTCGACCTGCCAGTCGTGGAAGTCGCGCTTGCGCTCCTCGTTCTCGGCCTCGAAGCCCATGCTGGTCCAGACGTCGGTCGTGACGAGGTCGGCGCCGCGCGCCGCGTCCATGGGGTCGGCGAAGCGCTCGTAATGGCTGTCGTCGTAGATGCCGGCGCGCTCGGGCTCGACCTCGTAGCCGGGCGGCGTCGACACGTGGACGTTGAAGTCGAGGATGGCCGCGGCCTGCAGCCAGGTGTTGCAGACGTTGTTCGAGTCGCCGATCCAAGCGACCGTCTTCCCGCGGATGGGGCCGCGCTGCTCGATGTAGGTGAAGATGTCGGCCATCACCTGGCACGGGTGGTACTCGTTGGTGAGGCCGTTGATCACCGGGACGCGCGAATTCGCCGCGAAGCGCTCGATGATGTCCTGCTCGAAGGTGCGCACCATGATCAGGTCGCACATGCGCGAAATCACCTGCGCCGCGTCCTCGACCGGCTCGCCGCGGCCGAGCTGCGAGTCGCGCGTGTAAAGGTAGATCGCGGCGCCGCCCAGCTGATGCATGCCGGCCTCGAACGACATGCGGGTGCGCGTCGAGGGCTTCTCGAAGATCATGGCGAGCGTGCGATCCTCGAGCGGCCAATAACGCTCGTAGCGCTTGAACCGGTCCTTGATCCAGCGCGTGCGCGCGTAGAGGTGCTCGTATTCCTCGCGCTCGAGGTCGCGGAATTGCAGATAGTGCCGTGGTTTCCGCTCGGCCGGCATGTCAGGCGCCCGCGGCGCTCGCAGCCGCGACGGGCTCGGCGAGGAAACCGCGGATCAGCGGCACCAGGCCCGACAGCAGCTGTCGCGCCTCGGACTCCGAGATCACGAGCGCGGGAAGCAGCCGCACCACGTTGTCCATGGTGACGTTGATCAGCAGCCCCTGCTCGAGCGCGCGGCCGGCGAGCACGCCGCAGGGCCGGTCGAGCTCGATGCCGATCATGAGGCCGTGGCCGCGGATCTCGGCCACGCCCGGCACGCCGGCGAGCTGCTCGCGCAGCCCGGAAAGGAGCAGGGCGCCCATGCGAGCCGCGTTCTCGAGCAGGCCTTCCTCCTCGACGATGCTCAGCGTGGCGAACGCCGCCGCGCACGCGAGCGGATTCCCGCCGAAGGTCGATCCATGGTTGCCCGGCTCGAACACCCGGGCGGCTGCGCCGCGCGCGAGGCACGCGCCGATGGGCAGGCCGGAGCCCAGGCCCTTGGCGAGCGGCATCACGTCGGGGAGCACGCCCGCGTGCTGGTAGACGAACCAGCGGCCGGTGCGGCCGAGTCCGCACTGCACCTCGTCGACCATCAGCAGCCAGCCCTGGCGGTCGCACAGCTCGCGCAGCTCGCGCAGATACTGCAGGCTCGAGAGGTTGATGCCGCCCTCGCCCTGGATGGGCTCGACCAGGACGGCGACGATGTTGCGCTCCGCCGCCGCGACCTTGCGCACCGCGTCGATGTCGTTGAAAGGAACGCGCACGAAGCCGGGCACGAGCGGCTCGAACCCTTTCTGCACCTTGCGGTTGCCCGTGGCCGAGAGCGTGGCGAGCGTCCTGCCGTGGAACGCCTTGTCCATGACCACGATCGCGGGCGCTTCGATCCCTTTCTTGTGGCCGTAGAGGCGCGCGATCTTGATCGCCGCTTCGTTCGCCTCGCAGCCGGAATTGCAGAAGAAGACGTTGTCCATCCCGCTGATCGCGGCGAGCTTGTCGGCGAGCTTCTCCTGCTCGGCGATGCCGTACAGATTCGAGACGTGGATGAGCCGCGCCGCCTGCTCGGCGATCACGCGCACCAGCTTGGGGTGGGCGTGGCCGAGCGTGTTCACGGCGATTCCGGCGAGGCCGTCGAGGTAGCGCCGGCCCGCGTCGTCCCACACCCATACCCCTTCGCCACGGGTAAAGGAAACGGAAAGCCGGCTGTACGTATTCATCACATGGGACATGAGTCACCCGTCGTTCTGTTCGGGCGGCCTTGGGCCGCACCCGGTTGCTCGGGGCGCGCCTCATGGGGCGCGCGCGCTTCGGTCTACGCGGGCGGCCGGCGTCGTCGGGTGTCGCGCCGAATGAACGACGAGGCGTCGGTCGGCTGCGCGCCCGGTTGCAAAATTCCGATCATGTCGTCGCTCAGTGCGATAAAATTTCTCTGAAACGCCAACAGCTTAGCATAATCACTCGGGGATGGGAACGCGCCTCACAGTCTTCAACCAGAAGGGCGGCGTGGGGAAGACGACCACGACGCTCAACCTCGGCGCGGCGCTCGCCCGGATCGGCCTGCTGCCGGTGCTGGTGGATCTCGACGCCCAGGCGCACCTGACGTCCATCCTGAACCCGATCTCCTCGAGCAAGGAGAGCCTGTTCACGCTGTACAGCGAGTCCAAGCCGCTCGCCGCCATCGCGCGCCCCGTCGCTTTCGGCGGGCAGCTGCTGCCCGCGCACACCGAGCTGATCAAGATCGACTCGATGTTCGGCAAGGGTCCCGACGTCCTGAACCGCCTCAAGCAGGGGCTGGACGCCAACTACGAGAAATCGCAGCCGGTCGTGATCGACTGCAGCCCCATGCTGGGCGTGCTCTCGCTCTCCGCGGTGTTCGCGACCGAGCGCGTGCTAGTGCCCGTGTCGGCCGATTATCTCGCCATGAAAGGCGCGGCGGCGCTGGAGAAGACGCTGAAGGCGCTCGAGCACGTCCTCAAGCAGCGCGTCGAGCGGCGCTACGTGATCACGCGCTTCGACTCGCGCCGGCGCATGGCGCACGACATCGCGGCGCAGCTCGGGGAGCGCTTCGGCGCCGAGCTGTGCGAGACGCGCATCGCGGAATCGGTGGGCATCGCCGAGAGCCCGGCGTTCGGCAAGGACGTCTTCAGCCACGATCCCGAAGGCCGCGGCGCGCAGGACTACGCGCGGCTGCTGGAGGAGCTTCGTTCGAGCGGGTTCTGGAACGTCTGAGCCGGGGGCGGTCGTCCAGGTCGGCGTGCGCCGGCCTTATTTCGAGATCAGCGAGATCACGTCCTCGAAGCTGGCGGCCGCGGCGGACGAGCGCTTGGCCGGCTGCATCATCGCCGGCTGCATGATGCTGCACTCGAGGATCTCGCAGTGGAGATACATCTGGCGGAGCTTGCGTTCCGCGTCGGCCTCGTCGCGGCCGTGGATCATGAGGTGCTCGACCACCATGCCGTCCCGGGTGCGGATGCGGAACCCGTATTTGGTCGTCGTCGAAGACAGCGACATAAACCCTGCTCCCCTCGGGCCTTTTGCCGTGTTGTAGCACAGGCTTTCGGGGAAAGCACGTGATTTTTGCCCCGCCGCTCAGGCGAGCGCCTGGAGTCCTTTCTCCTCGGTCGGCTTGAGCACCCTCAGGCATGGCAGATAGCCGTCGTAGACGATGCCGTGCAGCTCCACCCGGTTCTGCGAGCGCAGCAGGCCGACCAGGTAGCTGACGATGTCGCGTGTGATGACCTGGCCCGGTACGAGTACGGGTATTCCCGGGGGGTAGGGGACGATCTGGTCCGCGCATACCCGGTTGAGCAGTTCGCGGCGGACGCGGTCGCGCTCGTCGACCAGCGGCACCAGCTCGCCGCCGCAGTAGAACGCGTCGCGCGGCAGATAGCGCAGCCGCGTGAACCCCGGAATCTCGGGGAAGCGGTACAGCCGCCGCGGCGCCCGCCCCTCGCGCGCGATGCGCATCAGCGCGTCGTAGAGGCGCGACACTTTGCTGCGGGTGGTGCCGATGGTGAGCAGCAGGGTCAGGGTGTTGAAGGTCGATTTCTCGACCTGGATGTTGTAGCGGTCGAAGAGCTGCCGCTGAAGGTCCTCGACCGTGTAGCCGCAGCTCGTGATGTCGACGGTGACTTTCGTGGGGTCGAGCCGGATGCGGTCGTTGCGCACCTCCTCGGGCAGGAGCTCGTCGAGCTCGAGCACCCGGAACACGCCGGTCGAGTTGATCTGGCCGCGCAGCTCCTGCGACAGCATGAGCGTGCGCGACAGCAGCTTGTAGCCCTCCATGACCGCCTGCTTGCGGGCGACGTCGAGGCTCGCGATCATGCTGTACTGCGGGCTGGTCGACGTGTGCATGTTGAAGTTCTCGCGGAACAGGTGCTCGTTGAAGCCCGGGTCGTTCACGTGGATCATCGACGCCTGCGAGAAGGCCGAAAGCACCTTGTGCGTGCTCTGCGTCGCGTAGTCGGCGCCCGCCTCGAGCGCGGTCGGACGGAAGGCGGGGTGGAAGCGCGCGAAGCCGTACCACGCCTCGTCGACGATCACCTTGATGCCCTTGGCGTGAGCCGCCTCGACGATCGGCTCCAGGTCGTAGCGCAGGCCGTCGTACGTGCACGAGGTGAGGATCAGCGCTTGCGCGTCCGGGTGCTTGCGAACCGCGGCCAGGATCGTCTTCTTCGGCACCGGGCCGTAGAGGCTGTACTTGGCGTTGACCGACGAATCGAGGTAGATCGGGTGCGCGCCCGAGAGCACCACTCCGTGATGGACCGACTTGTGGCAGTTGCGGTCGAGCAGCAGCTTCTCGCCCGGCGCGAGCAGCGTCTGGAAGATCACCTTGTTCGCCGTCGAGGTGCCGTTGGTCGCGAAGAAGGTGCGGCGCGCGCCGAACGCCTTGGCCGCGATGGTCTGCGCCTCGGCGATCACGCCGGTCGGCTCCATCAGCGAATCGAGCATCTTCACCGACACCGAAAGATCGGCGTCGAAGATGTGCTCGCCCATGAAGTCGTAGAAGTCGTTCACCCACGGGCTGCCGCGCAGCGACTCGCCCGACGAGTGCCCGGGCGTGTGCCACGAGTCCTTCGCCATCCAGACGTAGTTCTTGAGCTGGTCGTAGAACGGCGTCCTCGAGCGCTCCTGGATCTGCGCGTTCAGGATGCGGTACATGCCGCGGTAGTCGCGCTCCTCGCGGTAGAAGTAGCCGTCGACCGCCTCGGCGAACAGCGTGTCGACGATCTCGTCCTCCTGCTCCTGCGCGATCAGGATGTAGACGTCGAGCTCGGGGCGGAAGCGCGTGATGCGCTGGACGAGCTCGAGCGCGGACGCCTGCTCCTTCTTCGTGCTCTGGTTCTTGAGGGTGTAGAGCTTGTCGTCGACGACGACCGCCTGGAGGTCGCCGTCCCGCTCGATGACGGCAAGCGCCTCGCGCGCCGTGGTGACGCCCTGGAACGTGATGCCGACGGGATTGTCGAGCGAGCGCGCCGCCGCGTTCAGGCCCTTGACGAACTCCTTGAGCACCAACGGCTCGTCGTTGATGATCAGGACGCGGCTGACCGGCTTCTTCATCACGGGACGAAAAAAAAGGCGGCTGGCGCCGCCTTTCGGGTTGGTTTTGCGGGCTCGTCCGAGCTAGCCCGCGAGCGCGCGGATGCGCGCCGCGAGCCGGCTCTTGTGCCGGGCCGCCTTGTTCTTGTGGATGATGTCCTTGTCCGCGACGCGATCGACGACGCTCGCCGCCTCGCGGAAGGCCTTCTGCGCGGCCGACTTGTCGCCGGCGCTGATCGCCTTGACGACGTTCTTCAGCGCGGTGCGCAGCGCCGAGCGCTGGCCGGCGTTGTGCTTGCGGCGCTTCTCGGCCTGACGCGCGGCCTTGCGCGCGCCCTGGGTGCGCGCGGATTTCTTCGCCGTCTTCGTTCCTGCGGTGGTGGCCATGCTGGGGGGCGGCTCCGGGGAAAGGGCGAAATTCTAATGGCTGCAACGGGCTGACGCAAGGCCGGTGAATGTCGGGCGGAGACCGAAAGCTATAATGCCGCGCATGAATCTGCTCAGGGCGGCCGCGACGGTGAGCGCGATGACGTTCATCTCGCGGGTCACCGGCCTGATACGGGACATGATCATCGCCGCGATGTTCGCGGCCAGCCCCGCGACGGACGCCTTCGTCGTGGCGTTCCGCCTCCCGAACCTGCTGCGGCGCCTGTTCGCCGAGGGCGCCTTCTCGCAGGCGTTCGTGCCGCTGCTCGCCGAGTACAAGAACCGCCGGGGCGAGGAGGAGACCCGCAGGCTGATCGACCGCACGGCGACGACGCTGTCGCTCGCGCTGCTCGCCGTCACCGCGCTCGGGGTCGCCCTCTCGCCGCTCATCATCTACCTGACCGCGCCGGGCTTCTCCTCGGACCCCGACAAGTTCGAGCTGACCGTCAGGATGCTGCGCATCACCTTCCCGTACATTCTGTTCATCTCGCTGGTTTCCCTCGCGAGCGGCATCCTCAATACCTGGAGCCGCTTCGCGGTGCCGGCGTTCACGCCGACCCTTCTCAACCTGAGCTTCATCGCGGGAGCGTCGCTTTTCGCGCCGTACTTCCACCCGCCGATCGTGGTGCTCGCGTGGTCGGTATTCGCAGGCGGGGTGCTTCAGCTGGCGTTCCAGGCCGCGGGCCTGCTGCGCCTTCGTCTCCTGCCGCGTCCGGCGTTCGCGTGGAACGATCCCGGCGTCCGGCGGATCCTGTTCCTGATGGGGCCCGCGGTGATCGGGGTGTCGGTGGGGCAGCTGAGCCTGCTGATCAACACCGTCTTCGCGTCGTTTCTGGAGAACGGGAGCGTCACGTGGCTGTACTACGCCGACCGGCTCATGGAATTTCCGACGGCGCTTCTCGGCGTCGCGCTCGGCACGGTCCTTCTACCCAGCCTCGCCAAGCACCATGCGGACGCGAACACGGCCGAGTACTCGAGGCTCCTCGATTGGGGCCTGCGCCTGACGTTCATGCTGGCGGCGCCTGCCGCGGTCGCGCTCGCGATCCTTTCGATTCCGCTGATCACGACGCTGTTCTACCACGGCGTATTCACGGAGCAGCACGTCTTCATGACGCGGCGCGCGCTGGTCGCCTACGCCGTCGGGCTGCTCGGGTTGATCCTCGTGAAGGTGCTGGCGCCGGGGTTCTACGCGCGGCAGAATATCGCGACGCCGGTCCGCATCGCCATCCTCACCCTGGTCGTCACCCAAGTCATGAACGCAGCCTTCATCGTGCCGCTCAAGCACGCCGGCCTCGCGCTCTCGATCGGGCTTGCGGCCTGCCTGAACGCGGGCCTGCTCTATCGCAAGCTCCGCGAGCACGGGATCTATGCACCGCTGCCGGGGTGGGGCGTTTTTGCGCTCAAGGTGGCCGCGGCGCTCGTGGCGATGGGCGCGGTCCTGTGGGTCGCGATGGGTCCGGAATCGTGGTGGCTGGCGGCCCGGAGCGTGAGCCGCGCGGCCGCGCTCGCCGGGCTGGTGGCGGCCGGCGGCATCGTGTATTTCGGGGCGCTCTGGGCGCTCGGCTTCCGCGCCCGGGATTTCGTGCTGCGCGCGCCCAGGACATGACGCCGCAGCTGGAGCGCTTCGCCGAGATCGTCTCGCGCGAGCATTTCGACCTCGCCGAGGCGAGCCTGCTGCTCGCGCAGGACGCGTACCCCGGCATCGACGTCGCCGGCTACCTCGGCCGGCTCGACGACATCGCGGGCGCGATCCGCAGACGCCTGGCCGGGGACGCCTTTGCCGAGCAGAAGGTGCGGGCGCTCAATTACTACCTGTTCAACGAGCTGCGCTACTGCGGCAACATCGACGACTACTACGATCCCCGGAACAGCTATCTCAACGAGGTCATGGAGCGGCGCACGGGGATCCCGATCACGCTTTCCATCGTATACCTGGAGATCGGCAGGCGCATCGGCCTGAACCTGAAGGGCGTGTCGTTTCCCGGCCACTTCCTGGTGAAGCTGTCGGTGAAGCGCGGCGAGCTGGTGCTCGATCCGTTTACCGGCGGCGAGGCGCAATCCGAGGCCGACCTGCGGCAGCGCCTGGCGCAGGTGCTGCCCTCGGGGCAGGCCGAGCGCGCGAAGCTCGAGCAATATCTGGAGCCCGCGACGCCGCGCCAGATCATCGCCAGGGTGCTGCGCAACCTCAAGAACATCTACCTGCAGACCCGGAAGCTCGAGCCGGCGCTTGCGGTCATGCACCGGATGCTGCTCGTCGTGCCGGAGTCCGCCGAGGAGCTGCGCGACCGCGGGCTGCTGTACCAGCAGCTCGAGTGCTTCCGGGCGGCCCTTTCGGACCTGCAGAACTACCTAAGGCGCCGTCCCGACGCGCCCGACGCGACGGAGGTCCACGGCAAGATCGTGGAGTTGAAGCAGGCGAGCGCGAAGCTCAATTGACGCCGCCGGCTCGCGCGGCGCGTCCGCCGGCGGGGGCCTCGATCCTTTCGCGAAGCGCTTGCTTGAGACCCAGCATGAAGAAAATTTCGGCGACGAGGAACACCGGCGCGACGAAGACCTGCAGCACGTTGTCCGCGAGCGCCGGCCGACGCCCTTCGAAAACATGACCGACGAGCTGGAATATCCAGCCGCCGACGAAGAACGCGGCGAACCAGCTCCAGCCCGCCGCGGCGCCGGAGGCGCCGGCGATCGCTGCCGCCTCGAGCAGCGCGACCACGAAGCCGGCCGTCGCGAGCGCGATGGCGGCGTCCAGGATGAAGTAGTAGAGGAGCACCGCGCCGGCGAGCGCGTGCGCGAGCGTCACGCCGGCGCCGAGGACGACCCAGTGCAACGGGATGAAAATCGCGAACACGATCGCCGGCACGCCGATGAAGTGCGTCGCGCGGTTCCACCGGTTGCGGTGGTAGGCGGCGTAGAGCGACATCTGCCGGGCGAGCGCGTCCATGACGGCAGGATGTTACGCCCGTTCCGGATGACCGGAAAAGCCGCTATAATTCAAAACTTTGCCGCTTTTCCCGGTCCCTCGATGCTCCTCACCCACGGCGCGCCCGGCGCCGCGCTCCCCGCGGTCGCCGCCACGATCGGCAACTTCGACGGCGTGCATCTCGGACACCAGGCGATGCTCGGGCGGCTCGGCGCGGCGGCCCGCGCCCGGCACGCCGCGAGCTGCGTGCTGACGTTCGAGCCGCACCCGCGCGAGTTCTTCTCGCCCGCGAGCGCTCCGACGCGGCTCTCCTCGCTGCGCGAGAAGTGCGCGCTGCTCGACGCGCACGGCGTCGAGCGCGTCCACGTGCTGAGGTTCGATCGCGCGCTGGCGGCGCTCGCCCCCGACGCGTTCGTGCGCGAAATCCTCGTGCGCGCGCTCAAGGCGCGCTGGGTGCTGGTCGGGGAGGACTTCCGCTTCGGGGCGCGACGCGCGGGAGACGCGGCGCTGCTGCGCCGGCTGGCCGAAGCGCAGGGCGTCGAGGTGGAGACGATGCCGAACGTGACGCACGCGGGGCAGCGGGTGTCGAGCTCGGCCGTGCGCCGCGCGCTCGAGTCGGGCGACTTGGCCGGCGCCGAGGCGCTGCTCGGCCGCCCCTACGGCATCAGCGGGCGGGTGGTCCACGGCGACAAGCTGGGACGCGCGCTCGGGTTCGCGACCGCGAACCTGCAGCTGCGGCACAACCGCCCGCCGCTCACCGGCATCTACGCGGTGCGCGTGCACGGCGTCGCCGACACGCCGCTCCCCGGGGTGGCGAGCCTGGGCGTTCGTCCGACCGTAACCGCGAGCGGCAAGGCCGTCCTGGAGGTGCATCTGTTCGACTTTTCCGACGAGCTCTACGGCAGGCACCTGCGCGTGGACTTCCTGCACAAGATCCGCGACGAGGAGAAGTATCCCGACCTCGAGACGCTGCGCGCGCAGATCGCACGCGACTGCGACGCGGCGCGGGCGCTGCTGACGGAGTCCCGGCATGTCTGAGAACAAGCAGGATTACCGCTCGACGCTGAACCTGCCCGACACGCCGTTCCCGATGCGCGGCGACCTCGCGAAGCGCGAGCCGCAGTGGGTGCGCGAGTGGCAGGAGCGCAAGGTCTACCAGGCGGTGCGCGCGGCGAGCCGGGGCCGGCCGAAGTTCGTGCTGCACGACGGCCCGCCGTACGCGAACGGCGACATCCATATCGGCACGGCGATGAACAAGATCCTGAAGGACATCATCGTCAAGTCGCGCAACATGGCGGGCTTCGACGCCGTCTACGTCCCGGGCTGGGACTGCCACGGCATGCCGATCGAGGTGCAGATCGAGAAGACTTACGGGAAGAACATCCCGGTGGAGGAGACGCAGCGCCGCGCGCGCGCGTACGCGGCCGAGCAGATCGAGCGGCAGAAGAAGGACTTCCAGCGCCTGGGCGTGCTCGCCGACTGGGAGCACCCGTACCTGACCATGGATTTCGCCAACGAGGCCGCGGAGATCCGCACGCTCGGCAAGCTCCTCGCGAAGGGCTACGTGTACCGCGGCCTGAAGCCGGTCAACTGGTGCTTCGACTGCGGCTCGGCGCTCGCCGAGGCCGAGGTCGAGTACATGGACCGCAAGGATTTCGCGATCGACGTCGGCTTTCCGTTCGCCGAGCCCGAGAAGATCGCGCGCGCGTTCGGGCTGCTGGAGCTGCCGACGACCCAGGGCTGGATCGTGATCTGGACGACCACGCCCTGGACCTTGCCGGGAAACCAGGCGCTGAACGTCCATCCCGAGTTCACGTACGAGCTCGTGGACACGAGCGCCGGGCTGCTGATCCTCGCGGCCGATCTGCGCGCGGCGTGCCTCGCGCGCTACGGTCTCGAGGGCAAGGCCATCGCGAGCTGCAAGGGCGCGGCGCTCGAGCGCATCGCCTTCCGGCATCCGTTCTACGACCGCCTCTCGCCCGTCTACCTCGGCGACTACGTGACGCTCGAGCAGGGCACCGGCATCGTCCACAGCGCTCCCGCGTACGGCGTCGAGGACTTCGTCTCGTGCCGCCGCTACGGCATGAGGGACGAGGAGATCCTGACGCCCGTGCTCGGCGACGGCACGTACGCGCAGTCGCTGCCGCTCTTCGGCGGCATGAGCATCTGGAAGGCGAACCCGAAGATCGTCGACAAGCTGCGCGAGGCCGGCGCGCTGTTCAATGCCGAGGAGCAGACGCACAGCTACATGCACTGCTGGCGCCACAAGACGCCGGTGATCTACCGCGCCACGACGCAATGGTTCGCCGGGATGGACGACGTCCCGGGATACCAGGGCGTCAAGCCGGCCGAGAGCCTGCGCACCACCGCGCTGCGCGCGGTCGACGCGACGCGCTTCTATCCGACGTGGGGCAAGGCGCGGCTCCACGGCATGATCGCCAACCGCCCCGACTGGACGCTGTCGCGCCAGCGCCAGTGGGGCGTGCCCATGCCGTTCTTCATCGAGCGCGAGACCGGCTCCCTGCACCCGCGCACGCTCGAGCTGCTCGAGGCGGTCGCGAAGAAGGTCGAGCAGGGCGGGATCGAGGCGTGGCAGCGCGTCGATCCGGCCGCTTTGCTGGGCGCCGACGCGGCGCGCTACGAGAAGGTGAAGGACACGCTCGACGTGTGGTTCGACTCGGGCTCGACGCACGAGACGGTCCTGCGCGGCTCGCACGCCGGCGAGCTCGAGTTTCCGGCCGACCTGTACCTCGAAGGGTCGGACCAGCACCGCGGCTGGTTCCACTCGTCGCTCCTCGTCTCGTGCATGCTGAACGGCCGCGCGCCCTACGAAGCCCTCCTCACGCACGGCTTCGTCGTCGACGGCCAGGGCCGCAAGATGTCGAAGTCGCTCGGCAACGTGGTCGCGCCGCAGAAGGTCTCCGAGACTCTCGGCGCCGAGATCCTGCGCCTGTGGGTCGCGTCCACCGACTACTCGGGCGAGCTTTCCATCTCGGACGAGATCTTGAAGCGCGTCGTCGAGTCGTACCGCCGCATCCGCAACACGCTGCGCTTCCTGCTCGCGAATCTCTCGGACTTCGATCCGCAGCGCGACGCCCTGCCGCCCGTGCAGTGGCTCGAGATCGACCGCTACGCCGTGGCGCTCGCGGCCGATGTCCAGGCCGGCATCCTCGCGGACTACGAGCGCTACGAGTTCCATCCGGCGGTCGCGCGGCTGCAGACCTTCTGCTCCGAGGACCTCGGCGCCTTCTATCTGGACATCCTGAAGGACAGGCTCTACACGACGCGGGCCGACTCGCGGCCGCGGCGGTCGGCGCAGAACGCGCTGTATCACGTCACGCAGGGGCTGCTGCGCCTGATGGCGCCGATCCTGTCGTTCACGGCCGAGGAGGCCTGGCGACTGCTCGCCCCCGGTGACGAGACGATCTTCGTGCACACCGGGTACGCGTTCCCGCAGGTGCCGGACGGCGCCGCCCTGCTCGCGAAGTGGGCGCGCATCCGCGCGTTCCGCTCCGAAGTGCAGAAGCTGCTCGAGGCGCTGCGCGAGACCGGCCGCATCGGCTCGTCGCTCCAGGCCGAGGTCGACGTCGCCGCGAACGGCGAGGAATCGGAGCTCCTGCGCAGCCTCGACGACGACCTGCGCTTCGTGCTCATCACCTCGCGGGCGACCGTGAAGCCGGCGCCGTCGGCCGGCGAAGAACGCATCGTCGTGGCGCCGAGCACGCATCCGAAGTGCGCCCGCTGCTGGCACTATCGGGCGGACGTGGGCGCCGATCGCGCGCATCCCGCGCTCTGCGGCCGGTGCGTCGCCAATCTCTTCGGGGCCGGGGAGCCGCGCGAGCATGCCTAGTCCCGTCAGCGCCGCCTTCCGCAGCCGGGAGACGACCTGGTGGATCGTCGCCGCCGCCGTGGTCCTCGCCGACCATGCGACGAAGTGGCTGGCGAGCGAGGTGCTCGCGTCGGGGGACCCCGTGGTCGTCACGCCCTTCTTCAACTTCGTGCTCGCGTACAACACCGGCGCGGCGTTCAGCTTCCTCGCCGAAAGCTCGGGCTGGCAGCGATGGCTGTTCGCCGGGATCGCGGTGGTCGCCGCGGCGCTCATTTCCGTCCTGATCCGGCGTCATGCCGAGCAGCGGCTGTTTTGCGCCGGCCTGGCGCTGATACTGGGCGGAGCGATCGGCAATCTCATCGATCGCCTGGCGCGGGGGCACGTGATCGATTTCCTGCAGCTGCACGCGGGCGAGTGGTACTGGCCGGCCTTCAACGTGGCCGACTCCGCGATCACGGTCGGCGCGGTGCTGGTCGTGCTCGACAGTCTCCGGAGCAGGCCGGGGCAGGGACTACAATAGCGGCATGGAAGTCGTTCTCGCCAATCCCAGGGGTTTCTGCGCCGGCGTCGAGCGCGCGATCGCCATCGTCGAGCGCGCGATCGCGCTCCATGGCGCGCCGATCTACGTGCGGCACGAGGTGGTCCACAACCAATACGTCGTCGACGACCTGCGCCGCAAGGGCGCGGTGTTCGTCGAGGAGCTGTCCGACGTGCCCGAAGGCAGCACCGTGATCTTCAGCGCTCACGGCGTGTCCAAGGCGGTGCAGCGCGAGGCCGAGGCGCGAGGGCTGAGGGTTTTCGACGCGACCTGTCCGCTCGTCACCAAGGTTCACGTCGAGGTGAGGAAGATGCGCGATGCGGGGCGCGAGATCGTGATGATCGGCCATCGCGGGCACCCGGAGGTCGAGGGCACGATGGGGCAGTCGCAGGGCGGCATGTACCTCGTGGAAAACGTCGCCGACGTGGCCGGGCTCGAGGTCAGGGACCCGCAGAAGCTCTCCTACGTGACCCAGACGACGCTCTCGGTCGACGACGCGGCCGCGATCGTCCAGGCGCTCAAGAACCGCTTTCCCGCGATCACGGGTCCGAAGAAGGACGATATCTGCTACGCGACCCAGAACCGCCAGGACGCGGTGAAGTTCATGGCGCCGCAGTGCGATCTCGTGATCGTCGTCGGCTCGCCCAACAGCTCGAACTCCAACCGCCTGCGCGAGGTCGCCATCAACGTCGGCACCGAGACCTACATGATCGACAATGCCGCACAGTTACGCGCCGAGTGGCTGGCGGGCAAGCGGCGGGTGGGTCTGACCGCCGGCGCGTCGGCGCCGGAAGTCCTGGTGAAGGATGTTCTCGGGCGCTTGCGCGATCTGGGCGCCGAGCGCGTCACGCAGCTCGAAGGCGCGACCGAGACGGTCGTGTTTACGCTGCCGAGGGATCTGGCCGCGCGGTCCGATAACGGGCCGCGCTGATCAGGGGCAGGCGCGCGGATCCGGAGCGGTGACGGCCGGATCGCACATGCGTATGCTGCCACCCGCGGACACGACCACGCGCAGCGGGCGCGCGGTGGGGCCCGTCACCATCGGATTGCTGAGGTCGACCTGCGTGATCGGCAAGGATCCGTCGGCGTTCTGAGGCACCACCCCGCCGAGCGCGTTGAAGGTGACCGTGGTTACGGGAGGGGCGGTTCCGGACGGGGTGATAGCGAGCGTCGCATTGGGCGATGCTTCCTGCGCCGCCCGGCCCTGGACCACCGGACCGGGGGTCGCGGTGTCGATCGACTGGTTGCATTTCCCGCTGGGGTCTCCCACGCTCACGACCCAGTTCAGGGACGTGGCCGAGAGCGCGCAGCTCGCAGTAAGGTCGGACACGAACTGAAAACGCACCTGGGTGTTGCGGCGTACGGCCTCCGCGCGCGCCGCCTGCAGACCATTGAGGACTGCCTCGGTGGCGGCGCGGGTCTGCAGGTTCTGGAGCCAATCTGCGAAGCTCGGCGCACCGAGCTTCAACAGGATGACGACAACCGCGAGGGCGATCGCGATCTCGACCAGCGTGAAACCGCGCTCCCGATCGCGGGCCTTCAGCATTGCCCGCCCTTCTTGGTCACCCAGCAATTGGCGTTACCTGCGAATCCGGCTTTGTCCATGAGCGAGGACGGGGTGACCGTCGTCGAGCGGTTGTTGCCCTGATCGATCGAGAAGGTGATACCGGAAAGGCTCTGGTCTCCGCCCGCGACGCCGCCGGTGGCCTGGATCGTGTAAGTCGTCGCGGTCAGGGTCGGACACGTTATGGTGAAGTACTGCAAAGTAGGAACCTGGATCTGCGTCGCTGTAGCCGTGGCACCGCATGTGGTCGGGTAGGTCCGATTGTCCTGAAACCACTGCTCCATCTTGGTCTTCAACGCCTGCAGATTCGACGTCGCCTCCGGGAGTTTGCCGCGCCTGACATAGTCGGTGTAGTTGGGAATGGCGACGGCGGCGATGATGGCGAGCACCGCAACCGTGATCATCAGCTCGATCAACGTGAAGCCGGGCTGGCGCTGTGTCGAACCCCGTTCCATGGAACTCCTCTCTTTCGGCTTGATTATAGGGAACCCGCCCCAGCGGCCACGCGTTCCGACAAGATGACTGCGTACAGGCATACGGCGCTCAGCGCTCACGGTACGAGAAGCGCTTCAGGCTGGTGTTGCCCGAGTTGGGCGGGACGTTGGTCGTGGTTTTGCTGGTGTCCGCCCCCGTGATGATGTCCTTGATGGAGCTCGACTGGAGCTGGACGATCGCCATGCCGACCGCGATCGTTCCACCGAGGAAGTTTCCGACCACGATCTGCACGTTGCCGATGTACCCGCCCGTGAGGTAGTCCAGGTTATATTGCCGGCTGCTGCCGCCGACGGCGCACGAGCCCCCGCCCGCGGGCGTGTTGGTCACGATGACCAGCGTTCCGAGGATCAGGCGCGGATCGATGTTGACCCGCTCGCCTCCCGCGGCGGAGCTGGGATCGGCGGCGATCGGGATCAGGTCCACGAGCCAGCCGTCCTTCGTGTCCCAGTCGACCGGGTTCTTGGTGATCAGGCGGTCGCTGACCCCGCTCAGCGAAAGCGTCTGCGTGACCATGTTCCCGCCGCTGCGCAAGGTCGTGCCATAGTCGAAGTTGCGGTCCTTGATGGCATAGATGCTCTGCAGCCAGGCGACGCCGCTGGCGGAGCCCGGGTCGCTCAGGTCGGACAAGCCGCCGTGCAGGCCGTCGCCGAGATACCGCCCGGTGCCGATGTAGAGCACGCGAAACCCGGTCGCGTTGCCGGCCGTCTTGATCGTCGTCAACGCCGGGCGCGTCGTGATCGGCTGGACGCGGATCGGGCTCGAGCCGTCCGTGAGCTGCGCGAGATGGCTGATGCAGGGCGGGGTCCCCGTGGCGGGCGCGTCGCAAGCCCCGCCCGTGGTGCCGAAGTCGAGGCGCCACACGTTTCCGAGCTGATCGCCTCCGTAGATGAAGCGCATGGTCGCGTCGGTCAACGCCGAGTTGTAGAACGCGGACATGTGCATGAGGCCCGAGGGCGCGGTCGAGTTGCCGACGCCGGTGCTGACCTTGTTGAGGACCGCGCCGGTGAGGGCATCGAGCACATAGAAGTAGCCGACTCCGCTTCCCGAGCTGACGTTGTTCAGCCCGGAGGTGACGACGGCGACCCATCTGCCGTCCGA